>NZ_JBQFUT010000003.1:0-403422 GCF_056539305.1 Ruegeria sp. BC1
TGGCGAAGACGGAAACGGAGCAGTCGAAGCCAAGGTCAAAGCCGAAGTCGCCGACCTATGCGCCAAATTCCCAATCTATCCGAACCTGTAAGACGAAGGACACAAACCCATGAGCTTTCATTCCATCGACCAAGCCCCCGCCCGCCTGAACCGCAGTGAGTTGGCCGTGCCCGGCAGCCAACCCGATATGTTCGAAAAAGCCGCAAAATCGGATGTGGACGTCATCTTCCTCGATCTGGAAGACGCCGTAGCGCCGGACGAAAAGGAACAGGCCCGCAAGAATATCATACAGGCGCTGAACGATATCGACTGGGGTAACAAAACCATGTCGGTGCGGATCAACGGGCTGGACACCCACTACATGTATCGTGACGTGGTGGATGTGGTCGAACAGGCTGGCGAACGGCTGGACCTGATCATGGTACCCAAAGTCGGAACCGCCGCTGACGTTTACGCTGTCGATATGCTGGTGACACAAATCGAGGACGCCAAAGGCTATAAAAAACGGATCGGGTTCGAACACATCATCGAAACGGCGCTGGGTATGCAGAATGTCAGCGACATTGCAGCAGCGTCGAAGCGCAATGAAAGCCTGCATTTCGGTGTGGCCGACTACGCGGCCTCGACCCGCGCACGCACCACGATCATCGGCGGTGTAAACCCGGACTATTCGGTTTTGACTGACGCAGATGCGGACGGCGGCCGCCTGACCCATTGGGGTGATATGTGGCATTATGCGCTGGCGCGTATGGTGGTTGCAGCCCGCGCCAATGGCCTGCGCCCGATCGACGGACCTTTTGGCGATTTTCAGGATCCCGACGGCTACAAAGCCGCCGCCAAACGCGCCGCTGTTCTGGGGTGTGAAGGCAAATGGGCCATCCACCCAAGCCAGATTGCACTGGCCAATGAGGTGATGTCGCCATCAGACGCCGAAGTCACCAAGGCGCAGCGCATTCTTGTCGCCATGGCCGAGGCCGAGGCCGCCGGCAAAGGCGCAGTCTCTCTGGACGGGCGGTTGATCGACTTTGCCTCGATCCGTCAGGCCGAGGTTCTGGTTGAAAAAGCCGGCCAGATTGCAGCGGCCTAAGTGACTTAAATCAAAAAATGGCTGCGGGGCGAAAATTAACCCCGCAGCAAAAGTCGCCGGTCGATGACAAAGATCACTTGGCCCCGCATCACTCCCTGCCTTATCACTCGGTTAGAGAACTTCAGAGCATCGAAAAGCGGTGTGCCGGAAGGGAATAAAGGAGGCACGGATGGAAATTGACTTTGAAGAGCTGAAGAGCTTGAGACAGACTTTTCATCAATTTCCAGAATTGGGGTTTCAGGAGGAGCAGACCAAAGCCAGAGTAGCGGAGGAGTTGCGCAGCTATGGTCTTGAAGTTCACGAAGGCATCGGGGTTGTAGGCGTCCTCAATGCAGGCCGTGGCAACCGCGCGATCGGCTTGCGTGCCGACATGGACGCGTTGCCTATTTCTGAGGCCAGCACTCACGGTTACGTGTCTCAGAACGCTGGCGTCATGCATGCCTGCGGTCACGATGGGCACATGACAATGCTTTTGGGCGCAGCCCGCGCGTTGTCCGCTGACCCCAAATTCAGCGGCACCGTTGTGTTCATCTTTCAACCCAACGAAGAGGTCGGCCTAGGCGCACAGGCAATGATGGACGAGGGTTTGCTGGACCGCTTTCCGATGGAAGAGGTTTACGCCATCCACAACCTGCCGGGCGCGCCGGTGGGGCAGATATCCACGCGCGACGGGCTGATCTGCTCGTCCGAGAGCCTGTTTGAAATCGCGATCACCGGTCAGGGCGGGCACGCATCGATGCCTCAGGCCGGTCGCGACGCCATCACAATTGGTGCCGAAGTTGTGCAGGCCCTGCAAACCATCGTAGCCCGCAAGCTTGCACCCGGTGCGGGTGCTGTGGTTTCGGTTACCGAATTTACGACAGATGGTCAGCGCAACGTTTTACCGGGCAAGGCGATTTTAAAGGGCGACGTTCGCGCGCGCAGCCCCGAAGATCGAGACAGTATCGCGGTTTATATGCGCCAGATCGCGGCAGGCATCGCAAATGCGCATGGTGCGACGGCAGAGGTCACATTCAAGACCGAGTTCATCGAAACCATCAACTCCACCATCCCGACCGATGCCGTGATCCGAGCAGCCTCGGCGATAGGGTTGGACACAATCCCGGATCGGCAGCCGATGAGTTTTTCCGAGGATTTTGCTCATTTCAGTGCTGCAGTGCCAGGCTGTTTCATTTTGCTGGGGAACGGCGAAACCGGTTCTCATGGGCAACCGTTGCATTCGAATGATTACGATTTCAACGACGCGCTTCTGCCCATCGGTGCGAAGTTTTGGTCAGCACTGGTGCGTGACAGACTACCCCCGCAGGACGGCGGCTGAGCAGAGGTGCGGTCGGCCCCTAATTCTATTACTGCTGCGAGCAATTTCACCAATTCCCATTCGGTACAGTAGTGGCGCAGGGAAATGCGAATGCCGTCCGCCAATCCTAAAAGTTAAAAAAATGTTTCCGCTGAAATGATCTGCCTTACGGGTTCGTGTTCTGATCCCCTGTCGGTTCGGACTTTCTTCGACGTCCGCAGTGACCATGCCTTTTATGGCACTGGAAACCAGCCTTTCGCGCGCAGGGTTGTCCGCGCCTGCCACTTCGATCCAATTGCGGGGACCCGTTGCATCCAAAGACTGTGGCATACGAACCTGCATCCTGTGTTCCAAACGCCCACCTTGTTGCCAGCGCATCGACCAGGGCGGGGATGTTCTGGATCATCTTTTTGGTTCCGGCGGCAAACCTTAGAACGCAAAAACAATTTCTGTGGCACGCATCGACTGCAGCAACGCACTCAGACTTGCCGGGTTTCAACGTCACAGTATACGTTTGGATCAACTTTTAAGTTTTTTACAGATGCCCGTGCAGCGCGATGTCTGGGAGTTTACCTTCGGTACCGTGGGGTTCCACTTCGGTTGACTAGTATAACCCTACAGTGACAGTGGGTGCACCCACGATAAACCGTAGTCAGTATTAGGGGTTTCAAAAGAGACATGCCCAATCTGCGTGAATGGTTATTACAAAAGAACCTTGGCCAGCTCGAAGAAAGCCTGGCCGAAAACGAAATTGATCTGGATGTTCTGTTTGACCTGACGGATGAGGACATGCGGGAAATGGGGCTTTCTCTGGGCGCGCGGAAAAGATTGCGCGCCGCGATCCAAACTCATGAGGACGATAGCCCCCAAAACCAGGTGGATGGCGTACGCACGGCTGAACGTCGGCATCTGACGACCTTATTTGTTGACCTCGCGGACTCGACGGCTCTGTCTTCCCAGCTGGACCCCGAAGACATGGGTGATCTTATCAAAGCATATCAGAACACCGTCGCCGGTATCGTCACACGCTACAAAGGGCACATCGCCAAATATATGGGCGACGGCGTGCTGTGTTACTTCGGTTGGCCAGAAGCGCATGAGGACGATGCCATTCGCGCGGCGCGATCGGCGTTGGAAATCACCCGCACTGTGGCGACAATGCGTGCACCGGACGGACGACCGCTGGCTGCACGGACCGGGGCGGCCACGGGAATGGTCGTTGTCGGTGATCTCATCGGGGAAGGTAGCGCTCAGGAAGAGAGCGTTGTAGGCGATACTCCAAACCTAGCGGCACGCCTGCAAAATGCGGCCGATCCCGGCCAGGTCATCGTATCCGAGACCACAAAACAGCTCGTTCTACAGGCGTTTGAGTTTGAGACGATGGGAATGCTGAACGTCAAAGGGTTTAGCGACCCGGTTCCCGCGTGGCGTATTGTGTCCAAGCGCAGTCTTGAAAGCCGGTTTGAAGAGCAGGACTCCGCCCCGATGTCACCTATGATCGGACGCAGTCACGAACTGGGGTTAATCATGGAACGCTGGCAGCGCACCCTGTCGGGTGAAGGGCAGGTCGTTGTTTTGACAGGCGAAGCGGGCATAGGAAAGTCCAGGCTGACACGGGCTTTTACGGACGAGATCAGACAGCAGGATCACTACCGGATCAGCTATCACTGTTCACCCTACCACACGGACTCAAGCTTTCACCCGGTTATCCGGCAACTATCACACGCGATGGATTTTTTGGAAACGGACACTGCGGATCAAAAACTTGAGAAACTACGCCGCCAGCTACGCGCCGCTGACCCACAAATTATCGCTGAGCTTTTACAGGTTTCAACACACGAACCAGGTGACATACCTGGATTGACCCCCCAACAGCTCAGAGTTCGCATTATGCAGGAAACGTCTGCCGAAGTGCGTGCCCTGTCAGAGGAGAAACCGGTTATTGTCGTGGTCGAAGACGCCCATTGGAGCGACGCGTCTACGCTTGCAATGATCGAGGCCTGCCTGAACCAGATCGCAGATGCGCGGGTCATGATGCTTATTACGGCACGGCCTTCATTTGCATATGGGTTCAGGGGCCACCCAATCGTTTCCAGGCTGGCGTTGAACCGATTGGGATCGAATCAAACCGCCGACATTCTGGCAAAAATCACTGGCGGCAAACAGTTGCCGGATGAACTTGTCACCGAGATAATCAACCGAACGGACGGTATCCCTCTGTTCATTGAAGAGCTTACAAAGACGATAGTCGAATCCCGCGACTTGGTGGAAACTGAAACCAGCTTTGAACTTGCCGGCCCGCTCAGCCGGGTGAGCATTCCCGCGACCTTGCATGACTCGCTAATGGCCCGCATCGACAGGCTGCAACCCGTCAAGGAAATCGCCCAGATCGCGGCCTGTATCGGTCGTGAGTTCCGTCGGCCTGCGCTGGCAAAGATAGCGCGGGTCGATGACCAGACGCTCGATCATGCATTGGAACAACTGGCGCGAAGCGAACTTGTGTTTCGGCGCGGCGCGCCACCGGATGTCTCATACGTTTTCAAACATGCCCTCGTTCGGGATGTCGCCTATGACAGCCTGCTCAAGCGTCGTAGAACCGAAATTCACCATCGCCTGACGACGTTGTTCGAGGATGACCCGAACGTACCGCCCGAGCTTGTGGCACATCACGCGACCCAGGCCGGATTGACCGAGAAAGCCGTTTTGTTATGGCGCGAGGCTGCCAAAAACGCAGAGGCGCGTCCCGCCTATGTCGAGGCGACCAATCATCTGAGAACCGCATTAAAGATGGTGACTCTCCTGCTCGACAATTCCGAATGGAGGGAAACCGAGCTGGCATTGCTGGTGCAGCTTGCGCAAGTGCACATCGCCAAGGATGGCTATGCTTCGCGCGAAGCAAGTGAAACATTCTCTCAGGCGCTCGACCGTGTCGAAGCAACTTCAGATCCCGAATTGAAGATCGCCATCTACTACGGCACCTGGATCGGGCCCTATATCGGAAATGACATGCACCGGGCGTATGAACTCGTGACCCGGCTATTGCAGGATATGGCCGATGCACCCGGACCCATTCCCCTTTTAATCTCGCATCGCATGCGGGCTGCAACATTGATTGCAATGGGTCGGCCGTCTGACGCCCTGACCGACCTTAGAACAGCGTATGAGCTGTACCAGACCGCAGAGCTGACAGACTTCTCTACAAAATTCGCACAGGACCCGGGGGTGCAGATCTGGTGTTATATGTTGCTGGCGCAATGGTTGACCGGTGACGAGGACGAAGCGTGGAATGTCGCAGAAAAAGCGATTGAGCGGGCACGCGAGCTCGGGCATGCGAATACTCTTTGCTATGCCATGTTACACGTCGCTACCCTGTCGATTTGGGCTGGAGATATTAATCGTGCACGCAGTCTGAATGACGAAATGCGCGCCGTCGCACAAGATCACGAAATGACCCTTTGGCAGGATTTTGTCATGATACACGACGCAATTTTCGCCTGCATGTCCGACGAACCCGGTGCCGTGGCTGCACTGGACGCAGCCCTGGAACATTACCGGAATAAGGGGTGCAGGCTATGGTTTACGCTATATCTGTCCGAACAGGCAAAAACCATTCTGCGCACCGGCGATCCGCGCGCAGCGCAGGATGTCATCAGCCTCGCTTTTCGCGAACAGGTTGAGACCGGAGAGCACTGGGCTGAGGCCGAACTTTATAGGATTGAAGGTGAAATCAAGGCCGCTTTGAAAGACTTGGACGGAGCCGCAAAAGCAATTGATAATGGTATTTTAGTCGCAAGAGCGCAAAAAGCACCGATCCTTGAGGCCCGTTTACAAACCACCAGAAAGCAATTGAACATTTAGCCGAGCCCTTTTTGCGCAATGTATAAACCATATTCAGCCCTCAAAACTCAAAGCCAACTTTTCTTGCGTTGCCACGCTTTGACAACACAGGATGAACCCCTTTGAAACGTCGTCGTTGTCAAGTGCTACGCAGTTCCGCATATGGACGCCCCCCTCCGTCAGGTGGGCGACACATGCGCCACAAACGCCAGACTGACAGCTGAATGGCGGATTCAATCCGGCTGATCGGGCTGCTTCCAGTATTGTTTGACCGGCAGCAACGGAAACTTTGGTGATTTCACCGTTCAGCTCAATCCGGACAGTTGCGGCAACACCCCGCACACTCAGGTCGCTGTCAGTATTGCCTCCAAAGCTCTCGCTATGAATTCGATCGTCGGGGACATCCAGATTTTGCAACGCGGCCCGAACATCCGCATTCATGCGGCCGGGCCCGCATATCCAGAACTGAGTGTCCTGCGCCACAGGGGGTGTCTCGGATATGGCGGCCTGAATGGCAGTCGCATCCAGCCGCCCGGTGCGCCAGGGCGAGAACCAGTTTAGCATAGAAGGTCGCGACAGGATGTGTCGCACCGTCAGCCGCTGCGGGTGCTGCGCCTGTAATTGTTCAATCTCTTCCCCGAAAATAATGCTGTTGGCATTTCTGTTGGCATAGATCAGATGCGCGGTTGAATGCGGCTCGTGATCCAGAACGGCATTGATCATCGCGTAGACAGGAGTAATTCCGCTGCCTGCCGCGAAAAAATAATGGGTGCGGCGTTTAAGGGCCCCGGGTTGCAGGATGAAATGCCCGAACGGCGGCATGACCTCAACCTGATCATCGGGCGAGAGCGTATCGCCAATGTGGTTGGACACCAAACCGTCGTTCACCCGTTTAACCGTGATGCGCAGGGGCGCGCCGGGTGGGTTCGAGATCGTATAGCTGCGCCGGTATTCCTCACCATTAATCCGGAACCGGACAGTCAGGTGTTGTCCGGCCTCCCATCGAAACACATTCGCCAGCTCGGACGGAACACCAAAGGTGACGCTGGTGGCTTCACCGCCAATTTCCTTGCGGATGCCCGCCACCGCCAGAGTGTAAAAGTCGCGTTTCATAGGCTCTGTCACCGATAATCGTAGGTCGTCGTCATCGAGCGGATCACTGGTCCGCCAAGATAGGTTTCAAAGACAAAATCGTCCGTTTGCAGCATGCTGCCTGTGTACCCCTGCCAATCATACTCGACACGGGTCACGGCGGTCACATGCGGCGCGCCATCCATGTTTGTTGAAGAAATCTTGGGCGCAGTGCGGCCCGTTTCCTGATATCCCTCCAACGCCTTTGCAATCTCGGGATCATCTAAATCGGTGGCATCAGCGACCTTGTATGAGAACACATCGTCCTTTTGCCCCAGTCCGTATTTTATGATGACCTTATGTTCTGCATCGGGGTGCCAATTGTCCCAGGTCGCCGAAAGGCTGTGTTCGTCCTGCGCCTGCAAGACTCGGGTGACGACATCCTCGGGCGAAGCAGCTTGCGCCGTCAGCACTAGGGCCGAGGCCAGTGTGATACCGATCAGAGTTGCGTGAATTGGTTTCATTATCAATCTCCGGTGCCTTGCATGTATCCAAGCACTGTTTTCTGGTGCTGCGTCACCGGGCTTTCGCCCACCCCGGCGGGCCCGATTTCAAAATAAGGGCTTTTCAGGGACTTCTGCTGTTGCTCGCAGGCAAAGATATCCTCGGTCGTGAAATCGCCGGAGGCCATCGGATCGTCATCTCCGGCAGCATCCTCACCTTGGTATTTAGGCCCGCCGAAGTTCTTCCAGAAATTCCAGCTTTTCCACTGCTGTTTCTGGAACGCCCAGTCCGATACATTGGCCAGCTTGGTGCGGTTTTCCACCCGGGTCAGATCTGGGGCAAGCGGCGTGATGACAAATATGTTCCAACTGTCCTCCCCTGCGCCAATGCCAATTCCGGGGAATAGCATCGGAACCCACGCCCCCACATGAGGCTCAGGGATCACACGCGGCGTCGGCAAGTTGGCTTCCAAGTTCTTTGCATATTCGGCAGCCGGGGGTTCCCAAAAATGATAGTGCGGCCCTTTCCAGCCATACTCGGCCTTGGTGTGGTCATACATATGCAGCGTGTTCGAATGCAGGTGGCTCAGATGATAGACGTCAATGTAGTTTTCAACGACAATCTTCCAGTTTGCCTTGATCTCATAGGAATTCCGCGCGTCGGTGTATTCGACCAGCTCCTCGGGCTTGTGGGGGCCAAGCAGCGGGTCGACCTCTCCGAACCATTCGGCCAGCGTCGGTGCATTTGGATCGGGATGCACAAACAACATGCCGCGCCAGACATCCACGCTGGCCGGCTTGAGTCCGAGGCAAGACTTGTCGACACCACTGGGAAATTCGGACGTCTCATCGGGGACCGACATCTGGTTGCCTTCCAGATCATAGGTCCAGTCGTGATACGGGCAAGTCAGCGCCTTCTGAGTTTTACCAACCGCACGGATCAACTGTGTGCCACGGTGACGGCAGATATTGTGAAATGCCCGCAGACGATGGTCGCGCCCCATAACGATGAACAGGTTGTTCAGCCCCGCCTGCACCGACAGAAAGTGACCTGGCCCCGGAATGTCCTCGATTAGCCCGGCAAAGCGCCAGGTGCGTGAAAAGATCAGGCTCTGTTCCCGGTCGAACCAGTCTTGCGATGTGTAAGCCTCGACCGGCAGATGGTGATACATTTTGGTCATCAGAATACCTCAGGCAAGAAGATGGGCGTATTGGGGAAACAGGCTGGCGGCGATCATCGTCACTCCGAGCAGTGCCCAGAGCGCAACGATAGCCCAGAACAGAAACGGGTCTTCGTCGCGGTTGATTTCGAACACCAGAAAGGCTTGTCCGTTCATGATCGTCGGAACAATCCACCAAACAAACAACAGCCCCCAGATCCAGTAGATACCCAACACCGTGGCGACCAGCAGTACTGGCAAGGCGATGTAATTCGCAGTTCTGGTCGGGCTCATTGTTTGGCCTCCAGAACGGAAGCCAGCAACGAAGCCGCCAGTTTCAACTCTGCCCGCCAGATTGCGGGTGGTTCCAGTGGGGACAAGGCATCCATACTGACAAAGATCGCTGAAATGCCCTGTGTCACGGCGCGAATGTTTGCATCTGATTCAGATGGGGCCGCACGGCGCAGGATGACTTCGACCACATTGAAGAAATCTGTGAGGCTGTCCATCAGGTCCTGCCGCAAGTCAGGGCGATCCGGCACGGCAGTAACCAATGCCTGATAAGCCAGCATCAGCCTCGGATCGGTTCCGCTGTCTTCTGCAAACAACGCATCCACCAGATCCGAAGGCGTCGCAGAGTCCGGCAGAGCGTGACGCAACCCGTCCAGCGACGAGTCAAAGCCCAAAACCACAAACGCGGCCAAGGCCGTTATCATCTCGTCCTTGTTCCCAAGGTAATGGCGCAGCAACGGACGTTTGACACCGGCTTCGTCAGCAATCCGGGCCTGAGTTGCGCCCTCTAGCCCGAACCGTGCGACGCAGCTCAGGTAGGCGTCGAGAATCTCATGGGATCTTTTGTCTTTAAGTGATGGTCTGGGCATGTGTATCTCATTTATTGTCACAGATGACAATTAATGCTGATGCCTTTATTGTCAATGATGACAATAAATAAATTGCCAAACAAACCCGCCCCTCTCGAACTGTGGTCAATCGCGCACTAGCCTGGTTTGGTCGAACCGCCCTTTTTGAGGGACCGCGCCAGATCACTCAAGACGCGATAGACTTCACCCGCCTCGGGATGCCAGTTCGCAACGTCATCGCCCTGAGAGATGACGACTTTTTCGTCCCCCCTGGCTGCCGGGCCTGTCAGTGCCTGCTGCGGCCCCAATGCTTTGACGTTTTCGACGGTGCTTTCCAGCAACTTGGCGTTCAGTTGAGGAATCATGTCATCTGTAACACCCGCCTCGGACCACGCTTCGCGTGCGATGGCCTGCAAGACCACGCTAAAGTTGTTCGAGATTACAGCCGCTGCGTGATAAAGGCTTTTCCTTTCGGAACGGATCGAAAAACACTCTGCCCCCAAGCGTTCTAATAACGGTCGAAGGAACGTGATCGCGTCTGCATCACCCTCCAATCCACAGAGCGTACCGCAAAACTGGTTTTTGGCCTTTTCTGGATCCGCGAAGGACAAGACCGGGTGAACGCTTGCCAGATTCCAGTTCAACTTGCGCAGCGGTGACATTTCTTCTGCCGGGAAAAACCCACTGCAATGAAAGGCAATTGGGTGCAGTTCGGTCGAGTTTACCCCTGAACCGGATTCTGCAAGTGTAGATGCAACAGATGAAATCTGCGTGTCCGGCACCGCGATGATCCACAGATCAGCTTCTCGCAAATCGGACAGCTCTTGCACTGCCCGACCTGCACCGACCTGTTGAACGACACGTTGCGCCGACGTGTAACGCGCGCTCAGAACATCCTGTATCTCACAACCCTCTAAGTCAGCCAACAAGGCCAGAAACGTCTGCCCTACTGCCCCTGCACCAATCAGGTTTACTGTGATCTGGTTCATTTTTAACATTCCGCAGAATCGATAGTGTGTGCTCAGTCGACGAAGATAATTGCAGCAAAACCGCGCTTGGCCAGAAGCAAAAAGTTAATCTTGGATACCGGCCGTCTCTGTTAATTGTCTGCGCAACCGCCGGGTACGAACTGACCGTCCGGGCCGCGTCTCGAAAGGGGATGTAGAGATGTATAGCACAATCGCAACTTGGTATCTGAAACCGGACCTCCAGTCAGAAGGCATTGCTGCGCTGAAGCAATTGGCCAAGGATGTCGAAGAAAATGAGCCCAACACTTTAGGGTACCTGATCCATACCGGTGCCGCAGGCTCTGCCCCGCCTTGCAGTGATGGAACGATTGTGTTCGTAGAGATGTACAAAGACAAAGAAGCATTCCTTTATCATTTGAGCGGCCCGGTTTTTTCGACGTTCCTGAAAGAAAAAGGCCATCTTTTCCAACCGACGCCAGGCAGCGACACCCCATTTGTGCTGGTTGAAAACGTCGATCGAATTCAGGGTTTCCTGCGGCCAGAAGCCGGGTCTGACCAGGTCTAAGTTGACCAGTTGGGTGTCAGGGCAATCTACCCGGAACACTCCGTTGAGATGCCTAAAACGCCTTTCGGAATTGGTTGACGACGCATGGTCGATAATATGCTACGAAAGGTTGTGAACTATGTCTTTTGTTTCACCATTGACGGGTTCTTTTTGCAAACAGGGGCGACCAGATTGGTAAGTCCGAACGTCAATTGCCAGGGATGTGGGGCGGCCAGTCCGGCCGGGTCGAATTTCTGCCACAGCTGCGGAAGTGCGCTGCCCTTGGCGTGTGGGGCATGTGGCGCGGTCGCTGTGGAAAACGCGCGATTTTGCACGGCTTGTGGAACACCGTTGTCCAGTTCGGTCAGGGAACCGGTCCAGACTGACCAACCAGACCCCCAAGAACAAACACCACCAAAACAACCACACGAAAACGTCGCTGAACGCCGCCAGTTGACTGTTGTTTTTTGCGACCTGGTCGGCTCTACCGCCCTTTCCGAAAAATTCGACCCCGAAGATTATCGAGAACTCATAACCCGATACCGTGATCTGGTTGGTCGGACGGTCGTCAAATATGGCGGTGAAGTTGCGAACTATGCCGGTGATGGTGTGGTTGCGATCTTTGGCTATCCGACCGCGCAAGAAGTAAGCCACTATTCTGCGGCGCTTTGTGCGCTCGAGATTGCCGGTACGGCGCGTGACATGGACGTTGGGTTCTCGCGCCAGACGGTTTCCACAAATGTGCGCATTGGAATCCACACCGGGCCGGTTGTTGTTGGAACGGCCGCAAGCTCGTCGACGAACGAAAAAGTGTGGCTGTTCGGAGATACTCCAAACGTGGCAGCCCGTATTCAATCCGCCGCCGATGTGGGCGAGGTGGTGGTTTCCGAGGTCACACGCCGGTTGATCGGTGAGCGTCTGGATTTCACATCGATCGGCAGCCCGCCCCTTGCCGGGGTGAGCACGCCGATGGAGCTGTATCGGGTGCAAAGAAAGGTTTCGGGGTTCGAGTCTGCCCGCAAGGATTTTTCCCATGACACGACGCCGACAATCGGACGGACCGCTGAAATCGCGTTGGTCCAGTCAAGATGGGAAGGCGCGCTGGATGGTGAGGGGCAGGTTCTGCTGCTGACTGGCGACGCCGGAGTAGGAAAATCCAAGATCGCGTTCGGACTTAAGGATGGGCTATCGAGTGAAGATTCGACCCAGTTCATTCTTTTCGGGTCGCCTCTGCATCAAAGCAGCGCCTTTTTCCCAATCAAGAATGCGCTGACCACGCTGACAGGAATGTCACCCAACGCGGCACCAGACGATAGCAGAGAAAAGATTGTCGGTTTTCTGACCGAACTGGGCTTAGACACTGAATCCTACGCCGCCCCAATTCTGCGTTTGATGGGTCTGGAGGACAGCACGTCCCTGGTCGAGCCGATGGCGCCCGAGCGCGAAAAAGGGGCGTTAATCGAATCCCTGCTGCAACTTTGCGCGGGGCTGGAACAAAACAGGCCATTGCTGCTGTTGCTTGATGATGTTCATTGGTTTGACGCCTCGACGCTGGAGTTTGTTAATACCTGGGTAGAACAGTTATCGAACCGGCGGTGTCTGGTACTGATGACAGCCCGTACCGAGTTTCAGTCGCCCTGGCGGAACCAGTCTCATGTCACTAGCCTGGAGCTGAACCGCCTCGTGCGTCGCGACATCTATAAGCTGGTGGAAAGCATTTCCGGTGTCCGGCCATCCGAAGAGGTTCTGAGCCAGTTGGCCGAGCGAACCGACGGCGTACCCCTGTTTGTCGAAGAACTGACCAAGATGGCGATGGAATCCGGCTTGCTGGCCAGCCGGGGCCAAAGTCAGGCCGAATTGTCCATGGCAATCCCTGAAACACTACAGGATTCACTCATGGCCCGGCTCGACCGGTTGTCCGCCAGTCGTGAGATCGTGCAGGTCGCCGCCGCGATCGGGCGGAACTTTGAGCGGGACCTGTTGTCCGAGGTTTTGGACTGGAGCGACGATGACATCGCGAACGCGCTGGATCAGCTGCTAGAAACAGAGTTGATCGTTTCGGTGGGACAGCCCGGTGGCGAAGACGCGTTCAGGTTCCGGCACGCGCTAGTACAGGATGCGGCATATCAGTCTATGTTGCGATCAACTGCATCCAGATGGCACGGACAAATCGCGGACGTCCTTGAGGCAAAATACACGGAAACCGTCGCGCGCGAACCGGAAATTCTGGGCCACCACTATTGGCGTGCGGGCAATTATGCGGCCGCTGAAGGCAAGCTGATGACGGCAGCGCGCCAGGCGCTGGATCATTCCGCCAATGTCGAAGCCATCACACATCTGAAACATGCGCTGGAATGCCTTCAGGAAATGCCTCCCTCGCAAGAGCGCGATCGGCGTGAGATTGATCTGCAAATCATGATAGCCGTGCCACTGGCCTTTGTTCGGGGCTATGCGCACAAGTCGGTTCTGTCCGCTTATTCCCGCGCGCAGGCTTTGTGCCGCGAATACGGTGAAACGGAACGGCTGTTCAAGGTTGTGTATGGCCAGTTCCGGTCAACGATGCTGGGTGGGGAATACGCCATTTCGAAACAGAACGCGGACCGGCTGGTTTCCCTGTGTCAGGATTTGGACAGCCCATTGGTTCTGGTCTCTGCCGAACGATCGCACGGGGCGTTACAGACGTATCTGGGCCACCCGGTGGATGCCTTGAGACATCTGGATGCGGGGATTGAGGTCGACCTATCGATCGAGCACCGATTTGTTGGTCTGGACTATGACGTCGTGGATCTTTCGGTCGCCCTACAGGGTTATCGAGCCTTGTCGAGCTGGCTGTCCGGGGATGAGGCCACCGCGCTTGAGGCCATCAACGCCGCGCTTGTGCATGCCGAAGAGACCTCCCACCCGTTCAGCCAATCCTTTGCCCATGCATTCCTGGGATGGATTTCTTTGTTCCGCGGGGACGAAGGGTCAGTAAAGGACAGTTCGGCGACGTTGATCGCACTTTCAGAAGAGTACTCATTTCAATTCTGGCGCGGTTGGGCGCGGGTCATGAACGGATGGGCACGTCGCAACACAGATGGCGAGAAATCGCTGGACGATATTGAACTGGGCCTGCGGGAATGGCGCGACACCGGTTGTCGGTTGGGGCTGAGCTTTTTTCTGTATCTGTACGCAGATGCCGCCATTTCACATGAGCGGCTTGAGCTGGCCGAAGACCTTTTTCATCAGGCCGACCAGTTCGCTCAGAACAGCGGTGAGAAGTTCTGGATCGTTGGCCTAACTTGCCTGCGGGGCAAGCTGGCGCTGGCACATGGCCAAGACCGCGACGGGATCGAACATTTCAAAGACGCCGCACTGCTGGCGCTTGAGCTGGGTCACTACGGCCCGCTTCTGATCGTAGTCAAAGAAATGGCCGGACTCCAATCTTCCTCAGGTTACCTGGATGAGGTGGGCAAGGCTGTTCAGTCAGCACTGGATCAGGCCGCTGGAGGTGCGCCTGCACTGCTTGAGGCACATACTATTTTGAAGAATTTATCGACAGCCATGCCGGAGGCATCAACGGACAAGAATTGAGTACATAAATTTGTCAAAGCCAGTGGGGAGGACACAGCCATCATGACAAAGAAAAAAGCCAAAAGTGACCGGTGCCATCAAACCGACGTCACCGGAGTTATGCCGAAGCTGCCGAAACTTTTTGACACCTTCCCCTTCTACTACGCCTCTTTGCAATGCCAATGGATGTACTGGTACACCTCGGTCGAAGTGGCCAAGCCTTTCGTCAAAGGCACTGGCCTTTGCGTAGCTGAGTTTCCCGATGAGAACGGCGAAAACAAAGCCGTCATACTGCTGAATTTTCAACGCTACACTGCGCACTACGATAACTCTCTGGGGTTCGTGAACGAGGTAGAGTTCAACCTTCTGGCCTACCCTACGAACCGGGTGCCGGGTGTGCCCAAAATGTCCCTGACCGAATATTTGCACGGCCGGGATCAAACCAAGACGATTGGCCATTTGCGCATCCATGTCGCGGCGGACAATGCCGTAGCAGTTACGGCAGGCCGGCAAGCCTTTGGCGAACCTAAGTTTCTGGGGCATTTCAACTACAAGGTTCCTTCCTTGAACGCCAAGATGAAAGGCGAACCGCCGATTTCCCCAAAGAAGTGGTGGATACAACTGGTCAACCCTGACGATCCGCAAACCATCGTCTACGACCTGAAGGCCGATCTGGGAAAATTGAAGGGTGACCAGTGGACCTTGACGAATTGTACGCCAATCCCGGAATTCGCAACCGGGCTTGGTCGAACTGTCTGGACCAGATGGACCATCTCGGGCCTGTTTGAAACGGCGATGCTGACAACCAAAGACACCAAGCGCATTGCAAAGAGTTTTCATCTGAAACTGGGCGAGAATGATTTTCCGATGACACGCGACATGCACAAGCTGTTCACGGATATGACGCCCGTCGCCGTGCAGGTCTTTGAAAGCCCACCCGCCTGCTTTGAACCGCGCGGTTTCTATGTGGACGCCATCGACGGGGACCGCCATGACCATGCATGATGAAACACCTGACTATCAGGCCTTTCTGACCGTAAGCGCCGCACTGACCGGATATGACAGTGCCGAGTTGCAGGGGACGGGCTGTGCCAAGGAATACTGGCACCAGTTCCGGCAGGTTTTGCCCGAGAACATATTGAAGATGTTCCTGTCTCATGCACCACAGCTGGGAAAAGAGAATGATGATGAGATTATCCGCCAGTCCTACCTGTCCGACAGGTGCCTTGGCCCGGTGGCACGTGTACTGATTCAGCTTTGGTACACCGGCCAATGGATGCCCCTTCCACAGGAATGGCGCGAAATCTATGGGGCTTCTCGGTTCGACGTAGTCAAGATCATCTCGACCCGCGCCTATAAGGAAGGATTGGTCTGGGATGCCATCGGCGCCCACCCCATGGGAGCGAAACAACAGGGTTTTGGGGCATGGAGCCTTGAACCCCCTAAACAACGGGGGGCAGGCAAATGAGTGCTATTACGGACGACGACAGAACCTATGACGTGGTGATAGTGGGGGCCGGGTTTGCTGGCGGCATACTGGCGAAAGAACTTGTGTCTGCAGGCCATTCCGTTCTGATCCTCGAAGCGGGAGCAGATCACGGTAAAACGTGGGAGACCTATCGATCTTATCTGGACCAGTATTACCTGTCTCTGGCCAAGACGCCGAATTCACCCTATCCAGACCTGCCGACACTTCCGTCACCTTCGGTGCTTGATATCACGGCGGTTCGGGGCACTGAACCCGACACGAATGGCTATTTCGTGCAACGCGGTCCGCTGCCATTCGGCAGCAACTACCTGATGGCATATGGCGGCACGTCTCTGCACTGGCTGGGCACCAGCCTGCGAATGATGCCTGCGGATTTCGAAATGCAGAGCCGTTTTGGTCTGGGCGTCGATTGGCCCTTTGGCTATCAGGACATCCGTTCTGATTACGAACGGGCCGAATGGGAGATCGGAGTTTCGGCTGATGCTGACGAGCAAACGCCCGAGGCGCTGGGAATTCGCACTTCTGGCCGATACGATAACAAAGGGTATTTCGCAAAGGGTTATGATTATCCGATGCACTCAATCCCTTCGTCCTATGTTGATAGCTTTTTTGCCCGCGCGGACGGAATGCCCATCGAAATCGGTGAGGATGCAAGGGACTCTGTCAGTCTGAAAGTGTCGCGCACACCTCAAGGAAGAAATTCCACCCCTCGAACTCCAAAAAACTCCAAGGATATCCCTGTGGGCGGAGAGCGGCGGCCGCAGTTCCGCCCGCGCGGATCAACCGGACCGTTTGCTTATATGGGCCAGCGATGCGAAGGCAATTCAAGCTGTATTCCGATTTGCCCCATTCAGGCCAAGTACAACGCGATGAAGACGCTGGAAGATGCAAGGCACGCGGGCAAGCACCTTATGGAGACGATCACCCAGGCGATTGCATCAAAGGTCGAACTTGCCGAAAGCGGCCGCGTTTCAGGCATCGTCTACAAGAAATACCCATTTCCCGGTGTGCCCCAGTACGAATTGCGCCGCGCAAAAGGTAAGCAATATGTATTGGCCGGTGGGGCCATTGAAAACGTCACGCTGGCGCTGGCCTCCGGCATCTGCAAGACCAGTGGCGAGTTAGGGCGCAACCTGATGGATCATCCTTACATGATGACCTGGGGCGCCGCGCCTGAACCCGTAGGTCCGTTTCGTGGGCCAGGATCCACATCCAGTTACGCGAATTTCAGAGACGGCACCTTCCGCGACAAAACCGCGGCATTCCGGCTTGAGATCGGAAATTGGGGCTGGAACTTTTCTGCGGGGTCACCGAACTCGGACGTGACGCGGTTGGTTGAACAGGAAAACCTGTATGGCAAAGCCCTGCGGGACAAACTCTATCACGATGTCCAGCGACAGATCCGCATCGGCACTCTGGTCGAGCAACTGCCCCGATCAACGAACCGAGTCACAATCGACCCGGCCTATCGTACGCCGATGGGAGAATACCGCCCGGTCATCAGCTACGATCTGGATGACTATTCGCGCGCCGGTCTGGCGGCAGCATACGATACATGCGCTCAGATTTTTCAGCGGTTGGGTATCAAGAACCACACGGCATATAACCCTTCGGATGCGGGGTATTTCACTTATGACGGGCGCGGATACACCTTCTTTGGGGCCGGTCATCTGGTCGGTACGCACCGGATCGGTTCGGACAAGCACAATTCGGTGACCAACGACGTGATGCGAGCCTGGGATCACGACAATCTGTGGCTGGTCGGTGCAGGTTCGATGCCCACGATTGCGACGTCTAACCCGACACTGACGCTGTCCGCCATGGCCTACAGAGCTTCCAGAGCCATCAAAAAGGCCGTTCAGAAAGGGGGTGCGAAATGACTTCTCAGGACAAGCTGGACAAAACACGCGAGAAACTGTGCGGGTTGCTTCAGGATGCGCTGATACTCGAGCTGACGACCATCCCCCCCTATGCGACCGCCTGCTATTCCATCCTGGAACAAGGACAATACGACCGGTCAGAGCCAACCATTGTAAATGCCGAACCCATCGAAGTGATCCGGCAAGTCATGGTCGAGGAAATGTTGCACATGGTGCTCGTGGCGAACGTCCTGAACGCGATCGGCGGATCTCCGGTCCTGAACGACCCGGATCAGTTGCCCACGTATCCCCAGCCGCTCCTGCAAGGGCGTGGTCCAACTGTTCATTTGCGCCGGTTTTCGCCCAAACAGGTCAAAAGCTTTCGCCTGATCGAAACCGCGCCCAAGGATACGGGGCCTGCAAAAAAGGGTGACTATCACACCATTGGTGGGTTCTACACGTTCATCAGACAGGAACTGGAAAAAGCCTGCGACACCTTCGGAGACGATGCGATTTTCATCGGTGACGCTATTCGGCAAATCTCGAACGACGACTATTTTGGTGCCGGGGGCGAAGTGATCGAGGTGACCGGAACCCCGGCGCAGCGCCGCAAGGCTGCGATGAAGGCAATCAAGGAAATCATGGAAGAAGGTGAAGGGGCCGACATGGGGCACAGGGCCGGTGACGGAGACACCATACCCGGACCCGAAGGACGCGAAGACATTGCGCATTATTTCAAGTTCAATGAAATACTGCACAGCCGTTACTATCACCCGGACGATAGCGTGAATGATCCGCCCACAGGCGGTGATCTTATTGTCGATTGGAGTGCTGTCTCGCCGATGCAGGACGACCCGTCCGAAGACAACTACAAAAACGCGCCCGAGATTGCAGCAATTTCCGCCGAGTTCAATGAAGCCTGGTCCGGATTGCTGGACGGTCTGCAAGTCGCATTCAACGAAGACAAAAGCGCTTTGCGTGATTTGGTGCCCGCGATGTACACTATTAAATCACTGGCGCAGAAGTTGATGCGGATACCCTTGCCGGATGGATCGGGCGAAACCGCCGGGCCAACGTGGAGGTAC
This sequence comes from Ruegeria sp. BC1, assembly GCF_056539305.1. Lineage (NCBI taxonomy): Bacteria > Pseudomonadati > Pseudomonadota > Alphaproteobacteria > Rhodobacterales > Roseobacteraceae > Ruegeria > Ruegeria sp. BC1. The sequence continues at coordinate 19,313 of NZ_JBQFUT010000003.1, forward strand.
AGTAGGTAGACTTAAGGGAATTTTCCTTTGTGTACCTCGGCAGCGGTTACATGATGTGCGTGGAGTGGGATCATTGATTTACGTCCGCCAAGGACTGCCATCGCTTTGCAACCGGAGCGTTGACGCCCAGACAATCAACGGCACGTGCCGCGATCTGATCGGTAATGTCGGTCAGACCGCGCGGCCCGAGGTAGAAGGCGGGAACCGGTGGCATGATCACCGCGCCCATTTCGGTGGCTGCAGTCATATTCCGTAGATGGGCGAGCGTCAGGGGGGCTTCGCGGGTCAGCAATACCAACGGCCTGCGCTCTTTCAGCTGCACGCTGGCTGCGCGGGTCAGCAGGTTGTCGTCCAACCCATGTGAGATCGCCGCGAGGGACCGCATCGAACAGGGCGCCACGATCATACCCGATACCGGAACCGAACCTGATGCGATGCTGGCACCAACGTCGCTGGCAGCATGATATCGAGTGGCCAGATCGCGCAGGTTTCCAAAGGCATTGGCACCGCATTCCTGTTCCAGAGTAAGGCGGGCAGCCCGACTGACCACAAGATCAATCTCGATACCAAGCGTCGACAGAATTCGGGCGGTCGAAAGGCTGAGGGCTGCACCGGACGCGCCGGACACCCCCAGTATGACACGAGAATTGTTCATTTTCTCAGCTCCGGCAAAATTCGGTCCACAAGATCGGTAGCAAAGGTGACATCCGAATCTGCAGATCGCATGACCTGCCCCCATTCACGGCGGGTTTCACTGCCGATTTTGGTGGTTGCATCCAGCCCCAATTTCCCCGCCAGACCGGGTTGCGGAGACGCAAAATCGAGATAGTCCATGGGCGTATTCTCCAACACCATCACGTCGCGAGAGGGATCCATGCGTGTCGCCAGCGCCCAGGCTATGTCATTCCAATTTCTGGGGTCGATGTCGGAATCCACCGCAACAATCATTTTGGTATAGCTGAACTGAGGCAACATCCCCCACAACGCCATCATGACCCGCCGCGCCTGCCCGGGATAACGTTTCTCGATGCTGACAACGGCAATGCGATAGGAGCAGGCGGCAGGGGGCAGCCAAAGATCGCGGATCTCGGGAATTTGGGCGCGGATCGTTGGCAAGGCGAGCTGGTTGAAGACTTCTCCGATAATCGCGGGTTCATCCGGCGGACGACCGGTATACGTCGACAAGTACAAAGGGTGTTCGCGGTGGGTCACGGCACTGACCTGCATCACGGGAAAAGGTTCCGCAGGGTTGTAATACCCGGTGTGATCCCCGAAAGGGCCCTCTGGCGCGGTTTCGGTGGGTGAAACCCAGCCCTCCAATACAATCTCGGCATCTGCTGGAACCAGTAGGGGAACGGTTCGGGCCGGGACCAATCGCGGACGAGCGCCATTCAGAGTACCTGCAAATGTCAGTTCGGATACATTTTCAGGCAGCGGCAATGCCGCCGACAGCAGAGTCGCCGGGTTTGCGCCCAGAACGATTGCGACGGGCAACTTTTCGTTGCGCTGTGCCCAGCTGCGATGATGCGCGGCCCCTCCCCTATGCGGCAGCCAACGCATGATCACGCGACTTTGGTCCAGAACCTGTACCCGGTAGACACCCGCGTTATAGCTTCCAACGGATTCCGGACTACTGGTATAGGGCCGAGTGACTACAACCGGCCACGTAATAAGCGGCCCGGCATCGCCCGGCCAATGCGTTTGGATCGGTAGGGCTGACAAGTTGACGTCTTCCCCACTGTGGATCACGCTTTGAACCGGGGCCGACTTGGTGATCTTTGGTCGGGTCGACAGCGCAGCCTTTAACAGGGGCCAACGCGACAGTGCATCCCGCAACCCATCTGGCGGGGCCGGAGCCCGAAGCGCTGCAAGGAATGAGCCTAGATCGTCCAGCCCATCCATCGAAACCCCAAGTCCGGCGGCAACCCGTTCCATGGTTCCAAAAAGGTTCACCACAACCGGAATATCCGCCTTCTGGCCCTGGCCAAATGTTGGGTGGTCAAACCGCAGCACCGGCCCGCCTGCCTCCAGAACGGTGCGGTGTACCGCCGTCATCTGATGGCGCACGGTAACCGGGTCGGAAACAGCGCAAAACTGACCGTTGTCTTCGCACCAATTCAGGAAATGTCGAAGAGTGGGATATTGCGGCAAAGTGCGAATGGGACGGCTCCGGTAAACTACCACCCACCTAGCAACGAAAACAACCGGCAGAATTGACAACAGTCAATTCAGGGAAACCCGGCGCAGCATAGGAAAGCGGGATTGATCCACATCGCTTAGGTGGCAGGAGGCCTGTTTGTCCGATCCCAAAAACTCGATACCGCACTGCCCTGCCCCATTGGCAACCGGCCTGCGGGTCATGCCACTTGCGCCGCTATCGCTATCCCTGACTGTGTTTGCCCGCAAAATCGCCAAAACCCATCCCTGCATGTTCCAACGTCTTGGCGAGCACGGCCGTACGGAATTTGTCATTGATCCGACCGACCTGCCGATTGTCCTGTGCCTCAACCCGAATGGCGGACGGCCAAAGGTGAGACTCACCCGGCGCCAGCCGTCAGGCCCTGCGCGGATATCTGGCCCGTTGGCAGCGCTATTGGGGTTGGTTCATGGCGCGTTTGACGGCGACGCCCTGTTTTTCTCACGCGATCTCGTGGTCGAGGGCGACACCGCCGCAGTCCTGGCTCTGCGCAACGCGATCGACGACGCAGAGCTGGATTTGGCGCAGGAGGCCGCCGCTCTTTCCGGCCCATTTTCGCGCCCGTTGCACCAGCTGATCGCATTTGCCGAGCGTCAGACCGGGCTGTGTCTGACCAGACCTGAGGATGCCACCCTATGGTGATGGAAATTGTCTGCCCCGCAGGGACACCTGCCGCCCTGCGTGCTGCCGTAAAGGCAGGTGCGCATACGGTTTATTGCGGCTTTAACGATGAAACCAACGCCCGCAATTTTCCCGGTCTGAATTTCAACCGATCCGAGATGAGAGAGGCCGTGACCTTCGCCCACGGGCACGGTGCCAAAGTGCTGGTTGCCATCAACACTTTCCCCCGCGCCGGGGATGAGGCGATCTGGCACCGCGCCATCCATGATGCCGAAGCCTGCGACGTGGATGCGGTGATTTTGGCCGATCTGGGGTTGCTGGACCACACGGCCCGAAACCACCCAGCCCTGCGCCGACATCTGTCGGTACAAGCGGCTGCGGCCAATGCTGATGTCATAAATTTTTATGCCGAGACCTTTGGTGTCAAACGTGTCGTTCTACCCCGGGTTCTGTCGGTGCCCGAAATAGCCGCGATCAATTCCGAAACCGAAGTGGAAACGGAAGTGTTTGTCTTTGGCGGACTGTGCGTTATGGCCGAGGGGCGCTGTTCACTTTCCTCCTACGCCACTGGGTTGTCACCCAACATGAATGGTGTCTGCTCACCCGCCAGCCACGTGGAATATATTGATGATCATGGCGCACTGGATGCCCGACTTGGTGGCTATCTCATTCACCGTGTCGCTAAGGGTGAGCCCGCCCCTTACCCGACCCTGTGCAAAGGGTGTTTCTCGGCTGGTGACAAAACCGGACATCTTTTTGAAGACCCCGTCAGCCTGAATGCCGAGCGGTTGATCCCTCAGTTGCAAAAGGCCGGAGTAACTGCCCTCAAAATCGAAGGGCGGCAGCGATCGAAGTCCTATGTAGCGCAGGTGGTGCGTAATTTCCGCGCTGCGGTCGATGCACTGGAGGCCGGGCGGCCCCTGCCCGAAGGCATGCTGGCACGGCTGTCCGAAGGGCAAGCCGCAACAACCGGCGCCTACAAGAAAACGTGGAGATAACAGGATGGAACTGACAGTAGGGCCCAACCAGTTTTTCTGGCCTGCCGAAACCTGGAGCGGATTTTACGACGATTTGACCGCCTCACCCGTGAACCGTGTCGTGATCGGAGAGCTTGTCTGTTCCAAACGATTGCCATTCTATCAGGATCGCATCCCCGAAGCGGTCACAAAGCTGACCGAGGCCGGGAAAGAGGTTGCCCTAACCAGCCTTGCCTTGGTGACCCTCAAGCGAGAACGCAAGCTGACGGCGGAATTGGCCGAGATGGGCGCTATGGTCGAAATCAACGACCTGACCGCGCTTGCCAGTCTGCCTGGGGACTGCGGTTTTTCCGTTGGCCCTCTGGTGAATGTCTACAACGAAGGCACGTTGCGGTGGCTGGCCTCTCGTGGTGCGCGGCGCGTATGCCTACCGCCGGAATTGCCCCTTTCATCTGTCGAAGCGCTGGCAAAGGAAGGCGCCGATCTTGGTATTGCAATCGAAGTTTGGGGCCATGGGCGCCTGCCGCTTGCGATATCCGGGCGTTGCTATCACGCGCGACTGCACGGTCGTACCAAGGACAACTGCCAGTTTGCCTGCGAGGACGACCCGGACGGGCTGGATGTGCTGACTTCGGATGGCAAGCCGTTTATGGCGATGAACGGCGTGCAGACCCTGTCCGATAGCCATGTCTGCACCGATCACCAAATTGATCTGCTGCGATCTGCCGGTGTGTCCGCCCTGCGCCTGTCCCCGCAATCGAAAGGGTTCGGTCTGCTTTGTACCCTGTACCGCCAACGCATTGATCAGACCCTGCCCAAAGGGCGTCTGGCGCACGAAGTTCGCATTTCGAACCCCGATATTCGGTTAAGTGACGGCTTCTTGACCGGGGCTTGCGGCGCGGACTGGTCGGGCGCGTCACCCAAGTGAAAGCCGCCGCGGGCGAGACCGGCGCAATCCGTGCGTTCTGGCAAGCCCCGCATCGGCCGCTGTTTTCGGCAGCTATATTATATGCTCTGCTGACCGTCGGCTGGTGGCCTTTGGGTGTTGAGTTTGGCCTGCCCCTCCCTGGGTTCGAGCCCGTGGTTCTATGGCATGTTCATGAGTTGACCTTTGGCTTTGCCGGTGCGGCCATTGGTGGGTATCTGTTGACCGCTCTGCCAAGCTGGACTGGGTGCCCCCCGGTTCAAGGCGCAGGTCTGGTCACCCTGTTGATACTTTGGCTATCCGCGCGTCTTGCGATGGCATTGACATACTTTACCCCTATTTGGCTGATTATCGCCCTGAACTTCGGGTATTTTCTGCTATTGGCGTTGGTTGTCGGGTTTCAATTGGTAAAAAATGGGGCCTGCCATAAGATCGTATTTGTGTTCGCCGTTGTTGGGCTGGGTTGCGGCGAGGTTGCGTTTCTGACCACCGCAACCAATGCCTCGCCCTGGGACAGTCTGACGTATGCTCCGACCCTGCTGATCGGGATCGGCATGCTGATGGGTGGCGTTGGCATGCGGGCGATACCTGCCTTCACCAACAACTGGTTTGCTTTGTTCAGTCGCCCGTACCGTGCGCGCACCGCTTCAGACCTTCTCATGCGGCTTGTACAAGGGCTTCTGGCCACAGCCATTGTTGCGTTCTTCGCTGGCCTTCACGATATCGCATTTATCTCCATGATCACCGCAGCATTGACGATCCTATGGGGGATGCGGGGATGGCGAATGACAAGGGCGTTTCCCAATCCGCTGCTTGCCGCGCTTCATCTTTCCTTCCTCTGGTTGCCTCTGGGGCTGATTGCCGTCGGCGTGTCAGGCCTTGCACATGCAGTCTATCCAATGTCCGACGCACTACATGCCATCAGCATCGGTGCGATGTCTGGATTGATTATGGCAATTGGCGGACGGGCAGCAGCACATACCGAAGACGATAACATGAAGGCCAATGCATGCATTGCCATCGGGGTTGCACTGATCTGGGTAACAACATGGATGCGTCTGATGGCTCCGCTAATTCCCGATTTACCAGCTGTGCAATTGGCGGCTGCGACGTGGTGCATCGCCTGGATCGCATTTGCAGTTGGGTTTTTACCGGCGTTGACCGGCCCGTTACGGCGCCCGGCTCTAAGCGGTCGCAGATATTCCAAGCCAGAGAATGATATGAGTAAGATGCCACCACAGCGGGTTCACCGAGACAATCAATAACCGGACCGAGATGCACCCTAGGTATTATGCCTTACGTCAACACCTCGCCAAGTTTTTCCACCTGCCCGCAGTTTCTGTAACCAATTCACAGACCTTTCTTTCGCCCGCCAAAGTCTTGTGACTTCGCGCCACTGACCTTGTCTGCATTTTTGCCGCTCCCACGTGTGTTCCAACCTAAGGAGGCGTATTTCATGATTGATGACGAACCCCGACCAGCCAGTTACTACGACGACCATGACATCTGGACCCTGGACCCAACACCTGCGGACAAACGCGTTTACGAGTCCTTTGCCACAGGTGTAGTCGATCTTGTGCAGCAACTGGACGACAACAAACCCCAATTGTCACGTGACGTTTATGCCAGGTTTTTTGCGTGTTTGCTGAGTCTGTCCAGAGTATTGGGGAAATACGAAGACGGCTGGAAACCGGATTTTCGAACATCAGACCGTCCCTAACCGATCTGCCCGAACCCTCGTTCACAATCCCAAACCCGCAGCCCAGGGATCAGTCAATTCCGAAATGGGCTGAATACACCTTCTGTACCTTCGGACTACGTCGCGCAAATAGCGAGGCGGACATGGTTTTCCCGCTCAGGCACCAAAACTCCAGATCTGCATGCTGTGCATGCGGGCCGAGGAACTGGAAGCTTAGGTCCCGACAAAGCTGATGGCCTATCGGGCTGGCAGCAATCGCAGCCAAATTCCTCAGGTACACCTCACGCTCTGCAAGGTTCTCTAAGATGCTGACAAAGCCGGTTAACAAAGGAAGCGCCGCTTTCTGATGACCTGACGCGATATAGACACCGGCGCAATAGCCGAAGTATTCACCCGGAAGGACTGGGCGCCGAAGCTCTTCCAAGCTGAACTCAGATTCGATCAGACGACGCGCGCGAAACTGCGCCTCAAGTGACTCATTGAGGAAGACCAATCCGATATGAGCTACGAGAACCCCATCCTTTGTCACATATACACCGGACATTGACCCATCCTTTAGGATGTCCACCCAAATGGGATCTCCGGCAGAGAACCCGACGGGAAACTCATGTGCGCCTGAACGTTCCAACGCCTGAACTGCAATGTCGACCGCCTCAACCGACCCCAGTTCGGACGCCACTTCATATTCACGAAGAACCCGATAGCCATTCGGCAACCTCTTCAATCGGGCGTCCCAATCCTCGCGACACGCGACAATTTCATCCAGGGTCCAGCCAAGTTTTTCCATCAACCGGTGTTCCAGATCACCGCGCATAAAGGACAGAGAACGCTCGTACTTGCTGATGGCGTCTACACTGAGGTCAAGCACACCCGCCAGTTCCTCTTGCGTCATCCGGCCATGCACCCCGTTGGACGCACGATAGCTGCGGAGCTTTTGGGCAAAAAGGGAATGAGGAATGGTCATATTGCCTCCGAAATGGCGGAGCGGTTGATGACCAATATGCCCGAAATTGGAGCTTTTCCCAAGCGACTTACGGATGGCTTACGGGTGATTGCGGATTACGTCGGTGGCTGAATTGAACGTATCAACGCAGAGTCGTGGCAGGTAACGAGAAAGGACAACGCCATGACCCGTCGCATATCACCTTTACCCGGCGCGCTTGATGCAATCTTCTTCGGAGCACTGTCAGATAAAGACACCCGGCTTCGGCGTAATCCCAATGATCCGTGGCACCAGAAACGACCAAAACGCGAGGGACCGGTTTCGCCCATGCGCCGCCATCGATTTGCATCTGATCCCGAAACTTAGAACGTCTTCGTCATATTTCCCGGTTTCTGTGGCTTGCGCGATTGACTGGATAATCTACGCGAGCTCAGCACGCTTCCACCCAAACATTTTTTTCGGCAGAGCCCCGCCCCCGGCAGCACAGGGTCAGTGCAAAGGTGCTTTTCTCAGCGCTTAAACCAGACAGGAGCGCCCTTCAATTTCCCTTGACCTTTCTCCCATTATTGCTCAGATTTCTGCAATCTTAAGCTGAATTGAATTTTAATTTTCGAGCAGTGTATTAGGAGTAAGAAATGAATTTGTTTCGGTTTTCGCGACGGTGCGGGCTATTGTGCTTTGGTTTGTTCGCCGCAAGCTGCGGAAGTACGCAAACAGGTGTCAATTCACTCGACCAATTGACAACAAGCACCAGCAATCACGGTGTTCTGAGCAAACCCATCAATTTCAAGTACCCTCTTCAAACTCGATTTCTTGCAGTAAACGGCCTTTTGCCAGTTTCAGGCCCAGGAAGCGCCTGCCTGGCAGACAGCTACCGCCCATCTAGTGCTATAATCTGCTATAGCGATAGTGGCCGGACCGAGGTTGCATACAGGGAATACAAAACCTCTGCCACGCTGGCAGATCTAAAAAGCATCCGAGACGGTCTTAATGCGCTGCAAGTTGAATTGGTGAACCTGCTTCAGGCCGAAGTTGCGGCGGCGGGAGACCCTGCGCTTAACGCGCAAACTCAGGTGGCCCGCGCAAACTCAGCCCAAGCAATCACGAACGCCGCCAAGGCAATCGAAGACAAGGCCCAGAAAGAGAACGTTTTTCTGTTCCGCTGGCGTGGTGATCAAGCGGCTGGCGGCGAAGGAGGGTTCGGCGGCTTTTTCTCTGGCAAGGCGTCAGCGGAAGCATCACAAAGTGGCGTCGTTATCGTTGGTGGTTTGGTGCTGTCACAGTTGCTGATCGGTAAAAATGACTACCAGAGCGTTTTTTCGGGTTATTCCCGAAGCACGAAGATTGCCACCCTCTCTATGGGGGCGCAAAAACACCTGATGTATTTTGCGGATGCCAGTCTGAACGCTGCAATAGCGGCAGAACTGGACGGTACCTTGGACGATCTGTCTAGCAAACTATCCCCCGCGACCGAAGTCGCACTCAAGGCCTACGCCGCAATCGGCTTGGCACAAGAGAACCAGGGCAACTTCTCAGCCGTGCCACTAAGGACAATGCCACTGCAGCAATATCAGGCATCCAGACCAACCGAACAGGTCTTTTATTCGACACTCACGGATGTCGAAACACTGCTTGATGCTTTGAACGACTAGAGGGATTACATCAAGACGACGAAAGTTCTGTCCTAAGAAGGGGAAACGGCGTGTTGTGCGTCTGCAAAAGCTGGTTACCCCAATTACGTTCCTTCCAACCGCGCATTACCAGAACTGCGGCCAATATGGCGGGCGACGGCAGAGTTCGTTATGCCGCCCTCTGGCGCATCTACCCCCAAGCCAGTGTCCTGTCCGCAAAGGTGCGGGTGTTCATGGATATCTTGCTTGAACGCATCGGGCGATACCCAGCGGGGATCAAGGGCAATCCGGGAGTGCCCTTAACGGCAGACGATCCGCTGCCAACAGTCATGATCATAAAAATTAGCCCTTCTTCGTCGCTACTCGATTCCATCAGTGGGCTGCGTGCGCCTCCGGGAAAGAGGCCAAATGATTGCCATAGCCGGTGACCTGTGGACAGCAGGCTTGCACGAACACACAGTTTTATGTTCCGATGAAGAAAGCTGGATCACAACGGCAGTCGCAGTCGGCTAGAAAAAGAGAAGAAAAACGAAATGACACCCTATGGGCCGATCGACCGTTTTGCGCAGCCCGTTTCAAATGAAGACCTGTCCTGCTTTCATGAAGCCGCGCAGCGCTATGGGAACCGGCTTACTTCTGGCTCGATGTTCGACACGCGCAAAGACGAACGGGTCTTAAAAACGTCTTTGGTGATCAAACCGACTGGAGAGATCATTTCGAATTACTCTAAGCTGTTTCCGTTCAAGCCTTATGAACAGAACGCCATTTCTGGTGCAGGTGCCGATCTACACACAGTGGGTCCGCCGCGCATTCCGCAGAAAGGTGATGCCACAGGCATCGCGACATCCAACTCCAGAATGGCGCTGGGATACTCCGAAAACACCGCGAACAAGCAATACATTTTTGTTTTTAGAAAAGGCGCACAGGCACGGACAGATAGCACATAACTGTTCAGCTTCGGCAGAAAGGACACGGGATTTATGCACGGCACTTCCGACAACGAAAAGCTCGACTCCATCTCGGACTATTACAGCGCCTCGCAACTGAGGGCTGACAGGTGGAGCGCGCTGCGGGAAACGGCAGAATCTCTCGATCAACGCGGAAGCGACAAGGATCGGGACCGCGCGCGGCAACTGCTTCGGGCGCTGGCACCGATCGAGATCTACTTTGCATTCCCCGGTGGGTCCGCTTTCGACTATCTTCGACGCTTGCTGGATCACGGCAATTTCGCCGATTTCTCAACCGCCGTTCGCCGGGTGTCGCGGGCACTTACCTCGGGAGCTTTTCGCCGTCGCTCGATCGCGCTGATTGCCGATGAAAGCGAAATTGATGAGTTCGAGGATGAATCAACCCAGAGCCATGAGGCCCGTGCGCTGGGGCGGCCCTATTTTGAGGTCATGATCGTCGATAATGTCAACGAGCATCAGGAACGGTTCCTGCAATCCAGCCTGCAACGCATGCGCCGCAGCGAAGACCCGTTTATTTATGAAACCGTCGTGGTGCCCAGCGTCGAAGACGCCCTGATCGGAGTTCTGTTCAATCAGAATGTACAGGCGGTCATTGTCCGCCCGGGCCTAAGCCTGAAATCCAAAAACGAAACCAATGTATTAGGCCGATATATCAGCCTTTATGGCGAAGGCGCGGATCTCGGAGAGCTGACGCCCTCGGAATACGGACCTGAGACCTGTCGCCGGATAGGTATGCTGCGTCCCGAGCTGGATGCCTACCTGATCACGGACCGCTCGGCCGAAGATATCGCAGGGCTAGATCTGGGCCTGTGCCGCCGGGTGTTCTACAATCAGGAAGACTTTCTGGAACTGCACTTGAACATCCTGCGCGGTGTTCAGCGTCGCTATAAGACACCGTTCTTCACAGCGCTCAAGGAGTACTCCAAACAACCTACGGGCGTGTTCCATGCCATGCCTATCAGCCGCGGCAAATCAATCAGCCGCAGCCACTGGATTCAGGACATGGGGGCATTCTACGGCTCGAATATTTTCATGGCCGAAACCTCGGCCACGTCTGGCGGGCTGGATTCTCTGCTGGAACCAAAAGGGCCGATCAAAGAGGCGCAGGAGGCTGCCGCCCGCGCATTCGGTTCTAAACAGACGTTTTTCGCCACAAACGGCACGTCGACCTGCAACAAAATCGTAGTTCAGGCGTTGGTCCGGCCAGGTGACATCGTGCTGGTCGACCGTGACTGCCACAAATCGCACCATTACGGCATGGTGCTGGCAGGGGCGAGTGTTGTCTACATGGACAGCTATCCGCTGCACGATTACTCCATGTATGGCGCGGTTCCGATCCGTGAGATCAAGCACAAGCTGCTGGCCTTGCGTGCCGAGGGCAAGCTGGACCGGGTGCGTATGGTGCTGCTGACCAACTGCACTTTCGACGGCATCGTCTATAACGTTCAGCGGGTTATGCAGGAATGCCTGGCGATCAAGAAAGACCTTGTGTTTTTGTGGGATGAGGCTTGGTTCGGCTATGCCCGTTTTGCGCCAAACACGCGCGTGCGCACTGCGATGAGATCCGCCAATATCCTGCGCGAACAGTTTCGCACGTCCGAACATGCCGAGGCTTATGCGGCGCAGCAGAAGGAATTGGAGGGCAAGGACGATGACGCGTGGCTCGAAACCCGCCTGATTGCGCCGCCGGATGCGCGCGTTCGGGTTTATGCAACGCAATCAACGCATAAAACGCTAACCGCGCTGCGGCAGGGTTCGATGATCCACGTTAACGATCAGCAGTTCAAAGGCGCGGTCGAAGAGGCGTTTCACGAGGCATATATGACCCACACCTCGACCTCGCCAAACTATCAGATCATCGCCTCACTGGATGTGGGGCGCCGGCAGGTCGAGATCGAAGGATATGAGTTTGTCCAGCGGCAAGTCGAAAGTGCGATGGCAATCCGCCGGGCCGTGACGACTCATCCACTGCTCAGGAAGTATTTCAAGCTTGTTACCGCAGGCGACATGATCCCCGAACAATATCGAGAAAGCGGCATGACCAGCTATTTCGATCCCGATCAGGGCTGGGCCGATGTCTGGGATTGCTGGGCCAAGGACGAGTTCGTTCTGGACGCCACCCGCATCACCCTGCATGTGGGCGCGACCGGCTGGGACGGTGATACGTTCAAGACCAAGATCCTGATGGACAAATACGGTATCCAGATCAACAAGACCTCTCGCAATACCGTGCTGTTCATGACCAATATTGGTACCACGCGCAGCTCGGTCGCTTACTTGATCGAGGTACTGGTCGAGATCGCCAAGGAACTGGACGATCTGATGGAAGATGCCTCGAAGATGGAAAAGCTCGCCTTTGACAAACGAGTCAGAAACCTGAGCGAGCACGTCCCCCCGCTGCCCGATTTCAGCCGGTTCCACGACGCTTTCCGCTGTGAAACAGGTACCGAAGCCGGTGATATCCGCACGGCGTTTTTCCTGTCCTATGACGAAGAAAATTGCGACTACGTTGAACCCGACAGTGAGATGTTGGAACGGCTGGAAGCGGGGGAAGAGATGGTTTCGGCCACTTTCGTGATCCCCTATCCACCGGGTTTTCCCATTCTGGTTCCGGGTCAGGTGATAAGCCCTGAGATCCTCAAATTCATGCAGGAATTGGACGTCTCGGAGATTCACGGTTTCCGCGCTGATCTGGGCCTGCGCATTTTTACCGGAGACGCTTTGAAATCAGTCCAGAAAACAGGAAAGTCGCGAAAATAAGTTCCATGAATGCCCCTCTGGTCATGCCAGGGCGTTTTCCCCGCCTCGGCCAATGTGGTGTAATCCAAACATTCAATGCCCAGACAAACATAACTAGCCAGTGGACCATTACTTTGCGGCCTTGATGGTCACTGGCAACTTAGCTCGTCGCGTAGTGCGCAGTCAGCTGATTAATCGGAAACTCTGCCCACTCAGACAAAGCCGGAAACGGGGGCCTTCCGGCCGAAGATCGGGCGGCGTGTTTCGATCATTCGTTGCGCCTCAGGGGCGGATCCCAATTTCAGTAGCAGGTTTATGTAAGTCAACTCCAACAGGTCACGCTGCGCCCGGCTGCCGCCGAGACGAGCATGATCTGCCATAGCCGGAGTAAGAAGTTGCAGCGCAGCCGCCCAATCTTGCCGCGCGATTGCACCCCATGCCTGTGCCACTGGGCGCACAAGGTCTGCGGCATAGCCCAATTGTGTTTCAGTCAGGACCGCAAGGCCCTCTCCGTCTCCAGCCATGGCGTGAGCAAGGGCGCTGTGAATGTCTGCAAAACTCATACCCGGATTTGGAAAAAACCTTGATGCGTAGTCACTCAGGTCGCTCCAAAGTTCAGGCGCCACTCTGAAGCCCGCTATCTCAGCCCGATGCAAAAGTGCAGCAGCATCGGTCAGCACATTGAGAGGCAGCGAATGAGACGCGGCGGGAGCAATCGCACCCTTGTATATCGTCCATAGCTCCGCCTCGTCTCCCTGCTCCAAAGCCCACAACGCGAGATGCCAGCTCAGGTGACCATGAAGCACTGAACGCCTGTCATATTCGCCGATCCAATCGGAAAGGTAGGCACGGCCAGCCTCCCCCGCCCCCTGTTCGTACAGCGTATGCGCCTTGAAGTGTGACGCATTCGCATTGGCATTATTCAGGGCAAGTGAGCGATCCATCATGGACATTGCCTCATCAAGCTGTCCGACTTCGCACAGCGCCTGACCATGCACGCTCAGGATCCACCAATCCTCGCCTAAGGCGTCATATAGTTTGGTCGTGTATGCAAGTTGCAAGCTTTCCCGACCGGGTTCGCCCGACGTTCCAATCAGACCAAAAATGTTGGTGCAAATCTGCGCGACCAAGACGTCTCGCGGATAGATTGCTGTATGGTCCTGAACCGCGCTGCGTGCTTCGGAGACGCGCCCGTGAACCAAAAGATCGAAAATCGCGAGATGGCTCGCTTCGCGATCAGTCAACCCAGGCGCGCAGGCATGGGCAGATATTATTGCCTCTTGAGCGCCAGGAATATCACCGTCATACATTCGCGCTCGGGCAACTCCAACATGCGCCAGCGCAAAGCCCGGATCTGCCGCAACGGCGGCGCAAAAGGCGTCACGAGCACCAAACGTTGCCGCAAGAATGTGATTAACCCCCTCAACATAGGCATGCTGCGCTTCGGGTACGCTGGTTGTCAGTGTCAATCCGTATTGATCGGCTAGCATTTCCAGACCTCGTTATTCATCGGTACTTTCAACCGTGCCTGCAAGCATGCGCGCAACGTTAGCACAAATTCAAAACCCAAAGCAGCCGAGTGGATTTCCGTCGCCCTTAGGCCTTGAACGAAAGGCTCAAATCGACATGAGCCACTTCTTGAAGATTCTCACAGCAACGCGCTCTTGATCGCCCTGGCGGCAGACAAAGTATAGCCCGCGGTCCAAAGGTAAACTGCTGTCATCCAGACGTATCAGCCGTCCAAGGTCCAGGTCCCTCTCTGCCAAAAGATGCCTTGCCAACGCGACACCTTGCCCGTCTATCGCGGCCTCCAGCAAAACGGCACTATCCACGTATTTAATGCTTTGCGAATGGATTCGATCAGCACGCAGCCCAACTTGCGAGGCCCAGCTTTCCCATCCGACATTGAAGGCATCGTGCAATAGCGGGAGATCAGCAATGTCCTCGGCGCGCATCGGCAGCCGCGTTTTCCCAACAAGGGAAGGTGCTGCGACGACAATCAATTCCTCTTGTCTTAATTGCTCATGGTACAGCCCGCCCCAACCGGGTTCCCCAAACCGCAGGGCCACATCAACCGCAGACGTATCGAAATCCGCAAAGGCATCATTTGTGTCCAGCAATAGCGCGATACCCGGATGCTGTTGCTGAAAAGAACTGAGCAGCGGCACAAGCCATTTGAGTGCCAGCGATGTCGACAAGGACACCGTAATCGACTGGCGGTGATGCAGCCGCTTCACCTCCATGACCCCCAGCTGCAATGCGGAAAACGCCCCGCGCGTTGATTGATACAGACGCTCTCCGGCCTTGGTCAGTTCAACGCCATTGGGGCGGCGATGAAAAAGCGTCACGCCAAGATGCAGTTCCAGCAACTTGATTTGCCGACTGATCGCTCCGTGGGTGACATTCAGCACATCCGCCGCTTTGGACAGGCTGGAATGGGTTGCGGTTTCGTCAAAGGCCTGCAGGGCCCGAAGGTGTCTGAGGTTCTCCATCATGTGAGAAAATCTAACATCTACGCATCAAAAACTCGATAGGTTCCTTCTATCTAAGGGAGTTACACTGACATCAACCCAGCAAATCTCACACACTTTTCACTCGAGGAGGGAAGAAACCATGCCTGAAGCCAAAGTCGCGATAATGACCGGTACAGGACAAGGCATAGGCCGGGGATGTGCCATCGAAATGGCAAAGGCAGGCTACAAGGTCTCGCTGATGTCCCCTTCCAATCGCTCGGTCGAACTGGCGGAGCAGCTTGGCGGCATTGGTCGCCGCGGTTCTGTGCTGGATGTCAACGATCTGCAAGCGATGATCGACGACACCATGAGCAAGTACGGGCGTATCGATGCAATCGTCAGCAATATGGGCCACGGCGGAACGGTGCCCGAAGCCATCAAGACCGTCGGTTTCGATCCTGACTTTGACGGGCCGCTCTTGGAACTCAGCGACGAGTTGTGGCACGAAAGTCTGGATATGTATGTGCTGAACGTCGTCAAGATCGCCCGGATCGTCACGCCGATACTGATCGAACAAGGTGGGGGTGCTTTCGTGAACATTTCCTCGATGAACACAACCGAACCACGTGCGCCCTACCCCATGAGCATGCTGCGCGGCGCACTGCACAGTTTTTCAAAGCTCTATGGCGATCGGTATGCACGGCACAATATTCGCATGAACAACCTGCTGCCGGGGTTCTGCGAAAACGTAAACCTGTCCGAACAGGCCCGTCGAGAGATCCCTGCCCAGCGTCCCGCAACGTTTGAGGAAATTGGTCAGGCCTGCGTGTTTCTCGCCAGCGAGGGGGCTCGGTATATCAACGGTCAGAGTATACTGTCCGACGGCGGGATGAACCGTGCAGTCAGATAAATCGAAGCGCATCTGAACAACTGTTACAATAGTCACTGATGGAGCCCCAGATGCGGGATTTACCGCCGACCCAACAAAGCGTTACCGCGCATCTTGACGCGCTGCCGGCACCTTACAAAATCGGCCTTATTGCCTTGTCTAGCGATATGGTAACGGAACGGGATTTTAGTCTGATGACACCACGAGGCGGTTCGGTCGCCTATTACACAACTCGAGTTCCGCTTACGATCCCGGTAACAGTTGAAAATCTGCGACTGATGGCGCCAAAGCTCGTCGAGGCCGCTTCACTGATTCTGTCAACCGGGGATCTAGATGTTATTGCCTATAGCTGCACCTCTGCTTCAGTCGCCATTGGTACTGATAAAGTGACGGCGCAAATCCGCGAGGGGCGACCGAATGTCAAAGTGGTGACGCCGATTTCGGCCGCGATGGCTGCTTTCAGAAAGTGTAATGTAAAGCGGATTACCCTGCTGACCCCATACACTGCTGATGTCACCCAATCCATGGCGAACCACATAGAAGAACACGGGGTAGACGTGCTGAACTTTGCGCATTTCGATCTGCTTGATGATCAGGATATGGCGCGTATGGCGCCAGAGCGCATCCATGATGCAGCTTTCGCGATCTCGCACCCAGATGCCGACGCGGTATTCATTTCCTGCACGGGCATTCGATCGGTAGAAACAATAGAGCGACTGGAAAACTCGCTGAACAAGCCGGTATTTTGCAGCAACCAATGCATGTTCTGGCAGTCTTTGCGATACTGCGGCTACGGTGCCCCCGTTACCGGGTTTGGTCGACTTTTGACAATGTAGATGGGCTTCAAAATGATTGTAACTTCATTGAACGAAATCGTTGGCACAGATCGGGACGTCTCCGGCCCGGGTTGGAACAGCAGACGGCTATTGCTTGCCTCTGACGGCATGGGGTTTTCACTTACCGATACGATCATCAAAAAGGGTGCAGTGCTCGAGCTTGAGTACACCCACCATTTGGAGGCGTGTTATTGCATCGAGGGAAACGGGCAGATCAGGACGTCCAGCGAAGAAACCTGGCATTCCCTTGAGCCATATACCCTTTATGCCTTGGATCAGAATGATCGGCATTTGGTGCGGGCGACGGACTCTGATTTACGGCTTGTGTGCGTCTTCAATCCGCCGCTAAGCGGGCGGGAAGTACACCGAAAAGATGGAAGCTATGCACCGGCTGACGACTAAGATTATAGCCCGCTCTGATCCGGACTGAGTATTCGAGGTGACGGTGTCGGCATCGTCGTCGTGGTGGATCGCCCCGACGCGCGATTTTGTATGGCCGCGCGTCGGGACAGCTGGGCATCCGGGATGAAGAATGCCAGGGAGGGAAACTAAGATTTGTTGTGGAAAATAAACCCGATGAAATTCAGCAGAAGCTGTGCTGCAAGAATTTGTGTGCTTTCGGCTGGATCGTAGGCGGGGGCAACCTCGACCAGATCTATGCCAACGACGTCCCCACGTTTGCTTAACCCCTGAAGAATCTCCAGAACATCATAGTATTGGAACCCGCCATGGCTGGGCGTGCCGGTACCCGGAGCGATTGAGGGGCAAAAAGCGTCGATATCGATTGTCACGTAGTACCGGGTACCAGCCGGGATACGATCCAGAACACCTTGAGTACCTAGTTTGCGAACCTGCCGGACAGATAAGATATCGGACCCACGCGCGCGCGCGTCTTCATAGCCTTCTTTTGCTGTCGAGGACACATTGCGGATGCCCAGTTGGGTCATCCCGGAAACATAGTCCTTTTCGATAGCGCGGCGCATTGGATTGCCATGACCTTCGGTCACGCCGTGGCGTTCATCGACAAAGTCGAGGTGCGCATCAATCTGGATCACATGGATCGGACCATTTTTTGCGCAATCCTCTTCATACGCGCGGATGCATGGAATGTTGACCGAGTGATCACCGCCGATGGTGACCGGAATGGCACCCGCATTTAGGATTTTCTTTACACCATACTCAATATTGGCGTGACTTTCCTTAGTCTTGGTGTGGATGATATCCGCGTCACCCAGATCGACGATGCGCACGTCGCTGCCCAGATAGGTGGCGTCATCTTCGTGATCATAAGCGCCCGCATGGCCAAAGCTGAACAAGGTTGACGCCTCACGGACCGAGCGCGGGCCAAACCGCGCACCAGAACGGAACTGACATCCAAAATCGAACGGGGCACCAAGGATTGCAACGTCGGCGTCGATTTCATCCCAGTTTTCTACGTAAGGTTTCTTGCCAAAGGTCGAGATGCCGACAAAAGGCAGGTTCAGGCGACCAGCTTCATAACCATGTCCAGACATGATTTCTCCGTTTCATTTTTTGTTAACGATAGGCCAGTTCCGGCAGGAACAGAGCGATTTGAGGAAAGGCGACCAGCAGCCCCGTCACAATCAGCAGGATGATCAGGAACGGCGGCACACCGCGGACAACTTCGACAAAAGGTCGACGGAATACCGCGATTGCTGTGAACAGATTGCAGCCGAACGGGGGTGTAGCCGCTCCGATGGCGACCTGCAGTGTGATCAGCACGCCAACCAGTACCGGATCAAGCCCGGCTGCCTTTATCATGGGGGCGAAAATCGGCACGAGGATCAAGATGACCACGATCGAATCCACAAACATGCAGCCAACGAAGAACGCGATGTTGACGGCCAGAAGCGTCATCAGTGGCCCGGCCTCGGACAGACCAAGGGACGCAATGATCTGTTGCGGCACCTGAGCAAAGCTCAGCGTCCAGCTGAACGCGGCGCCAGCGGCGATCAGGATGAAAACAACAGACGTTATCGCACCCGTCGACAAGGCTATATCCCAGAGATCAGACAACTTGACCGAACGGAAAATCACCAGTTCCAGCACCACCGCATAGAGCACGCAGATGGCAGCCGCCTCGGTGGGTGAGAAAATTCCGCCGTAGATGCCGCCTACAATGATCGCGGGGAAGCCCATCGGCCACAGCGCGCGGCGCATGGCGGTGAAACGCTTTCCCCAGTCTTCACGTGGAAGCACTGGAATATCGTGGCGATAGGCGTAGACCATGCAATAGGCCGAAAACAGCACCACGATCAGCAACCCGGGCACGATGCCGGCAATGAACAGTTGCGAAATCGAAGTGCCAGAAACCACGCCATAAATGATCATGCCAATGGACGGAGGGATCAGATAGGCAAGGTCAGCGGCATTCACGATCAGCCCAATGGAAAAGCTGTCGGAGTAACCGGATTTCAGCATCCGTGGACGCATGGCACCACCGATGGCCACAACAGTTGCCTGCGTCGACCCGCAAACCGCGCCGAACAGGGCGCAGGCAGAGGTGACCGAGATTGCCAACCCACCCTTGATATGCCCCATAAAGCTCATGACTACGTCAATCAGACGGTTGGCTGAATGGCCACGGGTGATAATGTCAGCCGCCAGAATGAACATGGGAACCGCTATCAGCGCCGCAGGTTTGACCCCTCCGATCATCTGTTGGATCAGGATCTGCATGTTCATATCGGGGAAATAGATCAAAAAACCCAGTACCGCCGCCGAGATCAGCGGCATTTTCATCGGGAACCCCGCCAATAGCAGCAGGATCATCACTGCCAGCATCAGTTCCGTCATTGGCTCACCTCCTCGGGTTTTTCTGATTCCTCATGTCGGCGGATCGCTGCCGCGGTCTCGGGGTCCTCGTAACTATCGACTTCCAGATACGAGACGTAGACCTCTTCTTCAGCGAAATTCAGGTTTCGAAGGGCCGTGAGAAGATATTGGAAGGATGTCAGGGCCAGGCCGATCACCACCCAGACGTAGGTCAGATAAAGCGGCAATTGCAGCGCCGGGGTGATGCGGCCCCGTGAGGCAACTTTTTGCACATATTCAAACGCGTACCAAGCGAGCACGGCCATCACCAGTGATGTTGTAGCCGCGATGATGATCATCAGCCCTTTGCGCATCTTGATCGGAAGGGCGTCATAGATCGCGGACATGCGGATATGGATGCCCTTGCGTGTGGCATACCCGAGCCCCATGAAAGTCACGATGACAATCAGGAACTCGTTGAGTTCTTCGGAAAAATAGATGGACTGGTTGAACACGTACCGCCCGAAAACATTGGCGATTGTGTTGACGGCCATCAGTATAATCCCCCAGCTCAGGATCCAGACCTCAACCCGCCCGATGACGGCATCAATCTTTCCCAGAAAGCCGAAAGGAGTGGCGGTGCCGCTTTGCATGGTGTCCCTCCCTTTTGACATCCCTCACGCGCCGAACGCGTGAGGATTTTTTCTGTGAGTGGTCTGGGATCAATTGCCCAGTTCGGCCTGAAGTGCGTCCAGCAATTCCTGACCGCGAGGGCCGACGATTTCGACATATGCAGCCGATGTATCCGTGCTTTGGGCGCGGAAAGCGTCACGCTCGTCTTCGGTCAGAACGACCAGGCCAATATCGGGTTTGGCTTCCTTGATGATATCAAGCCGCTTCTTGTTGAAATCTGATACTACACCGTCAATGAAACCGGTCATGTCGGCCATAGTGTCCCGCACAAGTTGCTGACGATCGGGGCTGAGGGTTTCAAACCAGTCGGACCCTGCCACGACAGTGGTGACCAGCTCTTGCTCACCGGCCCAGATCAGGTGGCTGGTGACTTCGTAGAACTTCATTTCTTCAATGGTCGGGATTGGGTTGACCTGACCATCGACGGCCCCGAGTTGCAGCGCGCCAAAAACCTCACCAAATGGCAGCGGAGTCGGGCTGGCACCCATGTTTTTATAGGTTTCCAGCAGGATTGGAGACACCATTACGCGCATCTTGAAGTTTTCGAAATCCTCAGGTGTGCGGATTTCGCGGTTGGTGGTCCAGACCTGCGGGCCTTCCGAATACATGGTCAGAACTTCCAGACCACGCTGGCGGAAATCCTCGTTCAAAGGACCGTAAATGGTTTCCGAGCTGCTGAGCATATCCGACGTCACGGCCGGATCGGACGGCAACAGATATGGCAGCAGGAAGACCTGACTTTCAGGTACGATCGTGCCCAGGTTGCCAATCGACACGTTGGTGAACTGGATGATGCCGTCGGCTGCTTGCTCGACGGTTTCGGTGGGGGTGCCAAGGGTTCCCATCGGATAGACGGTTACGGTCACTTCACCATCGGTTGCCGCTTCGATGCGTGATTTGAACTCCTGCGCGTAGGCATCCATGATGGAGCCCGGAATTTCCTCGATGGCGAATTTCCAGTCTTCTGCCAACGCGCTGATCGGCGCCAGGCTGAACAGCGCCGCCGCCATGGTCATCTTTGTTTTGTTTAAAGAGAATGTCACGCGAATGTCCTCCCATTTCGCTTTGCTAACCAAGGATTGCTGAGGACAAGCACAACATGGTTTGTTTCATGAAAAAATACTATCTTGATTATCTTTGCATGAAGTATTTTTATGTTATGACCATCAAAGGGGCATGCAGTTGAGACTGCTTAGAAATACACTTCTCGAAACATTTGTTGCCGTGGTCGATTGTGGCGGTTTTACCGATGCCCAGTTTACACTGGGCATCACACAATCCGCCATCAGCGTTCGAATTCGCGATCTGGAAACGGCGCTTGGATACCGAGTGTGCGAACGTGGCCGCGGGGGATTCCGCCTTACTGAACGGGGTGAAATCGCTTATGCCAAAGCTAAAGATATCTTGCGTAGCGCGCGTGATTTCGACGCCGAGCTTCTGGAACTTCGGAACGTAACAACCGGCGATCTACGGATCGGTGTCGTGGATGCCGTCAATACCCTTGCCGAACTGAACTTTGGTAAGTCGCTCAAACGGTTTCTGGATCGGCCAAACGACGTTCGCCTGGAAATCGTTGTTGCCTCACCCACAGAACTAACACAGCAGTTGATTACTGGTGAGTTGCACGTCGCGATTGCGCCATTCCGCAATCAAGTTGCCGAACTGACCTACACCAAACTATGCCAGGAAGAACACAGGCTCTATTGCGGCCCAAACCATCCTTTGTTCGAATTGCCCAACGACCAGATAGATCTGAACGTCATCCCAGAGCATCAAATATGCCAGCGATCATATAGCATGCTGGTATCGCCCGAGCTTCAATCCAGCGACCCGCAAGCTATCGTGGCAAATATGGAAGCAATGGCCACCCTGATCGAAACCGGACATTTCCTGGGACCACTACCCGTTCACTTCGTGGAAAGCAGAGTGCAAAACAGGAAACTCCGCGAGCTGGCACCGAACAGATTGAACTGGACTTCCGAATTCTACCTTGCAACCCGATCCACAAGCCTGCTCAGGCGGGCCGTCGAGCTTTTCGTTGAAGATGTAGTTCAGTCTTGCGGGGCGGGTACCTAGCCGCGAAACGCCTAAAATGTTCTGACCAGTAGGTATCAACCTAATATGGATATTTTGTGCTCAGCCCCGCCAAACATCTTGCGGGATGTTAAAAAGCTGCCCCTGAATCCACTGGCCCGCCTTGCCCAGAACGTGTTGTTCTGTCCAAACAAGATCAATGCCTTCCAGTGCGTCGCTTTGTTGGAAGGTGTATTCCATTTGAGCCATCTTGTTCGATCTCACCAGATCTTTGACAACCGGCAACGGTAACTCAGCCCACCCCAATCCACGCAGGACCAGTTCAACAATCATATGCGGGCTTTCCGCGTACCAAATCGAAGCACTCTTGATTTCGCCAACCTGCCCATGAACATCGCGCGACCGGCTTCTGAGAACCAATTGCCGATGTTGCCTGAGATCCCTGTGAGCAACACGATCCAATTCGGCCAGAGGATGGGATGTACAGCAAACCGGAACCAATGCTGAGTGTCCAACACCTCGAAACTGAAAGCCGGTCGGATAACTTTCCTGTTCGGTCATAAGGCCCAGCATTGCGCGCCCCTCTTTCAGCAAAGTCGCTGTATCGTTGGGACCGGTGGTCAGGACCTCGAGCGAGACGTTGGGAAATTTATCAGAAAAACCGCTTAACACTTCCAAAAACGGTGTCAGATTGATCCCCTGTTCAACCGCAATGCAAAAGTTGTCTTCTAACCCTTCCGACATCGACGTCGCCTTGGAATGAAATTCCTGATTTCCAAGTAGGATGCCTCTGGCATAGGGCAACAGCGATTGGCCGGCCTGTGTAAGCGTCGGGGACCTGCTGCTTCGGTCAAAAAGCTGAAGATCCGTATCGATTTCAAGGTTGGCGATTGCAGTTGATACCGCCGACTGGGCTTTCTTCATTTTCCGCGCAGCCGCAGAGAAAGAACCAAGTTCTGCGGCAAACACAAAGGCCTGCAAACTCTCGGGTGATGGCATAACCAACCTATCTGTTTTTCAGATACTAATTAACTATAAATGTCTGGATTATTCAATAGAAGCATAACCAACAATGGAGTTGGAAATGTCGGACAAAGTCAACTTGAGATCGGGGAAAGATCGTCTTCGCTATACAATCAGCTTTGAACTGTTGCTGATGGCGATATTGGTGCCCCTTGGAGCGGCGTTTTTCGACAAACCGGTTACTGATATCGGGGCCCTTGGAGCGGTTCTTGCAGGCAAGGCGATGCTGATAAACGTCCTGTATAACTGGGTCTTCGACAGGATTGATGCCCGTGCCGGTCGCGTGGCCAGTGAACGCTCGCACCTAGGACGAATATTGCACGCGATTGGCTTTGAGGCGTCGTTGGTCGTAACATCACTTCCTATTTTCGCTTGGTGGCTCGGCATCGGGCTATTGCAAGCTCTGATGACCGACTTAGTCATCACGTCTTTCGTCGTTTTCTATACCTATGTCTTCACATTGGTATATGACAGGGTGTTCCCCTTGAAAACCAATCCGGTTTTGTAGCTTCTGTAAGACGGGTAATTGATGAAGTGCCTGAGACAGGGGCGCATCCAGCAAACGGGCTAACGTTTCGGCTTAAAGGTACGCAATACCTGCCGTAACCCCGGGTGTACGGAACCGTGTTTCGATACCAGGATCAAACACGCTCGGGGCTTCCACAATCGTCGGGTCGATATCGGCCAGGATTGTCAGCTTCGATTTGTCGAGCTTAGGACCGACCGCAGCAGGCATCCATTGCACCATTTGGCCGGAAACCCGGCAGAACACTTCAAACCGGAGTCCGTAAAGAGGTTTTGGTCTCCAGAGTTTACGGCTACTCGAATGAAGCATATGTGACCTGAATGCCGTGTCTGGCCTCAAAATCAGATCGGAAGTTACAAACATGGGTTCACCATGTCCCCATGGGCTTGCCAGCTATCGTATATACGCGCAGCATCCAAGCTCAACGGTGATGTTGCCATTGAGCTTGATGCCGGAACTCGAAAAATCGCACGCTAATGCTAATTGTCTCTTTTCGTCAGTTACACGCTGATTGACCTGCGTACATTCCAAGTCCAGCACCGGCTGCCGTTGCAAGGGTCTTGCCCGAGCCTGCACCAATCTGGTTGCCCAAAACGCCACCAATGGCTGCGCCCCCCAGGATACCAGCAGCACACCGAGCGTCACTTTGTGCTTGAGCCTGCGTTGGCGTCGTCGGGGCACCACATGCCGCCAAGAGCAATGTACCACCAAGCAGGCAAGCTAACGTTGTCTTCTTCATGTCAGTTTCCTTACGTACAATCGCGTATAGCGATCTTTAGTTTCCAGACATGTAAGTTCTGCCGAGCCACTCTCCAACCCGTACGCGGCCCGGACGCAAAAACCCGCCTACAGGCCGGGCAAATCATCGGCAGAGTCATCGAACTTGGGGTACAAAGACAAACCCACCTTGCCAGCTTACTTATCCTTAGCAGATCGCTCAAAAGGCCCGATTTTTGCGGGGCTGAGGCCGGCTTGCTTGACGTACACTCAACGTGAGCACAACACCCCGATTAAACTCCTTTTCAGGCCCGTGAACTTGACGAACTTTCCGATTGATGCGGCCTGCAAAGCCTTATTGGCGTTTTCTAGCACCAATCATGATCGCCGTTAAAATGCGGTACCAACCCCTTTTGGATTAAATTTTTCGCAAATATGCCCATGAGACATATCCCTTTAACCCACGCGCCCGTTTCAAGGAAACCCGGCACCAACGAGTGCCGCCGGTCTGCTCGCAGCTGTGCACTCGTAACGCGGTTCCATTTGGAAGGCCAACGATCACGTTGAACCCTATTCCAGGTCCAGCTCGCAATTTCAGCATTTCCCCATCATCAACGCCAAAAACTTCGTATTTTCCAAGTGAAGCCGCCGTGGCAGGTTCAGCGTTAATCAACGCATTTAGAAGGAATACCGCCAATGGGGTAAAAATTGCACTACGCATCACAAAAACCTGCTTGTTGCCTCAAATACAATCGTAGCGGATCAATTCAATAAGAGGAACTACCCGAAGCGTAAAAGCGCAGAAAGCGGATTGCGAGAAGGCCTGATCAAACCCCTACCCATTGAAGTGTGCACGTCGCGCGTAATGCGTTTCCTTGATTGAACGAAAACGCCCTGCCCAATGCCGCGCGTCCTCTGGTTGCGGAGTTTGGGCTACGGCTTTGCTTTGTTTTCCTGACGATCTCGGCCCTATCCTTTCTGGGTCTTGGCATTCAACCTCCGTCGACGGACTGGGGGTCGATGGTGCGAGAAAACGCCTCGCTGATCACCTTTGGGGATCTGACACCGCTGATTCCGGCTGCGGCCATAGGATTGCTGACCGTGGCGGTGAATTTCATCGTCGACTGGATGCTGCACAAAGAAAGCGGCCTTAAAGGGCGCAAGCTGACCGAGGAAATCCGCGCCTTACTGGATGATATCGAGCTGGAGCCGGATCAATACATCAACCGTTTGCCCTCGGAATTGTCGGGTGGGCAAAAACAGAGGATCGGGATCGCGCGCGCGTTGGCAGCCGGGCCGAAACTGGTGATCTGCGATGAGGTGACCTCGGCGCTGGATCAACTGGTGGCCGAAGGTATCCTGCGGCTGGCGGACAAGCTGCAGCAGGAACATAACCTAGCCTATATGTTTATCACCCATGATATCTCGACCGTGCGGGCCATTGCCGATGAAGTGGTGGTGATGCAGCACGGCAAAATTTTCGAGCAAGGTCCGAAGACACAGATATTCTCGCCCCGTACTATCCCTACACCGATCTTTTGCTGTCTTCGGTTCCGGAAATGGATCCCGGCTGGCTAGATCGGGTACTGGCCGACCGCGCCGCAAAACGGGCCTGACGGTTTAGTGTGAAAATCGTTCACGAAAAACTGCAAATAATGGAATTGAGCTAATCACTGGCCCTTCCTAAGATGCGTGAGAAAACACTTCACTGAGGACGCGTTTATGCGGCGAACACGAACAAAACGGGCGGCAAAATCCGCCACGCCACAGATGACTTTGCCGCCCGTAGGCGGTCGTTTCATGCCACTGGACGGCAGCAAACTGGCCCACATCACCGATACTGCATTCAACATTCTCGAGCGTATCGGTGTGTCCGGAGCGCCTGACGATATTCGCACGCTGGCAATGGAAAACGGGGCAACCGCACGGGATGATGGGCGCATAACCTTCCCGCGAGCTTTGGTAGAAGACATGATTGCCAATGCCTGCAAACGGGTTGAGCTTCCGGGATTTGTCCGTGACCGCGGGATCGAGGTTGGCGGCGGCCGGGTGCATATCGGAACCGGTGGAGCCGCCGTTCAGATTCTGGATGCTGCGACTAACACGTTCCGGGACAGCATCTTGCAGGACCTCTATGGCCTGATGCGGATTGTGGATGCCAGTGACTGCATCCATTATTCCCTACGTCCGGTGGTGGCGCGCGACTTGGAAGACCCGCTGACACTGGATATCAACACCGCCTTCACAGCAATGAAGGCAACCTCGAAACCCATAGGCACCAGTTTCTTTGAACCGGCCAATGTGACACCGGTGATCGAAATGTTCGATGTGGCCCTAGGCGGGGAAGGTGCGTTCCGCAAGCAGCCCTTCTGTTTCGCCTCTGTCTGCCATGTTGTGCCGCCTTTGACTCTGGCCGAGGAAGCCTGCGGCGTGATGCAGGAATGCGTACGGTTGGGGATGCCCCTGCAAATCTGCTCGGCAGCGCAAGCAGGGGCGACTAGCCCGGCCTCACTGGCCGGTGCTCTGGCGCAGGGTCTGGCGGAATCACTGGCCGGTTTGGTGCTGGTCAACATGATGCAGCCGGGCTTCCCCTGTATCCTCGCCTTCCTGCCCTTCATTTCCGACCTGCGCACTGGGGCGATGACCGGCGGATCGGGCGAGGCTGCAGTGGCCAATGCTGCTGCCGCGCAACTGTTGTTGAACCTCGGCCTGCCTTCGACCGTCTCGGCTGGCATGACCGATGCCAAAACGGTGGATGCGCAGTCAGGATACGAAAAGGGCTATACCATCGCTTTGGCCGCGCAGGGCGGAGCTGACATGATCAACCTGTCCGTGGGTATGCTGGGCTCGATCATGGCCGCGAGCAAAGAGGCGCTGGTGATCGACAACGACATGTGCGGCGCGATCCTGCGCACCGTACGCGGGGTCGAAATGTTCGAAGGCTCGATTGATCTGGATATCATCGAAGAGGTTGTCACCGGTGAGGGTCATTATCTGGGCACCGCCCAGACGCTGGACCTGATGACCAAGGAATATGTCTACCCATCCCTCGGCGATCGCCAGAGCGTCAATGATTGGCTGGAAAGCGGTGCTCAAACGGTCTGGGACCGCGCCATAGCCCGCGTCGCCGAGATCGAGACGCAACCGGCGCCGTCTCACCTGCCTGCCGAGGTCGAGACCACTCTGCGCGCCCGCCTGCCTATCCATCTGAAAGATTAAGACCATGAAAAGCCATGCCAAAGTTGTGATCATCGGGGGCGGAGCGGTCGGCGTCTCGACACTCTATCATCTGGCCAAAGCCGGTGTGACCGACACCCTGCTGATCGAAAAGAATGAGTTGACCAGCGGCTCAACCTGGCACGCGGCGGGCAATATCCCGACCTATGCCAACAGTTGGGGTGGGATGCGCGCAGGCAATTATGCCTGGCGTCTGTACAAGGATCTGGCCGAAGAGGTCGACTACCCGATCACCTACCGCCATACCGGTGCATTCTGGCCCGCCCATACGCAGGACCGCATGGACCTGTTCCGCCACCTTGTCGGAATCTCCAAAGGGTTGGGCTATGATATGGCCATGCTGACCCCGTCCGAGATGGACGACATGCACCCCTATTTCAGCTCGGGTGACAGCATAATCGGCGGGATTTTCGACCCGTATGAGGGCGATGTGGACCCGTCGCAGCTGACCCAGGCACTGGCAAAAGGCGCGCGGGATCAGGGCGCGCAGATTGCACGGTTTACAACGGTCACCGGCATCAGTCGCCGCGCTTCTGGCGAGTGGGAAGTGCAGACTGACAAGGGCAATGTGATCTGTGACATCGTGATCAACGCAGGTGGCTATTACGGCCGCGTTGTCGGTGAGATGGTCGGCCAGAAACTGCCCGTCATCTCGCTGGAGCATCAGTATCTGGTCACGGAAAGCCTGCCCGAGCTTGAGGCTAACCCCGAGAACTTCCCCCTCATCCGCGACCCGGACATTATGTATTACCTGCGACGCGAGCGGAATGGGCTGCTGTTGGGCTCTTACGGTCACGAAGGGCGGCCCGCATGGCTGGACGGGATGCCCGATTGCTTTGCCAACCAGCTCTATCCCGATAGCGTTGATGACATCGCCGAAATTCTCGAAGCCGCGTTGGAACATGTGCCGCTATTGGGCGAAGCTGGTGTCAGCCGTTTTGTAAACGGCCCAATTCCCTACAGCCCCGACGGCGCACCGCTCTGCGGCCCAGCTTTTGGTTTGCCGAATTTCTATCATGCGTGCTGTTTCCCTGTGGGCATCACTCACTCGGCCGCTGCGGCGAAAACCCTGACCGAGTGGATCACCGAAGGTGAAACCGAATGGGACATGTCTTTTTGGGATCCCCGTCGCTTTGGTGAGGAATGGGCAACGTTTGACTACACCGTCAAACGGTCCAGCGAACTTTATGGGCACCAATACGCGATCCCTTACCCGCATCGCCTGTGGAAATCGGGGCGTCCGGTGCAGACGACACCGCTCCACGACACGCTGAAGGCAAAGGGCGCGGTGTTCGGACAGGTCGCGGGGTGGGAGCGCACCTTCTGGTTCCAGACCGCTGACGTCAAGGATGACGGCCAGCTCAGCTTTCATCACGAAGCTTGGCACGATGCGGTCAAAGCCGAATGCGAAGGCGTGCGCGACCGGGTCGGCGTGATGGATCACGGCGGCTTCACTCGGTATGAGGTTCAAGGACCAAAGGCCACCGAGTTCCTCAATCATGTCTTCTGCGGCGCAATGCCCGCCGTTGGTCGGGTCAAGCTGTCCTATATGCTGACCCCCAAGGGCAAGATTTGGTCCGAGGCCACGATTGCCCGGCTGGACGAGAACAAATACCTGCTTTGCGGCCCCACTCTGGCTGATCAGCGCGACCACGACTGGATGTCCAAATTCCTGCCGGATGAAGGCGTGACCCTGACCCGAGGCTCCGACTTTGACGCGGCACTGATGGTCATGGGGCCGAAATCCCGCGAGGTGCTGCAACCGTTGACCGAGGACGATTTGTCTAAGGAAAACGCTCCGTGGATGTCCGTGCGCGAGATCACCATCGCAGGTGCTCCGGTGATTGCCCTGAGGGTTTCCTATGTTGGAGAGCTGGGCTGGGAGCTGCATCTACGCAGCGCCGATCTGGTCCGCATTTATAACTCCATCATGGAACAGGGCGCAGATCAGGGCATCGTTGAATTTGGCTCTTATGGGTTGAATGCGATGCGGCTTGAGAAAGGCTATCATGGATGGGGTGCGGATTTCGGTATCGAATACACCGCATTCGATGCAGGTCTGGATCGTTTCGTCAGCAAGAAAAAGGACAGCTTTGTCGGCCGCGAAGCATTTCTGGCGCAAGCTAACCAGCCGAAAGATTTTCACTTCACCGCCTTTGTGCTGGATGGCCACGGAGCGGATGCCCTGTCTTCTGACCCGATCTGTCGCGATGGCAAGCCGGTGGGCTATGTCAGTTCGGGCGGCACCGGGTTCCGCATCGACAAGCGGATTGCTCTGGGATACCTGACCGAGGTCGCCCAGCCCGGAGATGTATACCAGATCGAAGTGCTGGGTGTTCCGGTCAATGCGACCGTGTCCACTGTGCCGTTTTACGATCCTGAAAACGACCGGCTGCGGGGATAAGAACCATGGCCAAACCTCTCCCGACCGACGTGCAGGTCGCGATCATCGGCGGCGGCATTGTCGGCTGCGCCACCGCTTACCACCTCGCTAAAGCAGGCTGGTCGGTTGCTCTGTTCGAGCGCAAGAAACTGACCTCAGGCACAACCTGGCACGCCGCCGGGCTGGTCAGCGAAACGCAGGGCGTTCCGGTTATGTCGGCGCTGGCGAAATACGGCCTCGACCTGATGGAAAGCCTTGAGGATGAAACCGGCCAGAACACTGGCTTCAAACGCAACGGCTCGATGACCGTGGCGCTGACCGAGGCGCGTATGGAAGAGCTGCGCCGTAAGGTCGATTTTGCCAATGGCAGCGGGTTGTGCGCAGAAGAAATCAGTCTGACAGAGGCGCAGGATCGCTGGCCACTCTTGTCCGTCGAGGGCGCAATGGGTGCCTTCTGGTTCCCCGGTGACGGCTACACCAACCCGATCGACACCACGATGGCTTTGGCCAAAGGCGCGCGGACACATGGCGCGCAGATTTTTGAAGACACCAAGATCAACCGCGTCGTGATCGAAGGCGGCCGGGCGGTTGGTGTAGAGACAGCCGAAGGACTGGTCCGCGCCGAGCATGTAGTCAATGCCACCGGCATGTGGGCCCGAGAATTCGGGCTGACTCACGGGGTGCAAATCCCTCTGCACTACACCAACCACTACTACGTGGTGACTGATCCAATTGAAGGCGTGACCGGCGATCTGCCCGTTCTGCGGGTGATGGATGAATACGCCTATTACAAGGAAGACGCGGGCAAGCTGCTGATTGGCTGCTCGGAACCCAACGCGACTCCGTGGCTGCCCAAGCATGGCCTGCCCGAGACGTTCGAATTCGACGAACTGCCCTGTGATGAAGAACACCTCTACCCCATTCTCGAAGCGGCGATGGAGCGGGTTCCGGCGCTGGAAGAATCCGGCATTCGCAAGTTCTTTAACGGGCCAGAGTGTTTCACCCCGGACGCCAGGCACTATCTAGGCCCAGTCCCGGATGTGACGAGCTATTGGGTCGCCGCCGGGTTCAACTCGACTGGCATCCAAAACGGCCCAGGCGCGGGCAAGGCGCTGGCCGAGTGGATCATGGCCGGCCACATGACCATGGATCTGACCGATGTGGACAGCCGCCGTATCGTTCCGGGGCTGAATGCCCGCAGCTACACAGCAATCAAAGCTGCTGAAACCCTTGGGCATGCCTATGCGATGCATTGGCCCTATCTGCGCAAAACGCAGGCGCGCGGCTTACGTCGGACCCCCTACAACACCCATCTGCGCGACGCGGGTGCGCAATTCGGCAGTGCCAACGGCTGGGAACGACCGCTCTATTACGGTCGCGAGATGACCGACGGGTTCGGGCGCGAGCCATGGTTCGACGACTGGCAGGCCGAGCATCAGGCGCTGCGCACCGATCTGGGCTGCATCGACCTGACTTTTGGCCGGTTCATCGTGGACGGACAGCACGCCCAAGCGCAGATGCAGCGGCTCTGCGGGGCCAATATGGCGGTTGCGCCGGGTGCTCTGGTCTATACCCACATGTTCAACCCCCAAGGCGGGATCGAGGCCGACGTGACCGTCGCGCGCCTGAGTGCAACCCGATTCATGGTCATGGGCTCTGCCGGGGCAGAGCCGCAGACCGAATATTGGATGAAAACACAACTGGCGGGCACCGGGGTTTCGGTGGTCAATGTCACCTCGTCCGAGGCCACATTGGCCCTGATGGGCCCGCGCGCACGGGATTTCCTGGCCGGATTGACCGATACCGACCTGTCGAATGAGGCCTTCCCTTTTAGCTCATGGCAAGCGCTACATGTGGGTCACGCCCCGGCGCGGGCGCAGCGGATCACCTACGTCGGAGAGCTGGGCTGGGAACTGCACGTTCCTTCTGAGTTTGCCCAACAGGTGTTCGAGACGATCATGGCCGCCCCGAATGTACCACGTCTATGCGGCGGTATGGCGGTCGACTCATGTCGGATTGAAAAAGGGTTCCGCCATTGGGGCCACGATATCGGTCCCTTTGACAACCCGGTAGACAGCGGCCTGACCTTCGCCTGCGATTTTGCCACAGAGTTCACTGGAAAAGAGGCCGTACAGGCGCGTAAATCAATAGGCGCGACAAGCCGTCTTCTGTCCTTCCGGTTGGAAGACCCCGACGCGCTGGTTTTTGGCAAAGAACCCGTTCTGTGTGACGGTCAGATCGTGGGGCGGCTGACCTCGGCCAGCTATGGCTGGACCGTGAGCAGCGCCATTGGATTGGGCTATGTCACCCGGCCTGAGCGGGTGCAAATAAAAGACCTCGCCGCGCGCGGCTATCATGTGATGGTGGCTGGGCAGCCTGTTCCGGCACAGGCCAGCCTGCGCCCGCTATACGATCCGGAAAACGCCCGGATGCGCAGTTGAGCCTGCCGGCCAAGACCTTCAGAACGGCCTCGTCACTAGGGGCCGTTCTGTTCTGCATGTGGCGACAGACCGAATTGCTTTCGGTACAATTTCGAGAAATGGCTGACTGAAGAAAACCCGCAGGCGATGGCGACATCGATGACGCGCATGTCGGTCTGTTGCAGCAGCATCCGTGCCCTCTCCAGCCGCAATTCCGTCATATAGTTCTTGGGCGTGCTGCCCATGTAGCGCGCAAATAGCCGTTCAAGTTGCCGCGTTGATAGGCCTGCCTGATCCGCGATCAAAGAGGTTGGGAGAGGATTATCCAGACAGTCCTTGATAACGGCCACGGCTTTCGAGAGTTTCTTGTTCCGGTGTTGCAATCGGCAAACGTCCGTCATGGTCTGGCGGCTGCTGACTGATCGTATAGAAGCACAGAGCAAGTAATCCGCCACCTGGTTCGAGGCCTCAGCCCCGGCCTTTTGTCGGATCAACTCGGAAAACAGATCCAACGTCGCCGCTCCACCGCCGCAAGAAGCGATATTTTCTTCGGTTTCGTAGATGGTACAGGCAGAGTCCAGTTTCAGAAAACTTTCCTCGAAAATAGGCTGCAGGCGCCAATGAGCGCTGATCCTGCCCTCAACCGCCAGGCCGACGCGCGCCAGGAACAAAGCGCCCCCGCCTATCCCGCATAAGCGCGACCCAAGCCGGGCTGCCTGTCGCAGCCAGCCCGTGATCTTCTTGGATGGCGATTGCTGCTGCGCATCAAGTGCCCCGCACACAACGATGCAATCATCACGTCGGACATCCGGCAAATCCCCTTCTACGTCCACGGTCATGCCAGACGAGGACCGGATGGGATTCCCACCCTCGCTGACGATATGCCAATGGAACACGGGTTTGCCCAACGCAGTGTTGGCGGCAGCAAGCGAGTCGGTGCCGGATGCCAGATCCAAGGCGGAAAATCCCGGCAAAACCAAAAAAAGACAAATCGGTGCAGGTCGACCCGATCACCCCGGTTTACTCTGAGGTCCGTATCGAAGTGACCCACACTCGTTCTCCTGCTTCAGGTCAACACTTAGGCCGTCAGCCCTCCTGACCCAACACCTTGATCGCGCCCAGCAGGCGGGCAATCTCTTGTTCGGTGTTGTAGTGACAGAACGAAATGCGAATGCAGTCCGGCAGCCCAAGCGGTGTAAGGACGTTGCCCGAGTAGTGGTCGGCCTTGCGCACATGCGTTCGAATGCCCTGTTCGTTCAGGGTAGCGACTACATCTTCAGACGATTGCCCATCGACCACGATCGACACTAATCCTTCACGTGCAGGATTATCGGTTCCGGCCAGAATGGTCACGTGATCCATGTCGCGCAGACCCGGCAGGTTGCCGGTGCCATTGATTGCGGTCCGGGTCAGGTGGGTTTCATAGGCGTGGATGGCGCGCCCTGCGGCCTCGATGCGCGCCCGAGGTTCGGTTTCGTCAGACACTTCTCCGCCCAGCCAGTCGAAATAGGAGACCACATCCGAGACGGTGGCATACGAGCCGGTGTCACGGGTGCCAAATTCCCAGCCGGTGGCAGGGGCATCGATCAGCATGTCATGGGGCGTGGCGCTCAGCTTGTCGGAAATCCAAGCTATGCCGTAGCCGTGACGTGAAAAAACTTTGTAGGGCGAGATCGCGTAGCCGTCGACTTTGTAGTCATCCAGATCCAACTGCCCATGGGCCGCGTGCTGGATGCCGTCGACAATGATCATGCAGTCGGGTGAAACCGCCCGGATTGCGGACGAGATTGCGGCCACATCCATGCCCATGCCGGTAACGGGCGAAGCATGCAGGATTGTCGCAACCGCCACATCCGGCGTCATCAACGCGGTGTAATCCTCGGGCGTGACCAGCCCGGTCTCATTGTCGTGAGGCACGTTTACGTAGTCCAGCCCGGCAATCTCGGCCCAGCGGCGCGCCGCGCTGCGGGTGGCGGGATGTTCGATAGAGGATCCGATCACCTTTGCGCCCTTGGGTGCGGCCAAACAAGCGGTGCGGATCATGCGGAAAAGCAGCTCGGTTCCGCTTTCTCCGGCGAAAAACTGCCCGGTTGAGGCGTTCATGAACACAGCCAAGTCTTCCTTGGCCTTGTTGATCACATTCTGCGTGCCCTGCCCCGCCGGGTTGATGCGGCCCGGATTGTCCGGGATCGCAGCATAAAATGCCGAGGTCTCGGCCACCGATTTCAGAGTCAAAGCACCACCGGCGTTTTCGAAGAAGATACGCTCGCCCTGAAATGGGCAACTATCAACATGGGCAAACCGGTCACGAATGGCGTCGATAAGGGCGGGGTTGTCTTGGATCATGGGTCAGTCCTGTGAGTTGTCAGAGCGCGCGACTCACGATCGTGCGGCAGAGTTCGGCGACCGCAATATGGCTTTGGCGGGGGAAGCCGTCGACACTGTCATCAACGATCCCGAGGGTTGAGTTGATCAGGCCATTAGCGACCATCGTATCAAGAAGCAGTGCCTCGCGTTCAGGCGTGTGCAGCAGTTTGGCATTGCCCGCGCGGGCTGCCATGGCGGCGACAATCGCGGTGCAGCCCCAGTTGGAACAGGCGGCCGTCACCAGCACGTCACAGCTGGTGACCGCTCCGATCCCGCCGCCACAGCCGCATTGGCAGGTGTCACCATAAGGCACATGCGCTTTCACATGGTCAGCGACCTTGCCCATGCCGATCTCATTTCCGCCGTCACCGACGGCCACCACCGGAATGCCGCGCTCCAGCGCCAGATCGAACAGCAAATCCACGCGCGCACGGCCCATGCCATAGTCGATGCCACGCATCGAGTGATAGACGCCGAATTCGTTGCGCCCGACGCGCTCGGTCGAGAAGAGAAGATCGGGGTTCAGTTCGTTCAAAAGTGTCTCGGCTTGCGCCTGACCACTTGCGTCATCGGTGGCGTAGGGCAGCATGACGATCGTGGTGAGGCTTTTATCTGCCTTGGCAATCGCCGCCTGTTCCAGCGTCACCGGGAACAGACCCGCCGCCTGACAGGTGTTCTGGATCGCGGGCAGCAGTGTCTCTTCACACAGCATCACGCAGGTCACGTTGCGCGCCAGTACCAACGTCCGCGCAATCGCCGCCGCGCCCGAAGGCCCATCGTTTTCGCCCAGTTCCGCCGTGATCCACGCGCGTGAGACTGAACCGGTTGTTAACACGACCGTCCCGCCCTCGGGCACTGCCATAAGCGCGTCGGCTGCGGCACCGATTAGCGAGCGACCCTCAAGCGAACGCGCAGCTTCGAACAAGTGCTCAACACCACGCTCACCCATGTCGATGTTCACCAACTGGTCCAGCCGATTGTCCAGCCGGGTGATCAGAGCCGTATCGGCCATTCAAGTCTCTCCAAACAGTGTGGCTGCAAACCAAGAATTGTCGTTCAGATGGGCTGCCGTCTGGCGCATTGCCGACATCAAACAGTCAGCTACCGCCATTGCGCCCCCGGCCCGCGCCACCGCACCCGTAGTTGGCTTTAACCGGATCGAAACGCGCCCGCCGGGTTGGCCGTGTGTGTTTACCGTCACGATCCCTTTCTCCCGCAGCATCAACATGCCGATGGCCGCAGTGACCTCGGCAGGCACCACATCGGTTTCGTCGATGCCTGCCATACCCAGAACGATCTCCATCGCGTCCTGTTCGTCGATCTTCGGCCCGAGCGCCGAACGGCTCACATGCCCATACCCAAGTGCAGACTCCAGCGCGTCGGCCAAGTCTTGCCCATCCTGCGCCTCTTGGATGAGCAGATCAGGGGTAAAACCTTGCAGGCTGCGCATTGCCCCCACGGCGACCGGCGCGCGGGCTTCCATCCCCAACTCACCGGCCTTGGCCTGAGCCGGGATCAACGCTGCCGGGTCGCCGCACAATACTCCGGCACGCGGACCTGAGAGACCGGCCTTGTCCGCATTGGTAATAACCAGATCGGCCCCAAAGGACAGCGACGCTCCGCCACCATGCAGCACCGGACGAAACCGCGCGCCATAAGCATCGTCGAGAAAGGTAACGCAACCCGCCTTTTTCCCTGCCGCGACGGCGTTGCGGATCAGTTCATCGCTGAGCATCGACAGTTCGGAGGTCACAGGCGTGATCACAAACAGCGCCGGGCTGGCTTCGGCCAGCCCCAGTTTCACGGAGTCAAAGTCATGCACCTCACGCACAGGAACTCCGGCCAGCCGCGCACCGCGCAGGACCGAAGCATGGCTGCGGTCGCCTTCTGCCACCAGAGACAACACCGGCTTGCCGCCAGAATGGGCCAGTACAGTTGCCACGATCCCGGCACTTGTGCGATTCACGACCGCCGCCGTTTCATGCCCCTGCCCGCCCAGATGGGCGATAGCGGCCTGACGCAGTTCTTCACCAAACAGACCGGGGCCGATCCATTCCTCGCACAACAGGGGCAGATCGTCCGGCGTGGCTGGGTAGAACCGCAAGTTACCGGTGCAGATGGCGATCTTGTCGATGCCTTCTCGTGCCACAAAATCCGCGGCCACGCGAGCGGCCTGCGCCAGCCTGCGCACCTCATCTGCCGAGCCTTGCAGCAGCGATCCCCGGGCATATCCCACGCCCGGGTCAATGGCATTGCCGAACCGGTCCGTGCTCACGCGCCGCCCTCGATATTGATGGTGACGCATTTACGATAGGTATAGGCCTCGAGCGCACCTTCGATGGAGTATTCGCTGCCCATGCCCGATTGCTTGGTGCCACCATAGGACATACCAGGGATTTGCCCGCCGCCCTGGTTGACTTGAATCCAGCCTGCGTCAATTGCGCGGGTCAGTCGGGTGATCCGGCTGACATCATGCGTAAACAGGAACGCGGCCAGCCCGTAATGGGTGTCATTGGCCATCGCGATCACTTCTTCTTCGGTCTCAAAGGGAATGGCGACCATGACCGGGCCGAACACTTCTTCCCGTGCGATCCGCCAGTTGTTGTCGACGCCGATGATAATCGTTGGATTGGGGCAAAACCCAACCGGGTCTTCAGTTGGCGTTTCGCCAATCAGGAAAGTTGCACCTTCGGCCTCGGCCTCAGCCACATAGGCACGGATTTCACCATAGCGTTCGGCGTTCACGACCGCACCCATATCCACTTCCGGGTCCAGCGCGTCGCCGACTTTCAGCGCCGCTGACTTCTCGGCCACTTTGGGCATCAACTCATCCCAAATGTCCTTGTGCACAAACAGGCGCGAGCCAGCGGTGCAGCTTTGACCCTGACGGGCAAAGCGCATTGCATTGGCAACCTGTTGCGCGGTGCTGTCCAGACGGCCTTCGGCAATGGCATCCGGGAAAACAATCGTAGGAGACTTGCCGCCCAATTCCAGCGTTAGCTTGGCGATGCGGTCGGCGGTGGCCTTACCGATCAGCTTGCCCACTTCGCTTGATCCGGTGAACGAGACCTTGTCGATGCCGGGATGCGAGGCCAGCGCGGCCCCTGCCTCTTCCCCCAGCCCGGTCACAACGTTGAACACACCTGGCGGGAACAGACCATCGGCCAGTTCGGCCAGTTTCAGAATCGCCAGTGGCGCGTCTTCTGCGGGTTTCAGCACCAGGCAATTGCCGGTCACCAAGGCCATCGAAATCTTCACTGCCCCCAATTGCAGCGGTGAGTTCCAGGGGATGATCGAGCCTACAACCCCATGCGGCTCACGGGTGGAATAGCTCAGCAGACCGGGGCCAAGCGGCAGGGTCTCGCCCTTCTGCTCAACCGCTACACCACCATAATACTTCAACACCCCGGCGGCGCCCTTCGCTTCACCACGCGATTGCGTCTTGATGGCGTTGCCCGACTCGGCGGCCAGAACACGGGCCACCTCTTCAGCATTCTCTTCCAAGCGACGCCCGAGTTCTGTCAACAACTTGCCACGCTCGCTCGCTGCCAGAGAACGCCACGCTGGTAGCGCGGCACGGGCGGCGGCGACAGCCAAGTCAACCTCGGTTGACGTGCCGCGACCGACCTCACAAATCGGCGCACGGCGTGAGGGGTTCTCGACAGCCAGACGTCCCTCAGGCCAGTGCCAGGCTCCGTTGATGTAAATTCCGGCAAGTCCTGCGTCGGGCAGTTTCGGTTCCAGGTGTGTCGTCATCCCTGTTCTCCTTGGCAGGCTGAGGGCATTCCAAAAATAAAGCGCGCCGCCTAAGGGTGGGGAGAGTCGGGCGGCGCTGGGATCGGATGAGAGCTTGGCCCCGATCCCGGAAAGGTGATCAGATCTTGGCGCGGACCACGGCCCAAGCGTCATCCAAT
Organism: Ruegeria sp. BC1; assembly: GCF_056539305.1. NCBI lineage: Bacteria > Pseudomonadati > Pseudomonadota > Alphaproteobacteria > Rhodobacterales > Roseobacteraceae > Ruegeria > Ruegeria sp. BC1. The sequence continues at coordinate 58,280 of NZ_JBQFUT010000003.1, forward strand.
GCGCCCTTGAACCGTTCGGTTGCAACGTCGATCTCGTCTTCATTGATGATCAGCGGCGGCATAAAGCTCATCCGGTCACCGATCGCCCGCAGATACAAGCCCCGATCATGGGCAAAGTTCTGCACAAGCTCACCCACTTTCCAAGAGGGATCGAACGGTTCGCGGGTTTTTGCGTCCTTCATCAGCTCGAAGCCGCAGAACAGTCCGACGCCGCGCACTTCGGCTACCAGAGGGTGGTCGGCCATGGCGCGGCACTTCTCAAGGAACCGGGTCGACACTTTGCGGACATGGCCCACCAGATCAATCTCATCGTAGATATCCAGCGCCTCGAGCCCCACCGCAGCCCCTACCGGGTGACCGGCATAGGTGTAACCGTGGCCAAAGGTGCCGACTTCGTCCGAGTTCTTCATCATGTCGGCATACATCTCGTCTTTGAACATCAGGGCCGAGATCGGGAAGAACGCCGCCGACAGAGCCTTGGCGCACGAGATCATGTCGGGCTCAAGCCCCCAAGTCTGTGACCCCCACATATTACCGGTGCGTCCAAAGCCGCAGACGACCTCATCGGCCAGGAACGTGATGTCATATTTGCGCAGAACGGCCTGCATTTCTTTCCAGTAGCCCTCGGGCGGCATCAGCGCGCCGCCACCGGAAATGGCGGGTTCGGCAAAGAAGGCGGCCACGGTCTCGGGGCCCTCGGCAAGGATCAGCTCTTCGAACTTGGCCGCCATCCGGGCCGAGAATTCTTCTTCACTCTCGCCGTCGATGTGGAACCGGTAGTAGTTCGGCAGTTCGGTATGTTTGAATTCAGGCAGAGGCAGGCCGAACTTGGCGTGCATATGCGGCTGGCCGGACAGCGACACGGTCGCCACTGTGTTACCGTGGTATCCGCGCACCCGGCCGATGATTTTGCGGCGGTTCGGCTCGCCCTTGGCGGTGTTGGTGTACCACAGCAATTTGATTGCAGTGTCGTTCGCCTCAGATCCCGAGCACTGGAACATCACGCGGTTCATGTTGCCGGGCGCCATGCTGATCAGTCGCTCGCCCAGCTCCGCCACACGCGGGTGCGAGCGGTTGTAAAAAGTCGGTGCAAAAGGCAGAACGTCCATCTGCCGTTTGGCCGCGTTCGACAGCCGTTCGTTGTGATAGCCTAGCGAGACACAGCCCAGACCGGAAAATCCGTCGATGATTTCGCAGCCTTCGCTGTCATAAATGAACACCCCGTTGCCATGAGTTATCATGGTCGGACCTTGCTCGGAATGCTGGCGCAAATTCGACTGCGGATGCACGTGATGTGCCTTGTCCTGTTCGATCGCGCGATTGGCGTCAACGTTCATAGAGGATGCTCCAAATGAAAATCTGGGGCGATTTCACATTTATATTGACTGAAATTCAATTTCGAAGTTTTTTCGATTTCGTGAATTTTTTTCAGGCTAAGAACCCATGAAACCTCTGCTCGATCTGCGTCACCTGCAACTGATACAGGCCATAATCGAAACCGGCCGGATCACCGATGCGGCCAAGAAACTTGGGGTTACCCCTTCGGCCCTGTCCCATCGCCTGCGCGAGGCTGAACGCCGTCTGGACGTGCCGCTGTTTACCCGTATGCACAAAAAGCTGCGGCGGACTCCTGCGGCGGATTACATGGCCGTCGTGGCTGAGCGAATCCTGACCGACCTCAGCCGCGCCGAAGAGGACGTGCGCCGCATGAATGCCAACGTACAGCACGTGGTACGCCTGTCGGTCGAAGCATACAGCAACTACCGCTGGTTGCCGTCCTTCATCAAATTCATGAAATCGCGCACGGACGGTATCGACATTCAAATTATGGCCGGTGCGCACAGCGATCCGCTGAGCGGGCTACTGAACCGACATCTGGATATTGCGATCATGTCCGGCAATGTCTCGCAAGCAGGACTAAGCAGCATGGATCTGTTTGAAGATCCGCTGCTGTATATCATGCCGCCCAACCACCGACTGGCCGGGCGGGACTTTATCGAGGGTGCCGATATTGTGGGCGAACCCTTCATCACTTACACTAAGGTGCCCGAGCCTGACCGCGAATTCGCGCTGCTGTTCCGTCCCACCGACAGCTATCCTAAATGGGCGGCCACCGTTGAGTTGCCCGAAGCGATCGTAGAGTTGGTTGCGTCGGATTTGGGCACAAGCGTTCTGTCGAGCTGGGCCATACAGTCCGCGCTCAAAGAAGGTCGTATCGTCGGCACCCGTGTAACGGAAGACGGCATCTCGGTCCCGTGGCGTGCTGTTCTTCGGACAGAAGACATGGAGGAAGGCGACCCGATTTTTCAGATAGCTGAATTGTTATCAGAGTGGTGTAGTCGGTCCGACAATGGATTTTATACGATGTGATACAACGGTACCCGATTGCCCCGCCACGTTGAATGCGCGACTTGGTTGGTACAGCATCGGATCGGGTGGGTTGAAGGCCGGCACGAATTGTTTGCCCAAAGACGCATCCGTCAAGCCCGGGTGATGCACGAAAACGTCGCTCCGATAAGGATGTTATCCACATTCCCAGAAACAGAAATCAAGGCGTTTCGGAAATTCGTCAAATCAGCCCATCCAGACCAGTTGAGCGACGCATCGCACACATTTGTGGACGAATTTATCGACTTGGGTCGAAAGCAAGGATTTTTGGTCAAACCGGACCAGTACAGCCGTACAAACGCCAGCTGGGTATCCTTTCCTTTGTTAAGATCAGAAAAAACTGCCATCGCGGCAATCTCGGTCGCAATGGAAAATGATTAGATTCCGAAGATTGGCGAAACGAACGAGTTGGTAGAACAGCTCAAGGATTTGATTGGCCAGTTCCAAAAGCATTTGGATGAAGATCCTGAGCAGACGGCAACTCCAAACGACTTTTTGTCAAACGAAGAATTTTTTCTCTCACTGACAAATGAAGGCCCGGAAACAGTTCCCGCGCCCATGTGAGGCGCGGGCTCGATTACGCGGCCCTATTGTTTATTTCAACCACACACGCCTCGACCTGCTGAGCCTGTCTGCAAATACATCTGCGGCCTGAGCCGTCAATCGGTTCCTTTTTATGAGTCTGAAAATTGGCCACCAGCACCGCCGCAGGTACACCCGGCATTCATATTTGAGGAGATAAAACCACGCCTAAACTGGAAAGGTTTTGACAGGTAGTTTTACCACTTTAATTTGTTAAAGCCGAATTGGTCAGCTTCATTGTGAAACGACTACATCCGGAGTTTACGGCTACGGCACAAAAGGGGCATGAAGGCCATCCTATCTTCCCGCAATTTACCGCGGGGGCGCGAGATACGTCGATCAGGATGGGGACCTTCAAAATTGTGCTGGTTCTGGCACTGTGCGTCAATCAAGCTTTCTTGCTGTTACGACAATGGCGGGACTTGTTTAGAATTTTGCCAGTAACCATTGTAGGATGGGAATGTGGCCGCTTTCCAGACACCCTGAAACTCTGCAAGCGAGGCGTTCATATTACATTTTAGGACGCAGAATGTGCTAAATGGCTCGGCAAAAGGATGTCACTCAGCTCCCATCTAGCCGCCCCGAGTAATTTTATTGGGCCGTTACACGCCCGCTTCTTTCCTCAAAACCAGAAAGGTCATCATTCCCAACGGAGGAATCGACCTTTGCTCTTCAACGGAAAGCGTATCCTCCTGCAGCACCGTTTCGATCTCGAAATCGGAATGCCAGCCGATCGTATTTGCCAACGGGGCAATAACGCGCTCTACCGACGCAAGCAGGCCCTGCGATCGATTGAAATGGTTGGTAATCACCACCCGGCCACCCGGTTTGCAAACTCTCGCAATCTCAGCCATCACCCTTTCCGGTTCCGGAACGACAGATAGCACGTGCATCGCGACAACCGTATCGAAATGGTTGTCTGGAAAATCAAGCGTGCGGGCATCCATTTGCCGTAGTTCCGCGACATGGTCCAGCGATAGATCTTTTACCTTGTCGCGTGCCTTTTTCAGCATGTCCTCGCTGAAATCGATACCTGTCACCTGCGTCTCGGGCCCGTAATGTGCCAGGGACAGCCCGGTGCCGACGCCAACCTCCAGTATCTTTCCAGGACGTCCATTGATGTATTCAACCGCGTGTTGTCGCCCAACATTGGTGATCGCCCCAAACGTCTTGTCATAGACGGGCGCCCAGCGAGCATAAGAGGTTTGAACGGCCTTGATGTCCATATCGGGTCCTTAACGCTTAGAATGTGTTTCCTTGTCGAACCATGCCCAGGCAACCATTCCTACATACCCACCACAAAGTATGATTAGAGTGGCCCAGGCAAATGTCAGCAGCGCAGCCCCTACAACCACGACGCCAATAAGAAAGTACTTTACGTTCTCGCGCGAGATCCTTGTGGTCTTGAAAGACCAGGTTGGAATACGGCTGATGAGTAGAAGACCGATGATCGCCATGTAAAGGCAATTCAAAATACTGGGCAGCAAGGGGGCATTCGCAAAAGCGAAGGATATATACATTGGCAACATGACCAACAAAGCCCCAGCAGGAGCCGGGACCCCCTCGAAATAGGCGCTGTCCTGATCGCTGGTCTCGGATTTGCTGTTAACATTGAACCGAGCCAGACGCATTACACAGCATATCGCAAAGAACAAAACGGCAATCCACGCCACACTTCGTATATCCTGCAAAGCCCAGAAGTAGAGCACGAGCGGGGGAGCCACTCCGAAGTTCAGGAAATCTGCAAGTGAGTCCAGTTCGGCCCCCAGTTTGCTGTCGCTGCTAAGTAGACGGGCAATCCGCCCATCCAACCCATCGAGCACACACGCGGCAATTATCAACTGGACCGCGAGCACGTAGTTGCCTTGAACGCCAAACCTGATTGCTGACAGGCCAGCGCAAATGGCCGTTATTGTCAGCACGTTCGGCAGCAAATGGATTAGTGTAAACCCGGCCTCTTCCTGTTCGGATGGTTCTGTCACTGATCCAGGCACCTACTATTCTTTGGGGGTGAGCAAACTGGCAAGAATAGTTTCGCCGGCGATCATCGTTTGCCCGACGCGTACCTGCGGCTCCACACCGTCAGGCAAGTAGACATCCAGCCGAGACCCGAAACGGATCAATCCAAACCGGTCTCCTGTCTGCATCGCGTCGCCTGGTTTCACGAAGCAGACAATCCGTCTGGCCACAAGACCGGCAATCTGAACGACGGCCAGATCCTGACCATTCCCCATCCGAATTCGCAGGCTGTTGCGCTCGTTATCGGCACTGGCCTTATCCAGGGATGCGTTGAAAAACTTGCCGGGACGGTAGGCGACGGCGGCAATCTCACCTTCTATGGGCGTCCGGTTCACATGGCAGTTGAAGACACTCATGAACACACTAACGCGGGTAAGAGGCGTGTCGGGCATGCCAAGTTCCTTCGGCGGCACTGCCGGTTCGATCAGCGAAACCACTCCGTCCGCAGGGCTAACAATCAAGCCTTCTCCTGCCGGGGGCACACGTTCCGGGTCGCGAAAGAAATAGTAGCACCAGACAGTGAGGCCGACGCCAATCCACCCCAGAATGTCGGACAAGAGAAACAAACCGACCGTGATGGCGGCAAAGATCGCGACAAACCGAATGCCTTCAGGGTGCATCGGTTTGATGAACGTATCGCGCATGCGCATCGCAAACTTTTCCTTAGGTCATTTGAGTGCTCTTTCATAAGTGGATTGGTGGGGAACGCAAGTGCGACCAGCGCGACCGGTATCGATCAATGGCTTCAGCCACATAAATCTTGGATGGCATCGAGTTAGTTAACATGATCCTTACGGGTCAATTCAAACCTAGGCTCCACCTGTTCAAATTAGCGGGAAAAACAGCTAACCAAATCAACTACCGCCGCTCTTAGCTACTTCACTCTACACTCCAACGAGAAGGGTGAATGTAACAGGTCCATTTTTTAAGAATCGCGGTCACGGTTGTCGGTGAAACCGTATGAGCAATCCATTTCATTGACTTCAAGCATGACTTCTTCGATGCCGGTACGAGTCACGCTGGCACTTTTAGGGTCTTGAGGATTTCAATCACCATCGCAGCGGTCCAGGTAAAACTGCCGCCGCCACATGGCTCGCCACTCATCGGGTCATAATATTCTGCAAAGCCACTTTTTTCTATGAGGTGCAAACTGTTAGCGTGGATACGTTCCGCCATCGCCTTCTGTCCTGACCGCGCCAGTCCTTCTGCAATCATATAGTTGACGATCAACCATGTCGGCCCACGCCAGTAGCGCTTGCTATCAAAGGCGTCATCTGCAGGGTCGTGGCTGGGCACCAAATAGCCGCAACGCTGGGCCAGCAATCCTATCCTTCTCGCCAATACCTCAGCCCGGGCAGGAGGGATATCCGCAATAGCTGCAAGCAGCCCGCCAACAGTAGGCGTATCCTGTAGGCGCCCGGTCATGCGGTTGTAACAGGAATATTGCCCCAACGCAGGATTCCAGAGGCTTTCCAATGCCGCCCGCCCTTTCGAGGCCATCGCACGGGCCTCAGATGCAATCGCATGATCGCCCAAGACGTCAGCCAAATGCGCAACATCATCGCAGGAACGTGTCAGAATGCCGTTAAAGCCGGGGTCAACCAGCCGGAAAGGCGAGGCATCGTGGAGCTTGGAGTTGTCCCAACCAAGCCCACGGAAATGTTCAACCAGCCAAATATAGCGCTTATACTGCTCGTCAGAAGGGCGGTGATCGGGGTTAGCGTGTGTCGTGTCACGTCGCGTGAAGGGTGCCAATCCCTCAATCGGGACAGCATCCAAGCCTTCGTCCCAGTCGACTGAGTTATCGCGCCCGGATTCCCATGGATGAATGATTGCCACCAAACCCGTGTTTTCAGGATCTCGGTAGCGATAGAACCATTGATGCCAAGCGTGGACCTTGGGCAGAAGCTTGGCCAGCCGCACGCGGGCGGCGGCTTTGTCTTCGGCTCGATCATAGAGCTTGCGCAAGGCTAAACCCGCGACCGCTGGCTGAGTAATGCCCGTCGTGGGCACAGTTTTTCCGGTTTGCCAAATCTCAGGACCGGGAAAATACCCGTCATCAGGTTCGTGGAAAACTATATGGGGCACCATTCCGTCATCCCACTGGTGCGCCATAAGGGTCTCCATCTCGACCCAAGCCCGGTTCATGTCGAAATGTGAAAAGCCAAGCGCGGACAATGCGCTGTCCCAGTTCCACTGGAAGGGATAAAGACCGTGGGTAGGCACGGTATAGTTGCCGCGGTCGTTGCCTTCCATAACCTTACGGGCCTGATCGATCAGCGCTTGGCTCATCCTGCTTCTCCTTTACGCAACGGCCAGAGTGGTTTCCGGGTCGAACCAGCGACCCCGGCCTTCTTGTGGCGCCAGGGTAAGCACGTCACCGGGCTTCACGTTAAGTTCACTGTCCAGCACCGCACGGAACTGGTGCCCCTCCACATCACAAGTCACAAGCAAATGTGCGCCCAAAGGCTCAACAACTTTGGCTCGCGCTCCAAAGCCCTGATCCGCAATGTGCAGGTCTTCCGGGCGAATGGCCCATTTCAGGGTCTTGCCATTTGCGGGGCCATCAAAGCTCTGTCCTGCAACTGTCCACCGACCAGAACCCGTTGCTTCAGCCGGAAGAAAGTTCATAGGCGGATTGCCGATGAAACTGGCCACAAACTCAGCCGCTGGATCCCGGTACACCTCAATGGGCGAGGCCGCCTGGACGATTTTGCCCTGATGCATGACGCTGATCCGGTCAGCCATTGACATGGCTTCGACCTGGTCATGGGTCACATAGATGGCAGTGGTCTTGCTTTCAGCCAGAACGCCCTTTAGCTCTGCGCGCATTTCCATCCGCAACAATGCGTCAAGGTTCGACAGAGGCTCGTCCATGAGGATCACATCCGGCTCCATCGCCAACGCACGGGCAACTGCGACCCGTTGGCGTTGACCACCGGACAACTCGCCGGAATAGCGCTTAAGAAGCTGCTCGATATGCATCAAACCAGCGGTGCGCTCGACCCGACGTTTGACTTCATCATCAGGCAGCTTTTGCATTCGAAGACCAAAGCCGATGTTCTCGAATACCGTCAGGTGCGGGAACACTGCGTAGTTCTGGAAAACCATCGAGATACCGCGGTCCTTGGGCGACAGGTGATCCACCCTGCGGCCTCCGATCCAGACTTCCCCGGTCGTCGCTGTCTCAAGCCCGGCTATGATGCGCAAAAGCGTTGACTTACCGCAGCCCGAAGCCCCCAGAAGGACCATGAATTCCTGGTCTGCAATAGTCAGGTTTATGTCGTGCAGAGCTTGGTAAGTCCCAAAATTCTTGGCAACGTTCTTGATCTGTATTTCAGCCATAACAGTTTCCTTTCAGCCACCGCTCAGCGGTTGGCGATGCCCCACATGGCAAAGAGATATTTGCGAACCGCGAAGATGAAGATCAGCGCAGGCACAACAAGGATGAACCCACCTGCAAACTTCAGGTGCAAAGGGGCCTCACCCAATGTCTGCAACAAAAACGCAGGAAGCGTTCGATTCTCGATGGTAAGCACGGCGGCTGCGAACACTTCGTTCCACGAGATCACGAAGGCGAAAATCGCAGAGGCCGTGATCCCCGGAAGCACCAAAGGCAAGATCACTTTGGTGAAAGCGGTCAGCCGTGTGCAGCCCAAAGTCCAGGCCGCTTCCTCAAGTTCCAACGGGATACCCGAGAAGAGAGAAAATGTGATGAGCACCGCGAAAGGGATCGCCAGAGTCGTGTGGACAAGCGCCAGACCAATGGCTGTGTCATCCAGGCCCGTGCGTATAAACAGAACCGCTAGCGGCAGTGCCAGAAGCGGCAGCGGAAAGGCCCGTGTCAGTAGGATCAGCAGCCGGAACAGCTCTTTCCCTCGGAAATCGAAGCGCGACAGGGCATAACCTGCCGGGGCTCCGATTGCGATGGACATCACCATCGTCATCAAGGCAACCACAACCGAGTTCCACAACGCCGCCAGCATTCCCTGGAACCCCATGAAAAATTCCAAGGATCCCATGTCGAATTCCGGGAGGAAGCTCTTGGGGAAGCTGTTCACCGTATCCGGTGAAGACATCGTGTTCACGAATAGCAGGTAAAGCGGCACGATCACCCATGCACACAACAGGATCACTCCCGCCCGGTAAAGTCCCCTACCCGCTTTACGGGCGTCAGGGGCTACTACGTCAGCAACAGCCGTCATATCGTAGCTCCTTTCGGGACGCGCAGAGCGCGAAGGATGATCAGAGTGAAGACGATCGATATGATCAGAACGATGATCGCAAGCGCAGCAGCCGCCCCTCCATTTTGAAGGTCAAACTGATAGGCGTAGATTTCGCCCATGAGCACAGGGAATATCGTGCCACCAAGAGCTGCGACCACGGCGAAGACTTCGAAAGCCAGGATGACGCGCAGGATCAGGGCCGTTTGCAGCGACGGTCGCAATAGCGGCAGGGTAATACGGGTGAACTGCTTCCAGCGCGATGCTCCAAACACATCCGCGGCCTCGTAGTATTCCTTGGGAATCAGACCGATACCCGCCACAAGGATCACCAGCATAATCGCGGTCGCCCGCCAAATCTCTGCCAGCATGATCGCCAGAAACACAACCCAGGGGGTTTGATAGCTCAGCAAACTCGCGGGTTGCTCTGTGACACCAAGCCCGACCATCATCGAGTTTAGGAAGCCTGACTGTTCGAAAATCGCCAGCCAGATGATACCAGCCGCAAGATCCGAAATACCCAGCGGGATGGTCCAGATGTACAGAACCAGATCGCGGCCCTTTTCCATCCTTGTGACCATTGTGGCCATCAAAAGCGACAGAGCCAACTGAATCGGCACCACGGCTGCCGCCAAAAGGAAGGTGTTCTTCATCGAGATCGGGAACTTCCAGTAGCTCACAACCTCACGAAAATTATCCAGTGAGAAGCCGTTCTCAGTTCCAAACGCCTGCTGGGCAACCAAAGCAAACGGATAGAGGAAGAACAGGCAAAGAAATAGGGTCACCGGGAGGATCAGAAAGTATGGCAATAGCCGCGCTTCCATCGGACCGCTCCTTTACGCTGAGGGGGGAATTCTGGGAATCCGGGCCATTCTTGTCGTGGCCCGGCCATTTGGAAGGGCCTTACTCGACCGGGCAAGCACCTTCTGAAGGCGCATCTGGTGCCCAGCAGGGCGCGCCAGTTTCGTTCATGATCTTTTCAAGCTGTTTCTTTTGGTCCTCCAATACCTGCTCGATGGGCTGACCGGCCAGAACGATGCGTTCGAATGCATCTACATAGACACGGTTAAAATCACCGCCCATGCTGCCCAGACCGGCAGGCAGCAATCCTGGGTTGGCGTCTGCCGAACCGCTCATTTTGGCAACCGCTTCACCGGCCGCTTTGACCGAAGGCGGCAGATCGTCAGGCAGCTCGACATCAACCACTGGGAAGAAGTTTGTAGCCTTCAGGGTTGCGATCTGCGTTTCGGGCTGCATCAAGTAAGACACCAAGGCTTTGGCGCCTTCGGCATCCGGTGCTGTTCGCGGGATGGCGACACCTGCCAGAACCGGCATAAAGCCACGACCGGTTGGGCCCGCCGGCGCCGGGAATGCGACGAAATCGTCAGGGCGCTCATTGAATGCCTGTGCCAGACGCGAAGTATGATCGAAGACGATCCACGCATCTCCGTTCAGCAACTGTTCCTGCATGAACGAGAAGTTGGTCGAGGCTGGGTTCGTGTGACTCCACAACTCCTTGAATTTCTCCCATGCCGTCACAGCCTCGGGCGAGGCAAACGTCCGCACTACGCCGTCCGTGTAAGAGGGATACAGATAGCCTTGGAAGAAACGGTGTTTCAGCCCCTTAGGGCCAGCCGGAAAGCCGAATTTCTTTTGACCTGTCGCTTCTTCGACATTGGCTGTCCAGGCAATCAGCTGATCGTAGGTCAGCGCGTCAATATCTGCCCCTTCAGGCAAGTACTGCAGTGCTTCCTTGTTAGCGGCCATAATATAGCTCGCTTGCATCCACGGCATGTATTGCAGGCTGTCTGTTCCAAGCTTTGCCAGCCCGTTGAAGGTGTCAGAGGCGGACATAACGCCAAGATCACTGAGATCCATCAGATCATCAGGATTCATTGCCGAGAAGTTGCCATGCAAAGAGCCCAGCAGGTCAATGCTACCCGAACCCGCTTGCAGTTCGGCTTGCAAACGAGTCAGCCAGGGACCATCTTCATTTGGCTGGTAATCTACCTCACCCTCATAGCCACTAAGAACCTCGGTCCGCATGGCTTGCGCCTCTTCCGCAGGACGGGCTTGGGTCGACCAAAACAGCGTTTCGGCCTGCACGACGGTTGCGCCAACAAGCATAGCCACACCGGATACAGCACCCACCAGTTTCGAATGAATGGACATTTTTTCCTCCGCATTTCCGAGGCCGACCGAAAACCGGCAACCTCCCTCCCTCGCCGGCAACCTTGGACCAGTTTCTGGGCGAGTGGCGCTAATATGATATATCGTTTTATCACGAGTCAAGTCAGTTAACTCATCACGGATATCATATTTCACTTGAAGTAATCGACTTTGGCTGCCAGCATGAGATAACGATATATCTAAAAAGCTGTATTCATGGCGAAGAAACCCACCTTATCAAGCGTAGCCAAAGAAGCTGGCGTATCGGTTCCAACGGTTAGTCAGGTTATGCGTGGAACGGGCCGAATCTCGGAGAAGACGCGTCAAAAAGTTCTGAGCGCAGCCAAGCGGCTTCGCTACGTCCCAAATCACGCAGCTGCCACAATGCGATCGGGCGACAATCGCGAGATCGGCTTCATCCTGAACAAACTGGCAAACCCGTTCAACGCGGAGGTCGTCAGCGGTGCCGTCGACTTACTGGAGGCCGAAGGTTTCATGGTGTCGGTCCTCGACGCACAGGGGGACCTTCAGCGCCAGGACCGTCTCCTGGAAGCTTGCATCCGATTTGGTCGCCGTGGCTTAATCTGGGTTCCGGCGTTCAACACAAACGAAGAAGCTATGGAGCTTTTGGATGCTCATGGTGTTCCCGCTGTTACATTCATGCGAAAGGTTTCACAATCTCTGGATCACGTTGGCGTTCTAAATACCGAAGCGCTCATTCAAGCCACGCAACATTTGATTGGTTTGGGGCACAAGCACATTGCCTACTTTGGGGGCACTGAGCTTACATCCGTGCGTAAGGAACGGATTGCCGGCTATCTCGACGCCATTGATAATCTGGACGGCAAAAACCCAATAATCTGGCCGTGTGAAGAGACCAAGCGCGCTGGTGTTGACGCCATCGCTGCGCTTCGCCAACAATACCCCGAGGTAACGGGCATCGTCTGCAATGGGGATGTTGTCGCACTCGGGGCGTGCTTTGGCCTCATCCAGTCCAACTTGAAACCCGGACAAGATTTTTCAGTGGTGGGCTTCGACGATATCGAGGATGCCGAAGTCTCAACTCCTGGCCTGACGACAATGGCAATCAACCCAAAGAAGTTGGGTACGCGATTGGCAGAAATCCTTCTGGACCGAATGCAAAACCCCGCGATTCCAGTCCGTCATTTCGAATATTCAGCGACCCTGACAATTCGAGGAACATCGGGCCCGGCCCCTGACCGCTGAAGTGTATATCTCAGATGCTGCCGCAGGCCTCTATCGCTGGTTGCAACGATGAAGACACACCCATTCTGGCGCCCATAGTTGCACGTGCCGCTGATGGGGTGGGAACTCTTCAAATGAAGCGTTTTTCTAGAATCTGCTGAAACGAAAACGGGCTTTCACGACGCCACTCTGAATGGTCCAGAATTAACCCAGAGTTGCCTCACCAAGCAGATTATTAGCCTCGTTCTTCTCAACTGTTTGCTCTCCTCCAATAACTGTTCCTAGAACGGCGCTTAAGTCCACAGCGAAAGCTGGAGCATGTTTAAAATCCTTGCAGCTCCTAATGTAATCCACGGTTATCCGAAGTGCGAACATCTTCGCATTCTGTTGTTCGGCGGCACTCAATGCCTCACGAAACTCGGCGTCAGCGACCCGGCTTCCAGAAACTGCCATAGCGTAAACCCGGGCCGTTTCAGCTTGCGCCCACCCTTCATTAGTCAGGCTTTGCTGCCTGCGTGCATCGGCTAGCAACCGCAATGCACTTTCCCGATCACCTATTTTCAAGGTGAGTTCAGCAATCATGGTGAGAAAGAAGGGTTTGTAGTTTCCTGCTCCGCTGCCCCACCAGGCATCCGACGCCTTTCGCAGCGCGCGGATGGTTTCCGGCCCAGGCGAAAGAAATGCACCCACCCAACTACGCCAGAGTGCTGCAGTCAGCGACATGAAGGTGAAAGAGTGTTTGGAAGACAGCGCCTCGAGCTGATCCGCGATCTCAAGTACTTGCCGGGGTTCGCGGCGCAGAAGATGAAGCATGCACAAGTAAGTGAGCGACTGCGCAATACTGTGGGCATGCTCCAGCTTTTGTGCTGCAGCAACCGCTTGTTTCTGGATCTCCAGCGCTTTGTCGGGCTCTCCGCGCATCCATACAGCCATGCTTAAAAAGCACGACGTGATCGCTGCGTGGTCCGATCCATAGATGTAAGCCAAATGCCCGTCGCGTTTTCGGCTATAAAGCTCTAACGCTTTACTCAAGTGCTCGTAGGCGGGGTCCAGTTCCCCAATATGAAATAGCACTGCCCCCATCGCCCGATGCGCCACCATCTGATGCTGTGTCTCACCTGTCGAGTCCGCCAAGCTCAGCAATTGCGTCGAAACATTCCTGGCCAAATCATACTCAGCACGCACCAAATGAAAGGAATACAGACCATTCAATACCGGGAACAAGTGATCGGTTTCTTCCACCCGCTCACACAAGTCGCGTATTCTTGTGTAGACCGTCCCGGTTTCATCAGCGGCTATTCCTGCGGTCGATCGCAAAACCCCTGCCCTGAGAACCTGAACCTCGATTTCCTTCCGGTCACGTTCCACGCTATGTGTCAGTTGGCCCAGCTGCTCGATCGCCAAGGACAGTTGTGTATTCGCCTCGGTATTTGCAGAACGTTGAACTGCGCGTTGGCCAGCGAGATAACGGCAGTCAATGGCCTCCTTGCTCATCCCCGCCATTGTGTAGTGGTGGGCCAGAATTTCTGGACTGGCATCGCCAATGTGGGATGTTTTACTTGCCAGCGTGTGCGCCACTCGAGCATGTAAAACCCGGCGCTCGCTCTTTAAAAGGCTGTTGTAGGCGGTGTCGCGAATAAGGGCGTGACGATAGCTAAAGATTTCCAGGCCGTCCTCCTCGGAAACTGTAACGATGCCGGCGTCAACCAGAAGCTCCAATCCTGCGCGTAGCGCCTTATCGCTGATAGGAGCCACTTTGGCGATCAACGGAAACGAAAATTGAGGTCCAATTACCGCTCCGATTTGGGCTATTTCCTTGACGGAACTCAGGCGGTCAAGCCGCGCCATAAGCGCATCATGCAACGTGCTGGGAACCGAGCTTGCCGGAGACGCCCCACCCAGCGAGTATTTATCCTGCCCTGTCGTCAAAACCCCGGATTCCAGAAGATCTTTCGTCACTTCTTCAACGTATAGCGGGACACCGTCAGATCTGGCCGCGACTAGGTCGTACATTTCACCAGAGATCGACTGACCCTTGGCAACGTCGTTCACAATGCTTTTGACCTGGTGGAAATCCAATGGCTTCAGGACCACTTTAGAAAGGTTGGATTGCAACGCCCAACCTGGGTCGAATTCAGGCCTGAATGTCATAACAACCAATACCCGAAGGTCGCGAATTCGTTCTGCAATCCGATCAAGCAGCAAGTTAGTTGTGGGATCAATCCAATGCGCGTCTTCAAACAACAGCAACACCGGTTTTTCCTCAGCCTGCGAAGTCAGATTGCTCAGCAGCATTTCCAACGTCTGATCCATGAGTTGCTGGGGGGTCAGATTCAGTGCCCCCAATTGATCCTCGAACGGAACCGAAAGAAGAGACGCAGCCAGCTTCAGGGCATGGTCGGAATGATCGCTCAGAACGGACGAGATTTTTTTGAGTTTAACGTCATTTGGCTCATCCGAACGAAGGCCTGCCGTATTCTCAAGTTGACGAATGGCAGGATAAAACGCGCTCGCGTAGTGGTAGGGGGAACACTGATATCGAATTTGGGTGTGCGACACCTTCGGAATATTCTGTCTTAATTCTTCGACCAAACGAGACTTACCGATACCTGGTTCACCAGACACCAGCACAACCTGCCCCTGACCGGAACTTGCCAGCTTCCACTTTTCATTCAGGGTATCATATTCTGCTGTGCGACCGACCAGAGGGTTCAGTAGAGCGTCATCCAAAGCCATGAAGCGGCTGACTGTATCTCGTGCTCCTGTCACTTGCCAGGCTTCAACTTCCCTGGCAAAACCTTTTAGCTTGAATGCACCACGCAGAACGTATTCGAAAGCATCACCCGCCAAATGATGAGTATTAGGAGCGATGATCATCGTGCCAGGATCAGCCATTGCCTGAAGGCGCGCAGCAAGGTTCGGCGTCTCGCCCATCGCTGTTCCATCCTCAAACATTTTTTCGCCACGTAGATCGCCGACAACGACCAGCCCGGTTGCTATCCCTATTCGAACATTCAGCTTCGCATGAGTGCGGATATTTGGAATTTCCTCGACAATACGAAGACCTGCGCGAATGGCTCGCTCCGGGTCATCTTCGTGTGCGTGAGGAAACCCGAAAAAGACCATAATCCCATCGCCATAGTAGCTTGCGATGTGGCCATCAAAGGCCGCAACTGACGCAGCACATGTTTCTTTGAAAAGCCGAAGAACTTCAGATAAATCTTCCGGATCGATCCGCTGAGATATTTCCGTTGACCCGACCAAATCGATAAACATCACAGTTAGCTGCCGACGCTCTGCCACAATCGCGGGGCCTAACGCAGTATTACCCGGTCGATGCCCTTCATTCGCATCAGCTCGAACAGCTTTTATGAATCGCCGTCTTGGGCCCAAGGGAAGCCCAATTGCAATGAGATCTTCATCCGACAACTCAGTTAGATCGCCAAGTTCGATTTCATGCTCGGCAAAGGCCCCAGCATACTTGGACAAGCCATGTTTCTCTAGCCAGCGCGAGATATCAGACATTTGATCCTTTCGCTTGCGGTCACTGCAGAATTCCTGTCTGCGAACCACCAGCATGCATCCCCATTTCTATTCAGTCATTCTAGAACACTCAGTTGTCTTCTAGGAACACCTGAATTGCTTTCTTCCAATGAAGAGACCCGCATTTTATTTGATTAAGGAAAACGTCGCCCCCAAACGGCCCAGCAAATTTACGTCTCAGTAAACAGAGTAGTGACACGCGCGACTGTTATTGGCTGACCAACACGCTCAGAGAAGAGAAGGCGATTAGGATTGACGTTACCTAAAAGCCAATTTTACAACGTCCTGCTGAGTCATCCGAAAGGAAGGTGTGGCCGCCTGGTTGGCAGAACCAAGGGTAGCATGAACACCAGGTCACACGACATCTGCCGTAACAATGGGGAACCTTTTAACCTGTTTCTCACCGCTGGGCAGGGTTGGTGATTATGTCTAAGCTCACGATGCAAAGGTGCGGTTAAGTCCGGCGATCTTTTCAGCCAGGTATTGTGTGAAATCATAGATCGGACGTTCAAGATAGGACAGGTGCCCTGGCCGTGCGGTGTTGGCATTCAGACCCCGGAATACCTTTTCCGTACAACCCCGGTCTTCAGCATTCACGTCATCCAGCAGTTTCTTTAGCGTTGCTATATACTCGTCCGCCTTCGGGTCAGCCATGAATTCGGGCGACAGACCACCACCAAAGACGATGGAGACCTGTCCGGTACCTTTAGGATGCAACGACAGATACCAGAAGTAGCCCGGCGTCAGAGTAATCAGATGGCTGGGATAAATAGTGATCAGCGCCGTGGTTTTCCGCCAATCGCCTTCAAGATGCGTATTGTCCGGATGCGCGTTCCCCATCGGCAGCGAAGCTTCCTTGGTAATCCAGTGATAGTTGAAATTCTTCAGACCCGGCGGGCAATCCATCTCTTCAAGCTTGGAATGGCCCCCGACGGTATCGGCGTGGCAAACCGGAAGATGATAACTTTCCATGAAATTCTCTGCCAGGACTTTCCAGTTCGTGTCCCAGACATGCAATTCTCGGAAGCATTCGACATATGTCTCCATCCGATAGCGCGAGATCATCCGCTCAAGCTCGGACAATTGAGAGGACACACTTTCAATTTCGGGATTCAATGAGACGTAAATCCAGCCCAGCCATTCTTCGCACCGGATCTGAGGCAATCTGTAGTTTTCTTTACAGAACCCGGTGGTTTCTTTCATGAACGGGGCACCGCGCAAATTGCCCTCCAGATCATAGGTCCAGGCGTGATAGGGGCAAACCAGAACGCGGGCATTTCCTTCGCCTTCAACAATCGTGGACATGCGGTGCAGGCAAACGTTCGAGAAGGCGCGCAGGTCACCGGATTTATCCCGCAAAACCACCATGGGCTGTCCGGCGAGTTCAAAAGACATATAGTCACCGGAATCTGCCAGCCGGCTGGCCCGTCCGACGCAGACCCAATCTTTGCTGAATACCGACTCCAGCTCGCGGTTCAGGAAATCTGAACTTGTGTAGATCGAGGGTGGCATGGCCACAGCATCCACCATCTTACGATTTGCAGTATCGATTAGCTCTGAAACTGTTTGGTCTGACGACATAGATGGCTCCCGCTCTTAGTAGTGGTGCCGGCGCCATCAGTAGAAGGCTGATGTCCTCCGGGCAATTTTTAACTTGCCCATTTTTTAAAAATACAAAAACTTTAAATTATTCTCCTTAAGATAGGCAAAATATGGTTCGCTTTACCCTCCGCCAGTGTACCTACTTCCGAACCGTTGCCGAACAGGGTGGAATTGCGCAGGCTGCGCGGGCACTTAACATCTCGCAACCTTCCGTGGCCCAGGCAATTGACAAGCTTGAAAGTCTGACAGGATTGGTCCTGTTTAACCGCCATCATGCGCGCGGTTTAACGCTCACAATGCAGGGGCGATTGTTTCTTGAGCATGTTGCGCGTCTGGAAGCGCAAGCGGAATGGGTCAGCAATCAAGCCCACGCGATGGCTGTCGAATCTGCCGGAGAAATTCGTTTGGGCGCTTTTTGGACTCTGGCTCCGTTCTACCTTCCAATGCTCATTGGCGGATTTCGCACCGTCATGCCCGATGTTTCAATTCGGCAAAGCGAAATGGGTTTGTCTGCGCTTGCCTCCGCTCTGCGTGATGGCGAGATTGATCTGGCGCTGACCTATGATCGCGGCGCTTCGTTGGATGGTCTGGAAGTGATCCAACTTTCGACCCTACAGCCTCAGGTCGTTATCGCCGCCGATCATCCGCTGGCACATCGGGACAGCGTCGATCTCGCGGACCTTTCCGGTCTGCCTTATGTTATGTTCGACGGGCCCGGCAGCCGGGATTATTTCGACGAGCTATTGGCCGAATTAAGTCTGTCCCCTGAAGTCGCCTATGTGTCTACATCTCTGGAAACAGTGCGCAGCGCGGTTGCAGCAGGGTTTGGCTTTACTTTTCTGGTCATGTCACCCGCGACCGGTTCAACCTATGACGGAGGATCGGTGAAGACGCTTCGCTTACGCGCGCAGCTGCGTCCTTTGAATATCGTATTGGCAGGTCGAAATGGTTTTGCGCAGGGGAAAATTCATAAGGCCTTCTGTACCTATGTTCAGTCGCGTTTTGGAGAATTCGGAAATGACCCGAACGGTTACTAGTCTAAGGCACGCGACCTGGCAGCTTTTTAGAGCACCTGGAGTATTGCAGGGATTTCCCTCGGTTAATTACCGCACAGCCCCACACTCTGTTTTCGCCGGTCTCGTCGACCACAATCCTCGGTAGCGATCCTTTGACTAAGTGCGCTGTGATCCACACGAACGCATCGATCGCGCATAATTCTCTTAAGATACCGCTATGTTACGCCGTATCGGGCATAGACGAACACAGCGCACAAGCTCTCCTTCTGGTATGGCGGGGCATCCGTGCAGGGGGGTTGGCCACCTTGTCAGCGTGTTTGAACCGCTGTTTGTGCGGCTAATCTGGCACCCTGCCGCCCAATCTTTTTCGCAAGAACGTCAAGGTAGTGAAAACAGACATCAAGTTTACACCCTATCGCGACGCGGAACGTAATGAGGCGATCTTAGTCCGGTGACGCTATCAAAACCGCAGTCACCCCGTCAGGGTTCGGGTTAGAATTCCGCCTTCGCCGGACCGGCCTTTGCCAACTTCTGAAAGGTTTCGCGACACCCACCTTTCGATTTTGCGCAAAATGTGGTAAATTATGTCACTATTTCCGGTGTTTGGTGTGTGTTGGTGTTTATTCGGGTTCCCATTTTAGCAGCAGTTTTGTGTTTGATATCCTACGTCTCGACCTCGTGGGCGCAGACGTCCGAGGACGCGGCTCCGCCAGTTGACGATGAATACACAGTCGAGCTGCTGTCACAAAAGGCCGCGTCTTTCAGACGCGTCATCGCCACGCTTGAAACAGAAATTCAGGAAGCCGAGTCGCGTTTGGAAAACGCCTACACGCAGCTTCAGACTGTTCAGAGCGAACACATCCAGCTTTTGAAAGATATCGAGCAGCTGCGACGCGAGGAAACGGACACTGTTCAGCAGACGGCGCAAGCGCGTACAGAGCTGCAGAAACTGTTGGCCGAAGTAGAGAAATCGCAAGCGACACTGGCCGCTGCCCAAAAGGCCGAATCTGAGCTGTCCGACATGACGGCATCTCGGGACGAGGTACTGGAACAGACAAAAGCCGCGCAGTCTGATTTGGCAGCCCTGACAACGGACCGCGATGCGGTTTTGGAGCAGGCGCAGGCAGCAAAAGCTGAGCTAGCGGCGTTACAAACCAGTCTGCCGCAACTGCGGCAGACTCACGATGATCTCACAACACAGATTGCAGAAAGCGAAGCGGCGCAGCAAAGGGCTGATCAGCTGAGGAAAGAGGCAGAGGACGCACGGACTGCAGCAGTTGCCGAACACGAGGCGACCAAGACCAACATACGTTCCGCAGCGGCCGAGCGGGATGCCATAGCTGCCAGCGCCGAAGTGCTCCGAACCCAGTTGAACGAACTCAGAGAAGAGCAGGCAGAGACTCTGGCTGCGCTCAACCTGTTAAAAGCGGAACTGCAAGAGGCCATAGCGCCGTCGATTGCCGAGTCTGCTGATGACGCCGTGGGTTCTATTTCTTCAGATCGCCGCAGAGTGCCTCTGCCGCCTGCGCAGATTGCCCGCGCTATTGCGGCAGCCCCAGGGCTAGAACAGGCCGCACCGCAACAACGCAGTGAATTGCAGAATTTACTGGCGAACGGAGTTTGTACACATGAAGCACTGGAAACCGTATTTGTAACGATCAACCGGCAAACACTTGTCTCTCTTATTCGCGATCTTGGCCGCTGCTGAGACGAACCGCTTTACCAGGACGGGGAAACAAATGACCTATTTTAACAAGTATTTAATGCAGTCTCTGGTCATGTTGATGACTTTGTGGCTTGTGACAAGCCGTGCGGACGCACAGGAATTCGAAAAGAACATCCTGACCGGGGGACCGACCGGAACGTATATCCAGTTTGGTCAGGATATCTCGAATCTGATGGCTGGCTGTGGGCAGAATTTGATTGTTAACGAGAGTGCAGGGTCGCTGGAGAATTTTCTGGGCGTGCGTAAACGCAGGGCGACGCAATTCGGCATCGTGCAAAGCGACGTTCTTGAATATCTCAAGACCTATTCCGCCAATGATCCCGATATTGCGCGTGCCATTGCCGGAGTGCGCATTGCCTTTCCTTTGTATAACGAAGAGGTCCACATTCTTGCCTCCAAGGACATCGCATCCACCGATGATCTGAACGGCAAACGGGTGGCAGTAGGCGTAGCCGACAGCGGCACGTTTCTTACAGCCTCGCTGTTGCTCGATCTGATCGGCGTCAAACCGGCCGAGACGCTCACGATCGGGCCCGATGACTCGATGGCGCAGCTGAAGAACGGTGAGATTGACGCCTTTTTCTACGTTGCCGGGGCTCCAACGCGGTTGTTTGCGGAATCCGACATAGATCCAGAAGCGTTTCATCTGCTGCCGATAGTGGACCCGGTGTTGCAGGCCGTCTACACCCCTGCACAAATACCGGCGGGCACGTATGCCTTTATGACGGACCCGGTCGACCTTGTTGCGGTCAAGGCGGTTCTGATGACCTATGAATATGACCCGCGCCGCAATTCCTACCACCAGCAGAGCTGCGATGCGGTTTCCGATGTATCAAATCTGATCCTGACGCAGTTCTCGGCGCTGCAGGAAAGCGGCCATCCGAAGTGGAATCAGGTTGACCTGAACGATATTCCACCGGGTTGGGAAATCGGTGCCTGCGTCAACCGGGGATTGGCCGAGGAATATGAGCTGAATTGTGCGCCAGTGTCCGCGCAAACGGCTGACGAAAGCCCGGCAAACGCCGTGTATCGTAACAGGATCTGCGCCACAATCGGGTGCTGAAATGTCGGCCTCAGGGCTGATCCGGTCCGCCTATGGTTTGCCAACTGCTGGGTGCAGCGCCTTCTGCCGCGACACGCCATGTGGTGACCGAATCTGGTATTTGCAGCCGGGCCGCGGTTAGCGGGGTTTCAAACCGCCCCAGAACTTGGCCTTCGTCATCTGCAAACTCGACGAAAAAAGAGAGCCCCTGACCTTCCCAAATCAACTCGATTTCATCCGCAGTCCTGCTTGAGAACAACGGTTTGGGTGCAATTCCAGTCGCGCGCGCGCCTGTATTGACAGGCGATATCTCATCATTGGTCAGGTTGTACCAACGTGCTGCAACCGAAGGCGCATAGGCAACCCCATCTCCGGTTTCGAACATCTGAGCTAGATACTGCGCTGCCCGGTCATGCCCGCGTAGCGCGGCACGCGAATATAATACAGCCATGTCAGCCGTTTTGTTGCTGTTTAGCGCATTGCGAAAAAACTCCTCGGCCGCAGCATTGGGGGCCGCGTCAATCGGTTTGACCAGGGCGGAAATATCTGGAGGCGCAGTGAGGGTTTTCTTGATCGTGGGTTCAGTGGCCTCAACTGATACGGCGTCATCTGCCAATGTTTGTTCCACGTCTCTTAGGTTGATGATCGGTTGTGTCGCGGGCTCCTGTGCAATTTCTAAGACGTCCTGTGTCAAGGGAGGATTCCGAAGACGGTCCTTCAGAAAACTGTCCACCCACGGGTTCAACAAAATAGCAATTGCCGCCAAACACCCGGCGGTACCTGCCAAGGCTAGTCTGCTGTGTGAAGTGCGCCGAGGTGTTTTTGCCGGGATTGGAGGCGAGGCAGGCGCCGGATTGCGCAGGATGAGCGGCCGGTCTGCCATAGCGGGCGGAGTGATCTGCGTCGTGGACGTTTGCTTTGCCGCGGTTCTTGTTTCGCGGGGCTCAAGCAGTGTTACAGGGCTGTCGCCTCGTGGCCGGAACGCCAGTGTGACAGGGTCGACATATTCGTGCATCAACCGCAGGGCTGTGGGGCCGTCGATTACTTTCAGTTTTTCCTGAGCCGCAAGATACAGAAGTGCTTCGCAAAGCTTGTTAATCAGGCGCGGAATAGCGCTGGCTTTCTTATGGATGCGCCTCGCAGCATCAGGAGTGAACAGGTCACCTTTTGCCCCCGCCTGCACCAAACGGGTGCGGATGTAAGCGTCAACTTCGCCGACTGGCAACTCTCGCAAATAGACCGGCTCACCAATCTGATCTCGCAGGCAACGATATTCCGGCTTGCGTAGCAGACTTCCCAGATCGCTCTGTCCTGCCAGCAACACCGGTACCGGTCCTATCCTGGGATTGCCCGAGATACGGCTCAGAACCTCGGCCCCTTCCGGGGATAGGGTCTGCGCCTCATCTGCGACAATGACCGGGATGTATCCGCTTAACCTGATCTCAATCAGAGTTTGCTCGATTTTGGCCTGTGCGGCCGTGCCAATTGCTGTTTTGCCAAAGGTTAACAACAGCCGCTGGCGGACTTCGGCAGCATCGCCAGACAGGTTGGTCAACAGATGGACTTGGTGTTTCTGCGCAATTTCGGTGTCTTTGATCAGGGCATATGTCAGCAAGGTTTTACCCACGCCGGTTTTTCCGATCAGCGCGGTCATTGGTACATTCCCGAGGATTTCTGCCTTGATCATGTCAAAGGCACGCCGATGACTTTCTGACCAGTACAGGAAGTCCAGGTTCGGCGAGATCGCAAACGGCCGGTGCGCTAGATCGAAACAGTCCAGATACATAACAACCCTGAAGGACTACCTTAATAGTACAAAATCTCGAAAATTTCGAGTCAGTGCAGGCTTTATGCGATCTTTTCTCCTTCTGGTTGAAGGGGTTGCGTGGCTTTACCTTACTTTGCCCAAGATCGAACGGATCACCACCGGAAGCACGCGCGGCGACCAAAAGGCCCGGCTTGACGCAAATTGTTTTCCCCACAAGATTATTATCAACAGAAGCGGTGCAAAACAGAAAGCATCAAGACTAATCAAGGTCTCTGTAAATAGGGTCCCTTGCACCTTTGCCCGAGCCGCTCGACCTCACACGATGCAACAAAGCGAACATCTATCAAATAAATAGGAGTGTCGGCACGTTCTCGAGGTCAACCATCGCCACACCAATTTCGGTATGGCGTTTAATTGAAAAGTCAGTGATTCAATACATGGTCCAGTTCGTTCTCAGGTTCCACGACAGGATCGAGAACCAGCACAAGTCGTGTTTCTCCTGAGCCCTCAATCGGTGGCGAGCGGTGCAGCAGGCCTGAACTCGGCTGCTCAGGCCAGCGCGTTCCCTGCAAAACTATCGGAGCGGTTGTAGGAACGGTGAAGATGCGATCGGGTTCGGTGCCGTCGGTCGAACTGCCATATTGTGTACCTGTTCCTCGGTATGTGCAGACGAGACGCGCGGTAACAGCATCAATATGAAACTTGCGACAGGCATTCGTGGTCACAACATCCAATCGCAGGCGCAGCCATTCAGTTCTCATAAAGTCTGTAAAAATTTTTGCTAACGCAGCAACGTCATCAACTAAGCGGTCTCGTTCCTCGGTATTAGGTGTTCCGGACGCTTCGCATATCTGAAAGACCGCCTGCCGAACCGATTCCGGGCGCAGGATCAATCGAGCTTTCGGTAGGTTTTCCGATGGCAACCCGTCGATCCACGATTGAAAATGTTGCAAAGGGTTCCTGCGCCATATCACGGCAGCGCAGTCCGGGTTATGGATCGCTGTCAAACCATTGAGCGTTTCCGCGACGCTTACCCCAACAGCCGTGTCTTTCATGATTTCTCGAGCGTAGGTCATGCTGCCGCCTCGGCGCCGCGCCACATAGGGAAAGGATCGGGCAAGTTCGGCAAATTCTCGGGTCGGTCCGCTACAAGTGCGGGAAGCAAGGCTGCGTCCAGACGGGCCTTCAATGCGGGCCAATCAATGCCGCTTCCAATAAACACGATTTCCTGCCGCCGGTCGCCCCAGGGCTCTTGCCAATGCGCCTCCATGTAAGCCCGTGCGCTGTCATGATCAGGGCGTCGTTCTTCTGGAACAGTGGCCCACCACGTGCCAAGCGGTTTGATGGAGGACAAAGAACCGGCAAGTGAAAACTCAGCAACCCAATCCGGGCGGGTTGCAATCCAGAAATGCCCCTTGGCACGGATCACTCCCGGCAAGTCACCATTTAGAACAGTCAGAATTTTTTCGGGTACGAAGGGCTGCCTTGCTCGGTATACAAAGCTGGTTACGCCATATTCTTCGGTTTCCGGGACGTGGTCCGCAAACCCGTAAAGCTCTTTTGCCCACATCGGGTGTTCATGTGCTTTCTCGAAGTCGAATAGGCCGGTATTCAGAATCGCTTCGGCAGGCACATCGGAGTGATCGGTTTCGACAATCTGAGCATCTGCATTCAAGCTTCGGATGATCTTGCGCGCGGCGTCGACACGTTCTGGTCCAGCGTCGGTGACCTTGTTCAAGATTACAACGTCTGCAAACTCGATCTGATCTGTGAGCAGATGCACCAGAGTGCGCTCATCTTCATCCCCAAGTATTTCCCCCCTGTCCTTGAGGAAGTCGTGACTGGAAAAATCACTGAGCAGGTTTACTGAATCGACGACAGTGACCATTGTATCCAGCCGCGAGACGTCCGAAAGGCTGTTACCGTCTTCGTCTCGGAAATCGAATGTTGCGGCGACGGGCAATGGTTCGGAAATACCCGTTGATTCAATGAGCAAGTAGTCGAACCGGCCTTCAGCGGCCAATCGCCTGACCTCATCCAAAAGGTCGTCGCGAAGCGTACAACAGATACAGCCGTTGGACATCTCAACCAGCGTTTCGTCAGTGCGGGACAATTCCGTATCAGCGCGCACCAAATCCGCGTCGATGTTCACCTCGGACATGTCGTTTACAATGACCGCAACCCGACGCCCGTCACGATTATTCAGCACCCGGTTCAGAAGCGTCGTTTTACCTGCACCAAGGAAACCGGAAAGCACTGTAACAGGTAGGCGCGTGTCCATCATAGATTGTAATCCTCATCTGGAAGGGTTGGCCGGACCATCAAGCGGGTGTGAGGTCTGCATCCCTTCATCTTGAACATAATGTGCTTTGTTATGTTATAACGTATCAAACAACAAGAAGCATTACGCCTAAAAATTTCGGGATGTATCCTGAATACCTAAGGTATCCGGCAAAAATTGTTCGAAGTCCCGGTCAGGATGGATACAACACGGCGTGTATTAGTTTGGACTCTTTCCTGCCCTTCTCAGCGCTTGCTGCAGCGTGTGTTACCCTGAATTGCTAACGCCCAGCTGGCGCTTTGGTGGATAACGGCCAATGGAATGAACCACTATGGCATTGAAACCTACCAGCCATTTCCGCACGTCACTGGGTAAAAGCGACCGCTGAAAACCATCGTGGCATGGCCCTCTTCAATCCTACGACAAGAGCCGTCTTAGCGGATGGCACAAAACCAACCTTTCGCATGCTCCTCGTATGCTGAAAGGACGAGTGCCTCACGTACCCGTTGATCTGCGACGCAAACCTATGCCACCGAAAAAGACAACAAGATCGAGACGTCAGGTCGGCATCTCACCAAATCCACGCGTTTTTTGTCGGGATTAGAGCAGTTTTAGTGACGCCAAAGTTTCTAAACTCACTCAAAAACTTGGAGCATTGCTCCTGCAGTTGGAGAGACTGGAATGACCACTCGCCCTCTGGGACACATCCGGGTTCTCGATTTCGGTCAATATCTAGCCGGCCCCCTCGTTGGCATGATGCTGGCTGACTTGGGAGCTGAAGTCATCCGTATTGACCCGCCCGGTGGCCCTCGTCTGAAAGAACCTGCGACAGATATGTTGTCGCGTGGAAAGACAGCAATGACGCTCGATTTGAAAACGCCAAACGGTCTCGCCACTGCGCGCGACCTCATAGCGCGTTCGGATGTCGTGATCGAGAATTTCCGTCCCGGGGTTATGGAGCGGCTTGGGTTGGGGCCGAAAGATCTAGTTGCGATCAATCCACGTATAGTGTCGCTATCACTGCCGGGCTTTGCATCTACAGATCCTGCGTTGGCCACCCTGCCTGCGTGGGAAGCGATCATCGCGGCCCGCACTGGGCAGTTTACCGACATGGGTTTGAACCGCCGCCTGATGGGAATCAACCCTTCGTTTACGCCTTTGACACTGGCTTCGGCCTATGGGGCAGCTTTTGGGGCCATGGCAGTTCAATTCGCTCTGCTCGCTCGTGATGTTAATGGCGGCGAGCACATCGAAGTGCCACTGGCCTCGGCCCTGCTCGAAGGTCTCGTCTACAACTGCGAACAGATTGAGGATTATCCAGAACGGTACAAATCACCGCGCGAGGTCGAATTGGATCGACGCGCGGCTGAAGGTTTACCGGCAGACCTGAGTTTTACCGAGTTAGAGGAGTTTCTGGACCCGTTTTATCGCACCTATACTTGTGCGGATGGGCGTGGGTTCTATGTCGTCGCCGGCAGTGTGAAGACCCACCCGCGCAGGGTGCTGGAAACCTTGGGATTGGCTGAGTTAGCCGACGAGTTGCCCGATTTTGACGCCTATCTGGACAAGGTGGAGTGGCCCAACGAATGGTCTCTTCGCAACTATCCCGTGGGAGACCGGGATCGCGCACGGGTGTCTTCGGCCATGAAGACGGCATTTCTGACGCGGCCTTCGCATGAATGGGAGGCGCTGTTTGGCGCAGCCAAGGCACCTGCAACTGCGCAACGCTTTAGCCAAGAGTGGTTGGCCGACCCACACGCCCTAGCCTCGGGTCTGGTCGTAGAAGTGGATGACCAACGGCACGGCAAGATGCGGCAGATGGGCAATGTGGCTTGGCTTGCAGATGACGCTGGCGCCCTGGAAAAACGCCCTGGACCTGAGCCGGACAGCGCATCTGTTGCAAAAATTCTCGCTGAACCGAAACGATCAGGCGAATTTGGCGCGGCGACCAACGGATGGCTTGATGGTCTGAGGGTTCTGGACCTGACAAACGTGATCGCCGGACCAACCATAGGTTCAACCCTTGCCCGATTCGGTGCCAATGTGACGTCGGTCCAACCGGTCGAACCCTCGATAGACCCTTGGAACACCGTGGTATTCGGCCTGCATGCCCATCGCGGAAAGGACAGTGTTCTGCTGAACTTACGCAGTGACGACGGGCGGGACGCCCTGCACCGCCTGATTGCTGAGAGTGATGTCATCACCATGAATGGCACAGATGAGCAACGAGATGCGCTGGGATTGGGTGCACAGCAACTGGCCGAGATTAACCCGCGCCTAATTCTGGTGCAGCTGGGTGCATTTGGTGGTCCGGCGCGAGGGCCGAAATCTGACCACTTGGGCTATGACGATCTTGCCCAGGCCGCGACCGGAGTCATGCTCAGGTTTGGAGGCGGTATGCAAACACCAGAAGAACACGCCCATTTTGGAACGATTGACGTTCTGACCGGGTACTGCGCCTGCGTGGCGCTTGGGGCCGCCCTATTGCGTTTGCAAAAGACTGGAAAAGGTGGAATTGCTCGCGCTTCCTTGGCTGCTGCGGGCAACTTGATCCAAGCTCAGTTGATGTATGATTTCGACGGCCGCGCACCTTTTGACGAACCCTCAGGCAGAGAGGTATTAGGCTGGGGTCCGTTCTATCACTGCTATCGCGCAGAAGACGGCTGGGTGTTCTTTGCCGCCCCAACCGACCGAAAGAACGCATTGCGTTCAGTAGCCAAGTTGGCGGATCTTGCAGAAATGCCCGAGGATCAATTGACCGCAGCTGTGGCGGAACGTTTCGCAACCCAGCCGGCCGCATACTGGGCCGGTGCGTTTCAGGAAACGTCATCCACCGTCATGCCGCTGGGCTCTTTGCACAAGACTCGCGACGCGGCACTGCAGCTGGAAAGTTCGGACAAAGTTGACCTAAACCTCAATACGTTCAGCGCCATTCGCCATGACCTGCATCCGATGGGCCGCTGGTGCGATCTGGTCGCGCCCAATGCGGTACGCCCAACGCGGGCAAAGATCACCATTCCCGGCCCAATGCCGAAATACGGCGCGGACACGTGTCGCATTCTTTTGAATTTAGGCTATTCCGAAGACCAGATCGAAACCATGATTGAATCCGGCGCGGCCAGTGAAAGTTGGTCAGCGAAATACCTACCGGAATAGGCGAATGTTATCTTCAGAAGAACCATTGCCAGCCACAACACCCCGGACCCGCGCCAAGGCGCGGCATATAATCGATAACTACTTCATCGGACCAGCTCGGGATGAAGCCGTTTTGGAAATCTGGGGCTATACCCCCCGTATGAGTTATGCGCCTGGCGATACAGTCACGCTGCATGTTTCGACGACCGCCGTGACATGGGACTTGGAAATCGGTCGGGACGGGTCGAACTATGAGTCCGTTTTGCGAAAAGAGGGTTTGACTGGCAGCCATCAGAAGACACCTCTCGATTGCTCGGTCAAAGGATGTAACTGGCAGGCAAGCCATGAATTTACGATCCCGACGGATTGGCGCCCGGGCGGCTACCTGATCACGCTTGGTGCCGAGCGGGACGGTGACCGTGTTGAAGAACATCACCTTATCCTCGTGCGCGGTGCAGCTGAGTCCGATAGACCGCGCATAGTATTGGTCTGCGCGACAGGCACGTGGCTTGCCTATAACTGTTGGGGCGGGTCGAACCACTACGAAGGGATCACAGGACCGGAGCGCAATGCCTTTTCGCCCATGGTATCAACTCAACGGCCATGGAGTAGAGGTTTTTGCAAACTTCCCGCAGGCGCCCCTCGCGCCGTTCCCGAGATCCCTCATAAACCCGGGACAATGGTTCGTTACCCGTACATGGAATGGGCCTATGCCTATGGCTACTCCAAGAAATACGCATCTGCGGGTTGGGCCAGCTACGAACGACATTTCGCCCGTTGGCTGGAGGCCGAAGGGTTTGAATTCGATATCGTCACGCAGCATGATCTTGAGGAGCAGCCTGATCTTTTGGCACGCTACACATGCGCAATCTTTGTTGGGCATGATAAATACTGGTCTGCAAACATGCGGCACTCGGTGGACCGGTTCGTCGAAAACGGCGGCAAAGTGGCTCGGTTTGCCGGGAACTTCCTATGGCAGACACGCATCGAAGATGAAGGCCGTACCCAGGTCTGTTACAAATACAATGCCGATCAAGATCCGCTGTCGGGCACCGAGCAGGAGCATCTAGTGACTGGCGCTTGGGAAGTTCCACCAGTCAATTGGCCCGGTGCATATACCTTTGGCGCAAACGGCCTCAAAGGGATTTACGCTGGGTTGGGGCGCTGTGTCGGACAAGGCAGCGCGGGGTTTACCGTCTATCGCCCCGATCATTGGGCAATGGCAGGCACAGAACTCGGGTACGGTGATCAGCTTGGGGCTGGATCACGCATATTCGGCTATGAGGTCGACGGGTTGGACTATCAGATACAAGATGGTCTGCCCTACGCAACGGGGTCAGATGGTGCAGACCCGAAAATAGAAGTCCTGGCAATGGGACTGGCAACGAACGTCGAACCCGATCACGGGATACGGGGCGAAACTTTGTACATCGATGACGGAGACGCGAGGTTCAAAGCAAAGGCTCAATTCGGAACCATAACTGAAGAAACACTGGATCGCAGCAAACGCGGAAATGGCGTTATCTTGTATTGGCAGCGCGGAAAAGGAGAAGTCTTCACCGCGGGCACGTGCGAATGGGTAATGGGGTTGATTTGTAAAGATCAACAGGTGGAACGCGTTACGCGCAACGTACTAAGAAGGTTCGTAGCCGCTGATTGATTGCGCCAAGCAATTGATCCTAAGTTCAGAGTGGAACCCCAACCCATTGCCGACCTGGAATACGTCGTTGGATAACTACGGCCGCAGCCCGTTTTTTCGGACATACACCGTAGGTGCAACGTATTAATTCTGTCGAACTCACACATCGCACAATAAACCGCTCTTTCGCATTGCCTAACAAACGGCGGCTTTCACTTACTTCCCCGATCTTCAGGTCTGACAAGAATGGCCCTTAACGCATCACAGGCCGCTTCAAGATCAACACAAACCGATACCCCTATTCCTTTGAGCTCAGCAGTAACATCCACTGGTAAGCTTGTATTACTGCCTTCGGGGATTTCGTTCAGACGACCGCCAATCAGAACCGGCAGTTCAAGCCCTGCCTCACTCAGTTTGAGCATCAGCAATTTCGAATAGCGCAAGGCCACACCGTTATAGGTGCTCAGCGCGATCACATCGACAGACTTCTGTTTGGCAAGCGCAACGATATGATCCGGATCGCTCGATACACCACCGTCTTCTATTGCAAACCCGGCTTTGTGGAAAACGAGATCCAACAGCATTTTGCCATGTTCATGAACATCCGTGGTCGCAGTCAGAATTCGGACAGGTGTCTTCGCAATATCTGTAAGCTCCTGACCCGCGTCAGAGGTAATAAACGCTTCGGCTTCTTCCTCTAATTCACGATGGGTTGTTGCGCCAATGATGGGGGTTCGCCGCCCCGGCGCGTCCCTTCGCGGTGCACCTCCGCCAAATGACCGCTCCAAAATCCGCCCGCCAATGCGACGCAGAGACAGTAGCAGCTCAAACGGGTCGCTCGTATCAATACCTCCTTGCGACAAACCTTCCAGAACCCGGTCTGCAAACCCCTGCCCTTCTCGCATCAAGGTCTCGCTTACGCTGTCGATCTCATCGGTGTTGATCAGAGGTAAATAGCCATCCGCCAATTCGGTAAGCCTGCCTAAATGGCACTGGGCATCACAGATTTCCGCCACATCGGGAATGCGCTCATTCTCGCTGACCGGCACCGGGTTCAGGGCATGTCCAGTTGGCTGAAGCCGCTGTGCCACAATGTCTGACAGAAGATAAGTCGACAATCCGGCAAAATTCTCGGCATGGTTCCCCTTGTAAAGCACCGTTGCGCCATAGATCTGCGAGCCGGGCACACCGCCGCTGATCATTGACAAGGCCCGTTGAAAGGCAATCCGTGTTAGGGGTTCGGTGAAGTGATGGCCATAACAAACCGCATAGGGCGCGCCAATCAGGTCAGTTACGATGTATTTTTCAAGCAGGGCCTGACCCAGTGCCGAGGTTAGGTCTTCAAATACCGCCGCATATCCATCATCCAGATTGGAATGCACTAAAACCGGAACCGGTTGCGCGGCGATCAGCCCAAGCGCCTGAACCGTGGCCCGCGTCGTTTCCACGTCATCGTCATGCCCGGGCAAACGAAAGGTAAAATACTGTCCCAGATTTCCGATCGTTGTCGCACCTGCGGCCAACGCGGCACAGGTATTTTCAAACGCCGCGGGAAACCCCAGCATAAAGTCACCAAAGTGCATTGCGGCTGGGCTTGCGTTGGTCAGGCGCGCAAAAGCTTCGGCGTCATTCAGAAGAACCCCGGTTCCGCGCGACTGATCTGTGCGCTGGTCCCTAGGAAAGCCCATGGACCAGTCGAGGCACATGCCAAACCGATCAATCCGCACATCCCGTTTTGAACATCTGTCGTAAACCCGCTGGATGGCGTCAATCGTGTGCTCAAGATCACGAAACCCAAGATGTGCATGCTGCATCACATGACCGGATTGCATACGATTTTTTTTGTACTCGATCTCGTTCTTGAAACTGGTCGCGCGATGAAATCCACTGTCCCCAACAGACCAGCAGGACACCATTCCTTTGCCAATGCCAAGCAGATGTGCGCCCTTTGGCAAATCTTGTTCGGGAAGAATCTCGGCGCGATTAATTTTGTGAATTGGCTCGCTCATAGGGTCAAATTGATGAAATCCGGAAGGTTGGCAAGTTAGTTTTGCCAGCTTTGAGATAAATCAATTTTTCCCACTACAACTTTCGCGCAGGACGACCTTAGCTTTTGATGTAACCTGTCCAGGCTGCCTATAGTGCAACTAGTTCACACCATTGGGTCCATTTCAGCCGCGTAAGCCTGTAAGAGCTTTGACCCGACATACAGGCCCTAAGGCCCAAGATGTGCCGTCATGCATTCTCGGCTACCTCGACTAGATCAGGTTTGACGTCGCGAATGTGAGCCATCAATAAGTCGCTCTGCCGCCAGAGAGATCAAAAAACCGCGCCCGTTTTAAACGTGCAATCTTCTGAACTTAACCACATCACCAACCGTGCGACCTCTTCGATCCAACCTAGTCTTTTCATCGGTGACTTTTCGATCATGATCTGGACGAATTCGGAAGCCATCTGGTTCAGAATTGCGGTCTTGATCGCGGCAGGAGCGATGCAGTTCACGCGACTATAAATCTAGGCAAGCTCTTTGGTGAGCGATTTGGCAAAGCCGATCACGCCCGCCTTTGTACCCTTAAGCATGTTCACGCAATAACCCTTGCTAACATTTAGGCGACGCAGGCGGAAGAACACCGTCTTGGTCTGTTGGGCACACATGTGAGGATCGTCTTCAGCCAGCGCATTTGGCTATACAACTTCAGACAGGGCGTCCTGTGGCATGCGACGCTTGTATGATGCCATCGAATTTTCGTCGGTTTTGGTCAGTGGCAATTCACTTCCTTTGCGGTCCTACGGCGGTCTAGCCACTATCCACGTTCAGATTTGTCCCGGTGATGAAACCTGCTTGTTCCGACCTGCCATATTCAGAGCTTTCCATTGTTGCCCTTAGACCAGGCAGTCAAACCTTGGGCCCACTTGTGTCAATTTATTCAACTGTCATTCAATTTGATTGCCTCTCGCAATCAGGTTCTGGCTTTTTCAAAGGCTGACCAAGCGGTTTCGAATGCTTCGAAATTAAACTCCGGATGACTGGCTGCGTCCAAGACAATACGTTCTGTCGACAAAAGCTTTTGTATCGCAGCTACCAATTGATCGATGACATCCTCGGGCACGACCAGAGCGCCATGACGGTCGGCATGGATCAACTGGCCGGGACTAACTTTCAGGCCAAAAACTGAAACCGGCTTATCAATCTCGCGGATATGGACGAAACCGTGGCTCGGCCCAACAGAGCCAGCGACAACCGGGAAACCCTCTGGCAAGTCTCCGAGATCGCGCATAACACCATTGGTTACGACCCCGGAAATACCGAACCCTTTGTGAACAGAAGTATTGATTTCACCCCAATAGGCCCCGATACAATCCGGGTAATCCAAATCCTCAATCACAGCGACACAGGGGCTGGGTGCTTCAGCCATGTATTTGTAGTAGGCCATGCGCCGGGTTTTGATGACGTCAGCCGGTTCGGTCGGTGGGTTGACTGCCGCGATCTTGGCTGTGCGCGCATAGCCGACGATCGCGGGTTCGTCAGGTGCCGAGCACAGCATGGTGCCGCGCGTGAAATCGTCGAAGCCGCGTTTGCCCTGCGCCACTTCGATGGCATTACAGACTGTGGGAGTGTCTACCTTGCGAAGCAGGGACAAAAGGGATGGCGTCATGTGTCCTCCAACCAGCGGATCAAGGCCGCTGTGGTTTTTTGTGGTTGTTCCAATGTCGGAAGATGCCCTGCACCTTCAATGACCGCGAGCGCGCTATGCGGCATCAGTTCGTGCATCATTTGGTGGCGCTCAATAGGGCACAGCTTGTCTTCCCGCCCGCATAAAACCAAAGCGTTTCCTGTAAAGGCCCGGAGGATTGCGCTTTGGTCCGGGCGGTCCATCAGCGCCTGCGACTGTCGCAAAAAAACGTCAGGGCCCAAGTCAGCGGCCATTGCCATACACAGATCCAGTATAGCCCCTTGGTTTGGTCCGTCCGCGAGGTAACTAGGCTTCATCTCGTCACGCATCACCGTCCTCAGTTTCCCGTCGCGAACGGCAACCATCTGGGGCGCGCGACGGGCTTTGACCTCGGGCTTTTCGGCCAGCGGATTCGTGTCGAGCAAAGCCAAACGCGAGACACGTTCAGGAGCCTGACGCAATACTTCCATCGCCACGATACCGCCCATCGACAAGCCAGCCAATGCGAATTCGGGCGGCGCATTTTCCAGTATGTCAACCGCCATGGCCTGCACGCTGTCGTGCCTGGACAACGGGAAAGTCATTACAGGCATTTTTCCGGATAGAGCATTGATCTGCGGCCCAAAGAGGCGCGCGTCGCACATCATTCCCGGCAAGAGGATCAAGGGTGTCATGCCAAGACCAGCTTTGCCCCATCAGACAGTGCCGACAACTTGGCGTAAGCAATCTGAGGGTCGACCGCGCCAAAGCCCGCAAAAGTGCCAAAGCCGCAATCACTGCCCGCGATCACCCGGTCTGCGCCAACAATCCCTGTAAAGCGCTCGATCCGCTGGGCCACGAGTTCGGGGTGCTCGACAAAATTCGTAGTGGTGTCGACTACGCCGGGCACCAAAACCTTGTCATCGGGTATCTCGGCCCTGCGGTCGCGGAACACCGTCCACTCATGGGCGTGTCGCGGGTTCGAGGTCTCAAAGAGGACATAGCGCGATTTTGTCGCCATCAAGGTGTTGAACACCTTATCCATTGCAATGTCACAGCAGTGAGGACCCTCGTAGTTGCCCCAACAGATATGCACACGCACGCGATCCTGCGGAACGTTTTGAAGCGCGTGATTCAAGGCCTCGACATGCATATTGGCAATCTTGACGAACTCATCATCCGAGAGGTCGGTGAACAGCATATGCCGCGACAATGCCAGATCGGGGCAATCCAGCTGAAGATCCAATCCGGCGGCCACAATGGTTTCGTATTCCTCTTTCATTGCTTCAGCCAGCGCTGCCAGATAAGCCTCGCGCGTTGGGTAGAATTCGTTCTGCAAAAACAACGATATCACACCCGGCGACGCAGCATTCATGAAGCCGCGTTCTGCACCATGCTGTTTCATTGCGGCTTTGAGATTGGCGATATCTTTCTCTAACTCGCCCTGTCCTTTTGAGCGCACTTCGCCAGTGCACATTGGTCGTGCGTATTGCGGCGTGCCACCGTCATTGGCCAGTCGCTGCAAAAAACCGGGGAACATCTTCAAATCTGCAGGCGCATTTCGGGGGCTGTCACCCGAAAATCCGGTGTACCGATCCTTGACATAGGTCGCGTAGGAAATCTTCGAGGTTTCGCCGTCGCTGACAACGTCGATACCGGCTTCGACCTGTTTGCGCACGGTCTCAGAGACCGCACCGGTCATGCTGGCATCAAACGCAGCCGTTTCGTAGGATTCACCGTTTTCACGGGCAAAAATGAAATCCACCACGTCTTGCGTACGGGGCAGAGACCCAACATGTGTGGTTTTGATGGTCATCGGAGGCTCCTTAAATATTACGCGCCATCAGGATTGTATGGCTTTGGGTCTCAGGGTCCTCGGCCAGATACCCGGTCATTTGCAGCCCGTTTTCCTCAAGACACATCGCGTAACCGGCTGGTGACAGGGAGGCGTGGTAAACAAGCTCTGACCCCACCGTACCGCTTATTTCTCCGGCGCGGGGCCCGACGGTTAGCATGAGCATTCCACCGGGTCGCAAATGACGCGCCATGCGCGTGATACATTCTTTTTGCTCGCCTGACGTCAGATGAAAAAAGCTGTTCCAGGCGATTATGCCGTCGAATTGCTGATCCAGCTCAAAGTCACGCATATCCGCAAGCCGCCAATCCCCATCAGGCCAGCGATCACGGGCAATAGCCAACATTGCATCGGCGAAATCGACACCTGTTACTGCGAACCCCTCGGCCATGAACCAACGTGCAATCGGATCGCCTGTGCCACAGCCCAGATCCAACACATGATCCCCCGGCTTCAGGCTGGCGGTGAAGCGCGCCAGCCAGCGCGCTTCGAACAGAGCCTTTGAGCGGCGCCTATCATACTCTGTCGCTTGCCGTTCATAAACGGCATGTGTGTCTTCGGGATCAACGCTCATCTTGTCCAAGTGGCTCCTGCCGGGTCATCGGTTGCAGTAATCCGATACAGCCCCGCCTGCCCGGTCATCGAAGGTTGAACGCTATAGGATTCTCCGGACAGAACCACGGCCGTGTCGCCGGTGGACATAGTGGCTTCATGATCGTCGATCGTAATACGCCAGTGGCCGCTGGATGGCATAAGAACCACAGGTTTTTCTGCTACAACCGGTTCGGTCACAGAGGACCCTCGCCCAAGGAAATCAACCTCGAAACCGGGTTTATCCTTGATCATCCCGTTCTCGCCAATCACCGGTGCGGGCTTGTTGGCCGACAACGCCATCAGGTCCCAATACCGCGCAACGTATTTACCAACGACATCTTCAACCGGAACCTCGGGGTAATCTTTCAACTGCTCTTCAGTCAACAGAGGCATCGGGCGCACATTATGCGGCAGTTCCTGCCCTTTTTTGGAGTCGTACAGAACACCATTGTCACCCAGCATCAGCCCATGTGCCTGCGCGTCTTCGATGACTTGAGGTGCCCATGTCACTCCACCGCCCGCATCGTCGCCGCCAAGGATCGACATGATCATCCCATAATCCTGACCGACGTTTTCGAAACCCCGGAAGATACCGGTTGGGATGTTGAAGATATCGCCTTCCTCAGCAATGAATTCGCCGGCGGTGCCATAACGGCCCCAGAAAAACCGCCAACGGCCTTTGGCGACGAAAAAGACCTCGGCCGTCGTGTGACTGTGCAGAGAATTCCGGCACTTCGGCGGTTGGCCCGCAGCGCCGATGTTGAAACCGATCTTGTCCGTGATGTGCACGTGCTGGTCCGGGGATTCCGAAACGCCACCGCCGACGATAGTAAAGTTCTCTTTCTGATCGCTGCCCGGGGTATGGGCGTCAATAAAAGCGGTTTTGCATGGCCGGAGTTCACCATAGCGAACGATGCGGGAAGAGATGGTTGATTTCGACATTTTGTAAGTTCCGATACTACGTTTTCAGGAAGGATGATTTGCGTGCATGTACTGCACGCTCTCTCACTCTCCGGGCGGCCGCAGGTTTAAACGCCGGGCACGCAGACTTTGGCGGTGCATATGGGAACGCCGAAGGGTCCCGGTCTCACTCAGGCCGTCCAAAAGGATGCGATATGCGACCGGGGGCACCACTCAGATTTCACCGCTTTGCAACAGGATCTGCTTCCAGACTGAGGTTTCATCGAACAGAGTATACTCACGGCGCAACTGCGGTAAGCCACCCTTCAGGGCACCGAACTCGGCATGGCTGATGCCGAGGACATACACCTGTGCGCCGGTCGGTGCGCCAAACACACCCCAGCCGTCATGTTTGCCCCACAAGCTCCAGCGGATCGCGGCGCGGGGTGGCATATCCGGATCGTCTCGCCCGATCTGGTGATCGATCTTGAATTCAGCATTCGGGAAACTCGCCCGCAGACCCATCCAGAAACGGTCGACTGCGTCCCAGCCATGTCCAGTTACGCCACCTACATATTCTGACTGAACGGCCCGGTCATACTCGGACGCAATCGCACCCATATCGGCATTCATGATCCGGGTGAGGATATCGGCATAGCGCTGCCCCCACTCATTGCCGTTGCCGCGGCTCTTGTACGGGCCCGGCTGATCAGTTTCGGGGGTTAGGGGTTTGACGCAGTTTTCCTTACCTCCCTCTCGGGCAATCAGACCGGCAGCGTATTCCTTTGGATCCCATCCCATTTGACGGACGATGGCACCCTGATCGCGAATGAGCCATTCATCGTTGATCTGATTGTTGATGGCGTGGCAATCAGCCAAAATCCGGTACCGTAATCTGGTTCCGGTTGGTTTGCCGTAAACGCCCTCGGCCATATGCGTGGCCGTTGAAAGGATACGGTGAGAACTCAGCATCCCGTCTTCCGGGGTGCCGGACCAGATCACATCTTCGCCCAGTAATTGCCGATCCGGAAATTCGGCCAGCGTCGCCATGGTTGCACCGATCACATTTTGATTTCCCAGCACCACCGAACCGGGCGAACGCACGACAATATCCTCGCTGTAGTAGTCGTGCAGGGTCGCAATACCCCGGTCTTCCCAAATTTCTTTGGTGATACCGATGATATAATCGGGGAAGTCCCTGAATTTAGAATCAAAGCCTTTCATGTATTCGTCCTTTGTGGGGTCCAACCTTTGGGCAATCGGGCCGAAGTCCGCACGATCAGGGGACCGTCAATTGCAACCTTGCGCGTTTCGGCCGTCGCCGGGTCTTCTATGTGTGTCAGCAGCGCATCAACCGTTTCGGAAACCATCAGGTTCGCCCGCTGTCGGATTGTCGTCAGATTATAAGCTGGCCAACCTGCCGGAGGGACATCGTCATACCCCACGACCGAGACATCCTCGGGTACGCGCAGGCCCAGTTCAAACCGGATGACATCCATCACCGCAAGCGCCATGTGGTCATTGGCGATGAACACCGCATCCGGCCGTTTCTCCGGGGAAACATCAAACATCCGGCGGGCCGCCATACGCGCATCTTCGGTGTTAAAGTCGCCAAACTCATGCGCAAAAAGCTCTTTCCCTGCATCGCTCAGTGCAGCCCGGAACCCGGCTTCGCGGTCCCGTTGCGTTGATGCCCCCTGCCAGCCCGCGACATAGGCAATTTTCCTGTGCCCGCCCGCAAGCAGAAACTCGGCCACTTTTCGGCCACCGGCATAGTTGTCGGAGGCAACGGTTGTAATCCCATCGATATCTTGGCTGCGGTTGAACAGGACAACCGGTACGCCCGCCTGCTGACAGCGCGTTGCGATATCCGAGGACATGGGAACCGAGGCTAGGATGACGCCATCAACCTGATAGTCGAGGATTTCGTCCATCACGTTGTCGATATTTCCTGCCGACCGAGACGCCATGAAAATCAGAACGTGATAACCGTGTTTCTGCAGGCCGTTGGACAGTTTCTCAAGCGCTTCGGGGTAGAAGTAGTTGTCCAGATATCCGACCACCAGCCCGATGATGCGGCTTTTGCCGGAGACCATTGCACGTGCCAACACATTGGGACGATAGCCCAACTTAGCAGCGGCCTTTCGCACTTTCTCTTCGGTTTTCTTGCTGACCGATGCCCCGGGCGTGAAAACGCGGCTCACCGCAGATTGGCTGACCCCTGCAAGCTGGGCGACTTGGAGTGATGTTACTTTCTCAGCCATCAGTCTGCTGTCCAACCGCCGTCAATCAACATCGACGTGCCCGTGACCAGCGCCGAGGCGTCCGAGGCAAGATAGCGGACCGCACCCATGATGTCCTCGACCTCTCCCACCCGGTCCAGTTTGATTTTTTCCAAGATCCACGCCGCGCGTTCGGGGTTGTCAAAGGTGGATTGGGTCAGTGGCGTTCGGATGAAAGTCGGACAGACCGTATTAATCCGGATGCCCTGTTTGCCCCATTCGATCGCCATTGATTTAACCATGCCCTCCAGCCCGTGTTTGGTCGCACAATAAAGCGCCCGGTCGACCCCGCCCACGTGCCCCATCTGGCTTGAGATGTGGATGATCGAACCGGGTTTGTTGGCCTCAATCAAGGCGCGGGCCGCATAGGCCGAGAGGAAATAGGCCGAGCGCAGATTGACGTTGGTGACAACATCGAAATCCTCTGGCGTTGTCTCAACAGCGGCGCTGTGCCGTGCGACTCCGGCCGAATTCACGACAACTTCAAAGCAACGCGTTTTGAACAGCTGTTCCAGCGCGCCCAGATCGCCCTGATCCAGCACAAGAGCCTCGGCTGACCAGCCTTGTCCCCGCAGAGCTGCGACGGTGTCGTTCAACCGATCCGCACCACGGGCCGCGCAGACAACATGCGCGCCTGCCTCGGCCAATGCCACTGCACACCCCTGCCCGATGCCGGAAGAGGCGCCAGTAACGAGGGCGGTTTTTCCCTTCAGGGAAAACGAAGGGGTGCGCGGCAGGTCTGTCATCAGTTCATTCCATTCGGTATTTCAATGCTGCCCAAATTGCGGGCCTTATTGAATTCCCGCAGTCGTGCAAAGACGTCAACGCCAAGCTGCTGGTAAGCGTCCAACAAATCGACCAGAACCCAGTTTTCACGGATGCGACCGTTTTCCAGCCGCCAGAAATCGAGACTGCGCATGGTGATCTTCTTACCCGAGGGCGCGATTCCAAGCCAACCGTCATGCGTGACAGTCTGGACCATGTTGGGCCAGCCAGTGACGGCCGCATATTCGCCGTCACCAAAGAAATGATAGGTAATCTCGTCCACGTATTGCCCCCGATCAGGCATCCCTTTGAGAAACGGGATCTGGTGCCAGTTGCGAAAGCCTGCATACCCGCGTCCGGTACCGATGCCCGAAGGGCCGTACCAGTTCATGCGCGGGTGCCAGAAGCGCTCCATCTCCATCACTTCGGGGCCGCCTTGTGATGGATGCTTCTTGAGATGTTCCAGCATGTCGATAATGTGCTGGCAAGTTTCCTTGCCCTTGGCCGCGTCATAGGGGCCGGGTACGAAACCATCCTGCGTAGCCGGTCCAGGTACATGCCATTCGCGCCCCAGGCTGGGGGCCATTGGCCAGGCACCCGCCTGCATCATCACCTCGGGGATATCCCAAAGCGCCTGCATTTCAACAACCTTGTCGTCCTCAAAGCGGAAGAACTCGTGAAAGCGCATTGTCACCTGATGGCCCGTCGGCGGAATATCCAGCCAAGGCCCGGTAAAGGTACCGGTGTAATAACCGCCGCAACCGACCCATTCTGCACCGTCTTCGTCCGGTCCTGCCATGACAATATAGTCGCGGCGTTCCAGATCGGGCCAGGCGGCCAAAAGATCTTTATAGGCGCAGTCGTAAAAGGCATCGCCACCGATGCTATCGCCAAAGGGATGACACAGGTGGAACACCGTGTCCGGAGTTGCCACTTCGGCCAGCGCCTTGCGGACACCGGCCTCGGAAAAGTCATACATCGCGGCCCTGAGCAGAGCGATCAGGGCCTTGTGCCGGGTCTGCGGGTCACTCATTCAGCAGCATCCCGATACGGTGCGGGTTTACCATAGGGTACGTTGATACCGCCATAGCGACGCACACGGACGTTGCATTGCTCGGCGTGGCCAACGAAGCCTTCCAGCATACACAGTCGTGAGCCGTATTCACCGATCAAAGTCGCCGCTTCATCGGTCAGAACTTTCTGATAGCTGTGTGTTTTCAGATACTTCCCTACCCAAAGACCACCTGTATAGCGCCCGGCTTTCTTGGTCGGCAGCGTGTGGTTGGTGCCGATTACCTTATCGCCATTCGACACATTGGTTCGCGGACCAAGAAACAGCGCACCATAACAGGTCATGTTCTCGAGGAACCAGTCGTCGCGATCTGTCATCACCTGAACATGCTCGGACGCGATATCATCGGCAACCTGCAGCATTTCGTCATAGGTGTCACAGACGATCACCTCGCCGTATTCGTCCCACGACACTTTCGCTGTGCCCGCAGTTGGCAGGATGCCCAATAGGCGCTCGATCTCGGAAAGAGTCTCTTCGGCCAGTTTGCGCGAGTTGGTCAGCAGCACGCAGGGGCTATTATAGCCATGCTCGGCCTGACCCAACAGGTCGGTCGCGCACAGCTCGGCATCGGCGGCGGTCTCATCAGCGATGACCATGGTCTCGGTCGGGCCTGCGAACAGGTCGATACCGACACGGCCAAACAGTTGCCGCTTGGCTTCGGCAACAAAGGCATTTCCGGGGCCAACCAGCATATGCACCGGGTCGATCGTCTCGGTCCCAAGCGCCATCGCGCCAATGGCCTGAATGCCGCCCATGACATAGATCTCATGCGCACCGCCCAGATGCATGGCCGCGATCACAGCTGCATTCGGTTTGCCGTTGAACGGAGGTGTACAGGCGATGATACGCGGAACACCGGCAACCGAAGCTGTGGCCACCGACATATGGGCCGAGGCCACCATCGGGAATTTACCGCCTGGCACA
Source organism: Ruegeria sp. BC1 (assembly GCF_056539305.1). Classification (NCBI taxonomy): domain Bacteria; kingdom Pseudomonadati; phylum Pseudomonadota; class Alphaproteobacteria; order Rhodobacterales; family Roseobacteraceae; genus Ruegeria; species Ruegeria sp. BC1. The sequence continues at coordinate 100,664 of NZ_JBQFUT010000003.1, forward strand.
TAGCACCCAACCGACTGCACCGGGATGTTCTTGTGCCCCAGTATGACACCCGGCAAGGTCTCGATCTCGATATCCAGCATGGAATCGCGCTGCGCCTGCGCAAAGTTGCGCACCTGTTCCTGTGCAAATTTGATATCTGCCAGTTCACGGTCGGTCAGTTGCCCCATCAGGTCGTCAATCTGCTCCTGAGACAGGCGGAACGAAGGCGGCGAGTAGTTGTCGAACTTCTCGCTCAGCTCGCGCACGGCGGCGTCGCCGCGCGTTTCGATGTCCTTCAGGGTTGCCTCGACCACAGCGCGGGTTTTGGCGTCATCTTCGGCCCGGTCAGCGTCAGATTTTCCGCGTTTCAGATACTCGATTGTCATGTTTCCAATCCTCAGTTTTCGGGCCGGGGTGGAATTTTTTCTCCCCGGTCAAATGCTTCCCAGCCGTGGCCGTTGAACAGATCGACGCCCAGCTGTGCCGCGACATGTGCGAAATCGACATTCACCCAGTTGTCGACGATCTTGCCGTCGACCACTTTCCAGAAATCCATGTAGCGGATTTCAACCCGCTTGCCGGTCGGGGCGATGCCCAGAAACTCACCGGAATGGGTGGCTTCCTGACGGCCAAACGCAGCCGCCCATTCGCCCATATACAAACGCGCCTCGTCAATGCAGGTCTTGTCCGAGAATGCAGCCTGAAACGGACGCTGCCAGTTGTCCTGAAACTCTTTCAGGCCAGTCTTGGTGCCGCAGCCCTGATTGCCCATCCAGCGAAAGCCCTGAGCAAAGAACTCCCCTATATCGTCGATGCGGTGGTCGTTCAGACCATCCACCATGGTTTCGATTACACGGCGTGTTTCTTCAGTTTTGCCGAGGTTCGTGTCGCGGGTTAGAACGGCTTGTTCGGGGCGAGAACCTTTCATGTCTCATGTCCTTTTAGATTGCTTGGGGAAGAGTTTGGGGGCAGGTCCCCCAAAGCTCAGAAAATCCCTTGGCATTCTGTTCAGCGCCGGGTGGCGCGACATGGCGTTATGGCGGGCGTGCTTGCTCATCAGCCTTTCACCGCCCCCGCTGTCAGACCGCTGACAATCTGGCGCTGGAAGATCATGACCAAGAAGAACAGCGGTGCAATGATCGACACAGCCGCGGCAACAGCGACAACCTGGTCTGTGGTGGTGGTCTCGCGATTGAACATGCCGACGATAGCCGGAACCATGGTCTGGTTCTGCGCATCCAGTAGCAACGAAGTCACCAAAAAGTCGTTATATGCCAGCAGGAAGCTGAACAGACCTGTGGTGATCACTCCCGGCCACATAACCGGCATGATGACGCGGCGGAAGGCCTGAAAGTGGTTGCAGCCATCGACACGCGCGGCCTCGTCAAGCTCGGCCGGAATATTCTGGAAGAACGAACGCAGCATCCAGATTGTGAAGGGCTGGTTGATCGCAACCAGAACCGCAATCACTGCGAACGGCTTGCCGTACAACGTCGGTGCGTTTTCTCCGAGAATTGGCGACAGCCATTCCGCGGAATTGATGAAAACAGGCAGGTAACCTGCGACCAGAACCGAGTGCGGCAGCGCTCGAAAAATCAATGCAACGATCAACAACCAGAACGCCAGCGTCGAGCCCGACCGCGCCAATCCATAGCCCGCCAGAGTGCCCACGGTCAGCGACACGGTCACAACCCCGGTGGTCACAATCAGAGAATTTTTGAAGTTATTCGTAAATCCTCGGTCAATCCAGACGGTTTCATAGTGTTCGGTTGTCAGCCCCAGAACATCCCGCCCCAACGGGCCGAATAGTGGGCTCAAAGTGTTGAGCGCAGCAGGCAAAACTACAACGAAGACCAGAATGAGCCCAATAAGCGCAACAAGAACACCGATAATCCAACCCAGCCATTCCTGTCCGGGTTTGCTATAGGATTTGATCATCGAGGGCAGCTTTTTCATGATCAGCAATACGGCTACCCAGATTGCCGCGATACCCACGATGATGTCTAGTATCGATAGCCCCTTACCCGTTGCCAGCGTCGCTGGACCCAAGATCACGTTCAGCGCGTTGCTGTCATAAGCATCCACGGGTGACTTGAAACTCATCACCGTGATCCAAACGATAGGGAATGCTGCGACAAGGCACCAGAAAGCGAGGAATATGTTCGAAGTCAGCCGCAGGCTGAACGGTTGGCGAAGGGCACGCGAGGACATATTAGTGGCCTCCTTTGTGATCGCGCCAAGTCCGGCGCAGCGGAAGGATAAGCAGGATAACGATACCGATCATGGTCAGCATCGCGCTGGCCGAGGCCCGACTGATCGACCGGTTTCCGGCCTGATCCGGCACAAGGAAGTCGAAGGTCAGCCACTGCAGCGAAATAACATAGCCCTGGCTCGAGAAACCAACGACCTCTTCGAACACTCGATACGAGTCCATCAGGTGGATCATCGAGATAAAGATAATCAGGGGCATCAGGTGCGGGATGACGATGTATTTCATGCGCTGCCAGCGGGTAGCCCCGTCAATGACTGCGCTCTCTAAGCTGTCCTGATTAACGGTCTGCAAACCAGCATAGAATACGATGGCGGCAAACGGCGCCACGTGCCAGACGCGGTAGAACATCATCAGGACTTCGATAGTCCAGGCTTGTGCAAACAAAGCGATATCGCGTTGCAGCCACCATTCAAGAAAAGCCGTCATGATACCGTCGCCCCGGAACAACCAGTTGATCGAAAGGGCACCGATAACGGGCGTGATGATGAAGGGCAGCAGCGATATGAAGATCACCGGCCCACGGATCGACTTCGCAGCATTGTTGATTAGCACCGCGATCCCCAAGCCACAGACGATTACCAAGGGCAACGTGATCAACGTAAAGGTCAGGGTAAACCGCAATGCCTTCCAGAAGTTGATTGTAGACAGAACGCTCCAATTGCCTTCCGTTACCGCGCGCCAGGCGCGTTCGGGCTCGAGTACGTTTCGATAGCTTTGCAGACCCACATACTCGGTCTGGGTGACAATCTCGCCGTGCTCATCCAACACGGGTTGAGAAACTTCTTCAACCACACAGGTCTGTTCCAGAAAACCCGGCGTGCAGGTTTCCTTTTCCACCGTCTCATAAACCGGCTGCGTGACGTAGAAGCTTTGCGAAAACACGCTGACTAACGGGAACGCAATAAAGAGAAGCATCATAAAGACAGAGGGGCCAACAAAGGCGGCAAATGTCCTGAAGTTCATGGCTCTGCCTTTCTCATGGTTCTCAGAGGGTTTGCGGGAGGGCCGAGGCCCTCCCACTGGGAGGATCAGTTGCTAATCAGACCGGCTTCGGTCGCGGCGGTGACATAGGCCGCCTCGATATCTGCCAGAGTGGTTTGCGCATCCTTGGCACCTGTCAGGTAATCGGCCAGACCATTGCCCAACTCGGTGTGCATAATGCCCATCGGTCCCGATGACGGATATGCGTTGGCACCATTCTGAGCGGACGCCGCAGCACCAGCGGCCAACTCACCTGGTGAATAAGCCGAGTTCAGCCAAACTGCGGTATCGTTATTGGCTGCAACCATTTCGCCGTCGATCCCTTCTAGAGCAACCTGAAAGGCGGCCTCGGCCTCTTCATCGCTGATGTTCGAAGCCAAAACGATGCCGTCCCACCAGATGGTCGTAGCAGGTGCCGCCGATCCCATCGGAGCAGAAGACATGGTGACTTTGCCAACGACTTGGCTTTCGGCCTCGTCATTCATCGCAGCCGCGCGACTGGCCCACAGGTTCGCCATGGCGATTTTGCCCTGCTGGAACTGCTGCTGAACATAGGTCGAGTCGGAGACCAGGTATTCCGGATCCATGAACTCGGTCATCGCTTTCATGGTCTCAAGCGCGGCAACACCTTTTTCGTTGTTGATCGCGGGCATGTTGCCGTCGGTGAAGAATGTGCCACCCTCACCCAGGTACATGTTCACGAATTCCTGACCCAGATTCCAGCCAGTTTTAAATGTGCCACCGATCGGATAATCCATGACGCCAGCTTCTTTGATCTTGGCCGCTGCGGCCAGAACGTCGGCATAGGTCTTGGGCTCTTCAATGCCCAGTTCGGCCAGAACGTCATCGCGATACATCATGTGTTGAGCGTTGACCATAAACGCCACAGCCATGGTTTTTCCGTCAACTTTGATAAGTTGGTTCGGCAGCAAATCCTGGCCGTATTCTGCGACCAGATCATCCAGCGGGCGAATGGTACCAGCGTTCAGCAGTGGAATAATGGTCGCATTTGACACACCACCAATTTGGTAGAGAGCCGGATTTGCTGCAAAGGCTTCAGGTTGCTTTTCGCGGAATTCATTGTCCAGCGAAGCGCTGAAATTACCGCATTCAGCCATTGCATCTGTGACAGCCTTCCAAGCTTCGAAACTGGCAGTCAGCGACTTTACATCAACCGTGTTGTCATATGCACAGTCAGCCCATGCAACACTGGAGGCAATAGACATGGCACCAGCCATTAGAATTGTCTTGAGTTTCATACGTTTCTCCCTGTCAGGATCGGTCCGTCGTCGACGTCCGGACCGGTGTTTTGCCCAATTGGGCTTTTTGGGGTTAGCCCCCGATCCGCGCACCGCTTTCAGCTTCAAAAAGGTGACAGATTTCTGTTGGCACCGAGAATGAGACCAGCTCACCAATTTCGGCGCGAAAGGCTTTGTCCGCTTTGACCGAGACCAGAGCACCACCAACCCGGACCGAGATCATGGTCGCGTCGCCCAGTAGTTCCAGCGTGTAGATCGGTGCGGTAATCTGGCCTTCTCCGTCGGCAATGCTGGCATCTTCCGCCCTAAAGCCCAGTGTCATTGGGCCATCCGGCGCATCGACCGGAATTTCGACATGCTCGGCCCGGAATACGCCGCCCGACATCTCACCATCCATCAGATTCATAGCGGGCGAGCCGATAAAGCTGGCCACAAAAGTATTCGCCGGGCGGTCATAGATATCGGTCGGGCTGCCAACCTGCTGCACCACACCCTGTTTCATAACTACGACACGATCGGCCAGCGTCATAGCCTCGATCTGATCATGGGTCACATAGATAGTTGTCACTGCCAGTTCGTGACTAAGGTTTTTGATCTGTGCGCGCGTCGAAACCCGAAGTTTTGCGTCCAGGTTTGACAATGGTTCATCCATCAGGAACACGTTCGGCTCGCGCACAATGGCACGGGCCAGTGCGACACGCTGTCGCTGACCGCCCGACAATTCGGCAGGCTTCCGGTGCAGGAAATCGTCCAGTTCAACCATCGCGCTGGCTCGGCGCACCTTGTCATCATGCGTCGAGGGATCGATACCGCGAACTTTCAGTGGGAAACGGATGTTTTCATAAACGTTCATGTTGGGGTACAGCGCGTAACTCTGGAACACCATCGCCACATCGCGGTCCTTGGGCTCTAGGTCGTTAACCACTTTGCCATCGACCAGAATTTCGCCCTCGGTCACGTCTTCCAAACCGGCGATCATCCGCATTGTGGTGGTCTTGCCGCAGCCCGATGGGCCAAGCAGTACCAGAAACTCACGATCTGCAATTGTCAGGTCGAAATTGTGAACCCCAATGAAAGAGCCCCATCGTTTGCCGACGTTCCGCAATTGAATTTCCGCCATGGTGCCCCCTGCAAGGAATCATTTTGCATACGTTTGCAAAACTGTAATTCGCATATATCAAATCAGGCAAGACTTTTTTGCATACGTTTGCAAAAATGCTATTGTCACCCGACTCGTTCTGGCCATGAGCCTTTCGTAAACCCCTGATTACAATGGTAAACACCGTGAACTTTCAGAAAGAAAAAAAACTAGTCTCCTCGTTTCATACGACCTTGGTGTCCGCAACCGAGCAAAAATCTCCCAACGTCCTGAGCCAATTCTGCGCTCCGGACCTGAAGTGGCGCGGATTTCATCCATTCGACGAAATAATCGGAGCTGAACAGGTTGCCCGGCAATTCTGGCAGCCTCTAAAGTTCAGCCTGACACAAATGCAGAACCGAGTGGATATCTTGTTTGCAGGGCAAAACTCACTGAGTGATCAGGCCGATGTCTGGGTTGTATCCATGGGACATTTGATGGGCCTGTTCGATCAACCGTGGTTGGGTATTCGCCCGACAGGTAAATTGGCATTCCTGCGATATTGTGCGTTCCACAAAGTTGTCGGTGACAGGATTGTCGAGACGGCGATGTACTTCGACATACCACATCTGATGGTGCAAGCCGGTCAGAATCCGTTTCCCCCTCAAACGGCCGCACATTTGGTGCAGCCCGGACCAATGCATCATGACGGTCTGTTGTTGAACAAACAGCCCGAAGAAGATGGTGAAAAGACATTGGCGGTCATCAATGCGATGATCAAGGATCTTGGCCAATGGGACAGCGGCGCGCCGGTGGAGGAAGAATTGGCCCGAACCTGGCACCAGGACATGATCTGGTGGGGACCCGAAGGGATCGGCGCGACTTACACAATAGAACGCTATGCCAAGCAACACTCTGGACTGTTCCGAGCGGCTTTCAGAGACCGATCAAAGACCAAACATATCTGTCGCCTGGCGGAAGGGCATTATGGTGGCTTCTTTGGCTGGCCCAACTTCACAGCTACTCCTTCGGGAGGATTCATGGGTATGCCTGCCACTGAAAAACCCGGTGAGTTTAGGGTGATCGACGTCTACCGCCGCGCGGGCGACAAGCTGGCCGAGAACTGGATCTTCATTGATCTACTCCACTTCTGGAATGGGCAAGGCGTTGATATTCTTGCACGCACCACGGGGATCGAAACGCCATGAAGATAGATGCACATCACCACCTGTGGGACCTCACTGCGGTGACCTATCCCTGGCTTATGGAAAAAGGCATCGTCCGGTTTTTCGGCGACCCGGCCTCAATCCAGCGGAACTATATGCTGTCGGAATTTCGCGCAGATGCCGAAGCCGTGGGCTTCGGCGCTTCTGTACATATTCAGGTCGGAGCTGCTGACCCCTGGGCCGAAGCTCAATGGGTGCAATCTGTGGCGGATCATTACCCTGACTGGCCGTTGGTGCAGGTGGCCTACTGCGATCTCACCGCTGATGATCTGGACGAACAGCTCGACCGTCTTCAAACCCTGCCTTCATTGCGCGGGGTTCGCCAGATCATTGGCCGCGCTCCGGGTGAAGACGCGTCAACTGGCACAAACGCACTGCTTGAAGACCCGGCATTCTTGGCTGGGCTGAAGCAACTGGGTGCCCGTGGCCTTTCCTTTGACCTGCAACTCATACCTGAACTAATGGCCCAAGCCGCAGAAATTCTTACGCAAGCTCCGGAAACCCGGATTGTCTTGTGCCACGCAGGATCGCCTCACGACCGGACTGCACAGGGATTGCGAAGATGGGCGAATGAATTGACCGCGTTGTCGAGCCTACCACAGGTTTATTGCAAACTTTCCGGCCTTGGGATGTTCGACCATAACTGGAGCGCTGAAAGTGTCGCGCCGATCGTTTCCGGATGCTTGTCCCAGTTTGGCGCAGATCGCTGCATGTTCGGATCTAATTTCCCGGTTGATAGCCTCACCTCAACGTACAAGGACGTTGTCTCTCGGCATCAGGAACTCATCCCCAGCTCAATTCAGAATAACGTGTTCCATGGTACTTCAAAACGCTTCTATCGCATTTGATGGCGTCGACACGCACAGGATCTGTCGCAAACTTTTAACCCCTCTGTCTGAAGTGAAGTTCTCATCTTAATGCTGTCATGAATCTCAACAGGGGCACTTCGTGACACCATCTTTAAAGGGTGCACAATTTCCGAAGGTCGTAATCTTGTATGTAGATTTCTACTTTTTGCGTTACTCGATGTCGTACCGCGATCTTTTCACGAGAGAGAGCCAAGAAGGACGGCGGGACACGATACCCCTGACAATACTTCTTCGATCGGAGTGGTGGCTAAGGAATAAATCCTTTCGGCACACCGAATTTCGGTGAACCTACGCTGACACCCGTCAACGAATGCAGAAAAGCAATAAGGTTTTGAATTTCCAGCTCTGTGAGTTGGACCGGATCAATGTCATTTTTTTTGCGTTGACGCTCCATTTCATAGTGATCCTCCCAAACTAAAAAGTCAGTTTTTTGCAACCATGGCACCTCGGGTAATGCAGCCATTTGCGGGCTCCATTTGTCTAGGCTGGCCTGCGGATCTAAATGATGGCGAATGACGCTTTCAAGATCGGGGAAGGCGCCATTGTGACCGTAAGGCGCGGTCAGGGCAACGTTCCGTATCATAGGGGTGCGGAACCTATAAGCATCCTCCAGACGGTTGCTTTCACCCATGCGACCCACATCCCGGACAAAGGGATCCCACTGCCGGGTACGACCCGGCCCGAAGGGTGGTAAACCCAATGCATGGAACTTCTGATCTGACATGAGCGGCCCGGTGTGGCAGGTGGAGCAGCGGGCTTTGCCGTAGAAAAGCTTCATCCCATCCAGTTGCGCCGGTGAAAGGGCATTCGTGTCGCCCGCAAGGTAATGGTCAAACGGGCTGTCGGTGCTACGCCACTCAATCGCCATGAAAGCGGCCAGAGCATTGGCGATTTGCGTGATTGTGATGTCTTCGGCTGTCTCGACCTCATCAAAAGCGGCGACGATGGCTGGGCCATAGCGCGGATCGGTGCGGATGCGTTTGGCCAGAATTGGCCAGCCCTTGTCGATACGATCATGCACCGCGCCTGTGACCTCATTCTCGGCCACATTGCCCGCCATCTCGAATTGTGAGGTCAGGGGAAAAAGAGCCTGTGCCGCCAGCAGGGAATTCAGGCCCTCGGGCAGCCACTCCTGCGCCGGGGAATTGAAGCCATTGCCATAAACGTTCGAAATGCTCAGCCTGCCGTCGTGAAAGACGGTGTGAATGTCTTTCGCCCCGAGGTTCCATAGGCCTGGAGAGTTGCGAGGGATGCGCTTGCGTATTTTTTCGGACCCAATGCCGGGTGTGCGGTCCGGCCCCAATCCCTGTCCGCCCTCTCCTATCCCCAGTGACAACCCGTCCGAGGTGCCAAAATCCGGGTGGTGACAATGGGCGCAGGTGATGTTGCGGTTGCCTGACAGGATCGGGTCGTAAAACAGTTGGTGACCGATTGCCGCCTGTTCCATATCAAAGGGGATGAAATCATCATCCGTCAATGGACGCGGCAAGTCCTGCGCCGCTGCGGTGCCGACGAAAAGGAACACAAACCCATGCGCCAGCTTGTATTTGCTCTTTACCTTCTTGCGAGCCCCGCGCTGGCCGAACTGGAACAGGCCCGCGATCTGATGGAGGCCGGAGAATTTGAGGCCGCGCGCCAGGAACTGATGCCTGCTGCCCGGTCGGGCAATGCTGAGGCCGAAGAACTGATCGGTGTGATGTACGGGTTGGGGCTCGGCGTCGAACAGGACTATGAGCGGGCATTTGAATGGTATCTGCGTGCCTCGATGAAAGGGCATCCAGGGGCGCAGTCGGGTGTTGGCTGGTACTATGAACTCGGCCTTGGCATGCCTGCGCCCGATCTGGTGCGAGCTTACATGTGGTACACGCTCAGCGCCATTGGCGGTGATCCCGATGCGGCGATCAGCCTTGAGGAAGTGGTCAAGAAAATGTCGCCGGAGCAAATCGAAAGGGCGCATGTTCTGGTCAACGACTACAAAGGGTGGATGTACCCGTTTCGGTGAGGGTCGGGCTGTAAGACCCGACCCACTGTCTTAATTCAGGTCCGCATCGCGGGAGGCGTTGACGTCCGCCTCGGCCGCTGCAACCGCTTCAGTCAAAGCAACGAAAATCTCATCGCCACGGGCGACATTGGACTGGAACCAATCATAAACTGGCGTTGCGGCCTCTTTGAACGCGGCTTTCTGGTCGGGCGTCAGAACGTAGAGGTCACCACCACCGGCAACGAAGTCCTCATACGCCTGAATCGACTTGCGCTTGGGCGAAGCAAAGGTTGCCTGTTGCAGCGCATAAAAGCCGTCGACCACGACGCGGCGCATATCCTCGGGCATCTCCTGAAACTTGGCGTTGTTCATCCACCACAGCGCGCCCATGTAGGCGTGGCCGTCCAGCGTGACATATTGCAGACCCGCATCGGGGAATTTCATGCCCATGATGTCGGTGATGCCGTTTTTCGAGCCTTCAACGACGCCGGTCTGGAAACTGGTGAAAAGCTCCGGCCATGGGATCGGGGTCGGCGATGCACCCAGTGCCTTGACCAGTTCCTGCGGTAGGTCGGCGACCACGGTACGAATTTTCAGACCTTCCATATCGGCAGGCTCAGCAATGCGGCGCTGTGTGTTGGCGAAGTTGCGCCAGCCGCCTGTGTTGCCGATGGTCATCAGGCGGATTGCGCCGCCGGAATCCTCCAAGGCCATGTCGCGCATGGTGCGGGTGAAATCACCGGACAGAACGTGCTCGGCAATGCGGTCATCGGCCATCAGGTAGGGCAGGTCCAGAACCTGCACGTAAGGGAAGATACCCGAGGCCCCGCCGGAGGTGGATATATAAATGTCGATGGTGCCGTCGGCCACGCCTTGCAGGCATTCTGCACCGTTCGAACACAGTTGCGTTCCGATAAACAGCTCCACCTCGATAGAGCCATTCGACGCGGCCTCGACATAGTTTTTGAAAACGATAAGGCCGTCGTAATCTTCGTCGTTTTCGTTCGAGTTCGCAGTGGCGCGCAATGTGTAATCGGCGGCGGTAGCCGCAATGGCAGATGCGGCCACTAGCGACGTGGCCACCGCTGCGGATTTTATGAAGTCTCTGAGCATGCGTTTCCTCCCTGTGATACTCAGTTCAATTTGCAAATCCCGTTATCCTCGGGATCGTCATGGATAGTGCGGGGATGTATGTGATCAAAAAGATCACGATGATTTCAACGGCCAGGAACGGCAGGATCGCCTTGGCGATGGTTTCGACCCGTTCGCGTGACACGGCGGCGGCCACGAACAGCACCAGCCCCATGGGCGGGGTGGCGAGGCCGACAGTCAGGTTGACACTCATGATGATGGCGAAATGGATCGGGTCAACGCCGAGGCTGGTGAAGATCGGTCCAAGGATGGGCCCAAGGATGATGATCGCGGGGCCTGCATCCAGAAACATACCGACGATGAACAGCAGCAGGTTGATCAGGAACAGCAGGATCAGCGGGTTTTCCGATAGGCTAAGGATTAGCGAAGCCAGTTGTTCAGGCGCGTGACTAAGGCTGACCACCGTCTTGAACGCCATCGCCGCGCCGACCAGCAGCAGCACGACGGCTGAGGTCATTCCAGCGTTGCTAAGGACCTCGGGGACCTCTTTCCACGTCAGCGTGCGCAGGACGAGGAAGCCAATGATGAAGGCATAGCCAACAGCGACGGCGGCGGCCTCGGTCGGGGTAAAGATGCCACCCAAAATACCGCCCAGTATGATGACGGGCGTCATCAGCGGGAAGAAGGCCTTCAGGCTGGCCTGGCGCCGTTCGGGCCACGTGTATTTGCGGCTGGCAACGGGGAAGTCATAGCGGTCGGCCATCAGTTTGATCATTAGCATCAGGCCAACGCCCACCATCACGCCGGGGACGATACCTGCAAGGAACAGCGCGGCGACGCTTTCGCCCATGACATAGGCATAGATGATCATAATGCCCGAGGGCGGGATGATTGGTCCGATTACCGAACTCGCTGCTGTGATCGCGGCGGCGAATTTGCGGGTGTAGCCCTGTTTCTCCATCGCCGGGATCAGCATCGATCCCAAAGCGGATGTATCGGCCACGGCAGATCCCGAGAGGCCCGCGAACAGGATCGAACTCAGCACGTTCACATGGGCCAGACCGCCGCGCAGGTGGCCCATCAGGGCCTGGGAAAACTCGACAAGGCGGATTGTGATACCGCCGCGATTCATCAGCTCTCCGGCCAGCATGAAGAAAGGGATCGCCATCAGCGGGAAGCTGTCCATGCCGTTATAGACATTGCGATAGAGCAGCGTGATGTCGTTGGTCTGGCCGTTCAGCCACAGCAGGATACCCGGCGCGGCCAGAAGGGCGAAAAAGACCGGCAAGCCGATCAGCAGGAAAATCAGGAAGGTGGGCAGGAACCAGATCAGCATTTATTCGGCCCCCACTGCCGCGTCAGGAATTTCAGGAAGCAGGTGACCTCCGCCCAGCAGAGTGATGAAGGATCGCAGGATCAGCTCGGTATTCACCGAGATCAGAAGGACGATCCCCACCAGAAGCGAGGCCATCATCCAGCTGCGCGGAATGCGATACCATTCGTCAAACCCGAATGAGGTAGGCAGGTACAGCGCAGCGGTGGCGAATTTGCCGCCAAAGCCGGTGACTTCGGACCAGCCGATAGTGACGGCAACCAACAGGACCGCAAGCGAAATCAGAAGCAAGAACAGGTTGAGCGTCTGGCCGACAAAGCGTGGTAAAAGGCGTTCCAGCATGTCGATGGCCACAAAGCCACCGCGCCGAAAGGCGGTGGGGGCCATCAGACCGGTCATCCACAACATACAAAATCGCGCGGCCTCATCCGGCCAGGGCAGTGCGTTGCCGAGAACGTATCGGAAGAACACCTGAATCAGGATTGCGATCACCATGATTGCAATCGCAACAACACCAACCGCGCGGCCCAGACGCAGCGCGGTTTCGTTCACGAATGCAATCGGCGCAAGCACCGATGCCAGTCCGCCCATGCGGATCCTCCCTTGTTCAGCCGCGGGTATGTCCCACGGTCGTCAGATCGCGCTTAGTGCTGCGCGAATTGGCCGAGTTTCCCGGCGTAAAAGGTCAGCGCGTCTCCATCCGCCATGCTAACCTTAAGAACTTTTCCTACGACGATAACGTGATCACCCGCATCGTGATATGCATGCTGTTCACACTCAAACCGTGCCAGACAATCCGACAGCAACGGCGTTCCGTTCCCGCAGCGTTTATGCGCGATGTCGCGTAGGGCGAAAGCGTCCTTAGAACAGCCAAAGCACAACTCGGCCTGCTCGGACGACAGCACATGCACGCTAAAATGGCGGGCCTTCTGAAAATAGGGGAAACGGCGCGAGTTGCGGTCGCCCGCCCACATGATCAGCGGCGGATCCAGTGACAAGGACGAAAAGCTGTTAGCGGTAATGCAAACCGGGCCATCCGCGCTGTCGCAGGTGACGATGGTGACGCCGGTAGCAAAGCGGCCAAAGGCGTCGCGCAGGGTACGTGTATCGTCCTTATGCGGAACGAAAGTGTGGGTCATGTCCTTTGAGATAGCGTTCATCATGGTACCTCATGCCCCAGCGCCGCCTCATAGAGGCGGTACCAGCTTTCGCGATCCAGTTTGACTTTCAATGCGTCCGAGATGGTTTTGATGCGGTCCAGATTGTTGGTGCCCATCACCGGAAGGATGTTTGCGGGATGCGCCAACAGGAAGGCCACGGCGATGGCGGCGCGGTCCACTCCGAATTCGGCTGCGATCTCGTCTGCAACAACGCCGACCGGAGGGTTTCCGGCCATCAACAGGCCTCCACCCAACGGAGACCACGCCATGATCGGTTGCCCATGCTGCTGGTGAAAGGCCAGATCACCGTTGGTGAAGGGGCTGATCTCGCCCAGAGAAATCTCGATCTGGTTGGTGACCAGTTGCGTTTTCATCGCCGATTGCAGCAACGACCAATCCCATGGGCGGAAGTTGGACACGCCGACCGCGCCGACCTTGCCACTGGCGACAACCTCATCAAGTGCGGCCCCAGTTTCATGGTGGTCCATCATGGGATCGGGACGGTGGATCAGCAGCAGATCGATATAGTCAATCGCCATCTCGGACAGCGATGTGTCGACCGATTTCAGAATGTGCGCGCGCGAAGTGTCGTAGTATTTTACTTTCACATCCGCGTAGCGGCCAACCGGCGCGACGATGTCACATTTGGTGACAATCTCCATCTTCTGACGCAGGCTTGGATTGGCACGCAGGGCCGTGCCCAGCACAGCCTCGGCCTCGTAGCCGCCATAGATGTCAGCCTGATCGAAGGTGGTGATGCCCTGATCCAAGCAGGCTTGAATCTTGGCCTCGACATGGCCCACAGACGTGTCGCTGTCATCGCCCAACCGCCACATGCCATAAACAAGGCGGCTCATTTCCAGCGAGTCAGAAAGTTTCACACGTTGCATCAGCGGCGTTCTCCGTTGCCCAGCGGGGTGGCCGGGGTCGTCTTTGGAACCCTTCCGTAAGCTTCGGGAAGGGAGCAGGTTTTCAGGTTTGGTAGGACGCGTGCGCCGAAATGCTTGGCCTCGTCCATGTGCGGGTAGCCCGAGAAGATGAAGGCACGAATACCCATTTTTTGGTATTCTTCGATTTTCGACATTACCTGATCGGTCGACCCGACCAGCGCGGCTCCGCAGCCTGATCGCGCACGTCCAACGCCGGTCCACAGGCCGGGTTCAACATAGCCATACTCATCGGCCAAATCGCGGTTTTTGGCCTGATGTGCCACGCCGAGCGAAGTCGAATCCAGCGCCCGTTCACGAATGGCGCGACCGTATTCGTCGTCCAGCTTCGAGACGATGTAATCCGCGTATTCCTGCGCCTCAACTTCAGTATCGCGAACGATCATATGGACACGCAGGCCGTAATCCAGCGTGCGGTCATAGTTTTCGGCGACGGAGTGAACAGCCTTCATCCGCTCGGCCAGTTTGTCCTTGGTTTCAGGCCACATTAGATAGACATCGCAATGCTCGCCACACAGGTCCAAAGCGGATGGAGAATAGCCGCCGAAATAGAGTAGCGGCCCTCCGGTCTGGTATGGCTTGGCCGGATCAGTAGTTAGGCCGGAGAAGTTATAGACTTCACCCGCATGGTTGATCTCATCCTGCGTCCAGGCCTGTTTCAGAACCTCGACCACTTCTCGTGAGCGTTGGTACCGAAACGCGCTGTCGGCCTCCTCACCGGGGAAGTCAGACGAGATGATATTAACCGTCAACCGCCCCTGCAGCATGTGATCCAGCGTCGCGATAGTGCGGGCCAGCATGATGGGCTGCATCTCACCGCAGCGCACGGCAGCCAGCATGTTGATCTTTTCAGTGATCGGCGCGCAGCCTGCAACAAAGCTCAGCGTGTCCTGACCGACCTGATAGGATGACGGGCAGAGGATGTTGCGGAATCCCTGCGCTTCGGCCTCTTTCACAATGCCGGAACAATGCTCCCAACTCGACCGCAGATCGCCATCGGGAACGCCAAGGAACTGGTAATCATCGGAACACAAAGCGGCAAACCACGAAACTTCGGCCGCATCCAGATCGGGGGATGTGATGGGGACGATGCTCATTTGATTCACGCTCCGTACATCTTTGACTTTCCTCTTGCGTAGCAATCACTTTGATGTAGATCAATAGTGTATCAATTTTTTCCTGCGACCGAACGAAGCGTCTACCTTGCCTGCATCCAACCGAAACCCAAATGCCCTACCGGTTTATATTCAGATCGCGGAACTTCTGATCCGTGATGTCGCGGCTGGGCGCCTTATTGATGGTGAGCGTTTGCCGCCCGAGCGCGAGATGGCGGCGGAGTTGAATGTCTCGGTTGGCACGCTCCGAAAATCGCTCTCTGAGTTAGAAAAAAAGGGGATGTTGGAGCGTATCCAAGGCTCAGGCAACTACATCCGCGAGACCGGTACACAAAATAGCGTCTATGCAATGTTCAGGCTGGAACTACCTGAGGGGGGCGGCCTACCGCGTGCGGATACCCTGTCGGTCGACCATCTGAAGAAGCCAGCCGATCTGCCAAATTTCGGCGCTTCGGATACCGGTTCGCGCGTCCGGCGGATGCGCTACCTGAATGATACAATCATCGCTGTCGAAGAAATTTGGCTGGACGAATCAGCGGGCCTGGTCGAGCAAAGCCTGCTGTCCGACTCACTCTATCGCTATTATCAACGCCAATTGGGCTTTTGGATCGCAAGGGCTGAAGACAGAGTTTCGGTCCGTGCGCTACCGGACTGGACGCCTCCTCAATTCACCAAACCAGCGGGCCAAGCGGTAGGTTATATCGAGCGGTTCAGTTGGTCAGAGAACGCCGAACCCGTTGAATTCTCAAAAACATGGTTCGACCCAGATCGGGCCAACTACGTACAACGTTTGAAGTAAAAAGGAATCGCACATGACCCGGACCATCAACTACGGGCTGATTGGATGCGGAATGATGGGGCAAGAGCACCTGCGCAATATCGGATTGCTGGAAGGTACTAAAGTGGCTGCGATCTTTGAACCCGATCCAGAGATGGCAAAAGTTGCCAAGGCAATTGCGCCAACTGCAGCCATGGTAGGTTCCATACAAGAGCTTCTGGCGGTCGAGGAACTAGACTGCGTCGTCATTGTTAGCCCAAACCATCTTCATGTGGACCAGATGTGCGAAATCGCCGAGACACGTCCGCTACCGCTTTTGGTAGAAAAGCCATTGTTCACCGACCCACAGGACGTGGCTCGGCTCGAGCAGTTGCAGAGCGGCTACCCCTGCCCGATCTGGGTTGCGATGGAATACCGGTACATGCCCCCTATTGCTGCTCTGATCGAGAAGGCTGAGGCGACAGGTGGCATAAAAATGCTGTCGATCCGCGAACATCGTTTTCCATTCTTGAACAAGATAGGCCACTGGAACCGGTTCAACCGCAATACTGGCGGTACTTTTGTCGAAAAATGCTGCCACTTCTTCGACCTGATGCGTCTGATATTGCAATCCGATCCGGTACGAATAACGGCAAGTGGCGGGCAGGCTGTGAACCATTTGGACGAGAGTTACGACGGTCAAACCCCAGATATTCTGGATCACGGCTATGTTCTTGTCGACTTTGCATCGGGTGCGCGCGCGATGTTGGAACTTTGCATGTTTGCCGAAGGGTCACGTTATCAAGAAGAAATATCGGCAGTCGGACCCGACGCCAAGATCGAGGCATTGGTGCCCGGACCCGAACGTTTCTGGCCAGATCATTTGGAAACCCCACCGCTGCCGCAGGTGATCGTAAGTACGCGCAATCCCAAAGGCCCCATATCAATGGACGTTCCAGTGGACCCCAACCTTCTGGCGGCTGGGGATCACAATGGGTCGACCTTCTATCAGCATAAAGGGTTCCTGGCCGTGCTTCGTGGCGAAAAGGTTAAACCGGATGTGAGTTTGAAGGACGGCCTCTGGGCCGTCAGAATGGGGCAAGCGGCGCAACAGGCAATAGACACCAGCGAAACGGTATACATGGTCGATTGAAAGGGATCAAAAACACCGCTGCGTTTGCAACCGCCCTGCCCCGCTCAAGCGAAGTTAATCTGACAAGGCCGAGAAAACCTCAGTCAATGTTTCTCCGGCAGCACTGCTAGGTTGGCTGATACCGAAAATAGTGCTCAGAGTGACAGCCACGTCCACCGTGGAAACCGGTCGGCTGACACGAGCCGGCGTGATACCGGGGCCGGCGAAAATGATCGGAACATGTGTGTCATAGCGCCAAGGTGATCCGTGCATTACGGCAATTGGGCCGTCCTCAAAAAGGAAGGAATATGGGGTTTGCACAACATAGATGTCGCCAGAGCGTGTCGGGTGATAATTTCGCCGGATCTGCTCCTGAAGGGTGTGCCCTTGCTGTTCAGCAAGCGGTTCGGTCGGCATAGCAAGCTCAATGCCCGGTGCAGCCATTAGCTTTTCGACGATGCGTTGCTCGATCACGCGTCGGTCAACGCCCGACACTTCTATCGCGGCATTGTCCAAATAAACGTAAGGACGAAAAAAGAACTTTATTGCGGAGTCCACTCCAAACTCATCGGCGATGACCGAATTCACTGCCGTCATCAATGCTTCGGTGGAGTTACGGAATGTCGAGAGCCCTGTTTCGGTCATCTCTTCCGGCGCTTCCGGCATGCCATGATCGGCGGAAAGCACGTAAATCACGTTCTCACGTCCAACCTCTCGATCCATGAATTCAAAGAAATCTGCCAGTGTCTCATCCAGACAGCGGACCATTTCTTCATTTTCCAGGCTGGATGGTCCGAAAAAATGGTTGGTTGCGTCTACGCCAGAAAAACTGACGCTTAGGTAGTCTGGCCATTCGTCAACACCAAGCCCCTCTTCTTTGATTACCGTCTTTGCGAAGTCGGCCGTGATCCGGTCCCCATGCGGCGACAATAAGACCTGTGTGTAGTAGAGACCGTCGTCCGGTGTCCCGTAGAAATGCGGGAAAATGCGACCGAACGCGCCAAGGTTCGTTACAAAGGAGCGTTCTTTTCTTTGCATCAAGTAAGGTGCGTCTGAACACTCCGGCCACCATTC
Source organism: Ruegeria sp. BC1 (assembly GCF_056539305.1). NCBI lineage: Bacteria > Pseudomonadati > Pseudomonadota > Alphaproteobacteria > Rhodobacterales > Roseobacteraceae > Ruegeria > Ruegeria sp. BC1. The sequence continues at coordinate 118,919 of NZ_JBQFUT010000003.1, forward strand.
ACTTTCGATCTTCGCATCGGCGGGGCGTTTAGAATTCCAATCGAGAACCCAATCGGGATACGCGTCGTAGTAGAATGTACTTGTTTCAAATGCTCCTGTAGCCGCCGACAGCCAAAAAGCCTTTCCAGAATGTCCTGCCATTGCAACCGCTGAACGGTCTTTACCAGAAACGGAAAAAACTCTTGATCGGCCGTCATTGGCCTTGACCAGTTCGTCTCCAACCGTCGTCGCCAACAAGTTTACAGGAGAACGGCCCGAAGTCGCAGCAGCAGCTTGAGTCGGGTCGACCTGATCAACGTTTCCTCCAAAGCCTGGTACTGGCAGCATTGGGTAGTCTGGATCTTCAATGTTATACCCCAACCGCTCTTCAGCCCTGTTGAACCAGGCGTTACCGATCATTCCATGTTCAGAAGGGTGGGCTCCTGTAGCCAGGGTCGCGTGACCAACAATGGTTTCGGTGTTAGCGTGTCGATGATGAGCGTCAATGTACCAAACACCGCTTTCTATCAGTCTTTTGAAACCTGCCGCTCCGAAGGAGGCCTCATAGCGAGAAATCAAATCTCCGCGCAGCCCATCAACTGTGATTTGCACGACAAGTCGAATGTCTTCCGTTGCCCTGCCTGCTGTGGCGGAAATTGAAAGGACGATGATTGAGGCTAACGCCAGTGATCGCTGCATATGAGACCCCAAAGGATTACCTATAGGGCCTGAATACCAGCATCTAAGTCCTCTGCCTAATAAGAGTTGCGAGCGATGATGTCCTTTGAACCTGCACTTTGGGCTCAGTGCGGACGTCGATGGGACACGTGTTGGAGCCCTGCCTCCGTCTCTCCAACTACTGCGGATTCTTGAATTAGAGGCGCGCCTCAGAACAAACAGCTGATAAGCGGGCGATTGTGATGTCATAGTTCAATCTGTCGGGGTAAACGTATTTCTGCGGTCCAGCCGACAATTCATATGGTCGCTCATAGCAGAAAGAACCTTCATGCCTCACGTATCGATAGAATTTTCCAAAGGCCTTGAGAAAACTTTTGATTTTCAGTCGGTATGCGACCAATTGTATGACGTCCTCGCTGATCAGGATGTATTTGATCCACCAACAATAAAAATTCGAGCAACTTCAGTAGAATTCTTCCGCATTGGGACCGAACCTCAAACGTTCGTTCATGCAACTCTCTTGCTTATGGACGGTCGCGACGAGCAAACCCGAGCACAACTCAACACAATAATTGCCGACCTACTGAGGAAGGTTCTTCCTGGTGTTGGGAGTATTACGGTTCAAGACGTCGAAATGACTCTTGCCACATATGCTAAGCGCTTACTGTAAACCCTGGCTGACGCCGAAGTTAGGCTGCAATGGATTCAGTGCGGTCATTCGGTGCATTCGGCATGAATGACTGCCTTGCGGACAACCCACGCTTTCACTGCGCCGTCACCAACGGCCGCATTGGAAAAACCGGAGCATTAAGCCCTACCCTTTGGCTGCCTTGTCTAAGCCCGAACAGTTGAATGCAAACATGACGGTAGTTCCCGCTAAGATAAGGTCTAAACGCGGCGGCCTAGGTCGGGACATCAGCGGTGAACAGCGCCTTTGAGCGGCGCAAGCCAGACTTGTTTTTCCAAAACTGCACTTTTAGTGGCCGACGGAATCCAATCCCCTTTTGCCACCTTTGATTACATTCAGGGCGTCGTGGTAGATCGGCTGTTCACGAATGACGTCCATGTAAGCGTTAGCCAGTACCTGCCCGGAGGTAACGTCCATCGGATAGTGGACGCCTCCTATGACACGACCGTAACCAATTTCACGACCAAGCTCGTCGAGCTCATCTGAATGCTCAGGGAAAATGTCCGAAAGAACAGACGTGTAAACTATTGCACGGATAGTATGCCCACTCGGATATGACGTGACAGGGAAGGCTGTTGCGACCGGTTCAACGTCTTCATTGGCAACAAATGGGCGCGGAATGTCATAGTTTGCTTTGACCGCGTTATAGTCATCGCGAACCTCATCAATAATCTGGTCCAGCGTTTGGCTAAGGACCTCGGTATCGACATTTAACAACCCAGGTGCCACGATGGGGGCGAACCGTTCCAGATCAACTGACTTTTGGACAAAATCGATTTGGTCTTGGGTTCTGCTTTCTTGCAGCCACATGACGGCAAACATTTCCTTGTCGAACTCCATCGTACCAGGTTCTGCCGGTGGCCCGATGAGTTCCATGCTGTCAAGACTGCCGGCCGGATAAAACTGTTCTGAAAAAGCTGGTCCAGCGAGGGCTACAAAGACAACAGCCGCAACGGTACTTTTGATCATGGCCTCAACCGTCCTGATGATTTCGAGGTTAACTTTCTAAAGTGATCAAGCCTCGGCGATCATTGTGCCCCAGCTGGAGAAGCCACCATCATTGTTACAGATGATTGTTTCCATCCCGGTCACAGGATCATTTCCAAAGTAGCATTCCGCGAATGCGCCGGTGCCGATTAGTGAAAGGGTCATGGCAACGAGACCCAAAGCAGCAAAGTTCTTCATGGTACTTACTCCTCTCAGGTGAGTCTCACGTGGGAACCATCGATGGGCGAAATATTTGGCTTTGATTAATTTTTCTTAAGCAGAATATATCAACCGAATGTCTTATTTAGGCGGGTGATGTCAAAGAAGTCCGTTGATTGGAAGGCATGGCCGCATTCCTAAAATCGGGCGAAGACCTACCTTTTTGCGGTTGTCATCAAACTGAATCCGAACCTTCACAAAACCGCAATGAACCACGGCCATGCCACTCTCATCCAAGTGAGAGAGGATACCGAACGATGTCATTGCGCTTTGCCTGCCTGACATCTGCCGTTGCCCTGACAACCGGTCAGGCCGTGGCAGAGATGAATTTCAACCGAATTGCGTCTTTCCCTGTCGTCAAGAACATGGCCGAGGGGGCTGATACCACCCGTGAGACCTCGCCCGAGATCATCGCGGCGACTGCGGATGGCATGACGCTGGTCTACACCGACAGCCCGTTGGGCGTGATCGGCATGGTGGACATCACCGACCCGGCAAACCCTGCGCCCTTGGGTGCGATGGCGGTTGGTGGTGAGCCGACATCCGTGGGGATCGTTGGTGCGACGGCTTTTGTGGGTGTGAACACGTCGGAAAGCTATACCGCTCCTTCTGGCAAGCTGATCTCGGTCGATATCGCAGGTAAGGCAGAAACCGGTGCCTGTGAACTGGGCGGTCAGCCTGACAGTGTCGCCATCGCCCCCGATGGCAGCTTTGTTGCCGTAGCGATTGAAAATGAGCGCGACGAAGACCTGAATGACGGCATCATCCCGCAACTGCCCGCTGGCTCGCTGGCACTGGTGCCGCTGAAGGACGGCATGTTGGATTGCGCAGGCATGAAGATGGCCGCGCTGACCGGTCTGGCCGAGGTTGCGCCGACTGACCCTGAGCCGGAATTCGTGGACATCAACGACCTTGGCGAAACTGTCGTCACGCTGCAGGAAAACAACCACATCGCGGTCGTCGACAAAGACGGCAAAGTGGTCAGCCATTTCTCGGCGGGTGCAGTTGATCTAGAAGGTATCGACGCCACCGACGAGCGCGGCGCGCTGATCTTTACCGAAAGCCAGCCGGGCCGCCTGCGCGAGCCAGACGCGGTGAAGTGGATCGATGACGATCACTTCGCTACCGCCAACGAGGGTGACTATCAGGGCGGATCGCGTGGTTGGACGATCTTCCACAAGGACGGCACTGTTGTTTACGAGAACGGCACCGATTTCGAAAAAGCCATAGTCCAGATCGGCCACTATCCCGACAAACGCTCGGACAGCAAAGGTGTTGAGCCTGAAAGCGTGACCGCCGAGACCTTTGGCGGCACGCCGATGATATTTGTGGGGGCGGAACGTGCCTCGGTCGTGGGTGTCTACGACGCCACCGACCCCGCTAATCCTGTGCTGAAACAACTGCTGCCGTCGGGTGTTGGCCCGGAAGGCTACGTTGCGATCCCCGAGCGCAACCTGCTGATTTCGGCCAACGAAAAAGACCTGATCGAAGATGGCGGCCCGCGCGCGCATGTCAGCATCTTCGAGTATCAGGATGCCCCCGCCAACTATCCTCATCTGACCTCAGAAGGTGCGGATGAACTGATCGGATGGGGTGCCCTGTCCGGTCTGGTCGCGGATGAGGACGGCATGATCTATGCGGTCAATGACAGCTTTTACGGCTTCCAGCCTTCGATCTTCAAGATCGACCCCAGCCAGACCCCTGCCCGCATCGTGGATGTGATCCGCATCCATCGTCAGGACGGCAATCCTGCGCAGAAGCTGGATCTGGAAGGCATCACGCTGGACGGTGAAGGCGGCTTCTACGTGGCCTCCGAAGGCCGCACCGACCGCGTCATCCCGCATGCGATCTACCAAGTCTCGGCAGACGGTTTGATCAAAGACCGCAAGAGTGAAATCGGCTTGCCGCCAGAACTGATGGCTGTCGAAAAGCGTTTTGGTTTCGAAGGCATTACCAAGGTCGGCGACACCCTGTGGATGGCTGTTCAGCGCGAATGGAAGGACGACCCGGAAAACCACGTGAAACTGGTCGCCTACAATCTGGACACCAAAGAATGGGGCGCGGTTCACTATCCTAAGGCGGACCCGGAAACAGGCTGGGTCGGTCTGTCGGAAATCGTGGCCTTTGGTGAATATGTGTATGTCATCGAGCGCGACAACCAGCACGACCACCGCGCAGTAACAAAGAAAATCTACCGCATCCCGCTTTCTGAGATGGCCCCGGCCCCGCTGGGTGGCCCGCTACCGGTGGTCAGTAAGCAAGAGGTCCGCGACCTGCTGCCCGACCTGACCTCGACCGGCGGTTACGTTCTGGACAAAATCGAAGGTCTGGCCATCCTGCCCTCGGGCGAGGCGTTTGTGATGACCGACAATGACGGCGTCGACGACGCCTCAGGTGAGACGATATTTTGGTCGATCGGTTCGGTTTCGGTTGGCAACTAGGTCAAGCATCAAAGATTGAAGAGCCCCGTGTAGAAACTGCGCGGGGCTTTTGCATTCAAAGCCAGTTTTGGTCCTCTTAGGACTTTGGCTTAAACCCTGCGACTTTGCGCTAAAAAATGCTCCACACAGCGCGTGTCTAAGGAATATCGAACACATTGAGGCATGGGTTCAGGTACGGAAATGTGGGTGCCAAGGGCTCTGAACCAATTGTCAGCCCAAGGGGATTCTTGTTCGAGGTTTACCTTGATAGATAAACACTTTCGCGTTCAGGCAGGCGAATTACCATAACTTTGTTCCAGTAAAGCTATTGTTTGCCAGCAAGGTTGGTGAGTTCTTCCATTCAGATTTTCGATGTGTCGGATGATCGTGAATTCAGGGTCACCATTCCGGAGTCCGACCTGTTTGTCTCGGTGCAGATTATGAACAAGAGCAGCTCGAAGCGCCGCGCGTTGCCTATAAAGATGAGTTCTTAAAGGCTGGCATTGATTACACCTATGCCAGAGCACCCGGCGCGGCCGATCAGCATCTTTTCGACATTTCACATGCATCAAGCTGGGGCGGGTATCCGGCAGAGTTGGCGGTCACGAATGCCTATTCCAGCTCGCCCCCAGTGCCAGGTTGTTCGCAGGCCATAGCAGCCACTGGGGTAGAGAACAAAATGCTGCAGTTGCAGCCCACAATCCAGACATTGACACAGGCAAACAATGCTCACGCTGCAATAGGTCAAAACTGCGCAACTCATATTGTAAGAAGAGTGGATTGATTAAGCCTACCGCCACTCCATAGTTCTCACGTGCGTATTGGCAATAGTCCTTCAAAGTTATCTTAAAGCAGTCAGTCACGCCTGCAGATTTTTATCACTACCGATCTTTCCAACCTTCAATCAGTCCAACAGCTGCCTCGGCATAGCTCTGTGGAAACTGGTCCGATGTCCGGGCTTTCATGATCGTGTGAAGCCCAAGCAGAAGTCCGATCAGCAGCTTTGCTCCTCCTACCGGATCAACATCCGCGTGCAAAGCGCCCTGTGATCTGGCGCGTTTTAGGATTGCCACAAATCGCCCTTCCAAAGTGGTCAGGTACCTTTCGATTCTGGCGTTCACCTCAGGGTCTGTGCGGTCAAAGGAACTGATCGAGTTGAAGGCAAGGCACCCCGTATCTTCGATCTTCGGCATACGTTCAGCCGAGGCGATGCCTTTAATCCAGTTCGCCAGGTCATCCAGCGAATAGGTGTCTGGGTCAGGAAAATGCCGGGCTTCAGCATTGTCCAGATAAGTGTCCAAGGTCTTTAGGAAAAACTTCTCTTTGCCGCCATACGTTGTTTGCAGTGTGAACCGGGTCAACCCCGTCTCCTGCTCAAGCTCACGCGTGCTGGCACCATGGTACCCTCGCCGCCAAAACAGGTCCAGCGCCCCTGCCACAGCACTGTCGTGATCCGTCTTGCGTTTGCGCGCCACAGATTTCTCCTTGCCTTTTCTATCCATGTGGATAGTAATTGTTTCCTATCCACATGGATAGCATTGCGCTGGCGCGGCGGCAAATGCTGCGTGACCCCAACCGAAACGGAGATCAGACATGACCGCCATCGATCCGACACCCGGAGTATCAAAACCTGTAAAGCTACGCGTGATCTTCATTTTGAACGCGCTGAAAATCGTGCTGGCCTTTGGCTTCTTCGTCGCATTCAAATTTTATGCTTTACAAGTAGGAGAGCTGGTCGGGCCGCAAGCGGCCAACCTGATGCTCTATACGATGCTGGGGTACATGGCGACTTTTGCCTGCATCGTCATATCCATCCTCAAGCGCACCATGATTGGTATTCGTGCGGCGATTGCCGTTGATTTTCTAGTCTCGATCCCAGCCACCGCAGTCATCGGCTTTGTCATTGCGATCATCAGCATGGGCCTGACCTTCACCGCATCCGTCCGTGCGTATTTCGAATATCGCAGCTGATGTGAGCATTCCTTTGAACCACCCAAATGACATTACCGGCCAATGCATCTGCGGCGCTGTGCGCTATCGGGTGCAGGACAACTTGGCCACGTTCAAACTGTGCTATTGTAGTTTTTGCCAAAAAGCTTCGGGTTCGGCCCATGTTGCGAATGCCTTTACAACGCCCGACCAGATCGAATGGCAGCAAGGGCAAGAGCAGCTAACATCCTTCGATGTGCCCAATTCCCAGGTCCGCCGGGTGTTTTGCCGCACCTGCGGAACGACCCTGCCGTTTGAAACGCAAAACGGCAAGTTCCTGGTCATCCCTGTCGGCACCCTTTCCCGCCCGCCATCCGGCCCCGTTACGGCGATTGTCGGGTGGGGGTCCCGACCAGCGTGGTATGATGAGGCGTTGGGTTTAATCGAAAAGACGCGCACTGCAGAAAGGGCCACTCAATGAATACCCAACAGGGGATTTCCCCCGACTTCCCATTTGACTCGAAATATGTCGAGGTGAACGGCCAGCGCATCCACTATGTCGACGAAGGTGAAGGCGCGCCGGTTCTGTTTCTTCACGGCAATCCGACCTCGTCCTACTTGTGGCGCAACATCCTCCCCTATGCAACCAGGCAGGGCCGCGCCATTGCGATGGATCTGATCGGCATGGGCAAGTCGGACAAGCCGGATATTCCCTACCGATTTGTCGATCACGTCCCCTTCGTGGATGGCTTCATCAAAGCGCTGGGACTGAAGAACGTGACGCTCGTCATTCACGACTGGGGCTCGGCATTGGGGTTCTATTATGCGCACCGGCACCCCGGGAACATACGCGGCATCGCCTTCATGGAGGGTGTCATTCGTCCGATGACCTGGACCGGCTTCCCGCCCGACTTCCGCGCGGGGTTTCGGATGATGCGGACGCCTGGTCTGGGTTGGATGATGATCTCGGGCCTGAACATGTTCGTCGAGAAAATCCTGCCAAGCGCCATTGTGCGCGACCTGACACCGCAAGAAATGGAGCACTACCGCGCGCCATTCCACTCCGCTCGCAGCCGCAAACCCGTTCGGGTGTGGCCGTGCGAAATTCCGATCGACGGTACGCCCGCAGATGTGCATGACATAGTCAGTGCCTATAGTCGCTGGCTGGGTGAAACCCAGATACCGATGCTTATGTTTCACGCCACACCCGGAGGAACTATTGGACCAAAAGAGGTCGAATGGTGCCGCCAGACCATCCAGAATCTCGAAGTTGTGGATATCGGAAAAGGTATTCATTTCCTGCAGGAAGATAATCCCCATCTGATCGGGCAGAGGTTAGAGGATTGGCTGGGGCGCCTGCCCGCGTAGGTCTTTCTGGACGCGCGTAGTGACTGGCCGATCTATACAAATCAGATTTCCTGATTGTAAGGTTCAACGACCAGCCCCAAAGGGGACCAGACACCGGAGCGTAGCCTTGCTGAATATGACGATCCCCATACCCTTGATACTGGTGGCGGTATTGCCCGCCTTTCTGGACCGGTGCTCGGGTTCCGATACCAGCGTGGCCTTGGGCGTATTGGCGCGCGACCGGGTCGCTTTGACCGCGACGGCCAGCGAAATCGTAGTCGGTTTACCGGTAGCTGAAGGAACCGTCGTCAAAGCTGGCGACACGCTGGTTCAGCTTGATCCGACGCTGCAAAGCTCAAAGCTAGCTCTGGCGCGGGCCGAACTCGAAAAGTCGCAGGCCACGCTTTTGAAACTGCAGGTCGGGCCGCGCGAGGAGGAGATAGCGATAGCCGAAGCCAAGGTGGCAGGCGCTGTTGCCCGCCTTGCCGATGCCGAGGCCATTTATGATCGAAACGCCAGACTGGTCGAGAACTCGGTCGTGACGGAAGCGCAAGTGGCCAATGATCTGGCACTGCGCGATTCCGCACGGGCTGAATTGGCAAGCGCTCAGGAATCCCTGAAAGAGCTGCGAAACGGCACAAGACCCGAAGACCTGGCGGTTGCCGAAGCAAATGTACGGGCCGCCGAGGCGTTGGTAGCCGCCGAGCAAACCGTTCTGGACGACTTGACGGTCACGGCCACCCGAGATGGCGTGCTGGATTCCCTGCCGTGGAATTTGGGCGAACGCGTAACATCCGGTAGCCCGGTGGCCGTTATGGTCACGGGCCAAACCCCCTATGCGCGCGTCTACGTTCCAGAGCCGCATCGCGTCAATCTGAAGCCCGGCGATACGCTGGAAGTACACGTTGACGGGCTGGCCGATCCGTTGGACGGCGTGATCCGCTGGATCAGCGACGACGCGTCCTTCACGCCCTATTACGGATTGAACCAAGATGACCGAACCCGGCTTGTCTACTTGGCCGAGATTGACCTGCCCACTGCAAAACCGGACTTGCCCGCCGGCGTGCCAGTGCAGGTCCCCATGCCATGAGCGATGTTGTCGTCTCGACGAAAGGCTTGACCCGCCGGTTCGGGGAAAACATCGCAGTCAACAATCTGGACCTTGAGATCAGAACGGGCCAGATTTATGGATTTCTCGGGCCCAATGGTTGCGGCAAGACCACGACCATGCGCATGCTGACCGGCTTGCTGACCCCCAGCAGTGGGGCGATCTCGGTTTTGGGTCGGTCGATGCCCGAGGCGGCAGAACCGCTGAAGAACGAAATCGGGTACATGACCCAGATCTTCTCGTATTACCGCGACCTGACGGTGATGGAAAACCTCCGGTTCGCGGCGGAAATCTACGGCATCCCAGTGAAAACAGCCAAGGATCGGATCGACGAGCTGCTGCATACCTATGACCTGACGACAAACGTCCATCAGCTCAGCGGCAGTATGAGCGGCGGTCAGCGGCAAAAGTTGGCCCTAGCCGCCACCGTCATGCACCGCCCAAAGCTTCTGTTTCTGGATGAACCGACATCGGCCGTTGACCCCGAAACCCGTCGAACGTTTTGGGAGCAGCTGTTCGATCTGGTCGATCAAGGAGCGACAATGATCGTATCCACGCATTTCATGGACGAGGCAGAGCGTTGTCACCGGCTGGCCATCCTGCAGCACGGGGTTAAGAAAGCGGACGGGTCTCCGCGTCAGTTGATGGACGATTTGCAGGCCGATGTGGTCGAAGTCGAAGGGCCGGACCTGCGAAAGGTCAAACATGAACTAGACGGTACACCGAAGATACTCTCAACTGCACAGGTCGGCTCGCGTCTGCGGGTGCTGGTGGACAAATCCGAACCTCGGCCGGTGGATATGCTGCGCGCCCAACTTGGCGCGTTCCCGGATCTGTCCCTGACACCACAAAGGCCAAATCTAGAAGATGTGTTTGTCAGTGCAACGCGGGGGCCGGAACCGTGATCTCACCACGCCGCATCGCTGCCGTCCTTAAGAAAGAGCTGCTGCAACTGCGGCGTGACCGGATGACTTTCGCCATGGTCATCATGATCCCGTTGATCCAGCTGCTGCTGTTTGGCTATGCGATCAACACCAACCTGCGGCACGTGCCTGTCGCACTGGTGGATGAATCCAGAACCGAGCTGTCTCGTACGTTGGCGCAGATCGTTCAGGCTACGCAAGTCGTGACAATCACTGAAGAGCTGACCACCCCATCAGAGGCCGAGCGTGCAATTACGGAATCCCGCGTACGCGCCGCACTGATCATCCCTCAGGACGTAAGCCAACGCCTTGCTCGCAGCCCGTCCGTCGGGTTGGGTCTGCCAAACGCAACGGACCAGACCAGCAGTCGGCCTATTGCCCATTGGATCGTTGATGGCTCAGACACGATGGTTGCCAGCGCAATCAAGTCCCTGCGGACGATGCCCCTAACCGAATTATTGAAACAGCCTCCAAACCGGCAAGTACCCACGTTTGAGGTCACGCTCTACTTCAACCCCGAACAGCGGTCGGCGGTGAATATCGTGCCAGGTCTTGTCGGGGTCATCCTGACCATGACGATGATCCTGTTCACCTCGGCTGCCATCGTCCGCGAACGCGAGCGAGGCAACATGGAGATGCTGATCAACACACCAATCCGGTCTATCGAACTGATGATCGGTAAGATCATCCCCTATATCTTTCTGGGTCTGATACAGGTCGCCATTATTCTCGGTCTGGGACATGTCCTGTTTGATGTCCCGATAAATGGTGGGTTGGGTGTTTTGTTGGTGGTCACATTGCTGTTCATCATTGCCAGCCTATCCCTTGGGCTGGTGATTTCCACTCTTGCCCAAAACCAGCTTCAGTCGATGCAGATGACAATTTTTGTCCTGCTGCCATCGATCCTGATGTCCGGCTTTATGTTCCCCTTCGACGGCATGCCCAAACCAGTCCAGATGATTGCTCAAATTCTGCCTGCGACGCATTTTATGGACATGATCCGCGGTGTGGTCCTGCGAGACGCTTCGCTTTACGAGTTGCGCTGGGGGATACTCTGGATGGTGGGCTTTGCGGTTTTTGGATTGTTGGCGGCAACTCTAAGGTTCAAGAAACGATTGGGTTAAAGACTCGGCCTAAACCGGCCATTGCTCGAGGCTTCCCATCGCTGCGGTGCAGCCCGCTAAACCGGACTTTCACTGCACGATCATAGTCCTGAAGCTTGCGAACTCACAATTCGCGAGACCAAGCATGCGTTCGCGATCACAAGTCAAACATCCGCTGTGTAGTGCTTTAGAAACATCGCAACGCAATCGTCCAAAACATCTTTGGGCGTCGGGTTCTCGCCGAGGAAAAATTCCGGCCAGAAGAAAAAGTTTTTCACAAGCGCCAAAAGCTGGTTGGTTGCAAAAACCGGATCAGCCTTTCGGATTACGCCTGCGTCCATGGCTTCACTGATCAGCCTCGTTATTGGGTAATCATGTGTTGCTGTTTCTGTGAAGAATTGCCGGGAACGGTCAAGGTCACGGATCAATTCTGAGATGACCATCCGGTTTAATCCAATGGCATTCTCATCAGTGATCACCGCAATGTAACGCCATAAGGCTGCCTTCAATTGCTCGACGAAGTCACGATCCGGGTCATAGGGAACCGGCTCCATGCTCCGGTTCTGCTCCAGCATGATCTGTGAGATCGCCTCAAACAGGGCCTCCTTGCTCTCGAAGTGATTGTAGAGCGTGCGACTCGATACGTTGGCTTTTTTGGCGATCGAGGTGGTCTTTGCCCCTAAAAACCCCTGTTCTTTGAACTCGTCGATGGCTGCGTCGATGATATCTTTTCTTTTTTTATCAGTGCGTTTCACGATTTCCACCACAAAAAGTAAAATGATGTGTTTACAAAAGCCTTCTCCCTACCATAAGTAAACTCAACATTTTACTTTAGCAAGGCGCAATAAAGCCTGATCCTGAAAGGACCAAGACTATGACAACCCAAAACCTCGCCGCGGGCAAAAACGAAGTCACTTTCAAATCCTTTGGCGTGGATTTGGCGGGAGATCTCTATCTCCCCGAAGGTTTCGATGAGACCAAGACCTACAAAGCAATCGTCGGCGCCAGCCCGTTCCCGCAGGTCAAAGATCAAATCCCGGCTACTTACGGCCCGGAAATGGCGGCACGGGGCTTCGTCTACCTCGGTTTCGACTACCTCGGCATGGGCTCGTCCCCTGCCCTGCCCGGGGAGCACAAGCAGTCCCGCTACATGTTCCGGCTGATCGAAAACACTTGGGACGCTGTTTCTTACCTCGGCACTCTGCCGTTCGTTGACGAGATTTACGGTCTGGGCGTATGCCAAGGCGGTTCAATCATCGCATCGGCTGCCGTGACCGATCACCGGATCAAGAAGATTGCCATGGTTTCCGGTATGATGGCAGCGGACGCCTTCCAGTGGACCGACCGAGACGTGGTCAATCAGCAAATCGCAGCCTCGAACGCCTCGAAGCAGAAGATGTATAAAACAGGCGAACCGGATTATGTCGCTCCCTTTGGCCTTAGCGATGACCAATCCCGAGAAGAATTTGTTGGATCGGGCGGCAACCCGATGGCCGGAGAATCCTACGATTACTACGGCCGCGATGGTGTCAAAGGGCCGGTGGCAGTTCCGAACTATACCAACATGCATATTGGCGATCAGGGTATGCAGTCGCTGATTTCCATTGGGGAAGCTTATGCCGACAAAATCGTGCAGCCGTCCTTGACCATCTATAGCAGCTCAGCCTTCACGGCCCCGTGCTCAACGCAGTTTGTCGAGAAGTTGACCAATGAACATAAAGAATTGGCGTTTGATGAGTTCTCCCATGTGGACTTCTACTACCAGCCAGAAGCGGTAAAGGCATCGACGGACGCAGTTGCCGAATTCTTTGGCAGATAAACTTATTAGGCAGAGGTCACTCCGGGACCTTTGCCATTTTGATTGATCAAAAGCAGGATCAGTTGACCGTACCAGTATGAGCTTTGATGCCACCCCAGGTACTTGTCGAAGAATTCGACCATAGTTTCCGGATGAGGGTTGCCAGTTGATCTTCGGTTGGCTGAACGCTCATTTCGGTGCTCCTGATTTTAACGAGTTTCATGGTTTGGGGCCGGAGGGCCGGTCCCGATTAAAGGAAGGGCGGTGCAATCTGCATTTGAGGTGAGGCACAGGTCAGGTTTGGATTGGCACCTTGCACGGGCTTTTCGCCAATCTGGCGCGCTACTTGGCTGGGGTCAGATGTTCCCATTTCTGGAAGGCACGATACAACGAGCCCTGATCTTCGTAGCCGAGCAAGTATGCAATCTCGCTGATGTCGAAATCCGGCTCAGCCAGATACTCACGTGCCAACTGATGCCGGGTGTCCGACAGATGCGATTTGAAGCTGTGGCCTTGGCCCTTAAGGTGTCGCTGCAGAGAGCGTTCATTGACCGCCATATCGCGGGCGATACCCCGCGGCTCTGGGCGACCGGCAGTCAGCGCGCGGCGCAGATGCCACCGCACCTGATCGGTCAGCGACGTGGTATTCTCGGCTTTTTCAAAGATCAGGCGGGCGTGTGGCGCATTCCATGTGATCGGGCAAGAGAACCAAGTCTCAAGCCTTTCGCTTGGACTACGCCGCAGCTCGACCAACTCGGGTTTGATCATATACCCGGTTCCAGTCCGCACCATGTTCACAAGGAATGTGAAGGTGGCAACGCGGAACTCTTCGGGTGCGCAAAGTGCTTTGAACCGTGCAACTCGATGCATGGCTTCACCAACTGTTTTGGCGTGGAAAGCAACCAGAAAGGAGGGAGGCAGCATCGGCCCATGCATTGTTTGGGTGAGATCCAATCCAATATCGTCGCCGCCCAAAGTCTGCAGTGCGTCCCACATAGCAAAAAAATGCTTCGTGCTCATGCGTGCTTCTGACGAAAACATGCTCGGTGGAAGTTTGGCCGCCTGTAGAAATGCTGCCCGATTGATCGAGAGGCTCACAAGAGCGTCCCTAAAGGTATCTGGTGTCTTTATCCGGTCAGGCGTTGGCATGAGTTCGTTCCTTGGAGACTGAACTGAACATGGTCAGTGCAGCCGAAAAAGTTTATGGCACCACCCGCCACATCATTTGCAGAACGTGCCAATGCTCTGCGCTTGATAAGGTCACCTTCGCTGCCATTCGTACACGAAATAACATCCGAGTCATTAGGCTCGAAGCCGGCCTCGGATGCGGAGCAGTCCCGGCATCAGCGCAACGGGCAAGCCTTCACAGACAGCCCAGAGCAGACTTCCAATTGTCACTATAAATGCTGCGACGCAGCCTGTCGAAACTGCCGTTCGCTTTGCTCGTACATATCGGCTGCACCTGAATCCACACAACGTTCAATTGTCAGACGCTAACCGTCACTATCCACGTTTGCGAACAATCCGCTGGATTATATTATTTTTCTGAAAGGAATTTACAGGCAGCTGCCACTTCGTCAGGACTATCACCATCTGCAACGTCTTTCCTGACAGATTCAAGGAGGGTGATTGCCTGTTCGATCCAACCTTTTCTCTTCCAAAGCGCTGAAAGACTAATGGCCGCCCGCAGTTCCCATTTTTTTGCATGTTGTGCACTGGCGACTTCCACAGCTTGTTTGAGGCACTCCTCGGCCAACTCGTGGTCACCAATCTTCAGCGCGATCATACCTTCAAGATGCAATAAATCACTCTTGATGAAGTTTTCCTGCGTTTCCGAAAGAACAAGCCGCGCTTGGTCTGCAAACGTTTTACAAAGGCTAATTTCATTTGTGCGAAGCGCTTTCCAGGCAGCCAGACTTTTGAATATTGGCAGATAAAGGCGCGCGTTTAATCGGCTGTAACCCTTTTCAAACCTTTCATAAATTTCAACCCAAGTTTCGCCACCACCAACTCCGTCGGTCAGCGCTTCAATTGAGCCTGCGTAAACACCCATTTGTTTGAGACCGAATTTGTCACTTATTTTTCGAAGAGCTGAGGCGTGTCGGAGCGCCGACTTGTCCGCCCGATCAAGTAAATCACGCAATCCAACATGCACATGCACATACCCGACCGTGTTTGCGTGATCGGACTTCAGCGCCGCCTCTTCGGCAGTTTTTGCCATGTATTCGGATTCCTGCGTTCGCCCCAAACACCATAGATTCAAAGATTGGTAAGCGCGAATGGCGACGCCCGGGTCTTGTCCAAATCGATTTTCAAACCCAACATTTTCATCGGGGTCATAAAGGCTCAGCGCCAGGTCAAACTCTGCCTGCGCTTTAAAGAAATTGCCCAGCATACAACAAGAAACGCCCACCAAACGGTGGCCGGTCATTTTGTTTACGCGAACCCCCGAGCATTCGGCTTCGCTTGTGACATAACGGGCGGTTTTCAATGCTTCTTGATGTCGCCCGGTCATCAGGTTCCCAACCCACAATCCGTAGAGTGCGGGAAACCTAAGCGGTGAATCCCCGAGTTTCTCGGCCAGTGATAAGGCAACTTGATACGCCTGAGTTGTCTCATCTGCCGCATAGCCGTGCAGGGCCAGCAATATGGGTGCGATCTGGACCTGCAGATTCAAGGCTCGCTTTAAGCCTTCCAGCTCTTCGGCATCCGCCATGTCGCCGTTTAATGCGAAAGCGCGTCTAAGGTGCCGTACCGCTTCTTCAAATGCAGGCCCGGCGAAGGCAACTTTACTTGCGCTTTCCCACAAGCTGATCGCGCGGTCAGTTTCGCCCGCGGCCTCGGCGTGGGTTGCCAAAACCTCTGGCGCAATATCTGGGTCGGTCTCCAGGGCTGCAAGAATGCGGGTGTGAACCGCCCGTCGGTTCTCTTTCAGCAGGCTCTCATACGCGGCATCCCGTACAAGCGCATGCTTAAAAATGTAGGTTGCCTCGGGCGGCAATCCGCGCCGGTAAATCAATTCGGCTGCGATCAAGCCATCCAGAGCCGCCCCAAGTTCAGCTTCGGACAGGTGGCATACGTCAGCCAGAAGACGATGATTGAACTCCCGCCCGATGCAGGCGGCGGTCTGCGCCACATCCTTGATCGGTTGCAACCGATCCAGGCGTGCCATCAGACTGTCATGCAAAGTGGTTGGAATAGCGATTGCGCTAATTGGACCGTCAGCAACAAGCTCGCCCTTGATCTCTTTGAGTGCCCCGGATTCGAGGATTGTCTTGGTCAGCTCTTCAACAAACAGTGGCACGCCATCCGTACGTTGCGCGATAATCTCAATAATCTCGGACGGCATCGATTTGCCATCCGTCAGCTTTCCTATGATGGCACCGATTTGTTCGTTGCCCAGCCTGTTGAGCGAAAATCGTGTCACAATCGGATGCCCGCCGAAACCGTGCTCAAAACTTGGTCGCGTCGTTGCAAGGACCATAACCGGTTTATCGGTGATCGAGTCCAGAATGAGATCAAGCAGTTCAAGTGAAGTGGGGTCGATCCAGTGCAAATCCTCGTAAATCAACAGAACGGGTTTCTCAGAGGCTTGTTGCTCCAGTAAACGGATCAACGCCTGCATGGTTTGGGCACGCAACTGCGCTGGCGTCAGGCTCAGCGCGCCGTACCGCCCACTGCCGTCCAACCCCAGCATCGGTGCAACAAATCTGAGGGTGTCATGATCCGCATCGATCAGCGCCTCTAACTTGTCCATTCGTTCGTCCGGGGTGTCCGTCGGCGCGATACCGGTAGCGAAGGTCAACTGCTGAATGATGGGGTAGAATGCGCTATCGGCATGGTAGGGTGAGCATTGATAAGTGATGCGGGTTTGATCGTCCTGCGCAATGCTGTCGACTACGGCCCGCGTGATACGCGATTTTCCGATACCGGCCTCGCCGCTGACAACGACCATTTGACCATGACCAACGCGCGCCAGCTTCCAACGGTCAAGCACCAGTTCTATCTCGTGTTCCCGTCCGACAATAGGTGTCAGAATCCCGGATCGGCGCGCCGCAAAGCGGCTTTCGACTGCAGTCTCGCCTTTGGCAACAAATGCCTCGACCGGAGCGCCGACACCTTTCAACGTCTGTTCACCGATGGAATTCACCTTGAACGAACGCCCCAGTAACCTCCGCGTTTCAAACGGCATCACTAGCTGATTGGCGCGCGCGACACTTTGCAACCGCGCCGCCAGATTTGGAGTTTCTCCGACCACCGCTGCTTCTTGCGCTGCGCCGCTGCCCACGAGATCTCCGACAATCACGACCCCGGTGGCCATCCCGACACGAGTGGCCAGAGCGGTGCCGTCAGGTGCCTTTGTTTTCCGAACAACATCTATGATTTCAAGGCCAGCGCGCACGGCCCGTTCCGCGTCATCTTCATTGGCCCTGGGCCAGCCAAAATAGTTCAACACTCCGTCACCCATGAACTTGGCAACGAACCCTTCATGCCGACCAACCACACCGGCCACGGTGTTCTGGTAGTTTGTAATGACATTACGCATGTCCTCCGGATCGGCACGCTCGGCTATCTCGGTTGAGCCGACCAGATCGACAAACATCACCGTCAGATGGCGACGCTCAGCATCGTTGGGAGAAGCAGGTGACGAGTCCGTTGTTTCTATGGCCTTTGCATCAACGGCCGAATTCGCAGGACCACCGCCATGTCGTTGAATTTGAGAAACCGCGTCCATGATTTTGCGGCGAGGACCAATCGGTAGCCCAAGTTCTATTAAATCGTCTTTATCAAGGCTTGGCAGGACCTCAAAATCAATCTCAGCTTTCGCAAATACTTCAGAGTATTTTTCCAACCCAAGTTCGGCCAGCCAGCTTTCCAGATCTTGCAAATCCAATCTCCTGCGCTGTGGTTAAGCCGGCGGGTGGAAGCACAATAATACATAACACTAAACGGAAATTGCGTTGGTTGTCATGTTTTATGCCGCCCTTGAAGCTGCCCGTACGCAGGTAAATCAGCCGTTTGACGTAATCGCAATCGCAGCGGCCTGAGGCTATCAACCCTCGGCTAGCTTCGTGTACCCGTCTCTGGTTTGTGGCGTTTTTATTCCCAGCAAACTACCGGCGACCTGTGTTTTCAGAATCTGCGCGGTTCCACCGCCGATGGTAAACATGCGTACGTCGCGATACATGCGCTCGATCGGCTCCTGTGCGCCGTATCCGCGGGCACCAAAGATCTGCAAGGAGTCGTTGACAACTTCGATCGCCTGTTCAGACGCAAAGGCCTTTGCCCTGGCTGCCATCATCATGTCAGGAAACCCAGACGGCCCAAGAGTTCCAGCGGCCTCGTGCAGCATCAGACGGGACGCATGGACCGCCGTATCCATGTCTGCAAGCATCCATTGAAGACCCTGAAACTCCTGCAAGGGGCGACCGAACTGATGACGCTCGCGCAGGTATCTTTTCGCATGTTCTAGCGCGCCCGCTGCAATTCCCATGGCCACCGTTCCGGCCCCGACACGCTGACTGTTATAGGCGGTCATTAGATCGGCAAAGCCACGTTTCAGTCCCGACGGGGTGACCAACGCGAAACACTCGTCAACTTCCAGATCGGTAAAACGAAGCTCAGTTTCGGGCATTCCGCACAACCCCATGGTCCGTTCGCGGCCAACCACATCGAACCCTTTGGGGGCGATACCGTTTTCGGGATCGTAGTGAACCAGAAACCCGGTGATCCCCAGATCGGTTCCGTCTTCATCCAGAACACGCGCAAAAATCAGGTAGAGCTTCGAAACGCCGCCACCGGTGATCCAGTGTTTGCAGCCGTTGATCAGGTATTTCCTGCCAATACGCCGGGCCGTTGTCTGCATCTCGGTCGCCGCGCTGCCGGCGTTGGGCTCAGTTATGCAGATTGCAGGCTTGTCCCCCGACAGGACCAGCGGGGCCACAAAGTCGCGTTGCTCATCTGTGCCATAGGCCATGATTGCGCTGATGCCGCCCATATTGGCCTCAACAACGATCCTGGCACTCAACGCGCAGGCTTTGGCGATTTCTTCGACGGCCAAAACCACGTCAAGGTATGAGGCGCCGAGCCCTCCGAACCTGGTCGGAATTGTCATGCCCATAAGCCCGGCGTCGGTCAGTTCTCGTACGTTTCCCCAGCAATAGGTGTGGGTCTCGTCCCAGTGACTGGCGCGGTCCGCAAATCCCGGAGCAAGTTCGCGGGCGATTTGCTGATACGTTTTTGTTCCCTGATCAAGCATTGGGCCATCCTCTCTGCTCACAATTATGTGAGAGCCTGCTTGTTGTTTTCAATCGAATTTACTTTGTATTTAAATTAAGTTTTATTGAATTTATGCAGATATCAGCTTTTGAAACACTGGTTGCGATTGCGCAGCACAGCTCATTTTCCCGAACCGCAGAAGTGCGCAACATGACACTGTCTGCTGTCAGCATGCAGATGAAATCGCTGGAAGAAGAGCTTGGCGCAACGTTGTTCGATCGCCGGTATCGGCCACCCAAGCTGACCCCACTTGGAGTAAGGATCGCTCAGGACGCTAAGACAATTGTTGATGCCTACTCAGTTCTGAAATCAAGATGTGTGCCTACCGATCAACTGACCGGAACTTACCGGATCGGGTTTGTCCCCTCTGCTGCCGCTCGAATCCTGCCCCTGTTTCTCGGAACCGCAGAACAGTTGGCTCCAAAATCAATGTTGAGCACCAGCACCGGATTGTCAGAGACTTTGTGCGAGCAGGTCCGAGTTGGTCAATTGGATGCGGCAATCGTAACTGAAATCGCAGATGCGACATTTGATCTTTGCTGCGAAACGTTGATCCGAGAGGAAATGGTGGTCGCCGCGCCGCTGGGCAGCAAGGTAAAAGGACTAACCGAACTTTCCGGGTCCCATCCTTTCTTGCATTTCATACCGTCGTCGGGCATCGGCAAGCTGATCGCCCAGTACCGAAATCAAATGCAATTGATGTCGAAGGAAGTGATTGTCCTCGATAGTATCGAAGCCATCGTAAATTGCGTAAAAAGCGGGATCGGGTACGCGCTTTTACCCAAAACAGACGTATTGCGGTATGGGGCTGATCAGGTTCTGGTCCTGCCGTGTAAGCCGCAACCGTTGTTTCGCAACATATCGCTGGTGACACGTGAAGACGCCCTGACTGAAATATGGCGCCCAAAGCTGAAGACGCTGCTCGAAGCCAGCATAACTGGACTGAAAAATACAGAAATATAACCCGTTCAAATCGTTTGGTTTATTGCTGGTAGCACACAAACAAAATCCTGCAGATGACATAAGCTAGGCGATTGCCCTAGTCTGACACAAGGCGCAGCCACGAGCGCTGCACAGATATATCGTCGGGATTGTTACACCGAAGGATGGTGTCATGCACGAGCTTCAGGTCCAGTCTGTTCGTTCCCGTTGGCGCGTGTTTCTGGCGCTAATTTCGGGCCCGATACTGTTTTTTCTCGTTCGTTCGCTTGATACACCGCCTGGAATGTCCGAGGCGGGTTGGACGTTGCTGGCTTTGCTGGCGTGGATGGTTGCATGGTGGCTTAGTGAGGCGATACCCCTAGCCGCCACCGCATTACTGCCGGTTGTCGTCATGCCTCTTGCCGGAGTTGCCGAGATTGGTACGGTCACGCAGGCCTATGGCCATCCCCTCATATTCCTGTTTCTGGGTGGGTTCATGCTGGCCATGGCGATTGAAGCCGTCGGCCTTCATCGGCGCATCGCGCTTGCAATCGTTTCAAGGGCCGGTACGGGGCCACGCAATCTGACCCTGGGTTTCATGATTGCCACCGCATTCCTTTCGATGTGGATCACGAATACAGCCGCTACAATCATGATGTATGCGGTTGCACTGTCTGTCATCGACTTCATCAAGAGCAAAGTCGCGGCCTCGGATGAGCTGCGCCGGTTTTCCGTTGGCCTAATGCTTGCAGTGGCCTACAGCGCATCGATTGGAGGAATGGCCACGTTAATCGGTTCACCTGTCAATGCCTTGCTGGCGACGATCATGTCTGGTGAATACGGCATAACGGTCGAGTTCATTGATTGGCTGATGATCGGCCTTCCGATGACACTGGCAATGTTAGTTGTCGCCTGGGCCTTATTGAGCTTTGTTTTATTTCGTTGCGACGGCTTGGCAGAGAATGACCTTGCCGACGCTGTTCGCATTGAACGGGAACGGCTTCCGCCGATGGGCCGCGCGGAAAAGACCGTTGCAGTGGTCTTTGTTCTGGCCGCAACCGGTTGGATATTCGGGGATCAGATAACGCATTTCACCGGATTGCCAATTACAGATACCGGCGTGGCATTGATCGCAGCTTTGTTGCTATTCGCGACCCCGACAAACGCGCATATGACGAAATTCGCGTTGGATTGGGAAACAGCTGTGAAATTGCCCTGGAACGTGTTGATCTTGATCGGAGGTGGGCTTGCCGTGGCCTTGGCGTTTCAGATCACAGGACTGGCAGATTGGATCGGAGAACAGGTGTCCGCAATTGACATCACCGTATTCGCCATGGTGTTTCTAGTTGTTGCGATGATGGTTTTCCTGACCGAAATCATGTCGAATCCAGCGTCGGCTGCAACGATACTTCCGGTGGTTTCTGCTGTTGCTATCGGGTTCGATTGGAGCCCGCTTTTACTGGCCGTACCGGCCGCGCTTGCGGCCAATATGTCCTTCATGATGCCAGTCGCTACGGCTCCAAATGCGATTGTTTTTTCGAACCCTGATTTAAAAATCACCGACATGGCGCGGGCCGGGTTTTGGCTCAATTTGTGCGGTATTGCCCTGTGCACTTTGGCGGTCAACTTCGTCTATCTACCTATTTTGGATTGGTAGTAGCTAAGGCAAAATACGGCCCAAAGCGGTGTATCGCGAAGGTTCAAAATTGCTACGGGCGCGATCGCGTGATGTGGTCAAACTATCGTCCTGCAGACATTGCTAGCTACGATAAACCGGCAACCGCACCGACAAACTCGGTCCACCGCTCGCGATCCACGAACCCATAGTGCCCTGCGCCCGGCCATTCATGCGCTGTGCAGTTGGGAAGCTCAGAGCAAAGGTATCGTGGCATTTCCGGTGAGATAATATCGTCGGCAGTACCAAAGAACATTGTCACTGGTTGCTGGATTTCCTTTGGCGAAAATCCCCAATCCCAAAGAGCCATCGTCATTTCGAAAACTCCTTCCTCGTGTTGCAGATAACCAAGGCGAAAGTTTTCTTCGAACAAGGCTTGCTGCTCTGGATTGCGGAGTATGGTTTTGGCTTCGTTGGGCATTTGGTCAACGACAGACTCCACATATGAAGGGATGTCTTTCAAAACGCTTTTGGCACCCATTCGCTCAGCCCAACGGATTAGAAAGGTCAAATGGCGCAGTTTCGCGATGGTCTTGAGATCCTTCAATACCAGCAATTTGGTAACACCTGGCTCATCGAATGGCGCAACAGGAGAAGCGAGCGCAACCTTGCGGACACGTTCGGGCATGTGAAACGCCACCGCTAAAGCGTGGGGGCCGCCTCCAGAATGGCCCGCTACGTTGAAGGTATCAAGGTTAAGGTGGTCGGCCAGTTCCTCCATATCTGCCCCCCAATCAACCATTCTCCGGCCCGGCTTGGGGCTCGACCCACCAACACCGGGCTCATCCGCTGCAATCCATCGCACTCCAAGCGAAGCGGTTAAACTGTCGTCGGGTTGACGAATTATGTGAGAGTCGGAAAACCCATGGCTAAAAATCACTGGCGTTCCGTTTGGATCGCCGTAAGTACTGAATGCTAGCGTTCTACCATCTCTGAGAGTTATGTGTTTGGTCACGTTGTTCTCCTAAACCGAAATAACCTTGGGCTGTGAGTTCATTGGACTGCTGGAAGAGATTTGATCCAATGGTGCTAGCCATTCTAAAATTGTCAGATGCCTTATTGTTTGCTTCGCCAGCTTACATTGCATTTGAAGTCATCTCATTACTCAATCGGGCTTGTTTTTGTCGGTGCAGGGTCACGCGAATAGTTTTGTATCAACGTGGCCCATGCACGTTTTGGGCGAATTGCCGAAACCGCCTCGCCTTACTGCAACAGTCCTTTTTCCTGGTAATATTTCAGCGCACCCGGATGGATCGGGGCTGATAGACCAGCCGTTATCATTTCCTCTTTAGTCAGGTTGGCGAACGCAGGGTGGAAGGTGCGAAAATCGTCGAAATTCTCAAAGATGGACGACACCAAAGCATAGACCGCCGCATCAGAAACATTGGCCGATGTCACAAGTGTTGCACCGACCCCAAAGGTCTCAACATCGCTATCAGTTCCGCGATACATGCCGCCGGGGATTGTGACCGAGCGGTAATAGGCGTTGTTGTCGATCAAACCTGTCACCGCCTCGCCGGTCACAGGCACCAGCTTGGCGTCGCACGTGGTAGCGGCCTCGGTCAGATTCCCCGAGGGATGGCCGGCCGTGATAATGAACGCGTCGATCTGGTTGTCGCACAAGGCACTGGATTGCTCTGCGGACTTCAACTCGGCAGCAAGGGCGAACGTGTCTTTGGTCCAGCCTTTGGCTTCCATCAGCACCTCCATGGTGCCACGCTGGCCAGAGCCGGGATTGCCGATGTTAACCCGCTTGCCTGCCAGATCGTCAAAATGCTCGATCCCCGAGTCTGCGCGCACCATCACGTTGAACGGCTCCGCATGGACGGAAAACACTGCGCGCAGGTCTTCGAAAGGCCCGTCATCTTCGAACTTGGAAGTGCCATTCAGTGCGTGGAACTGCCAGTCGGACTGGGCAACGCCAAATTCCAACTCACCTTCGCGGATGGTGTTGATATTATAGACCGAACCGCCTGTGGATTCGACGGTGCAGCGCACCCCGGTTTCCTTGCGGTTTTTGTTCATCAGGCGACAGATTGATCCCCCGGTGGGATAGTAAACCCCGGTCACGCCACCTGTGCCGATTGTTACAAACTCTTCTGCCTGCGCTGCCGCAACTCCAAGCGACAGTGCCATTGCCGAAGCCAGAATCAGGTTCTTTCTCATCGTTTACTCCCTTTCGTTTTTATTGTTTCGTTTGCCTTTATTGCGGTGTCAGGGCGCCGCGCTCCTTCAGATCGTTTCAAACGCTTCCTGATATCCAAACAGGGCCGGAAGCCCTCCGGTATGCAGCAGGACGATTTTTTGGCCCTTGCGGATCACACCCTCGTCCAACAGCTTCAGAAGGCCGGCAAACGTCTTTGCCGAGTAGACCGGATCCAAAAAGATGCCTTCGGTTCGCGCCATGAGGGTCAAGGCATCACGGGTTCCCTCCCCGACCTGCCCATATCCGGGCGCAAGCACGCCGTCCCAAACATTGATATCGTTCATGACGATCGCCGGGTCGAAACCCATCAAGGCCGACAGTTTCCCCAGGACTTTTTCCATGCGTGCGTACTGCTGATCCTGATCGCGTCGCACACATATTCCGTAGACGGGTGCGCGCATTCCGGACAGGCGCAACCCGGTCAGAAACCCGCCGTGGGTTGAGCCACTGCCTGAAGGCACGACAGCAGCATCAAAATCGCGCAACTGCGCGCACAGCTCTGCACCACCCTGAACATAACCCAATGCCCCTAAGGGAGGGTGGTCGATACCAAGATGGATGACATAGGGACGATGGCCCGCGGCAACCAGCTGAGCCGCCCGTTCATGCAAGGCATTGTCCGCGCCAACTTCATCTTCTCCGACTGGAAAGCGCATGTGCTCAGCGCCCAGAATTTTGGCCAGCAGGACATTGCCAGAATGATAGTAGTGTTCTCCCATTCCCGGCACCCGTTCTTCCAGCTGCAGAACGGATTTCATCCCCAAACGGGCGGCGGCGGCGGCGGCAGTACGTACAAAATTCGACTGTACTGCTCCAGTTATCAGAACGGTATCGGCCCGCTGTCGTAAAGCTTCGCCAAAATAGAATTCCAACTGACGGGTCTTGTTCCCGCCAAAGCTAAGCCCGGTCAGGTCGTCCCGCTTAAGCCAGAGGTCAATACCAAGTTGGTCTGACAGGCGATCCAGCCTCTCGACGGGTGTGATGTCGGTCATCAGTCGAGCGCGCGGGAACTCGGACAGTTTCTGGTCGATTTCCATCTGTTCAATCATCACGTGTCATCCAACAAGATAGGCACGGCGGAAAAGGACCGCGCATGCGAGAATCGAGATCAACCGAATGGCATGGGTTATGGCCTGCTGCGGCAACAGCGGGCCGATCAGGTACCCCAGCAAACTGCCCGCAAGAGTGGCGACAACAAACGGCCAAAGCCATGGGGCGCTCGCAAAGGCCGTCCAGTCCGATAGGCAGTGTAATGCAAAGGCTGAACCATAGGCGATCAGTGCGACGGGCTGTACCAACCTACGCGCTTCGTGTGGGGTTCGGCCCGATGCTAGAAAACCCAAAATCATCAATGGACCGGGGGTCGCTGCCCATACCGTGGCAAGGCCAGACAGGCCCGAGATTGCCTGAAGTCCGTGTGGACCAACCCTGTTTTCCTGCGGCAACAACGACGTGGCAACTCCGACAAGCAGAAGCACACCCGTTAAAGCCAACACCATGCGTTCCGACAGATAGGGGTAAATCAAAAGACCCACAGCTATGCCCGCACAGCACCCGATTATGGCCTTCCGGATCAGCGCTTTGTTGTTCAACCACACCCGTCTGTCCGTTGCGACAAGCGATACCAGCGTGTTCAACAGGAGCAATACCGGAACAGCCGTGGTCGCCCCCAACAACACCATCATCACAGGCGCTGCGACGATGCTGAACCCAATACCAACCCCCACCTGAATCGCGGCACCTGTTACAATGGCGAGCAGCAGGATCAGTAGCTCAGCGGACATGTTTCGACCCTTAGTTGCGCAGTTCATGCCTAAAACGGTAACGCCAGTTAGCTTTAATGAAAAATCATCTTATTGTATTTATTGATACGCTGATGTTATCAGTGCTTATGCGTATAACTGCCCGACAGATTGAGCTTTTCCAGATGGCCTACCGACACCGGTCCACGCGAAAGGCGGCAGATGCCCTGCACATATCTCAGCCCGCCATAAGCCGCGTCGTTGCTGAACTTGAGACAGAAATGGGCGTGCCCCTGTTCGATCGATCAGGACGTAAGTTCGAGCCAACCTCTGCAGCGCACAGTCTGCAGCAGGCGGTCCAAAAACACTATCAGGGATTGGAACGTATCCAGGAGGCCGCAATCCAAATCGCCTCTGGCACAGGAGGACATTTGCGTGTGGCGACGGTTCCTGCGGTGGCCGATACCCGCGTTGCGCTTGCGGCCGGTAAACTCATGGCGGACCTCTCGGCCCTGAGAGTCGATGTCGATGTCCTTGACGAAATGGCCGGAATGGCCGCGTTGCGCGAAGGTCGGGTAGATTGCGCAATTGTGTCGTCTGACCCCGGCGATCCAAATCTTGCTTGTACCCGGCTGGCCGACCTGGAACCCGTGGTAATAGTTCCCCGGGATGATCCGCTGGCCACAGCGAGCAGTGTTTCGGCTACCGAACTCGCGAAGGCGCCTCAAATCATGCTGACACCTCGTAGCCCGTTCCGACGCGCTGTGGAGACAATGTTCGACAGCTGTGATGTTTCGTTTCAGGTCAGAGCCGAAGTCCAGACACAAACTGCTTTGATACGCATGGTTGCTCAGGGCGCAGGCCGCGCGATCGTTGACAAGGATATTCTGGGGACTTCGAAGGCTGGCGATGTATCAATAGTGCCTTTGACTTACGATCTCAGCTGGCCGGTTCGAATGATCACCTTTTCCGCTTCAAATGACATCCCCGGTTTGCAGAGATTCACGAATGAACTGAAAGAGTACCAGGGCCAGCCCGGTTAGTTTTAGAAGTAATTGACAGCCCATAGCGGTCGTTTGACCATGATCAACGTCGCTGCGGTGCGGCCCATCAAAGAGGCCGTTCGCCACGCGAGCAAAGCTGTCAGACAGCCGGTGTCCTAAGAGCGAACCTTCCAACCGCTCGCCGAGCGGCGAAAACCGGGACAGAACCCGCATTTTTTGGCATGCAGCCTGTCGGCAAATAGTATGAAACGGCTCCCAACATTTATTGGGAGCCGTGCTTGTTGAATTAGGGAAACTTCGGAAAATCAGGCGTGTCCACCACCGATCAAACCGATCCCCGAAGTCAGTCCGAACCAAGCTTTGACCCGCAGACCAACCGCTTTGATGATACCCATGGCCTGAATCCCATGTGCGACAAGTGATCCTTCCAAGTCACCTTCAAAACTGGTGGTGTAGGATTGAACGATGCAACCGCTTCCTGGCACCAGAAGATCGCAGTGCTCTGGGTGTACGAGGTCAAGATGGACGACGATCTGACCTCGTTTTGCTTTTTCGCTAGGTTCGATCAAGCGACCGCTAGGCGCGAGCTGACCCGAGGAAATCGATTCCTGAATGCGGACGATCCTTGCAGGAAGAACGGTATTGCGCATCGAGATGTTGAAGTTGCTTTCGCATGCCACTTCCGCCGCCATACCTTCATACAACTCTGTGCGTGAAACCTGTGAAAAACCAGCGACGATACGTCCACGCTCAGCATCTTTCCGATCCGGTACAATCACCATGGCAGGGCTCATCGCGGCTTGTGCTGCACGCGACCCAACGTTCAGGGTGACTTGTTCAACTACACCATCGACGGAGCTAAGCGTCAGCGTCTTTGACAGTTCCACCTGAGCTTGCTTCAACGACGCGCGTGCGGACGCGAGTTGGGCAGGCAAAACAGCAGTCGCCTGAACTTGCGCCACACCCAGTTGCGTTTCAGCAGCCTCAACCTCTGCTTCCCGGGTGCTCAAGGTCGCCTGCGCACGTTCCAACTGGCTCAATTGAAATGCAGCAGAGCCTTTCGCTCGAAGTGCCTCGTGATCCAATAGTACCAGCTCGGCCTGTTCTCTAGCCGTAACCGCAGCGTCAACCACGGCCTGAGCCGTCTGAACCTGCAACTCTGCTGCCAGTTTCGCGCTTTCGATCTCCTCAACTTTACGGGACGCAAAGTCTACGGCGGCTTGTTCCGACGCATTCTCAACTGCAAACAGCGGATCGCCAGGTTCTACACGGTCACCGCCCTTAACGTATATATCGGTCACTGTTCCACCGTTCTCGGCAACCACTGGAACAGTTCTGAAGGGCACGAGGCCAGTGTAGGACTTGGGGTAGTAGTAGAATACCGCAAAAAACACGATCAGGGCCAAGACGAACCACATGAACAGCGCCCGGTGAACATTGTACAGTGTGACAGGCAGCCCGCGCCATTTCAGATAGATCACGCGCAGGACAAACGGAAAAGATGTGACGAGTAGCTCGATCATTTTACCAACTCCTCTTGCGAAGGACGCCACCACAACATGAAGTCGCGCGCGATTGCGGTCATAATCAGGGCGGCTGGCAGCAGAATGCTAAAGTGGCTGAGTGCAGGCATTAGTTCATACGCCAGGGCTACGGTCAGCATCATCGGAATGGTTGTACGCAGCGGAGTGCCTTTTGATTTGTGCTCGGTATAGCGTTCAAGGCGCGCATAGAGGTGTACGACCAGTAGGATCGTAAGAAATAGAACAATCAGGCCGACCCAAGCGTAGGTGTCGGTCTGATTGGGTGCGACCCACCATCTGGGGTTGCCGCCAGCGGCAAAGGCAGGAGTTGAGATGAGGCCAAGTATAGGCGCCATCAGGAACGCGGGTGGTTTCATGTTTCAGGTCCTTTTGTTGCGCATCCAAGCTGCGCGCGTAGATTTTCAGTGTCTTGAGAACGTCAATTCTCGGTTGGTTGTTGTGCGGGTTCTGAGGGCTGTTCCCGCGGGGCGTAGGGAGGATCCCAACGACGTCCGTTCGGTGTTTTCTCACTAAGTGGCGAATTGCGAAGACCGTGGATGTTCCCTCCCGACCACTCTTGTTTGGCCGAGTTTTGGATTGCCTTCAGAACGCGGTAGTACCTTGCAAAGTAGATCATGGTCGTTTCCTTTCTGATGACCCGGACCTAACCGTCATCGCGTCCGCGATCCTGAGGGTTCTGGACATTTGTTATTGGCTTCTGGACAATTGCAGCGACTGCAGGGGGTTGCGTGCCAGTCAGGGGAGGACGCAAAAGTGCCACGCATCAGCGCTTACAGACTGCAAAATGTCGGACTGCGTTATGCGCAAGAACCCGGCGCGCGCATTCCATTTCCCGAGATCCTGGAAATGGCGGGGGCACCCCGTGAAATCGTCGACAGCCCCGACGCCACTGTCGAGCTGCTGCATGAAGCAGGCACAATTGAAACCGCCTGTCGGGTTCTGGACGACAAAACCTTCGCCGCGCGGGTTGGTCTTTCGGCGCAAGGTCCCGGAACACTTCTGGCCTACATCGTGCGCGCAGCCGAAACGGTGGAAGACGCGCTGGTATTGACGCAGCGCTTTTATGCAATGCAAGATCCTGACCTGCTCCTAAACGTCGTGGGAGCACCAGATGAGCCAAAGATCACTCTGGAGAGTAGTGTAATCCCGGCGCATCAATATCCTCGCCATCGCGAAATGCTGATATTCGGACTTTATAAGCGCGTTCAACAAATCACCTCTGACGGGCTTGCCCCGATCTCTATCGAGTTGGAAACGGACGATGCCAAGCATTGCAGGCTGCTGGCAGATTTGGCGGGATGTGAAGTCTTAGGCTTCAAGTCCGGTTATGCCTTGGCTCTGCCCGCAAACGGCATGAGTTTTCGGATACCAACGGCAGACCCCACCTTATTGGGACACTTACGTAGGCACGGGGAAGAGCAACTGAAGGCTCAGCCTGATGCAGTCCGCAGCCTGTCCGACCGCATAGTGGGCATGCTCGGGGAGCGTCTTCCCGGGCCAATACCAAACGGCGACGATATAGCCGGAGAGCTTGGACTGACGCGGCGCACAATGACCCGGCACCTGTCGGCCGAAGGAACAAGCTTTAAAGCGCTCTTAGAAGGGGTGTTGTGCGACTTGTCCAAGCGGATGCTTCGGAGTGGAGAAGGTGTTGCCCGGGTTGCATTCATGCTTGGATTTGCGGATCAGGCCGCCTTTTCAGTGGCGTTCAAGCGATGGACAGGTGAAACGCCCGCCAGGTTCCGTAAAGCTGGCCGCTAAATCTATCGGCACCTGCCGCAAGATGTCCAAGATCCACAAAACCTTGTCCCATTTCCAAAAGAAAGCAGGCCATCGGATCACCTAGTTCAATGACACACGGCAGCCGCAGTGGTTGCTGACCCAGAACAAGCATCATCCCTATGAAGACTTCAAAGAAACTCTTTATCGCTCCGATCTCGGGCGCCCTTCTGATCACCATGGCTGCTACAGCCCATGCGGACTACGTCACAGACAAGGCAATAAAAGGCGCAGTTGTCGGCGCCACTGTCGCCGGTATCGCTGGTGAAAGCATCGTAGGTGGCGCTGCCGCTGGTGCCGCAGTCGGAGCCGTGGGCGGTGCGATCCAGAAGGACAACTTCGAAGACGCGCAGGACGAAGCCCAAGAGCGTCGCGACGACTTCAAAGAAGAACATAAGGACTGGAACGACTAAAACTTGACCGCCAGTGAAACAGAAAAAGGAGAAACACAGCCGAACAAACCAGACCGGTCAGCATGCGCTGTTAGCATCCAGACGCGATCTGACTGACCATCCCGCACAGAACTCGCAAAGTTTCAGATAGGTTGCCATCCAGCTCACAAACGAGCCGGGTGGCAACTTTGTTTTGAGCCCTCGAACGCAACTGCTTCTTAAGGCGCGGTTTCGGCTTTCAGGCTCAGCCCCGCCCAACGCGAGCCGGGTTTTGTCCAAACCCCAACAATTGCCCTCCAGAACCCAAACGACTGAAACAGGCACCAGCCCATATTGGCTCATCCGAATGAAATCGGGTAGCTGGCAACAGATGCAACTCTGATGACTGCTGCGCTTTGCAAGCCGAAGTGGAATATCCTAAGTGACCGCAAACAAATCCCAGTCACCGGAAACCCCTTTAAAGCGGTGTGACCCGGCGGGAATAAATTCGAGCCCTGAGCCTGCCGTAAGGTCGCGAACAGTTGTTGATACGTTACATTCACCCCCCTGGAGTAGCGTCCAATATCCGTGCTGCTACGTTTACCGCAATGCCGGATAAATCCTGCCCTCGACGCTCGCATTCTCCGGTGCGAACAGCGGCTCGGACAGTAAGACCCAATGCCGCGGCGTCAGATTTAAGGCGCTTCGCGCAGGCAACGGCTCGACTGGGGCCTCCAAATGTTGCCAATACACCGTCTCCCATCGTCTTTACGAGCGTTCCACCCTCGCGTGCAATTGCACGCGCTGCGGCAGCATCGTGAGCCTCTATAATCTCACGCCAACGAGCATCTCCCATTTGGATCGCAGCTTCAGTCGATCCCTCAATATCAGTCATCAATATCGTCATCAGTCATCAATATCGTCGCGAGAATACGATCAGATATCTGCTCGTCCTTGGACGCGAGAGCGAAGGAAGTAATCTCGTCTGCGATTTCATCCAAGTCGCCGATCCAGGGCAGATGATCATCCCTGTCCAATACCTTCAGGCGACCGTTCGGCAGCCCGTCCGCTAGAAACTTTGCGTCTTCGTCGCTAACAACTTGATAGGCAATGGCAACGTCACCGGCGGCGGTAAAGTGTGTACACGGCTTCTCCATTTGTGCCCCCAAAATCTGTGGTTAAATAAATTGAACACGGAAGTGCTAGGGCGAGCAACCATCGTATCACCCTCAAAGCAGACCGCTTTGGGCTCTGTGCGGTCGTTCGGTGTACTCTGCGTGTGTGACCTCTTCGAGAACATACCCAACCTTGCGCCAATGAGCCTCATAGGGAGGGAACGGCCCATTGCGGACATTTGCCGTACTGGATGGGCCGCATCGCAGCGGCCCCAAAACGGACCTTGGTTGGCCGCAGAAAAAATACTGGGGTACGTTTAGATGTCCCAAATCATGACTGTTCAGACGCAAATTATTCACGTCTTTCAGACCACCCCCTTCTGAATGAAGTCGGCGCTTCACCGTAGCGTTTCTTGAATCGTACCGTAAGTTGTGTAGCGCTGCTAAAGCCTGTGGCTGCCGCGATTTCCGCAACCGCCATCTCGGTTTCGCTAAGCAATGCGAAAGCCCTCGAAACGCGCAGTTCTATATAAAACTGTACAGGCGAAGATCCGACATACTTTTGGAAAAGGCGCTCCAACTGGCGACGAGATATCTGCACGGCTTCTGCTATTTCAGGGATATCTAACGGCTCTTCCAGATTTTCTTGCATGATCTGCATCGCGTTGATCAGGTACTGGTTACGACTACCCAAAGCCACCGAAAAGGCTGATTTCTGAAGCGTTTTACTATTATTGGACCGAAAGTGGATGCACATGTCCGAAACGATGACCGCCAGATCATTTCCGAAATCGGATTCGATCATGTCCAACATCATGTCGGTCGCGGCATTTCCACCGCCACATGTCATAAGTTCATTGTCGATCTCATATAGGTTTGATGATGGCTCCAAGTCATCAAAATGTTCGATGAAAGCAGGGTGGTTTTCCCAATGCAATGTGAATCTTTTACCTGACAGAACTCCAGCCTTTGCAAGGGCGAAAGCGCCCGTGCAGATACCCCCCAGATTACATCCAAAGGTTCTTTGACGGCTGATCCAGGACAGGACTTTGGGGTTTGTACTTTCCGCCGGCTCAATACCCGAGCAAACAAACAGCCGCGAGGATCGCGGTAGATTACGCAGGGCATAATCCGGTGTAATTTCAATCCCATTCGAGCAGGTAACCGAATTTCCGTCTTCGGTAATCAGGAACCACTTATACAGTTCCTTGTTTGTGACTTGATTGGCGATCCTCAGAGGTTCCACTGCAGCGCTAAAGGCTAGCATAGTCAGCTTAGGCAGCAGCAGGAAATAGATCTCCTTGGCCGATCCATCATAGTCTATGCGATAGCTGGCCGCGCCCTTTGGGACAAAGTTTCTCGGGTCCATATGCTCTCCTCCCAGTATCGACCAAGGCGGATGAAGGGCACCAACACCTCATTTGGTGTTGGTGCAGAAAGATTAGGCACTCATCTGCGCAACAGGTTCGCCACTTTCCTCCCAGGAGCGGATTTCTTCTTCGCTCGCTTTAGGCGAAAAGAGCCCAGTCATGGCATAGAAGATACCGATGACCGGTGACAGCCAGCAAGCGAATGCAAGCGGAATATACAGCAGGTTTTCGAAGTTGCCGTCCGCGATGCCCAGGCCAAGTGCTGTTATGACGAATGCGCCACCTGCATTCCACGGGATCAGTGGGGATACCAGTGTTCCGCCTTCCTCGACTGCGCGGGAGAGGTTCAGGGGGGAATAACCCATCGCGCGATAGACCGGTGCATACATCCGTCCTGGCAGTGCAATTGACAGATAGGGGTCACCTGCAACCGTGTTGGTCGCGACAGAGGTTAGGATGGCCGAGGTTTGAATACCGGCAAACGTCTTCACCTTCGAGATGACAACTTTGATGATAGCCTGAAGGCAGCCTACGCGTTCAAGCGCTCCACCAAAACCAAGGGCCAGCAACACCAGTGAGATTGTCCACATCATTGACTGGATGCCGCCACGGTTCAGCAGAGGATCGATCTCCGGAACACCGGTGTCAATCGAGTAGCCACTGTTGGCGAAGGTGAACGTCTCATGCAGCCCAGCCCCCTGACAAAAGATAGCCATGACGCCGCCCGCCACGGCCCCTGCGAACAAAGACGGGATCGGCGGTTGTTTCATGACTGCCAGCACGATGACCAGAACAGCGGGAAACAGCATGATCGGCGAAATCCAGAACGCGTCGTCCAGCGCAGTCGTGATTGCATGAATGCGGTCAAACGAAACCTGAGTGGTATCGATCAGAGTGAAGCCAACGACAAAGTAAATCACCAGCGCAATCAGCATCGAAGGAACTGTCGTCGGAAGCATATTCCGAATGTGATCGAACAGATTAGTCCCCGTCACGGCAGGTGCTAGGTTTGTCGTGTCTGATAAAGGAGAGATCTTGTCTCCAAAAAATGCACCAGAGACCACCGCCCCCGCTGTCCAGTACATGGGGATACCGAACCCGGCACCGATCCCCATCAACGCGAGGCCCACCGTGCCAGTCGTTCCCCAAGAGGTGCCCAATGAAACAGAGACTATAGAGCAAAGGACCATTCCTGCAGCAAGGAAAAGCTCAGGCGACAAAATCTTGAGACCATAGTAAATCAGCGTCGGGACAGTACCGCTTGCGATCCACACACCAATGATCATTCCTACTGTGATCAGTATCGACACTGACGGCAGGGAGATATTGATGACGTGGAACACGCCCTCTTCGATGCTCGGCCATTTGTGCCCCAACAGAAGGCCAACGATGCCAGTGATCGCGATCCCGAATGCCAGTGGTATATGCGGGGTAAAATCCCCGAAATAGAAAAGCTGCAGCCCAAGCACACACAGGGTAAGCACTATTGGCACAAGGGCCAGCAATAAGCCGGGCTGCCGTATGTTGTCTTCATTCGCAGACATATGGGTCTCCTCCTTTGGAATAATCCAGATCCGTGATGATCTGCGGAAGAAACCAAGTTTGGCGGTGTAAGACTGTCGGTCAGTGCGCACATCTTGTAAGAATTTGCGACATTGGGGCGTCGGATTTCGGCGTCTTCGAATGAAATGAAGACTGACCAATGCGATCACGCTAAACAGTTTACCTGCGCTTAGGCCATCTCACCTCCTTTATTGGAGCACATTACAAATTTTGCTCGAATTGAAGTGGTTCTGTTGGTCAAGACCCATAAGAGACATTGAATAAGTACCGCACATGCTGCGGTCGCAGCCGGCTTAGCGGTCAGTCGCTGCAAGTGCAAAGTTACGTGCGCGCCTGAGGCCGGGAGCGCAATAAGGCTGCCCTTCGAATATCTACATTCAATGACAGAAGCCCTGCAGGTTTTATTGGTTGATCCAGTCGGCCTGCGTAACCGCTTGAGTAAAACATTCGCGAAATGCTGAAGAACATTGCGCAGCTCGATTGAGATTCAACTGACCTTCTTACGCAATAAAAACTGATTTGTTGCGCAACCATGTCACAAACCCCATACTTGCTGCGTCCTGTTTCTGTACACCCCTAAAACAGGAGCGCCACATGAAATCCCGCCTCAACCATTTCGCCGTTGCCCCACAATTGATGCAGCCTATGCTTGATATGGAGGAGTGCCTCAAATCATCGGGTCTGGAGCACAGTCTCATCGAATTGGTAAAATTGCGTGTGTCGCAGATCAACGGTTGCGCATTCTGCATCCACATGCACACCCATGACGCGCGTGCGCAGGGCGAAAGTGAAGACAGGCTTCACTTGTTGAATGCCTGGCGAGAGTCGCCCCTTTATTCCGAGCGTGAACGCGCCGCTCTTGCCTGGGCCGAAACGCTGACCCGCATCGAGCAGAATGGCGCACCGGATCACATCTATGAAGAAATGGCCGTTCAGTTTTCAGATCAGGAAAAGATCGCCCTGACATTGGCGGTAACAACGATCAATTCCTGGAACCGCATTGCTATTGGCTTTGCAACGCCACATCCTACCGCCAAGGAGGCCTAGGCCGCATGAGTTATATGACTTCACTCGTCAACGACCAGGTTTTTGTCGATCTGCGACCACGCTTGTTCGCGGTCGCCTATCGAATGCTGGGCACCGTTAGTGACGCAGAGGATGTAGTACAGGACGCATTTTTGCGTTGGCAGAAGGTTGATCATATCAGTGTGCGGGACGCGACGGGGTTTCTGATCCGAACGGTCACGCGGTTGTGTCTCGATCACATGCGGGCCGCGCGTACTCGACGCGACACATATCCCGGTGAGTGGTTGCCCGAACCACTGATCACAGATGATGCCACGGAGCGACTGGATCGGGACGTCTCGGTGGCACTCCTGCTGGCGCTGGAGCGGCTAACGCCACTCGAGCGGGCAGCCTTTCTACTCCATGATGTGTTCGAGCAACCATATGACGAGCTGGCACGGGCACTGGAACGCACACCTGAATCCTGCCGCCAGCTTGTCAGCCGAGCGCGGAAACATGTGCAGTGCAGCAAACCTCGAACGCAGGTTGAGCCGCAACAAGGCGAAGCTATCGCGAAGGCATTTTTTATGGCCGCCAAAAGCGGCGACCCCGACGTTCTTACCAATTTGCTTGCGCAAGACGTACGATTTGTCTCGGATGGCGGCGGCAAAGTGCTGGCGACACTCAATCCGATTTTGGGCCGAGACAAGGTGATGCGGCTATTGTCTGGACTGGCGCGTAAATACTCTGATCAACCTGTACAGCAATGGCAATTCTGCCACCTGAACAATCTGCCATCGATCCTCAGCCACGAAACTGACGGCATTTTGCAAACAACATCCTTGGAGATCGAATACGACTTGATTACAGCTGTTTACGTGGTGCGCAATCCGGAAAAGACTCGTCATCTGTCTTTCGGCGAACACACGCCCATCAACCTCGGCCTATTTGACTGAGGTCACAACATCGGCTCATAGCCGACCTTGGCAACCAGGTCTGGGTGCCGCGGTCGCTATCTGCATTGCTGACATTCGCGACACCTACTCGATTACGGTACAGGTGGGCGTTCAGGAAGCGGGCTAAGCTGTCGATAGGGCCTTACAGTTTTGCCAACAATTGTACCACGGTAAGTAGTACGAGCGAGCATCGGAGTTCTCTAGCCATGGTACTTGAATGCTGGTGTGCTCAGAATTTTTTGAGCACACCTTGACGCTATGGGGTAAGCGTTCCTTGTAAGACTCGTTCAAGGCCTAACAGGTCAAAAACTCCAACTTTTATCTCGTCCAAAACGCAAATCCTTGTGGTAGAGTTCCGGGTTCAGGCCAATGTCTTTCAGCATTCGTTTATCAAGCTGAGACACATGCCGGAGATCCCGCCTAAAGCGATATTCACGAATAACGGCGCTACGCAATTGCGAAAACAGCTTGGCGAAAACCTCAGCAAATGGGACGCTACTCTTTCCCCTTTTATTTGGCGCCTTGGCGCCAACCGGTTGAATCACCACGCTGGGCGGGACAGAAAAAGAACTACGTTCGGTTGTCATTTTTACCTCCTATCTTCGGCGTAATCGCCCCGAAGATTCCCGAACCGCTGAGCCGCCAAGCTTTGCGGCAACTTGAGCCTATTGCGATGACAGTCTGCTTTTCACAGTCCGGGGTTATGTGATCTAAGTCGTCGGTCAGACGGTTACGGTGGTCGGTTGCTGGGTTGCCATGCAAACTTGCTCGACATGACGATGATCGGTGCCGCAGCACCCACCGATGACGGTCAGATTGGGCAGAATTTTTGCAAGCTCTTGATGAAGCTCACCGAATTCCTGCGGGTTCCCGTCATCCAACTCTTCAGCTTCGTCCAACTCGGCATGGGACAGGCGTGACGCATTGGCCCGCACTCCCATGATCCGCTTCGTCCAATCGCCGCCCTGCTCAAGGACAGAACGGAAATGATCGGGATGCGCGCAGTTGATCATGAAGTATGCCGCTGCGCCTTTTGTGGCGGCGTCGACCTGCTCTATGGCAGAACGCAAATCCTGACCCGAGGGCAACCGGCCGTCGGTCTCGACGGTGAACGAAATCACCACCGGAATACCAGAGGTATGTGCAGCGCGCACAATGCCGATCGCTTCTTCGACATAGGTCATAGTGATGGCCGAAACCATGTCTGCGCCCATCTCTGCGAACCAGCCCACCTGTGTCTGGTGATAGGTTTCGGCTTCGGTCACACTCATTATTTCTGTCGGGGCGTAACCGTCGCTGTGAGGCCCGATTACTCCGTTGATCACAAAGGGCGACTCTGGGGTTTCGTGCTCATCCCGCATCTTGACCAGCGTTGCGATAACCTCGCGATGGACCCCTCTAAGTTCATCACGGTCCACCCCGAGCTCAGCCGCCCAACGGGGGCTCGCACGCCAGGTCGGAGTGTCCATTATGAACCCACGGCGATGATTTACGGCCAGCCCGGCGAACCTGCGCATGTATCTGTCTATGGCGTCGATGCCCTCTTGCCTTTCCAGGGCTTTAAATGCCGCAAACAGAGGCAGGTCGATCCCGTCGTGAAAGACTAGGGTAGTTTCAAGGCCGCCGTCCGCTACCATCTGGGTGCCGTTCAATTGCGGTAACTCATTGCGATATTTCATTGCTACTCTCCTGTTTTCAGGCCCCAAAGCGGACCGTTAAGGATGAAACGGGAATAGCGGCGGCACGGATTCGAACCTCGAGCAGCATCTGAGCTTTTCCTGAGAAAGTATGAGGGCTAGGCTTGTTTCAAACGAGAATTGTTTCAAACATGATCGGCTCCGGGCCATGAAATACGCGTTCAATGAATATACGGTTGATACCGATCTCTTTCAGATATCGCGGGGCGAGGCCTGTAACAGTCTGACCCCACAGACCCTGCAAATTCTGGAATACCTCATTGCCAACCGGGACCGAGTGGTTCTGAAGGACGAGTTGGTCGAGCAGGTCTGGCAAGGCCGGTTCATCACTGACGCCACTTTGTCGACCGCGATGAAAGAAGCTCGCCAGGCGGTTGGAGACACAGGCCGGGACCAACACACAATCAAGACCTTACATGGCACAGGGTTTCGCTTTGTCGCTGATATCGACATGCCCGTCACTAAAACTCAAGACACACCGGCACTTGACGGTATTGTGCTTGCGGTACTTCCTTTCAAAAATCTCGGTACAAACTCCGACGATGGATTTCTGGCCGAAGGTTTGACCGAAGACACGATCACCAATCTGTCCCGG
Source organism: Ruegeria sp. BC1 (assembly GCF_056539305.1). Taxonomy (NCBI): domain Bacteria; kingdom Pseudomonadati; phylum Pseudomonadota; class Alphaproteobacteria; order Rhodobacterales; family Roseobacteraceae; genus Ruegeria; species Ruegeria sp. BC1. Next base: position 157,920 of record NZ_JBQFUT010000003.1, read on the forward strand.
TTTCGCGAATTTACCCTGCTATCACATCGCACAACCGCCCAGTTGGCAGTCGATAAGGCTTCAAACTCGGACATGTCAGACCGATATGCGGTCACACATGTCGTCGAGGGCAGCGTTCGAAGGTCTCAAAGCCAGCTACGGGTGACGGTGCAAGTGACCGAGGCCATCAACGGCACGCTAATCGCGACCGAACAATTTGACCGTGGTAGCGGACCAGAAGAGCTGTTTGATATTCAGGAAGAAATTGCGGCTCTCATTGCCGGCCGCCTTGGAAGTCGCCACGGCCTGGTGGCAAAAAACATCGCTCGATCTCTGCCCGACGGGCGCACTCAGTCCTGGGAAACTTATTTCCTCGTCGCGCAGTTTTATGAATATTACCGGTCCTACGATCATTCCATACATGCAGATATTCGGGAAAGGTTAAAGGACGCGCTCGAAACGGATCCTCATTCTTCGGATGGGTGGGCGGCATATGCCATGCTGCTGCTGGAAGAGTACCGCTACCACGTCAACCAGCGCCCCGATATCGACGCCTTGGCGCTCTCGGCAGAAGCTGCGCGTAAGGCCGTGAAATGCGACGGGCTGAATGCCTTTGCGCAAATGACACTGGCGCTGACCATCTTCTACCAGATGGACATTGCAGGATTTCGGGTAGCTGCCGAACGTGCGCTTGAGTTGAATTCCGGCCATTGCGATGTTCTGGCCGAGATTGGGTCCTGCCATCTGTTCCTGGGCGAATATGATCGCGCGGTCGAATTGTTGGATCGGGCGATTGACCTGAGCCCAGTCCACCCCGGATGGTATCACTATGCGAGATGCTGGCTATACGCATCGCAGGGTTTCACCGAAGCCGCTCTGGTGGAGATTGAGAAGTTTCCTATGCCCGAGTTCTTCTGGTACCAGGCCCATCTTGCCTGGCTTCACGGCGAATTGGGCAATACCGGAAAAGCCCGCGCAGCAGCTGCGGTCATGCGAGAGATGTTTCCGATCTTCGAGGACGTTGTCTATGAAGAACTCGCGATGACCGGTATCACTCCGGAGCGCGGTGAAATGGCTATCCAAGGATGGCGCAAAGCGGGACTCAGTATTCCGGAATATCCGTCTTAGGTCGCCGACGCGCCATAGAAGGTACGGCAATTAAGCCCGAGAATACGACAGCGGCGGCCAATGCCGTGTAACCTCCCACGGCAATCGCAAGGCTTCCGATCACGCCACCCAACGCAAAACACAGAAGGTAGCGTGCCATACCTGCAGCTGGCGTATCCGTCCGATCCAGGTAGAGAGGGAAGAACAGGAAAAGTCCGAATGCATTTAGCAGTATAGTCATGCCAACCAAAAACTCGGTTTTAGACAAGTAGGTGAGCCCGCCCGCAAATGCCGCGAGTAGTAAGCCTACTACCTTGGCGCGCAGTCCCAATCGCTTGGGCACAATACCGGCAAGGTAGGACCCCAAGCCGGACAGCAACAAGCTAGCGGCCAACCAAGCGCTTAGACTGCCAAGATCTTGCTCTGCCGAAAATACTTCGAGAAAGGCCCAATAGGCACCCATACAGATGAAAAAGGGCAGCAAGCTAATGTCCCGCTTCCAGTTGAATTGCCCTCCATTGCGATAGTTTTGCGCAGGCATTTTCCGAAACAACAGTATTACCTGTATCGCCGAAAGAAGGGCCAAAAAGGTCAGTAAAGACCACTCGGCTACGTGAATTATAACCAACAGAATGAACGAAGCGGCACACCCGATCGCCATTCCGTTGCCAATAGTTCGCAGAACCTTTGACTCTGTGAAACTGCGCGACAAGGGCAAAGCCAAAACAACACCAAACGCCAAACCAACACCGCCTGCCCCGACAAACAAAACCGCAGTTGAAATACCCTGTACGGTCGCAGCACCGGTAATGCCGCTGAACGCAACAATCCCGGCTACGCGCAGCAAAGCCTTATTTCGCGTGTCGGCCCCAATCGCACATCCGACCGCAGAGCACAGCATGACGACGCTTGCCAACAGGCCAACGGCCACGTCGGTAATCCCGCTTTTTTCGGCCAGTTCAGCCAGCCAAATTGGCATCGTATTTAGAACGGTAACGGCCAAGGCGATTATGAATAAACGTGTCAATCAACCACCCCCGCCAAGTCAGCTTCTGTTCTCTTTCGATGTTTGCTCACCCTAAACATTTGGTCAATGTTACCGAAAATGAGCTTTTGCGCTCGCTAGAGGGCTTTAAGAGTTTTCAGCAAATATTCTCCAAACAAACCTTGGTAACTAGGGGCTAGACAGTCAGAGAATCCTCAGTTTCAAAAGTACAAATTGAGTCCTGCGGATTACACCCCGCTCGCCTTCGTTGACGGATATCAAATACTGTTCAATCTCGTGTTTGGTCTGCGTGCTAAAGGGATCGACTTTGAGTGTTTCCACAAATGTATCTCTTCTAGAAAAGAACTTTAGGCGATCGAGGACGATTTTTGTCGGCTGAGCTTCGCAGCTCCGATACGGCAAACTTGTCATAATTTCCATCAGTAATGAACCCTCACTACGCTCACGGCCCAAACCAGCCATTCATCGACTGGTCACCATTCCGCAGTAACAGCCCGCATTTCCGACATTCGCCGCGCGAGCAAAACTCGAAGCAAGTCGAACTCGCGGCCTTACCCGAGCACCACACTGATCGCTGGCTGGAGAACGGGATGTGTCGCAAACTTTTGGAATGGCCAGAGTCAGCGTCTTATTGGGCACACTTGTCCTGCGATCTTGGCGAATAGCTGAAAGCCAGACGTCGTAGTGCTGGGGAATTGCTGCTTTCGGAACATGTTGGCGACCTCGATACCGTCCAAAGTAGCCGATACGGATCTAAACGATTTGAACCCGCACATGTGTCGTCCGCGACGCTTGATAAACCGATGATCCTGTTCGATCAGGTTGCTCAAATATTTGGACCTGACCGTTTGGATTTTGGCTGGGCAGCCAAACCGACTAAGAATTTTGTTCACCTCTCGAATGCCCGCCGCGTTGGCGTCACTTTTGTCAATAACGATCTTGCTCGGGACACCGTTTGACCACAGAGCTGTGCCAAAGAAACTTGCGGCTGCTGGACGGTTCCTCCGCTCGGACAGCATGAAATCAAGGGTATTTCCTGCGTTGTCGACGGCACGCTAGAGGTACATCCATTTGCCCCGCACTCGAACGTATGTCTCGTCCTTGCGCCAGGATCTCAGCGTTGGGCGTTTCTTCAATTGCGCCTGCGCAGCAATCATCGGTGAATACTTCACAACCCACATGTTGAGAGTTGCGTGGTCCACCTGCACGCCGCGTTCGGCCATAATTTCTTCCAAGTCACGATACGACACTGTGTCCCGCAGGTAGAAGTACACAACGTACAAAACTGCGTCCTTGGGAAAATGAAAGCCTTTCAAGGAAATCATGCTGAAACCTGTAGGAGAACAATGCGCTGAGAACAGACGCCGGAACCTGCGGGCGCGTCACTCCAGACAAAAAGGTTGCAATGCAACCTGAAATCCGAGCGATTGAAAACCTCGTGCGCCTTGCGCCCGAAAACGTCGGTCTTGGCTTTCTTGTTGGCCGGGCGACCCATGTGCATGCCTTCGGTATTTGGGGCTTTGCGATCCTGACCAGCCCGACTTTGCGGGCTGCAATCGAGACGTCGATCAACTACGCGAAAATGTCCTTTCTAATTGCTGAGATGGCGCTGGTTGAAGACGGTATGGAGGCGCGGTTGGAGTTCGATACATCCGACATCCCGACCTTAATGCACCGTCATATTCTTGAGCGCCATCTGGTTATCTCGGTGAAGTTCATCCGGGACCTTCTGCAACAACCTGGCTTCTCTGATTTTAAAGCGCGGCAGATTGATAAATATGCTGAATACCCATCAAGATGCGCCAAGAGAGCAATGCGTTGGTTTTTCCGGTGACCGTCCTCGATGCGCCTCTGCCAAAATCCGATCCAGTTTCTGCCTGGACCAATGCAAATCCCAGCTTGAAGAGCTTTCCGGAGCATTACCGCAATGGTCGCAACGGATGCGCGATGCCATTGTCGACGACATTGGAAAGGAGCATCAGATTGAGGACATTGCATCTAGGCTGGCAGTTTCTGAGCGCATGCTGCGGCGCAGATTGACATGTGAAGGCACCAGTTTCCAACAGCTCTATTTCGATACAAGAATGGCCATTGCGCATGAACTGCTTTCGTCAGCGGGGAGGAATATCGAGACTGTCGCCGGGCGCGTCGGCTACGCAGAACCAGCCAGTTTCGCGCGAGTTTTTGCTAAGAATTTCGGGAATAGTCCCGGTGAGGTTCGCAAAATGAGTTCTGTTGGATCAACAAAATTCAATGCGTCTACCATCATTCGTTGCCCTAAATCACCACCTGCTTAGGAATGTCTGTAGGACACTGCCGCTTCGCGAGCGAACCTAGCCAAAATCTTTCGCAAGAGAGCTCCCTTCGAGTTCTGCAGTGATGTTGCCGACCAACTTCGTGCGATGGAGACGATTACCCAAGATTTTCACTGGTGAAACACTCCAATTCTCCAATATCCATCGAACGATTAGAGTGCACTGGTAGGAATTCAGAAGTGATCTTTGTATCTGCAAATTGGTTTAAGTCTTTGCAAAGGAAATATGAAAATTTTTATTTTTCAGCGCTCTAAGAAAATTATGGAAGAAAATCGCTTTCTTCTTTCTGGCAGATTCTGAAATCAGATCAGGCACGCAAATAACTGCTCACTAACTCCGGGGAAAATACCTCTTGACGCTTCGCTGGCGCATATGGTTTCGTATATGAAACCGTTTTACGGTGAATCGTTTAGATCGGCGAAGGGAGGCGCTGTGATGGCGAAACAAGAATCCGCGCTGCGTGCGCAACAAGGAACCGAAAGCCAGATCACCGCGTCCCTTAGCGGGATTGGTATGTCGTTTTCAGGCGTATCTGTTCTCCGGGATGTCGACCTCGTTTTCGACGGTGGTGAAATCCACACTTTGATGGGCGAGAATGGTGCCGGGAAAAGCACGCTGGTCAAAATCATCTCTGGCGTTCAGAAACCCACATTTGGAAAATTCCAGATTGATGGTGAAACTGTAGAATTCGATGCGCCGCGCGATGCAGAAAAGCACGGCATCGTAATCATGCATCAGGAACTCAGTCTGATCCCGGAAATGACAGTGGCCGAAAACGTCCTGCTGGGGCATGAGCCCCGGAAGTTCGGCACCTTCATCGACCGCAAAGCGCTGCGGGAAAAGGCAAAGAAGGCGCTGGCTCGCTTCGGGTTCACGCTGGATATCGACACCCCTGTCAAAGATCTACGCGTTGGCGAGCAGCAACTTGTCGAGATTGCACGTGCCTTGCTGATGAATGCGCGGCTGCTGATCATGGACGAGCCGACCTCGGCCCTGTCGCAAGCCGAAGCTGACATTCTGATGGAGGTCGTGCGCGATCTGGCCCTACAGGGCGTTGCCGTAGTCTACATCTCGCACCGAATGGACGAAGTATTTGAAATCTCGGACCGGGTTACGGTTTTACGTGACGGTGACCTGATCGGCACGCGGCTGGCCTCCGAGACGACGTCAGCCGAACTGATCCGCATGATGGTCGGTCGCACGGTCGAAATCAACGCCGTCGAACGCCAGAATCCGGCGGCTGATGAAACCGTATTGCAGGTCGACAACCTGTCGGCCTGGGACGGCAAACGCAAAGTGTTGGACGATGTTTCATTTGATCTTAAGCGCGGAGAGATTCTGGGTATCGGCGGCCTTTTGGGGGCGGGCCGGACTGAGTTGCTGGAGACACTATTCGGCGCAAGAGGTGCCAGTTATCAGGGTGAGATAACGTTGGAGGGTAAACAGCTGCGGCCTGTTAGACCTCAGGACGGGGTGCGCAGTGGGTTGGCCCTGATCACCGAAGATCGAAAAGGCAACGGCCTGATCCTTGATCGCTCAATCTCATCAAACGTTGCGTTGCCGTTGATGCCTTTGCAGTCCCGATTTGGGCGTTTTTCCGAAGCCGAGCAGCGCAAACAAGCGCTTAAGGCCATCGAAACACTCAAGGTTGCGGCAACCGGCCCCGAACATCCGGTTGGCAAACTCAGCGGGGGCAATCAGCAAAAGGTGGTTTTGGGCAAATGGCTGGCAACACAGCCTCGCGTCCTGCTTCTGGATGAGCCCACGCGCGGTATCGACATTGGGGCCAAAGACGAAATTTATGACCTGGTCGGACGACTGGCAGATCAGGGTATCTCGGTTTTGTTCGCAAGTTCTGAGCTTTCTGAGTTCATGGCCGTCTGTGATCGCATGATTGTGCTTTGCGAAGGCCAGATGGCCGGAGAGCTGTCCCGAAAAGAAATGTCCGTGGATTCAATCAAGGCCCTGGCGATGCAGTTCCGCTAACTGCCCCGGCCCACAAAAGAGAAAAGACATGACCGTTATGGAACCCAACAGCCCGACAGCGAAACAAGACCGCCCAAGTGCGGCGATGTTCATGCAGCTATTGAGCAAAACCAAACTGTATTGGGGGCTGTTTGCCCTGATCCTGTTTGGTGCGCTGACTTCACCCCTTTCTTCGAAGGGCAACAACATCTTTCTGTCACTGGGTAACCTTACGGACATCCTGCGGCAGGTATCGGTCACCGGGATTGTCGCGGTTGGGATGACGATGGTGATCTTCATCGCGGGCATCGATCTGTCTGTGGGATCAGTCATGGCATTGGGCACAGTGATCTGCGCCATGCTGCTCACTCAGGAAGGCTGGACTGCCGCAAGTTACTTTGGCGTTCCTGCGACCGGGATTGTCCTTTTTGTAACCATCGCGGCCCTGATCTATTTCGTGCAAAGCAACCTGAACCGCACCTCAGAAACTGCAGCGACGACAAGCGCGCCGTCGCGGATTCTGAGCCGTCTGGTCGCGGCTGCAATTGCAATTGGCGTGATGTTATGGCTGGCTGGTCAGGTCATGCCAAAGTTCGGTGTTCTGGCCGTGCTGATTGTGGTGCCTTGCATCGGCGCCGTCATGGGCACGGTGAACGGAGCACTGATCGTCTATGGTCGTTTGCAGCCTTTTATTGTGACCTTGGCGATGATGGTGGGTGCGTTGGGTTTGGCGCGTGTAATTGCGGGGCAGGACACGGCTGTTTACCCGGTCTACACCGGCAGCAATGCGACCGAGAATTTCGAAGTGCTGCGTGAATTGCTATGGAGCGCCCTGCCCGTACCCGGGCTTTTCTTCCTTGGTGTCCTGTTGGTTTTTTTCCTGATTACACGGTTCACCACATTTGGCAGCTACTTGATGGCCATCGGCGGCAATGAAGAGGCCGCGCGTCTGGCTGGCATCAATGTTGGCCGTAACAAGATCATCACTTACGCGCTGGCTGGGGGCCTCTCAGCGCTGGCGGGAGTGCTCTATGTGGCGCAATTCCGGCAAGGCAAGCCGGATGCCGGCCTCGGGCTGGAACTGGATGCGATCGCGGCTGTTGTGATTGGTGGCACCAGCCTGATGGGCGGTCGTGGGGCAATCATGGGGACTTTTGTTGGGGTGCTGATCTTCGGCTTCCTCAGCAACATCCTGCAACTCAACAACATCGACAGCAACACGCAGCTGGTGCTCAAGGGCATCATCATCGTGGTCGCCGTCCTGCTTCAGGAAGGGCGATTTGAAGAGATCTTTGTCATGGCGAAAGAGCGCCTCGGCAGAGGGAGGAGGCTCTAACCTCAGATCTTGGCGGACCAAGGTTAGAGCAATCAGAACGCGGGAATTTGGAGAAACCCGCATCATGACTAAGGAGTAGACTATGAAAAGAAGAACATTTGGCAAGGGCCTGATGGCCGCCACCGCGCTCGCAACCTCGTTTTCGGCCTCGATGGCACTGGCGGGTGACAACTATGTGATCGGATTTTCGCAGGTAACCACAGTTGAGCCCTGGCGCGTCCAGTTCAACAAAGACCTACGCGCCGAAGCGGACCAGCACGACAATGTCGAGCTGATCATCGCGGACGCCAACGACCGCACTGAAAAGCAGGTGGCGGATGTTGAGAACTTTATCCGTCAGGAAGTTGACGCGATCCTGATCTCGCCCAAGGAATCCGCTGGTCTGACCGGTGTGGTCGAGCAGGCAACCGACGCGGGCATCCCTGTCTTCGTCCTGGACCGCAACGTAGACACTGAAAAGTTCGTCCAGTGGGTCGGTGGCGATAACGAACTGATCGGCCGCGAAGCCGGTAAGTTCGCGCTGGACCAGCTGGGTGGTGCAGGTGCGGCCAAAGGCACCATCGTTGAAATCTGGGGTGGTCTGGGCACACAAGCCGCGCATGATCGCGCCAACGGCTTCCACGAAGCCTTTGAAGGCGAAGAAGGCGTGACCTTCCTGCTCGATCAGCAGTCGGGTGACTGGAAGCAGGATCAGGCCTACGACATCATGTCGACCGCCCTGCGCAACTATGAAGACATCACCATGGTCTATGGCCACAACGACCCTATGGCCTATGGCGCTTATCTAGCCGCCAAAGACGCGGGCCGCGCGGACGACATCATCTTTATCGGTGTTGACGCCCTGCCCGGTGAAGGCGTGACCTGGGTTGCTAATGGCGAACTGTCGGCCACGTTCCTGTATCCAACCCCGGGTGCCGAAGGTCTGCGCCAGGCTCTGAAGCACCTGAAAGGTGAAGAGGTGCCAAAGTCGGTCGTTATGGGCACCGAGGCAATCACTGCCGATAACGCAGGTGAAATCCTGAAGAAGAACGGCTTGTAAGGAACGATCAGGCCGGTTTCCTTTCTCCTCCCTGTCGGGGTGGCCGGTCGGACACGCAGGGGCTTGCGCCCCTGCTGTCTTTTTTGAGAAAGCTTCGAAAAAAGGTGCCGCGAATGTCCGAGCAAAAAACGAAACTCCAAAAGTACTCCGCTCCCGCTTTGGAGAAGGGATTGGATATTCTTGAGTTTCTCTCTCTGTCGGACACTGCCCCTACCCTGTCTCAGCTTGCGCAAGGTATTGGCCGTTCAAAGAACGAAATCTTTCGCATGATGATCGTGCTGGAGGAACGCGGTTACATCGATCGCCAGGAAGGTGACCTGTTCAAACTGACCGGAAAGCTTGCCCTGTTGGGCGGAGACCGGACTGACAACAGCAAACTCGCAGAATTGGCTGAACCTTACATGAACCGTTTGGCCGAAGAGATCGAGCTGTCCAACCACCTTTGGGTACCAAATGGCAAAGACGAGCTGATTGTGATCAACAGTGTCTCGTCGTCTCAAAATTATGGCGTCACGGTGCAAGTCGGTTACACAACGCCAGTGTTTCCGACATCGGCTGGGGCGTGTTTTCTTTCGGAAATTGCCTCACGCGAAGATCGGTTGGCGTATCTCCGCAAAATAGCATCGGAGGAAAACCCGAATTCTCTGCAAGAGTTTTCTGATCAGGCGGCAGTTTGCGCCGACCAGAACTACATCTCGCTCGGCAGCCCCGAGAGCAATGCCATAAGCGAGATTTCGACACCTATCCGCCATGGCATGGGTCAATCCGTGATCGCGTCACTGACGATTCCGCATTTCGCTTCCGCCTTGATCGACAACCGCCGCGAATTTGTCATTGATGCGCTGAAAACGACGGCGGCTCAGTTGCAAGCCAGCGTAGCGACCCGAATGCCATTGCCCCGCACGCCTTGGTATCAATTCACCTGACAATCTGCAGATGAACCCATCCGGCCCGCCCAAAAGGCAGGCCGGACAGTTTGAGTGGTTGTACTTAGTCGTACAGAACGGCCGAGATCTTCGGGTCGTCAATGTTTGAGGCATCGTAGTAGTAGAAGCCTGTATCGATCAGACCTGGAACCTCTTCTCCGTTCAGAGCCGCAACTGCTGCTTTCACCGTCTCATAGCCAATTCCGACCGGGTTTTGCGTGATCGCGCCCGCCATCAGACCGCTCTTGATTGCGTCTTTCTGAGCTTTGCCGCTGTCGTAACCGATGATGACCAGACCCTCGGTGCCCAGCTCCTGAACGCCGTTTACGACACCGATTGCTGAACCTTCGTTGGTGCCAAAGATCCCATTCAGATCGGGGTTCGCCGTCAGGATCGCCTTGGTGACTTCGGTCGACTTCAAGTGATCCCCTTGCCCGTACTGAACCGTTACAACTTCGATATCCGGGTATTTCTCGGCCATACGGTTCACGAAGCCGTCGCGACGATCGATGCCGGTGCGGCTGGTCTGGTCGTGCGCGACAACTGCGACTTTACCTTTGCCACCAATTTTCTCGGCCATCTTGTCGGCCGCGAGCCCGGCTGCCGCCAGGTTATCCGTTGTCGCGGTTGAGAGCGGAATGTCACTGTCAACGCCGCTGTCGAAAGCGATGATCGGAATGCCTTTTTCGTTGGCCTGCTTCAAAAGCGGGATTGCAGCTTGGCTATCCAGAGCGGCAAAACCAATGGCTTTGGGGTTGTTGGCCAGAGCGGCAGCCAGCATGTCGATCTGACGGTCCACCATTGTTTCGTTGTCAGGGCCCTCGAAGGTAATTGTGACGCCATACTCGTCAGCCGCCTGCTCCGCACCCGACTTCACGGCCTGCCAGAACTGATGCTGGAAACCTTTGGATACCAGCGGGATGTATATTTCTTCTGCAGCCGCCATCGAGGCGGGCCCTGCCAAGGTGGCTGCACTCAGCGCACCCAGAATGAAACGACGTGTAAACATGTTTTCTCCTCCACAGTTGGTCGTTTTTTGTTGAATTTCTCAGCCTGACTTTTTGCGCCGCGCCATATCGGCGTAGACGGCCAGAATGATGATTGCGCCGGTCACAACGGTCTGCCATTCCTGCGCGACAGACAGCACGCGCAATCCGTTGGTCAACACGGCCATGATCAACGCACCGATGAGCGTACCCAGAATCGTCCCGCGTCCGCCCGACAGAGATGTCCCTCCGATCACCACGGCGGCGATCGCCTCCAGTTCGTATCCCAGTCCCAATGCAGGTTGTGCGGAATTCAAACGCGAGGCGATGAGGATTCCGGCGATGCCGCAGATCGCTCCGGCCAGAGCATAGATGCGCATCTTCCACATGTCGGTGTTCACACCGGACAGGCGCACAGCTTCCTCATTTGAGCCAAGAGCAAAGGTGTACCGGCCCAGAACTGTGCGCCCCAGGATATAAGAGGCCGCAATGGCAACCAGGAACAGGATCAAGACGCCATTGGGGATGGGCAATGACGGGAAAACCTCTCCTATCAGCGACCCGCGCGAGATCAGGTCGAAACCTGGCGTATCGTTGAAATAGATTGGCCGCGTCCCCGAGATCACCAGCGACAGACCTTTGAGGATCAACATCATCCCCAGCGTCGCGATGAATGGCGGGATCTTCATCTTGGCAACAAATGTGCCTGAGCAAAGCCCGCAGAACGCTCCTGCTGCAATGGCTGCGGCCACGCCCAACAGCAATGGCATCCCAAGATACGTTAGAACCACCCCTGCGATCACAGCGCAGAAGGTCATCAGTGTACCGACCGACAGGTCAATCCCGCCGGTAATGATGACCAACGTCGCCGCGACGGCCAGAACACCATTTACCGAGGTGGCTTGCAGAATGGCGATCATGTTCGAGGTCTGCATGAAGTTGGGCGACGCAATGGAAAATCCGATCAGCAGAACGATCAAACTGGCGAAGGCCAACAGCTTTTGATACGCGCCGCTGTCCGCAAGGCCCGAGAGTGGCTTTTTCTTTTCAATGTCGGTTGCTGTGGTCATTGGACTGTCCCTGTTACCTGCATCGCCGCCGCACGTTGCGTGGCCAGATGCATGATGTCTTCTTGAGTGGTGTCTTTCCCGCCGGGCAGAATGCCGGTCAGTCTCCCTTCGCACATCACGGCGATGCGATGGCTGAGGCGCATGATCTCGGGCAGTTCGGATGAGATCACGATGATCGTCTTGCCCTGCCCCGCCAGTTCTTCCAGCAGCTTGTAAATCTCGGATTTCGCGCCGACGTCGATACCGCGGGTCGGTTCGTCAAAGATCAGAATATCGCAGTCGCGCAGCAGCCATTTGGCGATGACAACCTTTTGCTGATTGCCGCCAGACAGCAGGCGAACCTCCTGCACATCCGATGGTGTTCGAATACCCAATTGCTGGATGTAGCTTTTGGCGGTGTCGCTGATTTCACCATCGTGCAGAACGCCGCCTGCGCCCGTGAAAAGGTCCATTGAGGCAAGCGCGATATTGTCGCGCACGTTCATGCCAGTAGCGAGCCCGAAATGCTTTCGATCCTCGGACAGGTAACCGATCCCCGCTTTGACCGCGTCGGTGGGTGATTTGATTGACACCGCCTGGCCATGCACTCGGATGTCGCCGCTATCCTTGGGGTCGGCCCCGAAGATAGCCCGCGCAACCTCGGTACGACCTGCGCCCATCAGACCGGCAAAGCCCAGAATTTCGCCCTTCTGGACCGAGAAACTGACATCTTGGATTTCGTTGCTCCGGTTCAACCCGGTGACCTGCAGAGATATCTCGGCATCACCCAGATCGGGCACGTCCAGCGGTTCTTCCTTGACCTCTCGACCCACCATCATGGCGATGATCTGGCTGATGGGGGTTTCGGCAGCACCAACTGTTCCGACGTATTCCCCATCGCGCATAACCGTCACGCGATCCGAGATTTGCTTGAGCTCGTCCATCTTGTGGCTGATGTAAACGATACCCACGCCCTCGGCCTTGAGGCGACGAATGATGACGAACAGCTCGGCAATCTCGGCGTCATTCAGGGCCGCCGTGGGCTCGTCCATGATGAGCACTTTTGACCGAAAGGATAGTGCCTTGGCGATCTCGACCATCTGCTGTTTCGCGATGGTAAGGCTTCCAACCAACGCCTTGGGATCAAGGCTGAGATTCATCGAAGCAAAGATTTCAGCGGTCTGAGCATTCAGCGCCGCCTCGTCCAAACGACCAAAGCTCTTGCGCGGTTCGCGCCCGATAAAAATGTTCTGAGCGACGGTCAAATCGTTCATCAGGCTCAGCTCCTGATGGATGATCCCGATGCCCAGATCCTGCGCTTCGCGCGGGGTTGTCGGGCTGACTTCACACCCTTCGATCTTCAGCGTTCCGCCATCGCGCTGATAGATACCCGACAAGATCTTCATCAGCGTGCTCTTCCCGGCCCCGTTCTCGCCCATCAGCGCGTGAACTTCGCCCGGTTCCAGATCGAACTGCACGGATTTCAGCGCGTGCACGCCGGGGAAGAATTTATCAATCCCCGTCATTTCGACCAATTTATTCATTTTTCCTCCCATGCGCCCCTCTCCCTTGGGCCCGACGCGGGTTACATCACCGCGCCGATTTGCCAGGGGACGAATTCAACGCCCCCAAAGCCAAGTTCCTCACTTTTTGTTTTTTGGCCCGAAGCCACGCGGATGAGCATTTCGAACAGCTCTTCGCCTTTTGCCTCGATGCTGACCCCGTCGGTCACGATGTCACCGCAGTTCAGGTCCATGTCGTCGGACATGCGGGTGTACATCTCGGAATTGGTGGCCAGCTTGATACAAGGTGTCGGCTGGTACCCCGAAACCGAGCCGCGTCCGGTGGTAAAAACGATCAGGTTCGCGCCCGAGGCCACTTGTCCGGTCACCGAACACGGATCAAACCCGGGACTATCCATGAAAACGAACCCGTGCTTGTCGACCATTTCACCAAATTTGTAGACGTCGCGCAGAGGGGCTGTGCCGCCTTTGGCAACGGCTCCCAGCGATTTTTCAAGAATGGTTGTCAGGCCACCGCGCTTGTTGCCGGGGCTTGGGTTGTTGTCCATCTCACCGCCGTTGCGGGCGGTGTAGTCCTCCCACCAGTGAATGCGTTCGATCAGCTTTTCGCCAACTTCGACCGTTTCGGCCCTCCGGGTCAGCAAGTGCTCCGCCCCATAAATTTCCGAGGTCTCCGACAGGATCGTTGTTCCACCATGGCGCACTAGCAGATCCGAGGCATATCCCAAGGCCGGGTTTGCGGTGATCCCTGAATAGCCGTCCGAGCCGCCGCATTGCATGCCGACCGTGATGGCACTGATCGGAGCGGGGAAGCGTTCGGCCTGATTGGCCAATTCAGCGATGCCGCGCAGTTCTTCGAGCCCCCGCTCGATTGTGCGCCGCGTTCCTCCCTCGTTCTGAATGGTCATATAGCGCAGGGCACCGTCAGCGCGGATTGGACGACCGCCGACAAGGTCTGCTACCTGCATGACCTCACACCCCAGACCAATCAGCAGGATGCCCCCGAAATTCGGATGCTGTGCATACCCGGCCAAGGTTCGAAACAGGGTAGCATAGCCCTCATCTTTGCCGGACATTCCGCAACCGGTCCCATGCACAATCGGCACCACGCCATCGACGTTGGGAAAACTGCTCAACAGGCCGGATTTTTCCGCCGCCTCAGCGATAAAACGCGCCACAGACCCCGAGCAGTTCACGGTGGTCAGAATTCCGATGTAGTTTCGCGTGCCTACCTTGCCGTCGGTACGATGGTATCCTTCAAATGTCCGGTCTTCAGTCAGAGCAGGCAGCGGCGCATTCGCGCTGGCATGCGCATAGTCCTGCTGATGCGCCCCCATGCCGAGGTTGTGCACGTGGATATGTTCGCCCGGCGCGATATCGCATTTGGCCTGTCCGATGATCTGGCCATAGCGAACAACGTTTTCGCCAGCATGAATTGGTGACACCGCAACTTTGTGACCGCGGGAAACAGGCGCCGCCAAGGGCTCCGGAACCTGCGCCGGTTGTTCGCCCGCCTGCAGGTCGCGCAAAGCAATGACGATATTGTCCTGCGGATTAAGCTTCACGACGTCGCGCGTCGCTTCTTCCAAAACATCTATGCCGCCGTGTGCTTGCATCTCTTCCCCGCTTGCTTGGCCAATGTTGCTAAATCCAAAATCACTACTTGTCAACTAACATGTTAGAATGCTAAATTACGAAGTATGAACAAACACCACGATATTGATGCCGCGCTGCTGCCCGAGATCACGACGATCGAAGGGCCGCTAACTCAACGGGTTCACCACTCTTTGAAGCAGGCGATTCTCTCGCTTGATTTCCCACCCGGGGCGAATCTCCGAAAGGCTCCTGTGTGTGAGCGATTAGGCGTTTCTCGTGCACCTGTTGCCGACGCAATCGCGCGTCTGGCCTCTGAAGGGCTGGTCGATGTGGTGCCGCAATCAGGCACCCGCGTATCTTACTTTTCTATGGACGAGATCCGCGAAGGTGCTTTCCTACGTGAAGCGCTTGAGCTTGCCACTGTTGCCAAGGTCGCACGCGATCTGACCGACGATCAGCGCAAACGGTTGAGCCGCAACATGCGCCTGCAAGAACTGCTGATCGAGGATGAGGACATCCCAGGCTTTTATCAGGCAGACGAAGAATTCCACGGCCTGCTGATGGAGTTTACCGGATTCCGCCGCCTCGCGGACGTAGCCCAGACCGTTTCACTACAAGTCAGCCGCGCTCGAATGCTGTTGTTGCCCACCCCCGGCCGGATCGCTGAAACATTGGCAGAGCACAAGGCCATTTTCGATGCAATCAGCGATCGGGATGAACGGGGTGCGCAGGACGCGATGCGCATCCACCTCGGGCAGTTGATGCCGCGCATCGAGCAGTTGGAACAGCAAAAGCCCGAATTGTTCAACCTCACCCCACTGCTGAATAGCGAGGCAGGATGACCGTTTCCAAAACAGAATTACTGAACAATCGGACCACACGGCCCGTTCCCCTGACCCGCATGGGGTTCGGCGGGGCACCGTTGGGGAACCTGTATCGCAAAGTCTCAGATGAGGACGCGCAAGCGGCATTGCAGGCCGCCTATGACGCAGGCATCAGGTTTTTTGACACCGCGCCGCAATATGGACTTGGCCGGTCAGAGCATCGGTTTGGGCAGGCGATCAGTCGGTTCGGTCGCGAAAACATTCAGCTTTCGACCAAGATCGGTCGCTTGTTACTGGATTGCGAACCGCATGAGGTGACACCCGAAGCATTCGTGGATGTGCCGCAGAAACGGATCGTGTTCGACTATACCTATGACGGGGTCATGCGGTCTTATGAGGCCAGCCGCGACCGGATCGGTGTGGCCAACTCTGACATTCTTTTGGTGCACGATGTCTGTGTATTCAGCCAGGGCAGCCAGGAAATGTCGGCCGCCAAAGTGCGCGAGCTTTTTGATGGCGGGGGATACAAAGCGCTAACCGAACTGCGCGATGCAGGCGAAATCGCCGCAATCGGCGCAGGCGTAAACGAATGGCAGGTCTGCGAAAAACTGCTTGGATTGGGGGATTTCGACGGATTCCTGCTAGCCGGACGCTATACGCTGCTGGAGCAGGAAGCGCTCGACAGTTTCCTGCCACTGTGCGAGCAGCGCGATGTCGGGATCATCCTCGGGGGACCTTACAATTCAGGCATCCTCGCCACCGGAGCTGTGCCCGGCGCCAAGTACAATTATGCAGACGCGCCCGAAGACATTCTTAACCGGGTCCGTAAGATCGAAGCCGTTTGCGCGGCCCACAACACTTCGCTGATCGCCGCTGCGCTGCAATTTGTTCTGGGTCACCCTTGCGTCAAGACGGTGGTTCCCGGAGCCGTCAACGCATCCGAAGTCCAGTCCAACGTAGCATTGATGGAGCGTGACATTCCCCCGGGCCTGTGGTCGGACCTACGATCCGAAGGTCTGATCCGACCGGATGCGCCTCTGCCAAGCGAGACTGCAGATGCTGCGTAACATCGACCCGATCCTGTCGCCGGAGCTGCTGTATACTCTCAGGGCCATGGGCCACGGGGATGAAATCGTCATCGCAGACGCGAACTTCCCGGGTTCCAGCAGCGGGCCGGACTGCATCCGGGCGGATGGATCTTCGGCCAGTGAAGTGTTGCAAGCGGTCTTGTCGGTGATGCCGTTGGACACATTCGTTTCTGATCCGGCGTTGACAATGCAGGTAGTCGGCGACCCCGACGCAGTTCCTGACGCAGTCGCGGACTTTCAGCGCATCATCGACACGACCGCCGACAACCCTGCCAAAGTTCAGGGCTTGGAACGGTTTGCATTCTACGACCGTGCGGCCAACGCTTTTGTCATCGTTCAGACAGGCGAACGCAGGCTTTATGGCAATATCATCCTGAAAAAGGGTGTGATCGGATGAGGATCGACGCGCATCAGCATTTCTGGGCTTTGACGCGCGGCGACTATGGCTGGCTGACGCCCGATCTAAGCGCGATCTACCGGGATTTCACGCCAGTGGATCTATTGCCTTTGCTCAAAAACGCCGAGATTGACGGCACTGTTCTTGTTCAGGCGGCGCCCACAGTGGCTGAAACGGAATACATGCTCTCGTTGGCTGATCAGAATGCGTTTGTCAAAGGTGTTGTAGGCTGGGTTGATTTTGAAGCCGACGATGTTGGCGCGCAGATTGCTGCGTTGGCAGCGCGCCCGGCACTGGTTGGTCTCCGTCCGATGATACAGGACATCGCTGACCCTCTATGGATGCTCGGCGACACGCTGTCAGCTGCTTTCGTGGCTGTCCAACGGCACGACCTGACATTCGACGCGTTGACCTTGCCCCAACATCTGGACCCGCTCAGACAACTTCTTGAACGCTACCCCGATTTGCGCGTGGTCATCGACCATGGATCAAAACCGTTGATCAAAGACGCGATCTTGGGTGATTGGTCTGACAATATGGCGGCCTTGGCTCGGGATAGCGACGCATGGTGCAAACTGTCCGGCCTCGTGACTGAAGCTGCCACAAACTGGACGATTGAAGACCTGCGCCCCTATGTGGATCACCTGCTGAACACTTTCGGCCCGTCGCGTCTGATTTGGGGCAGCGATTGGCCGGTTTGCACCTTGGCCAGCAGTTACGAGCGTTGGTGCGAAACCACCGACGAGCTGCTGAAGCAGCTGAGCAACGCAGAACGCCAGGCGATTATGGGTGGTAACGCCGCCCGGGCCTATAACCTCAGGGATTGAAATGACCATACCTACATTGGAACCAAACGGGCTGTGGCTCGGCCGTCTTGAGCGTGCTGGCGTTGGACCCAGCGTGGTAACCCTGCGCAATGGGCAGGTTGTCGATATTACGTCGAAAACGGCACCAACCGTCCGGGACATTCTGGAGCGCGACGACGCAGCGGATTATGTGCGCACCGCGCAAGGTGAAGATATCGGCCCAACGGACGCCGACCACCAATGGCTCGCGCCGTGCGACCTGCAGGCGGTTAAGGCCTGCGGCGTCACATTTGCCGGCTCCATGGTTGAGCGCGTGATCGAGGAACAGGCCGCAGGCGATCCTGCCAAAGCCGACGCGATCCGGGCGCGCATCGGGGACCGGATCGGGGACAGCCTCTCGAACATCGTTCCGGGATCGGACGCGGCCGGAGAGGTCAAAGAAGCACTGATCGCTGCAGGTCTCTGGAGCCAGTATCTGGAGGTTGGAATCGGCCCTGACGCCGAGGTGTTTTCAAAAGCGCAGGTCCTTTCGTCAGTCGGGTTTGGCGCTGATATCGGGCTGCACCCCGTATCGACCTGGAACAACCCCGAGCCCGAAGTTGTTCTGACCGTCACCTCAAAGGGCGAGATCAAGGGCGCAACGCTGGGCAATGATGTGAACCTGCGCGATGTCGAAGGGCGTTCGGCGCTGTTGCTGAGTAAAGCCAAGGACAATAACGCCTCCTGCGCGATCGGGCCTATGATCCGGTTGTTCGATGATGGGTTCACACTGGACGATGTACGTCAGGCTGAACTGACGCTGACCGTCACCGGACTGGATGGATTTATCCTGAACGGCAGCTCATCCATGTCGCAGATCAGCCGCGATCCTGCCGATCTTGTGAAACAGACAATTGGACGTCACCACCAATATCCTGACGGACTGATGCTGTTTCTTGGCACTCTGTTCGCCCCGACCCAAGACCGGGATACGCCCGGCGGCGGGTTCACGCATAAACTTGGTGACGTCGTCACTATCGCCAACACCCGGCTTGGAGCGCTGACAAACACCGTGCGCCTGTCGACAGAATGCCCCGAATGGACCTTTGGGGCGTCACATCTGATGCGAAACCTCGCCCATCGCGGCCTGCTGTAAGTGAGAACGAATATGTTGACTGGAAAACACCTGATCGCCGGTGAATGGGTCGGCGCAGCTGCAACTTTTGCATCCGAACCCGCACATGGGCCAAGCCATGACTTTTCTGTCGGGACAGCGGCGATGGTCGATACCGCAGTGGAAGCGGCAGAGGCGGCGTTTGCCACTTTCGGGTGGTCCTCGCGTACAGAACGCGCCGCCCTCCTGCGCAAGATTGCGGATGAGATTGACGCGCGCGGGGATGCCATCACCAAAATTGGCACTCAGGAAACCGGTTTGCCCGGGGCACGTCTGCAGGGGGAACGTGGCCGCACCGTCGGCCAGCTGCGTCTTTTCGCCGATCACATCGAAGCGGGTGACTATCTGGACATGCGCCATGACCCGGCCATGCCGGATCGCGCACCCCTGCCCCGCCCCGACCTGCGCATGATCCAGCGCCCGCTGGGTCCTGTTGCGGTGTTTGGCGCGTCGAACTTCCCGTTGGCTTTCTCGGTTGCGGGGGGCGATACCGCCGCGGCACTGGCCGCAGGATGCCCCGTTGTTGTCAAAGGCCATTCCGCCCATCCCGGCACAGGTGAGATCGTGGCGCAAGCCATCGACGCCGCCATCAAGGCAACAGGGGTTCACCCCGGAGTGTGTTCACTTGTTCAGGGCGGCAAACGGGATGTGGGCACGCGTCTGGTGCAGCATCCTCTGATCCGAGCTGTGGGCTTTACTGGCAGCCTGGCGGGCGGCCGCGCCCTATTTGACCTGTGCGCGCAGCGGGATGAACCCATTCAATTCTTCGGCGAACTGGGTTCGGTCAATCCAATGTTTATCTTACCGCAAGCCGCAGCTGCGCGCGGGGCCGAGATTGGCGCGGGCTGGGCGGCTTCGCTAACGATGGGCGCCGGTCAGTTCTGCACCAATCCCGGTATTGCCGTGATCATTGACGGACCCGACGCCAATGCATTTCAGGCAGCAGCTGAGGCCGGCCTATCCGCCGTAGCCGAACAGACTATGCTGACCGATGGGATTGCGGCAGCGTATCGCGACGGTGTCACGCGCGTCGCCGCCGGAACAGGTGTATCCAAGATCATGGGCACCAGTTGCGAGACACGCGATGCGGCCCCCTACTTGTTCGCTGTTTCCGGAGAGGACTGGCTGGCCGATCACAAGCTGCAGGAAGAGGTTTTCGGACCGTTGGGCATTATCGTTCGCGTGAAAGACACCTCACAAATGCAACAGATCGCGCGCGCCATCGAAGGGCAGCTAACCTGTACCCTGCATCTGGACGCAGGCGACAAACCCGACGCTCAGGCACTGCTTCCGCTGCTTGAACGAAAGGCGGGGCGCCTACTGGCCAACAGTTTCCCGACCGGCGTTGAAGTGTGCGACAGCATGGTTCACGGCGGTCCCTACCCCGCCTCAACCAACTTTGGCGCAACATCCGTGGGCACATTGTCGATCCGGCGCTTTCTGCGGCCAGTCTGTTATCAGGACATCCCAACGGATCTTCTGCCCGAGAAACTGTGAGGCAACCAATGACGACATTCAAACCATCGAACCGGCTTGCAGGCAAAACAGCCTTAATTACAGCTGCCGGGCAAGGCATTGGCCGCGCAACCGCCGAATTATTTGCGGCCGAAGGCGCACGCGTGATCGCCAGCGACATCAACGATGCTTCGCTGACCGAATTGGGCGGTATCGCGGGTATCGAGCCGCTCAAGCTGGACGTAACAGACAATGAGGCTGTGACAGCCGCTGCGGCCGACCTGCCGAATCTGGACATTCTGTTTAATTGTGCGGGCTATGTTGCAGGGGGCTCTATCCTTGAGTGCAGCGAAAAGGATTGGGATTTCAGTTTTGACCTCAACGTCAAAGCCATGTTCCGACTGATCCGCCTGACTCTTCCTGGAATGCTGGAAGCAGGCGGTGGTTCAATCATCAACATGTCGTCGGTCGCATCATCCATGAAGGGTGTGCCCAACCGGTTTGCCTATTGCGCATCAAAGGCAGCGGTCATTGGCCTTACGAAATCCGTTGCTGCTGATTTTGTAACTCAAGGCATCCGATGCAACGCGATTTGTCCCGGCACCGTCGACAGCCCCAGCCTGCATGACAGACTGCGCGCCACCGGGGACTATGAACAGGCAATGACCGATTTCATTGCCCGTCAGCCGATGGGCCGAATTGGCACCGCGGAAGAGATCGCAGAACTGGCTCTGTATTTGGCCAGCGATGCCAGCAAATACACGTCGGGTCAGCCCTTTGCCATCGATGGTGGCTGGACGATCTGAACAGGAAGGACTTTACAATGAAACTGCTACGTTATGGCCTCAAAGGCTTTGAGAAACCTGGCATATTGGCCTCGGACGGCTCGGTTCGTGACCTATCCGGTGTGGTCGATGACATATCGGGCAATACTCTCGGCGACGCCGTTCTTGAACAGTTGCGGGCAGTCGATGTGGACAGCCTGCCGGTGGCAGATGGAGATTCACGCATCGGTCCTTGCGTCGGCAACGTCGGCAAATTCATCTGCATTGGTCTGAACTATGCCGATCACGCGGCGGAAAGCGGAATGGAACTTCCTGCTGAGCCAGTGATCTTCTTCAAGGCCACCTCTGCCATCGTCGGCCCCAATGATACGGTGGAAATCCCGCGCGGATCGGTAAAGACCGATTGGGAAGTGGAGCTGGGCGTCGTCATCGGCAAGGAGGCAAAATATGTTTCAGAGGCCGAAGCCATGGACCACGTCGCCGGGTATTGCGTTGTGAACGATTTGTCAGAGCGTGACTTTCAGCTTCATCGCTCGGGCCAATGGGTCAAAGGAAAGTCCGCCGACACGTTTGGCCCAATCGGCCCGTGGCTGGTGACACGAGACGAGGTGCCAGACCCGCAAAATTTGCCCATGTATCTTGAGGTGAATGGGCACCGGTATCAGGATGGGTCAACCAAAACAATGCATTTTGGGGTGGCAACCGTCATTTCGCACCTGTCGCAGTTCATGTCACTCCAACCCGGGGACGTGATTTCTACCGGAACGCCCCCGGGCGTCGGTATGGGGCAAAACCCGCAAACCTACCTGAAACCCGGCGACAAAATGGAGCTTGGTATCGAAGGGCTGGGCGTGCAACGGCAGGATGTAATCACAGGTTAGTCGAGGCTCAGGCATCTGAGTTTGCCCCAGTGGACTAAGTTAGGACGGTCCAAAGCCGTCGTTGTACCCCATTAGTTATCGCTTCGGTACGGTCCCTCAGACCGACCTTCGCTGCGAGCGCAAAAATCAGGAGCTTGCTGAACCAGCGCAATGCGGACTAAGTGGCCGTCCTAGATTTTCAGCCCTGAGTCCGCTTTGAAGTTAACTTGCCTGCTCGCGGTCGAACTGCATGCGAAATTGCCTGACTTCGTCCATCTGTTCATGCGACCAAAAGACAAGCGGTTTCAGCATTTCGAGTAGGCTTCGACCCAGTGGTGTCAATTCGTAGGACACGGCCACTGGTGGCCCGGGATCGACGGTGCGGGTCAAGTAACCGTCGCGCTGCAATCCCCGCAGGTTTTCGGTAAGCACACTTTGTGTGACGTCTCCGATGCAGCGTTTGAGGTCGCCAAAGCGTTTTGGCTCATCCTCCAGCGCGAGGATGATGATCATTCGCCATTTACCAGTCACATTAGATAGCACGGAACGGATGGAGCAGTTGGAAGCTTCTGCTTTGTTGGCAACGCCTATAGGTAGCATATCAGTCTCTGGTATTGTTTCGAAACTAGGAGACACCATAGCCATGAATTGGCTATTGCGCAACGCACTGAAGAATATTGCAGTAGTGTTGAGCATACTAAGTCAGTTTAAAGTACGTAATTGCAATGTGGTATGGTTTTGCTACCACGTATTGAGAGGATACGAATCAAAGGATAAAGCCATGTCTCCTAAAGAACTTGTAATCGCACTCTTCACCGCAGCATTCGCGGATCACGATCCGGAAGCCGCGCGGCAGCTCGTTACCCCGGACTACATTCAACACAACCCTCAAATCCCGACCGGCGCTGAAGGGTTGGTTGGCCTGATACCTTTGGTCGAGCAATCCGGAATGACTGGCACCACCCATCGCGTCATCGCCGAAGGCGATATGGTCGTATTGCATAGCACTTTTGAAAACGCTGATGCGTTTGGCGCACCTACCCTTGCCGCATTCGACATATTCCGGGTGGAGGACGGCAAAGTCGCCGAACATTGGGATAACCTGCAGCCGGTTCCAGAAACAACAGTGTCTGGCCGAGGTATGACCGATGGACCAACCGAGATCACAGATCTCGACAAAACCGAAGAAAACAAAGCGTTGGTTCTTGGGTTTGTGCGCGATGTCTTGGGCGGGGCCGCACCAGAGAAAGCACCCATGTATTCTGAGGTCTACATGCAGCACAATCCAATGCTTGCCGATGGGATCGATGGCCTGATCGAGGGTACGAAGGCTTGGGCCGAACAGGGCAACGTCATAACTAAATTCGAGCCTCAGATTGTTGTGGCAGAAGGCAACTTTGTCTTTGTCGCTTCAGATGCCACTGTCAGCGAGAAACCTTGGGCTTTCTTTGACCTTTGGCGCGTCGAAGACGGAAAGATTGTTGAACATTGGGACGTTGTTTCGCCCACCCCTGCGGAAATGGTGCACGCGAACGGCAAGTTCTGAGTTTTGCGGAAAAAGGGCGGGCCAGAAATTTCTAGCCCGCCAGCCCAAAACTGACGTTCGAACAGAACGCAGCATCAAACACTTCGGGCTCACCGCGAGCATTCTTTTGCATCCTGAACGAACGGCAGGGTTTAGGGCCGAAATTTCTGGTCCCGTGATTCGACCTGACAGCTTTGCAGGACAGAGCCGACCCATTACAAAGCTTCTTGAATGACCGCTTCATGCAAACAGATCAGTCGAGAGATATTTCAAACCTGAATCGCAGACAATGACTGCAATAGTCTGCCCTTTGTGGGGACCTTTTAGCAGTTCTAGGGCTCCGGCAACATTGGCACCGGCGGAGAAACCAGCGAAAATGCCTTCTAGTCGAGCTAGGTCGCGCGAAGTCTGACGTGCCGTGTCTCCATCAACTTGCAAGAACCCATCCCAGTTCAGGCCCCGCAAGAAGTCAAGATCGCCCATGACGTAGCCGCCACCCTGAATTGGATGCTCAGGTTTCACCGCATCCAGCCCTGCGATCACAGCGGCACCTTTTGGTTCAATCGGATAGCATTTGATATCCGGGTTTTGTGCTCGAAGAAATTTGGATGTCCCCGCAAGCGTTCCGCCTGAACCCACGAAATCGCAAAAAGCGTCGATCCTACCGCCGGATTGTTCCCATAACTCCGGCCCAGTCATCTGTTCGTGAGACTCCGGGTTGCCCGCACGACGGAATTGGTCAGCGCGAAACGCATCGCGTTCTTCGGTCAACTCGGTCGCAACGCGATCCACTTCCGCTAGATCAGCGCCAGAAACTTCCCCTGGACGGCTTTCCGGCAATTGATCGACCAACACCACTTCCGCACCAAGGGCTGCCATCATTCGCGCGCGTTCTTGCGAATTACCTTTGGACATGACCGCCACAAAGGGATAGCCCTTGATACCGCAAATAATAGCGAGACCTGTACCCATATTGCCGCTCGTTAATTCGACGACGGTTTGTCCGGGTATCAGAGTGCCGTCGCGCTCAGCCGCTCTGATGACACCAAGAGCGGCTCGGTCTTTCTTGGAAAACCCAGGGTTCAGGTGATCCAGTTTCGCAAGGATAGCACCCTCACAGCCGTAGTGTTTCACCAGCCGATCAAGACGTACCAGAGGCGTATTACCAATTGCTCCAAGAATGGAGTCGAGTGTTTTAGTAATTATCTGCATCTCGACGGAATTTATTAGGCTTAGGTCAGCCTTCGATAGTGGACCAGGGTAACTCTAAATCAAAACCGAGCCTAGGAAAGCCGCCATTCGCGACGATGCAGCATTCTAAAGGTACAGGCTCGCTGCAGGCCTTAGGTGCAACGCCGCATTGTGGCTCACACTCTAGTTGTCTGGCTCTGGAACGGCCCAAAGCGGCCTTTGAGTCGATAGTGGAGATGTTGCGTTTGCAACCCGTATTGCTGACATTCGCTGCAATTGCATTTTTCGTAAATTTGCACGTTCACGCAGTGCGAACAATGCAGCCAGCGCCTGATCAGCAAAAAGTTCGTGCCGAGGTGTAAATTCTCATCGCGGCTATGGTTTGGTGCCCGCTGCCTCGCTCTCGGAACATTGCTGCCGCAATGCCCTGCCGGGCAGTGGATGATGGGCGCGGATCACGGTGCTGTCGATCATTTGCGTGTTGTGAGGAACGGCTCCGCTTTGGTTCAAAGTATCCATCATCGACTCCCATAACAGGTCGGACAGGTACAGACGTGACATCACCGCTTTAGCGGATCAATAATTTTGCCAAAACCGCTTGACTGGGAAGGCCTCGTTACCGAAGTCCTGACCCTAACCGACGTTTTGCTCAGCGACGATTTCCCCAAACCTTTCAAAAAACTTGGCTGAAAGTTTTTTTGCAGTCCCTGCAATCAACCGGCTGCCCAATTGCGCTATTTTTCCGCCGATTGTGACCTTGGCAGTATAGGATAAAACCGTTTCCTCGCCTTCCGTGCTAAGATTGACATCCGCACCCCCTTTGGCAAAGCCCGCAGCGCCACCTTTTCCTTCACCAGTCAGGGAAAACTCATCCGGAGCTTTGGAGTTGTCCAATGTCACTTCGCCGCTGAACCGAGCCTTGACGGGGCCGATTTTGAGCACAACTTTGGCCTCCAAGTGCTCGGGAGAATGCTGGATCAATTCCTCACAACCGGGAATGCACTCTCGCAACACATCCGGATCATTTAGCGCTCGGTACACGACGTCACGCGGAGCAGAGATACGGATTTCGTCATTTAGTTCCATTTGAGAGTCCTTTACTCAACAGCATCTTGGGAAAACGCGAAGTGCGGTCTCGGTCGCCTCTTCCGGGGTCTGTTCCGGCTTCACAGTCCGAAAGGACTGCAACCATTTACGCCATTTTTTCATCATGCGACGTCTCCTTGGAATTGTCTGAATTTCGCCAGAGGATGATCTCGGCGAGGATCGACAGTGCGATTTCGTGCGGGTCGATTGCACGGATATCCAGACCGGCCGGTGACTTGAGCCGACTGGTCTGCTCGGCGGTCAATCCCTGCGCTTCCAACCTCTCGCACAACACCTTGGCTTTGCGGTGGCTCGCGACCATCGAAACGCGTCGTGCTGGTGATTCAAGCGCAGATTTCAGCGCTGCGCCATCCCCCTTCCCCTGTGAGGCGACCACCGCGAAATCGCGTGGTTCAACGCCCAATGCGCTTAGGTCATTCGGATCAAAACCGATGAAGTCCACCGAGCTTTCTGAATCTTCAGGCAAACAAACGCGCAACCCGGTCAGCGCCGCATGCGCGGCAAGCGCATGTGCAATCGGAGACTCTCCGAAAATGATCAGGCGCGGGGCGTGCTGATAGGGTTCGATCAGCAAATCGACCGTTCCGCCCGAAGGACAACCGCTTTTGAAGGTCTCAACACCATCCGGGTCTGTCATCGCCACTACCTTGTCCGAAGGTTTCACACGGATCATTTTCGGAGTTCCACCCGCAAGTGCCTCCTGCGCCGATGCGCGTACGACGCGCTGCACGCACGCTCCGCCCAGATGCCCCAAAATACACCCGTCCCGCGTGATCACGGCCTTGCCACCTGCCTTGGCCGAGGTTGCGTCGGCAGTGCGAAGGACCGTTGCCACGCAAAAGGCGTCGCCTTTTTGGCGCAACTCCTCAATCGTGTCGAAAATGTCGAAACCTGCCATCGCCGTGTCCTTTCACAGTTTTCGGAATTCGGGTTCCAACGCCGCCAGCGCGTCGAGTGTGTTGGCCGGTAGGTGCGCATCCAGATAAGGTCCTGCTGCCTGCATTGCGGCGGCAATGGGCTGATAGTTCTTCCATCCTTTAAGCGGATTCAGCCAAACAATCCGCCGCGCCTTGCGCCGAATCCGAGCCAGAGCATCTCCCAGGGCTTCAGGCGATGCGCTGCAATAGCCGTCCGAGAGGATCAATACGATCGTCCGCCCGTTCAATGCAAGGGCACCGTATCCGTTCAGAAACCTCTCAAGGCTTCCCGAAATGTCGGTCCCACCGCCGAACCCTTCGGCCATAAGTGATAACCGTCCAGCCGCGCGCAGCGTGTCATGATCGCGCAGTGCATCAGTCACACGCATCAAACGCGTGTGGAACAAATAGGCATCTGCCTCAGCTCCACTACCGATCAATCCTTTCAAAAAGGCCAAAAAGACCCGTGAATAAACCGTCATCGACCCGCTGACGTCACACAAGGCCACAATTCGCATTGGGCGTGATGGGCGAGCGCGGCGATACAGATCGATCGGCTCTCCTCCTCGTGCGAGGCTGGCACGTTGAATCCGGCGCATGTCCAACGCAGAGCCCCGCAGAGCTTGCTTTCGCCTACGCGAGCGGCGGTCGCGGATCGCACGCGCGATGGCGGTCGCGGCCTGTTCCGCCTGCCTCAGGGCGTCTTCATCCATAAGCTCGCGCAAATCCCGGCGCGACAGGTTGGCCGTACGGGTTGCAATCAGCTTCCCATCTCTCCCCGCGGCCTCCCCATCGCCGGAATCGGGTGTGGCGGCCTGATCCGCACCGGTCTCGAATTCCTGAACATCCTGGCTCTCTTGCTGCCAGATCATCGGCTTGGCGGATTGAACTCGCACGTGCGCGGTTTGGGCGGTCCCCGTTCGCTGCTTGCCAGTGTTAAACCAATAGGCTTCGAAGAGGTCATCAAACCTCCGCCAATCGTCGGCGTCGCCGGCCAGCAACACGCAAAGCGCCTGCTGGGCCTGTCTGACATCCAACACCTCAATCGCCGCCAGCGCAGCCAATGCGTCCCCCGTTTCAGCTGGCCCGACGCGCAGTCCGTTCATACGCAAATGTGCGATGAATCCCGACATTCGCTCCGACAAACCAGATGCGCGAGTGGGGAACCGGGTGACCTGCATCACGCTACCTTTCCGATCAGACGATCCGTTACCTCGGGCGGAGCGGCGTCGTAGTCGGCTGCGGTTTTCAAAAGGCAAACAAGGGTCGCCTGAACCTCTTCGCGGGACTGCGCCATGTCGTTTACACCCAGCCCCGAAAGAGCCGCCGCCCAGTCCAACATTTCGGCAATGCCAGGGGTCTTTTCCAAGTCTTCTTTGCGCAGCGCCTGTACAACGCCAACAATCTGACGCGCCAACAGCCCTTCAACTTCAGGCATGCGTGCTTTCAGGATCGCCATTTCCGTTTCGCGCGATGGGTAGTCGAGGAAACTATACAGGCAACGACGCCGCAGCGCGTCTGAAAGTTCCCGAGTCCCATTCGCCGTCAGGATCACGATGGGCCGCGAACGCGCCTTGATGGTGCCAAGCTCGGGGATGGTGATCTGAAAGTCCGACAAAATCTCCAGCAGATAGGCCTCAAACTCCTCATCCGCACGGTCGATTTCATCAATCAGAAGAACAGGAGGTTCTTCTTCGCTGATTGCGTCTAGTAAAGGTCGCTTCAGCAGATAGTCATCAGTGAATAGCTGGGCCTCGCTGGTGCCACCCTGTGCCTCGCTTGCACGAATAGCCAGCAACTGGCGCTGGTAATTCCATTCATAGATCGCGTGGCTGGCATCCAGCCCTTCGTAGCATTGCAACCGGATCAATCGCGTCGCGCGCTGTGCCGCCAACGCCTTTGCGACCTCGGTTTTTCCGACCCCTGCTGGTCCTTCCAACAGCAGCGGGCGCCCAAGCATCTGCGCCAGATGAAGCGCCATCGCCAATCGGTCATCGGCAACATAGCCCACCTCGGCCAAGCCATGCTGTATGTCTTGCAAGCTCATGCAATTCTCCCGGATTGCCGCCGCGCCGTGTTTAAGCGCGGCGGCTTTTCCTGTTAGCCGTGCATTCCCAGACCGTTGGCGATCTTCCAGATACGCCAGTGGTCATGCGGCATGTGGCTCTGGACAAGGCCAAATGGGCGGAATGCATCATGCACCGCGTTCGAGAACGCGGGCACGCCGCCGACATTCGGGCTCTCGCCCACGCCCTTAGCACCGATCGGGTGATGCGGAGATGGCGTCACCGTATGATCGGTGGTGTAGTTGGGCGTCTCCCACGCCGTGGGCAGGAAGAAGTCCATCAAGGTACCAGTCTTGACGTTGCCCATCTCATCATAGGCGATTTCCTGACCCATAGCGATGGCCAGCGCTTCGGTCACGCCACCATGGACCTGCCCTTCGATGATCATCGGGTTGATCCGGGTTCCGCAGTCGTCCAGCGCATAGAATTGCCGGACATCCCATTCGCCGGTATCCACGTCGATCTCCATGACACAGATATAGGCTCCGAACGGATAGGTCATGTTCGGTGGGTCATAGTAGCTGACAGCCTCCAGACCGGGTTCCAGCCCCGGAATGGCCTGGTTATAGGCGGCGAAGGCGATTTCCTTCATGGTTTTGAACCGCTCAGGCGCACCTTTGACAGAGAACCGATCCACGTCCCATTCGACGTCGTCGTCGTGGACTTCAAGCAAGTAAGCCGCGATCATCTGTGCCTTGGCGCGGATTTTGCGGGCGGCCATCGCCGTTGCCGCGCCGGCCACGGGTGTCGACCGGGACCCATAGGTACCAAGCCCATAAGGTGCGGTATCAGTGTCGCCTTCTTCCAGCGTGATGTCATCGGCAGGCAGGCCGATCTCGCTGGCGATGATCTGAGCAAAAGTCGTAGCATGGCCCTGACCTTGGCTGATCGTCCCCAGCCGTGCGATGGCCGAACCGGTTGGGTGAATCCGGATTTCGCATGAGTCGAACATTCCCAACCCAAGGATATCGCAGTTCTTGACCGGTCCAGCCCCGACGATTTCAGTGAAATGCGTCAGGCCGATGCCCAGCAGTTTACGGGTCTTTCCGGCTTTGAAATCCTCGATCCGCTGCGCCTGTTCCGCCCGCAGACCGTCATAGTCAACAGCCTTCAACGCTTTGTCCCATGCGGTGTGATAGTCACCCGAGTCATATTCCCATCCCAGCGCGGACTGATATGGGAACTGATCCTTGCGGATAAAGTTGATCCGGCGTAGCTCGGCCGCGTCCATGTTCAGCTTGATGGCCAGAACCTCGATCATCCGCTCGATGAAATACGCAGCCTCGGTCACTCGGAAAGAGCAACGATAGGCGACACCGCCTGGTGCCTTGTTGGTGTAAACACCGTCCACAGCCAGATAGGCGGTCGGAATGTCATACGACCCGGTGCAGATGTTCATGAACCCGGCCGGGAACTTTGTCGGGTCGGCACAGGCGTCAAATCCACCATGATCTGCTGTGGTATGGCACCAGAGACCAGTGATCTTGCCATCCTTGGTCGCAGCGATCTTGCCCTGCATCCAGTAGTCGCGGGCAAAGGCGGTGGACATAAGGTTTTCCATCCGGTTCTCGACCCATTTCACCGGTTGGCCGGTGACAATAGAGGCTACAACCGAGCAGACATAACCCGCATAGGCACCAACTTTGTTACCGAAACCGCCACCGATATCAGGGCTGATCACCCGGATATTGTGCTCGGCGAGACCAGAGATCAGCGACACAACGGTTCTGATCGCGTGCGGGGCCTGGAATGTACCATAAAGTGTAAGCTTACCGGTCACCTTATCCATCGAAGCCACACAGCCACAGGTCTCCAGCGGACATGGGTGGGTCCGATGGTAGTAGACCATCTCTTCGGCCAAGACATCGGCTTCCCCCAAAACGGCCTCGGTCGCGTCTTTGTCGCCCTGTTCCCAGGTGAAGATATGGTTGTGATGCTTGCGCGGGCCATGGGCGCCTTCGGTCTGACCCGCAAGGTCTTCACGCAAGATAACATCGGATTTCAGCGCTTCGAACGGGTCGGTCAGGACGGGAAGTTCTTCGTACTCAACCTCGATCAGCTCTGCCGCATCCGCTGCGATGTATCGATTTTCGGCGACGACATAAGCGACTTCCTGGCCCTGAAACAGAACCTTGCCATCAGCCAGCACCATTTGCTTGTCACCGGCCAGCGTCGGCATCCAATGCAGACCCAGCGGAGCCAGATCTTCGGCGGTCAACACGGCAACAACTCCGGGAATGGCCAGCGCGGCGTCCTTGTTCACACTGACGACACGGGCATGTGCGTAAGGCGAGCGGACAAACGCGCCGAACAGCATCCCGTCCAGCTTTATGTCATCGACATAGTTGCCCTTGCCTTGGGTAAAGCGCACATCCTCGACGCGTTTGCGCGAGCTTCCCAACCCTTTGAGGTTGGCGGCGCGCTCTTCGGGGGTCATGGTTTGATCGTTCATTCCGCGGCCTCCTTCTGAGCATTGAGCATGTCAGCCGAGGCTGAGATCGCCTTAACGATGTTCTGATACCCGGTACAGCGGCAGAGGTTTCCGGCCATGCCAAAGCGGATTTCTTCCTCGGTCGGATTCGGGTTTTCCTGCAGCAGGCGATGCGCGCGGGTGATCATGCCCGGCGTGCAGAAGCCGCACTGTAGCCCGTGATGTTCACGGAACATCTCTTGCAACACACCCAGGCTGCCATCGTCATTGGTCAACCCCTCGACGGTGGTGATGTCAGCACCGTTTACTTGCGCCACGAAAGTTGTGCAGGATTTGACGGATTTACCGTCGATATCGACGGTACAGGCGCCGCAGTGGCTGGTCTCGCACCCGATATGAGGGCCGGTGATTTTCAGATCTTCCCGCAGGAAGTGGATCAACAGCGTGCGAGGTTCGGCCAGACCTTCGACCTGCTTGCCGTTCACGGTGAGTTTGACGTGCATCTTCGACATGAGTGTTCCTCCCTCAGCCCGCGCGGCTTTGCGCGC
The DNA here is from genome assembly GCF_056539305.1 of Ruegeria sp. BC1. NCBI lineage: Bacteria > Pseudomonadati > Pseudomonadota > Alphaproteobacteria > Rhodobacterales > Roseobacteraceae > Ruegeria > Ruegeria sp. BC1. Next base: position 189,900 of record NZ_JBQFUT010000003.1, read on the forward strand.
GATCGATGGCGCGGCGCAGCATCACGGCGGCCACGTGTTTTTTGAATTCGACGGGGCCGCGGTTGTCAGCCACCGGGTCGATCGCGTCGAGCATCGCTGCGACGCAGCCTTCGACATCACCACCCGCCAATGCACTGCTCGCACTTTCGGACCAGACGGGAGTATCGGCCAGATTGGTCATCGCAACTGACGCCATACCATTTCCAACCATCACTGCGGCGGCAGCGGTCGCGTAGTCGCCTATCTTACGTTTTTGCTTTTCGTAAGCCTGCCCTACGTCGGATCCGGGGACCGGAATCGAGATACGGGTCAGGATTTCCTCATCTTCGCGGGCGGTGAAGTAGGCGGCCTCATAAAAGTCACGCGCCGCAACGTTGCGATTACCATCGGGACCGGACAACTCAAACGTCGCGTTCAGGCATTGCATCAGCCCCGGCATATCATTGCCCGGATCGCCATTGGCCACGTTGCCACCGACTGTACCCATATAACGCACCTGCGGATCAGCGATCTGCATTGCAGCTTCGCGGATCAACGGAATGGTGGAGGCCAACCCGTCATGCGTGATAAGTTCATGTTGCGTGACCATCGCACCCAAGGACACTGTGTCAGTCCCAATTTCGACACCTTTCAATTCGTCTATCGCCTGCAAGTCGACCAGATGGCTCATCTCAGCCATACGCAGCTTCATCATTGGGATCAGACTGTGCCCGCCCGCGATCACGCGCGCCTCGTCTCCGTGTTCTTGCAGAATGCCGATGGCCGAGGCGATATCGCCTGGCCGGTGATACTCAAAACCGGCTGGTATCATTTTTTCCTCCCTGGGTCCGAGCGTTATGCCTTGGGGGACCTGAGGTAAGGAAAGAACGTGTGACTCAAGGCTTCCAGCGATCGGGAACAGGGCGCGCGAGTTGAATCACGAAATGCGAATAGGCTGCACGAACTGCGATCAGAGGCCTAAAGCCTCGCGAATGTCCGTTAGGCGGGACCGGCTGACCGGCACTTTGGCCAATGCGTCGACACCATCAAAATAACAGGTGCCGTTGTCCTTATGACGTTCAAAGCCAGAGACATGTTTGGGGTTCACCAGATAGCTGCGATGGGCGCGCAAAAACCCGTCTGTTTTCAGGCGGTTTTCGGCCTCGGTGATCGACCATGGACAGAATAGTTTTTCAACACCCATATAGAGAACCGTATAATGCCCCTCGGCCCGGATGGCGGCAATGCTGGCGGGGTCTGTGAAATATGTCTGGCCTTCACGCTCGAACGGAACTCCGGCGCGCAGGATTGCGGGTTCCAGCGTGCGTTCCGGTTCAGGCTTTTCCTTGGGCTCGATGAACGAAATCCCGGTCAGCAGAAAAGCTCCGCATATCAGGAAAACCGAAACTGTGACGCCCATCGCCAGAACCTGATTATCCAGCGCGGGCCCCGCACCGCCGGCGGTGTCAATTGCCACAAAGTCAGTCAGACCGGTAGCCACAAAGTGCATCGTAAATACGGCCAACCCAAAGCAAACTGTGCCCAGTAGAATATTGCGTTGCGTGCGGTTACCATAAGCAACCCAAATAGCCGCGACCGACAGGATCACCGACGCCAAAGTCGCCAGAGCCACGTCCAAAACATTGTACACAGGGCGGCATAACTGCATTCCGGCCATGCCAATGTAGTGCATCACCACGATGCCCAGCCCCACGATCACCCCTGATCCGATCATCGTCTGAGGCGTACGCGGGCGGAAATGCAGCAACAGCAGCGCCAACCCAACCATCAGGATCGCTACAAGCGCGGAGATCAGAGTGATCAGAGCGTCGTAGTAAAACAGTATCGGCAGCTGCAGGCCCAGCATTGCTACGAAATGCATCGACCAGATACCGCCGCCCAGAATGACCGCAGCCAGAGCAACGACAAACTTGCGGCGTTGGCTATCCAGCCGGGAAGCGCCATGCGTCAGATAAAGGCCGGTAAATCCGGCCATCAGCGCCACGGCCAAAGAGGCCGCCACAAGCCAGGCATTGTGCGAATAGTCCAGCATATAGGTGTACCCGCCCTCCCCAGCGCGTGTCTGACGTTAGCAAACTGAAATTCCCGGCACAATCTACTCTGACCGGAGGGCAACATTACGCGCAGAGGAATTCGAACTGTCTTAGCGAGGCTAGCAAAGCTGTCCTGTGTCCGGCACCGAGTTCGCGCCATTCGGCAGCAGCGGCGGAACCCGTCTGCACGAAAGTTTCCTGGCTAGAGAGGTATCGCTCTTGGTTAAAGTGGTTGCGGATCTAGACATGAAAGTTAGCGATTACTGGACATTGCATTCAAGTTGCGTCCAAGCAAGATTCACCGCTACAGACATTTTGCCTGCCTCCTACTGCTACCGACCTATCCGGACGATCACCATGTAGAGTTCGGGCCAGACCGGAGCAAAGATCCAGTAGGCCCGAAGGCAACGTGACCGACTAGGCGCGAACTCCATGAAGGTCAATGGTCAAAGGTTTGCAACAGGTCCGAAAGCTTTCATCACACATCCACCCGATGCCATCGGCTGTTGTCATCAGACGAGGCAAGCGCAGCAGAGATGAAGGCCATTCCCAGCAATCCGTCCTGTAGGCCGGGCACGATCCGATCAGCGTCGGGTGCCCCGGATATCAAATCCGCCGCTTCGGCATAGAGCGTTGCGAATCCTTCGAGATACCCTTCGGGATGCCCGGGTGGAATCCGAGTGGCCCGTTGTGCCGCGAGGGATGTAACCGCACCTGATCCGCGTGTCAGTGTTTGGCGTGGTTGACCAAAAGGTGTGAAAGACAAGTGATTGGGATGCTCCTGAGACCATTCCAAGCCTCCTGTCTCGCCATAGACTCGCAAACGCAGGCCATTTTCGTTGCCAACGGCCACTTGGCTTGCCCATAACATGCCCCGCGCGCCACTTTCGTATCGAAGCAGAATATGTGCGTTGTCATCCACTTGCCTGCCCGCAACCATGCTGGACAGATCAGCCGATAGACTGGACGGAGCCTCGCCCGTGACGAAATGGGCCAAGTTGAACGCGTGGGTGCCGATATCACCGATGGCCCCGGCCCCCGACCGCGCCGGGTCGGTGCGCCAGTCGGCCTGTTTGTTGTCCACATCGGCGGGTTCGGTCAGCCAGTCCTGCACGTATTCCACTTGCACCAGCCGCAGCCTGCCCAATTCGCCCGCCTTCACCATGTCGCGCGCCTGACGGATCATCGGATAGCCGGTGTAGTTATGGGTCAGGATGAAATGCGCGGATGAAGCGTCGGCCGCTGCCTTAATACCGGCGGCATCCTCAGACGTGGCAGCCAAGGGTTTGTCGCAGATCACATGGATACCGGCCTGCAAAAACGCAATCGCCGGGTCGGCGTGCATGTGGTTTGGGGTGACGATGGCCACCGCGTCAATGCCATCTTCGCGTGCAGCCTCGGCTTCGGCCATCTGTCGAAAATCGGCATAAGTCCGGTCGGGCGCGATCCCCAGTTCCTGCGCCGAGGTTGCAGCACGCTGCGGGTCGGAGGACAACGCCCCCGCCACCAGTTGCCATCGCCCGTCCAATCGGGCCGCGATACGATGCACAGCTCCGATGAAAGCGCCCTGCCCGCCGCCGACCATGCCCAGTTTCAACGGTGTCATTGGTCCAACCCCAGCATGGATCGGATCATAGCCTGATCAACCTCACCACCTGCGAAATCGTCAAATGCCTTGTCGGTGGTCTCAATGATATGGCGCGCAATGAAGGGGGCGCCCTCGGCGGCCCCCTGTTCGGGCGACTTCAGGCAACATTCCCATTCCAGCACCGCCCAACTGTCATAGCCATACTGCGTCAGTTTCGAGAAAACCGCACTGAAATCCACCTGCCCGTCACCAAGCGAACGGAATCGCCCGGCCCGGTCGGTCCAACCTTGATAGCCGGAATAGACGCCTTGCCGCCCGGTCGGATTAAACTCGGCATCCTTGACGTGAAAGGCGCAGATGCGCTCGTGATAAAGGTCGATGAATTCCAGATAATCCATCTGCTGCAACAGGAAGTGCGAGGGGTCATAGTTGATCCGGCAGGCCTCGTGCCCGTCCACAGCATCAAGGAACATCTCGAATGTTGCCCCGTCGAATACATCTTCTCCGGGGTGGATTTCAAAGCCGATGGCGACGCCCTGATCCGCATAGGCATTAAAGATCGGGCGCCAGCGGCGGGCGAGTTCCGAGAACGCCTCTTCGATCAGACCCTGTGGCCGTTGCGGCCAGGGATAGAGATAGGGAAAAGCCAGCGATCCGGTAAAGCTGACCGTGGTATCCAGCCCCATGCGCCGGGCCGCAATAGCGGCTTTCTTGACCTGATCCACGGCCCATGCCTGGCGCGCTTGCGGGTTGCCATGCACGGTCTCGGGCGCAAAGGCGTCAAAAGTCTGATCATAGGCAGGATGGACGGCGACCAACTGCCCCTGCAGATGGGTCGATAGCTCGCTAATCTCAACGCCCGCATCGCGGCAAACGCCCAGCAATTCGTCGCAATAAACCTGACTGTCGGCAGCCTTATCCAGATCGAACAAGCGCCCGTCGAACGTCGGGATCTGTACCGCCTTGTACCCAAGACCCGCTGCCCATTCCGCAATCGACCCCAGCGAATTGAACGGGGCCGCATCATCCGCAAACTGCGCCAGAAATAGCCCCGGCCCCTTGATCGCACCCGGCATGTAATCCTCCCTCGAATATTTCGTGTGTCAGGCCCCCAACCGGGGCCTGACGGGTTCAGGCGATTACTTGCCGCCCCAGCGCTCGGGGTAGCCCGGCATGTCTTCGCAGCCACAACCCGCGTAGTGCAGTGGAGGCATTGCAGGGTTCACGAAATCAGCCAGATTGTCGTTGGTGATTGCCGGTTGCGGTAGGTTCCATTCTGGTCCGGGGATCGCCTCGCCATCCAGAATCATCAGAGCCGCCAGAATGGGTGTGCGCCACTGATATGTCGGGTAGGTGGGCGCGATCGTGTTCAAGCCAATCTCCTGCCACTTCTGCAGAAAGTCTTGCTGGTCTTCACCTGTGACAATCGGCACGTCCAGCCCCATATCCTCGAACGCCTCGATCGCCGCGACCGAGGTTGCACCGGCATCCATCCAGACCGCGCCCAACTGGGTACCGCGCTGGATGTAGTCCTCGACAATCGCCTTGGTCTTGGCACGGTCGCCATCAGTAAACTCGGCCCCGACGATGTTCAAACCCGCCTCTTCCAGAATGCGTTTCGCGGCGGAATACCGGGTTTCCAGAACATCCACACCCGGCAGTATGCGCAGCATCAACACATCGGACCCTGCGGGTGCGTTGGCGGCGATGAACTCACCGGACTGGATGCCAAAGCCGTATCCACCAACCGGCTTAATGAATGTGACCGGGCAATCGGTATTCACGCCCCGGTCAAACACAATGACGGGAAGTTGCTCACAGGCTTTTTCCACAGCGGGAGTCAGAGCTGCGGTTGTGTTGGGGGACACTATGAGGGCGTCACAGGTGCCACCGGCCAGCAGGTCCTCGATATCAGCAATCTGCTTGTCGTCCGAACCCTCGGCATCTGTCACCACGAACTCGGCGATGTTGTCATGCTGTTCGACCTCGGCCTGCATGGTGTTCCAGCCGACCACGCGCCATGGGTTGTTCACGCCCGCGTTCGAGAAGCAGATGGTGTGCGGGCCGTCTTTCTTGAAACCCGAAGTATCGGCCATCACGTCGCCATAGTGCTGCAACCACGGGGTTGCCGCATCGCCATTGGCCGCCGCGCCCAGCATGTCCTTTTGCTTGGCAAACTCAGCCGGATCATCGAAATTCTGTGCCTGCGCTGGCACAGCCGCTATCAGCGTCGCGATGGCTGTCGCCGTGAATTTATTCATCATCTTGTTTCCTCCTCTGAAAATGTCGGGCGCCTATCCCCCGGATCGGCGTCGTCGGTATCCGGCGATCACCACCGCCGAGATCAAAATCAGCCCCTGGACCACATCGCGGATGGGTTTCGGAAAGCCCAGAATGTTGAGCAATGTGAACATCGCCTGCAAAACCAATGCCCCGGCGATGGTTGCCCCCACGGTCCCGCGACCACCTAGCAATTGCGCGCCGCCAATGACCGCGGCAGTGATCGCCTGCAATTCCAGCCCCACGCCCACATCGGTAGACACGCCCGCGAAACCTCCCAGCAATATCCCTGCGATGACGGCCGAGACCGATGACATGACAAAGGCGACAATACGTGTTTCCGTGAGTGGGACGCCGGCCAATAAAGCGGCCTTTGGGTTGTCGCCCATGGAGATCAGGCGCTTGCCGTAATTCGTGCGGTGCATCAGCCACCACATCGCAGCGCAGACCACGACCATCACGACCACCGCAACGGGCAGAATTTTGACCAACGGCAGGTCCTTGATGAGGTAGCGCCCAAAGAACCTGAAGTTTTCAGGCAGATAGCCGCGCGGCGCGCCTCCTGACCATGTCAACGCAACACCGCTGAGTGTGATCATCATCCCCAGCGTCGCGATGATCGACGGTACGCGCAGCCACGAAACCACCAGCGCATTTACCGTCCCGATGATCACACCCACGCCCAGCATTGCAAGGATCACCCACCAAGTTGCGCTGGCATCCCCATCAAGCAGGATCGAGCTGCCGATCACCGTCAGCGTCACCAAGGCCCCCGCCGACAGATCAAACCCGCCAGAGTTGATGACGTAAAGTTGCCCTACGGCCAAAATCGCAATTGGCGCGGCGCGTTTGAGAAAGTTCATGTATCCGGTCGGCTGCAGGAAATAGGGCGACAGGATCGCAATCGCGACAAACAGCAACGCCAGCACCAGAAACACCGGGTTGATCTGTTTCAGCCGAGCCATCATGCCTCGATCCTCCGGCTGCGCACCGCATAGACGGCTACGGCGGCCACGATGATGACCCCGCGCAGGATTTGTTTGGCAAAGGCATCGACGCCCGCGATGTTGAAGATCGAGTCGATCAGCGAGAAGATCATGACCCCCATCAGCGTGCCCCAGACCCCTCCGCGCCCGCCAGACAGGGCGGTGCCGCCGATGACCACAACAGCGATGGATTCTAGATCATAGACCCCGTCCCGTCCGATCCACGGCGCGCCCGAGCGTAAGCGGCTGGCCAGATACAGACCCGCGATGGTGGCGCAGACGGAGCAAATCACATGCGCCATGATGACAACGCGCGTGGTGCGCATCCCTGCAAGTTTGGCGGCGTCTGGGTTGCCTCCAACGGAATAGATATTCGACCCCGCACGCGTGAAGCGCAGGAACACCCAGGCCGCGACAGTCAAGCCGATCAGAAAGATCAGGCTGATCGAAATGCCGCCGACCTGGCCATAGGCGAGGACCTGAAACTCTTCCGGAACCTCCCCAGCAAAATTGTTGAAGGTGGCGCTCAATAGCCCTTGCAGGATCAGCGCCATGCCTAGGGTGGCAATCAGTGGGTTGACCTCGAACTGGGTTATCACCAGCCCGTTGATCAACCCGACCACAACCCCCACCGCTAAAACGGCAGCAATTGCGGGCAGCATCATCGACGGATCGCCCGACATGATAGAGGAGGCCAGCACCGCCGAGACCGAAATCAGGTTCGCAACGCTCAGGTCTATGGACGCAATCAGAATGGCAAATGTCTGCCCGATCGCAGTGATCCCCAACGCGATGGAACGGCCTAGCAGGCTGAGCAGGTTTTCGGCAGTCAAATACTGCGTCTGACCGGTCGCGACAGCGATACCAACATAAACCGCCATCGCTGCAAGCAGCAAAAGGAACGGAGCCAGCGTGGCAAGGTTGCGGGGCCGTCTCATGTGCCCTCCAGCTCAAGATGCGCCTCAGTCGCGGCATGCATGACCTCGCCTTCACTGGCGCCATGACCAAATTCCGCCACGATCTTGCCATCGCTCATCACCAGCACCCGGTCCGAGATGCCCAGCACCTCGGGCAGGTCAGATGAGATAGCCATTACTGCTACCCCCTCTTGCGCCAGTTTGCGCATCTGGGCGTAAATCCCGGCCTTGGTGTTGACGTCGATACCGCGTGTCGGTTCGACAAAGATCAGAACCTTCGGGGCCAGTGACAGCCAGCGCGCGACGATGGCCTTTTGCTGATTGCCACCGGACAGAGACTGAATCTCGACCTCATAATTGGCGGCACGCAGATCAAAGGCATCGAACAATTCGTCCATCTGTTCGAGCGAGGCAATCGGCGTTTTGTTCGGCGCGCCCAACGCCCCGGAAAACGCCCGGGCCGAGATCATCCCGTTGTCGCGCACTGATTGCATCAGCATCAGCCCCTCGACCTTGCGGTCGCCGGGCAGCATGGCGATCCCGACCTTGGCCGCACTGCGCGGACTGGTCAGCATGACCGGCTTCCCTTCAACTGTCACATCGCCCGTTTCAAACGGTTCCGCGCCGAACAGGGCCAACGCCAGCGCCGTGCGACCCGCGCCCTGCACACCGGCAAACCCGGTGATCTGGCCCGCGCGCAAGTCCAGATCGATGTCGAACAGGCGGTTATTGCCGCCGCCGCGAACGGCCAGCACAGCCTCGCCAACCTCATCCGATGTGGCGGGTTCGGGGTAGAAATGGCCGATATCGCGCCCGACCATCGCCTCGACGATCTGGCTGGTTTCGGGGACATGATCGAACGCGGCCGCGACCTTGCCGTCCTTGAGGACGGTGACGCGGCCGGCCAGACGGCGAATTTCGCGCATACGGTGTGTGATATAGACAATCGAACGCCCCTGCCCGCGCAGATCGTCGACCAGCTGGAACAGCAGATCACATTCCGTATCGTTGAGCGCCGCCGTTGGTTCATCCATAACGATGACCTGCGCATTCAGCGACAACGCCTTGGCGATCTCAACCATCTGCTGCTGCGCGACGTCCAATTCGCTGACCAATGTGTCCGGGCCAAAGCGATGGCGATCCCCGAACAACGCCAAAACATCCTGCGTTTCTCGGCGCATCAGGTTGGTATCCAGAATGCCCCAACGGCCAGCAGGTTCGCGCCCCAGAAAGATATTCTGCGCCACAGTACGATCCGGCAGCAATGAGAATTCCTGGTAGATCACGCTCACTCCCCGGGCAAGCGATTCCAGCGGGTGCTCGAAACGCACCTTTTCGCCGCGCAGAAAGATGTCGCCTTCTTCCGCCTGATACACACCCGACAGCACTTTCATCAGCGTGGACTTGCCTGCGCCGTTTTCCCCGACCAACGCGTGAACCTCACCTGATCGCGCGGAAAAACTGACCGCGTCCAACGCCTTGATGCCGGGGAATTCTTTGGTGATGTTCTTCATCTCAAAGATGATGTCACCGGTCATGCCCGTCCCCATTCGGTTCGAATGAACGATGCACTATCGCGGAATAGCTGTTCGTGATCGTCAAACATCGGCCGCCAAATCCGCGTCGCGGCAGCAAGTTCCGGCACGCCCGCGCCAAAGGCCTCCATCACCACCCAGCCATCGAAACCGGTGCTTTTGACCGCCGAGAAAATCGTTCGGAAATCAATCTGACCAGTACCCGGCGTCCCGCGATCATTTTCCGAGACATGCAAAACGTTGATCCTGCCCGCCAGTCGTTCGATGGCGGCAGGCTGGTCCTTTTCCTCGATATGAGAATGAAACGTATCGTACATGATGCCAAAGGCGGGATGATCGACCATCTCGCAATAGCGGGCGGCTTGTTCGGCGGTGTTCAGGAAATAAGTCTCGAACCGGTTCAGCGGCTCAAGCGCTAGCTCGATTCCGTGCTTTCTCGCTTTTTCGGCCATGCGATGATGCACCTCTGCGCCGCGCTGCCATTCCTCAATGGTTGGCCCGCTGCCGGTAAAATGCCCAATCGGCGCATGAAACGGCCCTCCAATGGTCCGGGCACCCAAAGCCACCGCACAATCCAGTATCCAGTCGAGATGCGCCAGACCGCGTTTACGGATTTCGGCATCAAGGCTTGTTGGGTCTGCATTCGGATCGGGCACGATGGCCGTGCAGGTTCGATCCAAACCCAGCTTGTCCAATTCGCGCGCCAGCCATTCATAATGATCAGGCATTCCATCCAGCACAGGGATTTCCACGCCGTCATACCCTTGCTGCGCAGCAAGATGGCAATATTTCAACTGCGGCGCATCGATCAGGCCGCCTGTGCACAACAGGTTTACACCCAGCTTCATAGCCCCCCCCGCAGAAAACCAATGTGTAACAGACACGAATCTATGTAATCGTTTTCATTGATAATGTAAACCATTACATTTTGACTGTCAGTCTGCTAAAACCGACACATCATGACGAAACAATCGATAAAAAGACCTACCGTACGGGAAGTGGCGCGTGTTGCTGGTGTTTCGACCGCCACGGTCAGCCGCGCCCTGCAGTCGCCCAACATTGTCTCGGAAAAAACCCGCAAGGCGGTTTTCGACGCGGTTCGCGCAACAGGATATAGCGTCAATACAGCGGCACAAATGCTACGCAGAAATCGGGCGGGCACTGTCCTGGTAATCCTCCCGGACATCGCAAACCCATTCTTTTCCAAGATCCTTTCGGGCATTGAAGAGATCGCCACCCGTGCGAATCTCACCATCCTTATCGGCAACACCAATGGCGACGACGAAAGATACGCCAAGATACTGGAAAACCTGCGAAACGGCCGTGCAGACGGTGCCCTGCTTCTGAATGGCTGCGCGCCGCCAGCGGGCCTTGTGCCCGACGGGGTGCCAGTCCTTTCCATTTCAGAACATCTCGGCGGCACAGAAATTCCGCATGTCGGGACTGACAATGAACGAGCAGCATTCGACGCAACGCGCTATCTTCAATCATTGGGGCATCAGGCGATCGTTCATGTCACGGGACCAAAGGGCAATCCCCTGACCCAGGACCGCCATTCCGGGTATGTCAGAGCCATGCAAGCAGCGGGCCGGCAAAACCTGATTGCAGACGTCGACGGCGGCTTTTCATTTGACGATGGCATACGTGCCGCACACAGTATTCTTGATCAACATCCGGGTGCTTCGGCGGTGTTTTGCGCCAATGACGAATCCGCCATGGGTGTCATCCGTGGGTTCGAAGACGCCGGACTGAACGTTCCAGCACAGATATCTGTCATGGGATTCGACGACATTCCATTCTCAAAAATCTTCCAGCCAAGCCTCACAACTGTGCATCAGGCTCGCAACCAGATTGGTACACGCGCGATGGAGACCCTTCTGGCATTGATGGACGGCGACAAACCAACGGCCAAATCCATTTTCCTGCCCCATGAAATCGTCGTCCGACAAAGCACAGGGGCACCGAACCGGGCATAATCGCAGTACCGCTCAACCAACGTTGCCTCCGAAGAAAATTGGGTTGTTTCTAAAAATTTTGGCATGACCAAAGCCAGCGTCCTTCTGGGCGCATTTACATGGGAACAAGAAGGACACACACACAAAAACGTGGCGCGCCAAGGCGTGCCACGTTTCGTCTTGCGTAGGACTTCAGCCTTTCATGCCAGAGACATCAGACGTGATCGTCATGTCCAATGGAGCCCAGGCCGTGACCCGCCATACCGCCGGAAACCTCTTCCGTCGCTTCGTCCGAAAGCTCTTCGGGAAGAACCAGATTCAGCACAATAGCGATAACCGCAGCGGGAAGAATGCCCGATGTAGCAAGAACCTTTAAGGTTCCCGGAAGATACTGCAGCGCCCCCGGCTCAAGCTGTAATCCCAAACTAAGGCTGAGGGAAATTGCAAAAATCACCATATTGCGGCGGTTCCAGTTCACGTCCGACAGCATCGAGACACCTGCCGCGACCACCATGCCGAACATCACGATGACACCGCCACCAAGGACCTCGATCGGGATCGACGAGATAATTGCGCCAATTTTCGGAACAAGGCCGCATACGATCAGGAAAAGCGCACCGATGGTAACCACCATTCTGCTCATTACCCCGGTCATGGCGATCAAGCCAACGTTCTGACTGAACGATGTGTTCGGCAATGCACCAAAGAGACCCGAGATCGCTGTGCCGATACCATCGGCGTAGGTAGCTCCCTGAATTTCCTTGTCGGTCGCTTCGCGTCCCGCACCGCCTTTGGTGATACCGGATACGTCTCCGACGGTTTCAACAGCCGAAACAAAGGACATCGCACAAAAGCCAACGATGGCCGCAACCGAGAACTCGATCCCGAAATGTAACGGGTTCGGCAGCGCGAATGATGCTGCACGGCCCACATTGCCCAAATTGACCTGCCCCAGAACAAACGCCACCGCGTAGCCGACCAGAAGGCCAACCAGAACAGCCGAAACCGACAACATACCCCGCGCAAAGAACTTCAGACCAAGTGTGACGACGATCACGATTCCGGCCATGAACCAGTTCAAACCAGAACCATATTCCTCGGTCCCGATGGCAGGCACACCACCGGCGGCATACTGAACGCCGACCTTAACCAACGCCAACCCGATCATGGTTACCACAAGGCCTGTGACCAGTGGCGGAAGAGCAAAGCGAATGCGGCCAATGAACAACCCAAGAAAGGCGTGGAATAAACCACCGACGACAACGCCGCCCATCAGGACGGCAATGGCGTCTACACCCTTTCCCACGACAAGCGGGATCATGATTGGGATGAATGCAAAGGAAGTCCCTTGAACGATGGGCAACCGGGCGCCCACCGGACCGACACCGATGGACTGAAACAATGTCGCGACACCCGCAAAGAACATCGACATCTGAATCATATATATCATCTGCGGAAAATCGGGGCTGTTCGATCCGAACCCAAACCCGGCCGCGCCACAAACAATAATGGCTGGCGTGACGTTGGACACGAACATCGCCAGCACATGCTGAATTCCCAATGGCACCGCTTTTATAAGCGGCGGAGTGTAGTTCGGATCGCGGAGCTGTTCCGGCGTTCCGATGGATGCATCTGACATTTGGTATTTCCTCCCTTGAGGTTCGCAAGCCGGCTCCTCTTCCGGTGACGCACCTCATTCCGTGATAGTAAAAGCCTCCTCGAACCAATGTTCTTCGAGGTTGGGCCCGGCTCCAATTCGGTCGACCACCGCAAAAAGTCCGGGCGCATGAAGTGGGGTCAGCACGCCATGCCACGTGTTGCGGTGATAGTTCACGCCCTGCCCAGGCGCTGTTTTGAATGCGATAGGCTGCCCGGGCGTGCCGTCCACATCGGGCGCCACAACCACAACAAAGGGCTTATCCGACAAAGGCAGAAAGGCCTGGCTTCCATCTGGGTGGCGTTCAACCATTTCCAATTTGATCGGCAGGCTAAAAGCTTCGGACTGAAACACGCTAATCCCGGCGCGCCCATCATGAAAATCCAGCGCGGCGCGGTCGTGATACCGGGCGCACTTGCCCTGATTGATGAATTTGTCCACTTGACCCGCTACTTCGATGACATCACCAAATGGCGCAAAAGCCTCGAACGTCAGGGGGCGGAGTGTCAGGGCTGCGGTCATTGGGCAAACTTCTCAATCAGGCGTAGTTCAGCGATCCGCTCAACCTGGCGGCAGGCTTCGGCAAATTCTGTGTCACGATCGCTGTCGATACGGCGATGAAAAGCATCCAGAATGCTGGCCTTCGTGTTGTCCTTAACGGCTATGATGAAGGGAAAGCCAAACTTGGTCGTGTAGGCCTCGTTCAGAGCGGTGAAATTCGCGCGCTCTTCATCCGTCAACATATCCAAACCGGCCCCGGCCTGTTCAGCTGTGCTTTCCTTGGTCAGACGCCCGGCTGCGGCAAGCTTGCCAGCCAGATCCGGGTGGGAGGTCAGGACACCGAGGCGCTGTTCGGACGTGGCCGAACGGAACACACGTGCCAGCGCATTGTGGACACCGGCAGCATTGTCATGGGTTGGTCCCAGTTCCAGCGCATACGCACCCTCGGCAATCCACGGGCTGTGTTCGAACACGCCGCCGAATTCAGACACAAAGGTGGATTGGTCCATATCGGACGGCGTTAAGCTATTCATCGGTGGGTGTTCCTTTGCCCAGTGGTCGGCAATCTGTTCGCGTGAGGCAAACCAGACACCGTCGTGTTTCCTGAAGTAGTCCAGCGCTCGTTTCAGCGCCATGGCGCGACCCGGGCGACCAATCAACCGGCAGTGCAAACCAATTGACAGCATCTTCGGCGCGCCGGCCTCGCCCTCGGCATACAGCATATCGAAGCTGTCCTTGAGGTAACTCTCGAACTGTTCTCCGTTGGTGTACCCGGCCTGGATCGCAAAGCGCATGTCGTTGCAATCCATCGTGTAGGGCATGATCAGCTGATCCTTACCCCCCGCTTTGGTCCAATACGGCAAATCATCGGCATAGCTGTCAGCTATATAGGCGAAATTGCCTTCCTCGGCCGCCAGATTGACCGTGTTCATGGAACAGCGCCCCGTATACCAGCCCCGCGGCGGTTGGCCCGTGACCTCTGTATGCAGGCGGATCGCGTCCCGTATCTGAGCCCGTTCTTCCACCGGGTCCATGTCCTTGTGTTCAATCCACTTCAGGCCATGGCTGGCAATCTCCCAACCTGCATGTTGCATGGCAGAGACTTGGGCCGGAGCGCGCGCCAACGCGGTGGCAACGCCATAAACGGTGACAGGTAAATCCTGCAAAAGCTGATGCACCCGCCAAAAACCGGCGCGGCTGCCATATTCGTAGATGGACTCCATATTCCAGTGCCTCTGCCCGGGCCAAGGCGCCGCGCCGGTGATCTCGGACAGAAATGCCTCAGAGGCGGCATCGCCATGCAGTACGTTGTTTTCACCGCCCTCTTCATAGTTCAGTACGATCTGAATCGCGATCTTGGCATCATTTGGCCAGTTGGCTTTGGGTACATGTCCACCGTAGCCGGTCATATCTCGTGGATAAGGCTTCACATCAATTTCCTTCTTCTTGAATTGATCAATACCCCAGACAATCAATGATGTTTTTCAAAAAATTCGCGAAGCTGCCTTAGGATAAGCACCCTTTGCCAGTTGCACGGTTATCGGAATACTACAGTCAAAACTTGAGGAGAGTTTCTAATGACCGGCTATCTTACGACACACGTACTGGATACAGCTCGGGGATGCCCTGCCGAAGGCTTGAAAATAGATCTATTTCGGATTGAAGGCATAAACCGCTCATTGCTGAAATCCCTGGTCACCAATGAAGACGGGCGCACCGACGAGCAGATTCTGCCCGCGGCCGAGTTTTCTACTGGGGAATACGAACTGGTATTCTATGCAGGAGAATATCTTGATGCGTCGGGCACGTCACATGAAGAACCACGGTTTCTGGACGTGATCCCGATCCGCTTCGGGATGTCTGAGCACTCGCACTACCATGTGCCACTGCTTCTGTCGCCATTCGGATTTTCAACCTATCGCGGCAGCTGAGGCCCCTACCAGGACGTGTTTGCCGCTGCAATCGAAGAGCCAATGCGTTCTATGACATATTCCATGAAAAGTCGCGTTTTTGGGTCCTGCATGCGGCGGTGCGTAAACAGACACGCCATTTGTATAGGTTCCGGTGGTGTTTTTTGCGCCACCGGAACCAAGTTTCCGGCCTTAAGGTGTTGAGCGATCTCAAATATCGGCTTCATTGCGATGCCATGACCGGCCAGCGCCCAGTCCGTCAACACGTCGCCATCGTCTGACTCATAACGCCCAGAGACGCGGAACCGTTTTGGACCGGTATCTGTTCCAAGAAGCCATTGAAATTCGGTTGCACCCGGAAAGCGAAGGTTCAGGCACTCATGCGCATCGGCGATAATATCCTCGCCACTTTCAGGCATCCCACGATTTTTGATGTAATTCGGGGATGCACAAAGAACTCTTTCCACATCTGCAATCTTTCGGATGCGCAAATTGCTATCCTCTGGCTGACCTAGAAAAAAGGCGAGGTCCAAGCCTTCGGTCGTCAGATTTACCTTTCGATCAGTCAATCGAAGCCTGACACTCACCTCAGGGTATTCAGCGAGAAACTTTGGCACCTGAGGCGCAATCAATCGCCGGCCGACGCCCAATGGCGCCGCCACGTAGAGCGAGCCTTTAAGGTTCTCAGTAATATTGACAATTTGTGCTTCTGCGCGATCGACCGCTTCAAGAATGTCCGCCGCCCCGCGATAGAAAGATTTTCCTTGCTCAGTCGGCGTGAGGCTACGTGTAGTACGTTGAAACAGACGTACGCCAAGGTGCTCTTCCAGTTGTGATATTCGCGCCGACGTTACCGCCGGTGAAACCCGCAAGTCACGGCCCGCCGCGGACATGCTGCCCAATTCGTAGACCCGGACAAAGGTTCTGATGTTATCAAGGTATGACATTTTTTTGCATTTTTTGATACTGCTTGGTCTTTGCCAGCAATACCAGAAGAAAACAGTCTCGCCTAGAGTACCGGCAACGATAGAATCTTAGGAGCAAAGCCATGTATGATCTGGCCGTAGTATGGGAGTGGATCGCCTTTTCGGTCCGCTGGCTGCATGTGATCACCGCGATGGCGTGGATTGGGGCGTCATTCTACTTTATCGCGCTCGACCTCATGCTAAAGCCGAACCCAGCCTTGCCGGATGGGGCTTACGGCGAAGAATGGGAAGTGCATGGAGGTGGGTTTTACCACACCGTCAAGTATTTAGTGGCCCCTGCCCGGATGCCCGAGCATCTGACCTGGCACAAATGGCAAAGCTACACAACGTGGCTGTCAGGCGCGGCATTGCTCATGATCATTTATTGGGTCGGTGGCGAACTGTTCCTGCTTGATCCAACCAAAGTGGACCTGGCGCTGTGGCAAGGAATTCTGATCTCTGGTGGATCCCTGACAATTGGCTGGCTGCTCTACGATCAGATGTGCAAATCCAAGCTAAGCGATCACCCGACAGTTCTGATGCTGCTGCTGTTCGTGATCCTCGTGATCATGTCCTGGGGTTACAACCAGATTTTCACAGGCCGCGCCGCGCTTTTGCACCTTGGTGCCTTCACCGCGACGATCATGACAGCCAACGTTTTTTTTCAGATCATGCCAAATCAGCGGATCGTGGTCGAAGATCTCAAGGCCGGCCGGACGCCGGACGCCAAATACGGGAAAATCGCCAAGGTACGTTCCACCCATAACAACTATCTGACGTTGCCGGTCGTGTTCCTGATGCTGTCAAACCACTATCCGCTGGCTTTCGGCACTGAGTATTCATGGATCATCGCCAGCCTGATCTTCCTGACTGGCGTAACTATCCGTCATTACTTCAACACTATGCACTCTACTGGAAAGGGCCCGCACTGGACTTGGGCAGTTACGGTTCTGCTTATGATCGTGATCGCTTGGCTCTCGTCGGTCAGAAGCGGTGAAACGTGGGAGGACGCTGAAGCCCGGGAATTGACGACATATGAGCAGAAATTTGCGTCAGCTGCTGGATTCGAAGAAGCGTACGACACTGTCTTGGGAAATTGCTCAATGTGTCACGCGCGTGAGCCCGTTTATGGCACCATGAAATGGGCTCCGAAACAGGTATACCTTGAAACACCTGGCGATGTCGCCCGCAATGCAGACCAAATCTATCTACAAGCCGGCATCAGCCATGCAATGCCACCGCCATCAGCGGTTCAAATGGATGAAGAAGCACGCCAGACGATCATCACATGGGTGCGTGAAGCTAGGCGTCAATAGGTTCCTTCCATCAGAGACATGGCAGATAAACTGGGTTCCGTCGCCCAGTTTTTTGTTCTCAGAGGACTACGCAAAAAACCGTTTACTGTGCCGCGCTATATGTTCGACGAAGAGACGCACCTTTGGGTCCTGAAGTTTTTTGTGTGGATATAGACATCCAAAAATTGTCGGCAATGGCGGCGTATCCGGCAGGACCTCGATCAACCGGCCAGCCTCCAGATGCTCCCGCACATCGAAACGCGGTTTGTTGACGATCCCCTTGCCCGCCAAAGCCCAGTCTGTCAGCACGTCGCCGTCATCCGCATCGTACTTTCCGCGGACTTCAAGTTTTCGCGGCCCCATATCAGTCTGTAGCATCCAGAAATACTCAGGCGATCTGGGATAGCGCAACAAAAGGCAATTATGCGGCGTATTCAACAAATCGTCCGGCGTCTTGGGCACACCAAAATTCGACAAGTAATCCGGCGAGGCGCACAACACACGATCGCAATCCGCGAATTTCCGCAGCTTCATCGTGGAATCGCCAGGCTCTCCGATGAAGAACGCTATATCCAGACCGTCGGCCAGAATATCTACCTTGCGGTCGGACAGGCGCATGCGAATCTCAGTTTCCGGGTAGCGGTCTGAAAACTCCGGGACCAATGGCGCAACGATTCTGCGTCCAACACCCAGTGGTGCAGTGATACGGATTGCACCGCGCGGGGCATCTGAAAAGCTGGCTACTCGCGCTTCGGCATGGTCCAACGCCAGCAGAACGGCCTTGGCCTCGTCATAAAAGACAGTTCCCACTTCGGTCGGCGTCATCGACCGCGTCGTTCTGTTGAAAAGACGTACGCCCAGATGGTTTTCCAACTCTTTCAACCGTTTGCTGGCCACAGCGGGCGTTAACCGCAGGTCACGCCCGCCGGACGTGATGCTGCCCAGCTCCATCACTCGGACAAAGACCCGCAGGCTCTCGATGTAAGACATTCGATCCTCCCAGTGCGGAAAGACTGCGTTATGGGCCTCTCTTTTTCAACGTTTTGTTGAAAGTATTTGCCGTTTGCGGCGATTTTCCGACTCAATCTTTACTTTTATGGTCCCGCTGATCCCCCACCGGAAGGCAGGGGAAGAGGGAGAATTTCATGACGCATCGCACCGACATCCAGTTTGTCCTGAATGGCAAGGATGTTTCCGTTCCAAACGTATCGGCCGACCAAACACTTCTGGATTTTCTGCGGCTGGAGCGCCGCCTGACAGGCACAAAGGAAGGCTGCGCCGAAGGTGACTGCGGCGCCTGCACCGTACTAGTCGGACGGCTTAGCGACGCCGGCCTGACCTACGTCCCCGTGAATGCGTGCATCCGGTTCCTTGCCTCTGTCGATAGGTGTCATGTCGTAACCGTCGAACATCTGTCTGGCCCCGATGGCCGACTGCACCCGGTACAACAGGCCATGATCGATCATCACGGCAGCCAATGTGGGTTCTGCACCCCGGGGTTCGTGATGGCGCTGTACGCCCTTTGGATGCAAACGCCCGAGCCGTCAGAGGCGCAGGTCGAGACCGCGCTGCAGGGCAACCTGTGCCGCTGCACCGGGTATGAACCAATCATCCGCGCCGCCGTCGCCGTCAGCCGCTATGGCACCCCGGCATCGGATCACCTGAATACCGAGCGAGAGGCCATGACCGCGCGTCTGGCTGCCCTGAAAGACGGGCGGCGCGTTGTCTCCGGGCCTGAAGATTGCCTGAGTATCCTCCCGGCCAGTGTCGATGATCTTGCCAAGTGTCTGCAGACCTATCCGAATGCCACGATCGTTGCCGGTGCCACGGATGTGGGCCTTTGGGTCACCAAGTTCCTGCGCAACATTGGGCCCGCTATTTTCACAGGTCACCTAGAAGACCTGAAAACAGTCAAAAGACAGGGGTCCCTCCTCCTGATTGGTGCTGGCGCCAGCTACACCGATTGCCAAGATCTCCTGTCAGAGCACTTGCCACACCTGTCCTCCTACTGGGATCGCATCGCGGGGTGGCAGGTGCGGAATATGGGAACCGTCGGCGGCAACATCGCCAACGGGTCCCCCATCGGGGATACGCCGCCGGTTCTTATCGCCCTTGGTGCGGAAATCACCCTACGGCGCGGCACCAAAAACCGGACGCTGCCGTTGAATGAATTCTTCATCGACTACGGCAAGCAAGACCGCCAGCCTGATGAGTTTGTCGCAAGTATCCATGTCCCCCTGCCCGGGCCTAACGATCTGGACGCGGCGTACAAGATTTCCAAGCGTCGTGACGAAGATATCTCCTCGGTGGCTGCCGGCATCCACATGACAGTCGAAGAAGGCACCATCAGCAATGCGCGCATCGCATTTGGTGGCATGGCCGCCACGCCCAAGCGTGCATCGACTGCCGAGACCGCGCTCAATGGTCAGCCCTGGTCGCGCGAGAGTTTTGAAGCCGCTGCCTCAGCGCTGGCGCAGGATTTCTCGCCTCTGACCGATTGGCGTGCGTCATCTGACTATCGAATGCTGACTGCGCAAAACCTGCTGCGTCGGTTCTTCCTTGAAAACGACGCCCAAACCGACACCCCCGTTCAACTGGCTTATGCCTGATCAGGAGACGCAAAAATGAAAGATAACGTTTCCATCATGGGATCGGCCCACACTAACGTGAACCATGACAGTGCGATCAAGCATGTTACTGGGCAGGCCGACTATACCGACGACATTGCACTGCCCGAAGACGCGCTGCACGCGTATCTCGGTGTTTCTGACGTCGCGCACGCCAAGATTTTGGGCTGTGATTTTTCCGAGGTGTTGGCCACACCCGGGGTTATCGGAGTGCTGACTGCCGATGACGTGCCGGGTGTTAATGATATCAGCCCGACCCACCTGAACGACGAACCGGTTTTCCCGACCGATGCCATTCAGTTTCATGGCCAGCCTCTGTTCGCCGTGGTTGCCGAAACCCGCGACATTGCGCGTCGTGCCGCTGAACTGGCAAAGATCGACTACGAAACCCTGCCCCACGCGCTAGACCCTATTGCCGCGCAGGAAGCTGGATATCCGCATGTTACGGCGCCCCTCAAGCTGGAGCGCGGTGATGTCGCCCCTGCACAAACCGCTGCTTCCAACCGGATCAAAGGCCGGATGAGCGTTGGCGGTCAGGATCACATGTACCTCGAAGGTCATATCGCTTTTGCTATTCCGGGCGAAGATGACGACGTGATCGTGCATTGTTCTACGCAGCACCCGTCCGAGGCGCAGCACATGGTGGCGCATGTCCTAGGCGTGCCGTCCAACGCGATTGTGGTCAATGTGCGCCGCATGGGTGGTGGGTTTGGTGGCAAAGAAAGCCAGATGAACCTGTTCTGTGCAGTCGCAGCCATGGCCGCCAAAAAGTGGAAACGCGCTGTGAAAATCCGCCCCGACCGGGACCAGGATATGACAGCAACCGGCAAACGCCATGACTTTGTAATCGACTATGATGTTGCCTTTGATGACGATGGCAGGATTCAGGCGGTTGAAGGCAGCTTTGCCGCACGCTGCGGGTTTTCGGCAGACTTGTCAGGCCCAGTGACCGACCGGGCGCTTTTTCACGCAGACAACGCCTATTTTTACCCAAATGTTCGCCTAAACAGCCATCCGATGAAAACCAATACGGTTTCGAATACCGCGTTTCGTGGATTTGGCGGACCGCAGGGCGTGATCGCGGCAGAACGGATGATCGAAGAAATCGCCTATGCCACAGGGCAAGACCCACTGGATGTGCGCAAGGCCAATTTCTATGGCACTGAAGACCGCAACATAACGCCGTACCGTCAGGAGGTAGAGGACAGCATCCTCGACCGGCTGGTTGGAGAGCTGGAAGAAACTTCTGAATACCGCCAGCGCCGCCAGGACATCATCGCCTTCAACAAGACATCACCGATCCTGAAAAAGGGGATCGCGCTGACACCCGTCAAATTCGGCATTTCCTTCACGGCGACTTGGTACAATCAGGCCGGTGCCCTGGTTCATGTCTACAATGACGGCTCGATCCACCTGAACCACGGCGGAACAGAAATGGGGCAAGGCCTGAACACCAAAGTCGCGCAGGTCGTGGCCGAGGCATTTCAGGTTGATTTCAATCGCATAAAGATCACCAAAACAACAACCGAGAAGGTTCCCAATACGTCGGCTACAGCGGCCTCCAGCGGGACGGACCTGAATGGAATGGCTGCATTGAACGCGGTCGAGCAGATCAAATCCCGTCTGATCGAATTTGCAGCTGAGACCTGGAATATTGCCCCTGAGGAAGTGGTCTTCCACGCCAATCAAGTGTTTATCGGCGACGAAGTTCTGCCCTTCGATGCATTCATCAAACAGGCCTATATTGCACGTGTGCAACTGTCGGCCGCCGGGTTCTACAAGACCCCGAAAATTCACTGGGACCGTTCCAAGGGTCAGGGGCGCCCGTTCTACTACTTCTCCTATGGCGCATCATGTTCCGAAGTGACAATCGACACCCTGACCGGTGAATACCGGGTTGAGCGTACCGATCTTCTGCACGACGTCGGGCGCTCACTGAACCCTGCGCTCGACAAAGGTCAGGTCGAAGGCGCCTTTATTCAGGGTATGGGATGGCTGACCACCGAAGAGCTGTGGTGGGATGACGCTGGTCGCCTGCGCACCCACGCCCCGTCGACATACAAAATTCCTTTGGCGTCAGACCGCCCGCGCATCTTCAACGTGAACCTCGCCGATTGGTCGGAAAACCGCGAATTGACAATCAAACGCTCAAAGGCCGTCGGCGAGCCGCCGTTCATGCTGGGTATCTCGGTGTTCGAGGCCCTATCCATGGCCGTAGCCTCTGTCGCTGACTACCGCGAATGCCCACGGCTGGACGCCCCGGCCACTCCCGAGCGTGTCCTGATGGCCGTTGCGCGGTTGCAAGAGAGGCCCTGAGCCATGGCTGCACAGGGTTCCCTGAGCGAATTTCTGTCCACGCAGCATTGCGTGATCCGCGTTGCGCTGACCCGCGTACGCGGGTCTTCACCGCGCAATGAGGGGACAGAGATGTTCGTTGCACCCGGAGCACTGTGGGGAACCATCGGCGGTGGACAGTTGGAGTTCATGGCCATCAACGCGGCGCGGGATATGTTGCGCGATGGCGCACTGCACCTGGATCTGGATGTGCCACTGGGACCTGAAATCGGACAATGCTGCGGCGGCCGGGTCGAGATGAAACTGTCTCGCATGCGAGCGTCAGACAAATGGGCAGCAACAGAACGCGCAGCCCGGCGCGATGAAGCCTTGCCCCATGTTTATGTCATGGGTGCAGGTCACGTAGGGCGGGCGCTTGCCAACCAGCTTCAGCACCTGCCAGTGCGGTGCATCCTTGTCGACACCCGTGCCGAAGAAATCGACCTTTGCACCGCAGATGTCGAAACCCGGGTGAGTGCTATCCCCGAAGCCGAAATCCAGAGCGCGCCCGCAGGAAGTGCCTTTATCGTTCTGACCCACGATCATGGGCTGGATTTCCTACTGACGTCTGCCGCGCTGGAACGTCAGGATGCTGCTTATGTGGGCATGATCGGATCCGCTACCAAGCGGGTAAAGCTCAGAAACTGGGCGCACAAAAACTGTGACGGACAGTCTATAGAACACTTGAATTGCCCCATTGGGGCAAGCGGTAGCCGCGACAAGCGGCCCAGCGTCATCGCCGCCTTTGTAGTGGCCGAAGTGATGGCTGAATTGACCTCTGAAACTGCCGCGACCGCCCTGACCGGGGCAAACCAGGCGCCCCAGGTGGGCCACCATCACGACCGGAAAGGGAGATCGGCCTGACATCTGTCGGGCAATTCCGGTTACATCAGAGGAGGAGACCGTCATGGACGGGAGGACCTACGAATACAAGCTGTTTACCCGCAGCGATTTCAGCGCTTTCTGGGCGCTTTTTACGGACAACCTTGTAAACTTACTGATCCTGTCCGGGGTCTGTCAGTTCGTGTTCCAGATGCCAGCGGACATCGTCTTTGGCCGCATCGTCCCAGGTGCCGCCGTTGCGATCCTGGCCGGTGTCGCGGTTTACGCATACCTCGCTAAATTTGCGGCGAACAAACGGGGTGAAGATGTAACCGCCTTGCCCTACGGCATCTCAACGCCAGTCATGTTCGTCTACCTGTTTGGCGTGATCGGTCCCATTTACTGGGCCACCAACGACCCGATGCTAGCTTGGCAAGTGGGCATCGGTGCCGGGTTCATGGGCGGCATCGTCGCGGCTTTGGGTGCCTTCGTAGGACCCTACCTCAAGCGGATCACACCCCGCGCCGGGATGTTGGGCACGCTTTGCGGTATCGCCCTGGTCTTCATCGGCTCGGTGCCTCTGGCCGAAGTCTTTGAAAACCCCATCATCGGCTTTACGTCGCTTCTGTTTATCCTATGGGGATTGATCGGTCGGTTCCGCCTTCCGGGTAACGTCCCTGCCGGTTTGGTCGCAATTGCAGCCGGTACCGTGATTGCTCTTGTTCTTGGTGAAGCCAAAATCGACACAAGCGGCCTCGGCTTTTACCCGCCAATCCCCTACATCGGCGATCTCGTCGCGGGTGTTCAGTACTTGTTTGCCAATCCCGAACTGTTTCTGGTTCTGATCCCGGTTCAAATCTACAACTTCATCGAAACGATGAACAACGTGGAATCGGCCGAGGCGGCAGGAGACCACTACCCGGTTGGCGTGTGTCAGGTGACGGACGGCGCGGGCACCATGCTGGGCGCTCTTTTTGGTTCGCCTTTCCCGACAACAGTCTACATCGGTCATCCCGCCTACAAACGGCTTGATGCACATGCCGGGTACATCGTGGGCGTGGCCGTCGTAATCGCCGCAGCTGCGTTCCTTGGCTTCCTGTCTTTCCTTGCCGGCCTGATCCCGATTGCCGCTGCTGCACCCGTATTGGTCTTTGTTTCGGTAAGCCTGATCACAAATACCGCTTGGGCCGTGAAGCCGATGCACATGGCTGCGGTGTCTTTTGCGATCCTGCCCCATATCTCGGCCTTTCTGATGGTCAAATGGGGATCACTGATGAACGCACTGCGCAGTAGCGGTGTCGAGGGGCTGCCTTCGCTTGGTGACGATGGCTTGACCGCAGCACTTCTCATGGAGGGCGCTCACTACGAAGGGCATCTTGCCCTGAGCCAGGGTGCAATCATCACGGGCCTGATCTGGGGCGCCATTGTGGCGGACGTGATTGATGGCCGTTTCCGGATGGCCGGGGCGTTTGCTGTCGCTGGCGGACTGATGTCTTCGGTCGGTGTTATCCACTCGTACACGCTGCAGATGCCTCAGTTCGACGGGATCACCATCGGTTACCTGATCATTGGCGCATTCCTCTACGTCTACCCGATGTTCGCACCCAAAGAAGATCTCGAACATCGTGTAATCGTACCGGATGAGCCTGATCTGATCGACGACGACTCACCGGCACAACAGGCCTGATCAACAGCGGGGCAGCCGCTTGGCTGCCCCCCCTACCCTTACCCTACCTTACGCACGAGACCTTTCATGACACTGAGATTGCTTCGCGGTCGTCTGCTGACCTTTCATCGCGAACCGCAAAACGGCGAAGATTCCGGCGCCTACACCTATCTCGAAGACGGCGGCCTGCTGATCCGGGACGGGATCATCCAGGAAACGGGACCCTTTGCAGAGGTGAACGCAGCTGCCGGCGATGTTCCAGTGACAGACCACCGACCACACCTGATGATGGCTGGCTTTATCGACACACATATTCACTTTCCACAAGTACAGGTGATCGCCTCGTGGGGCGCGCAGTTGCTGGACTGGCTCAACAACTATACCTTCCCGGAAGAAACCCGCTTTGTTTCGGATCAGCACAGTACACTGATGGCGCGGGCATTCTTCGATCAACTCATAACCCATGGCACGACCACTGCGGTTGCCTATTGCTCGGTCCACAAGACGTCGGCTGACGCCTTCTTTACCGAAGCAACCAGACGAAACATGCGCATGCTTGGCGGCAAGGTCCTGATGGACCGCAACGCCCCAGAAGGCCTACTGGACACACCGCGAACCGGATACGATGACACCAAAGCTCTGATCGCGGACTGGCACGGCAAGGGCCGGAACGGCTATGTCATCACACCTCGTTTCGCGATCACATCCACGCCTGAACAAATGGCGATGGCACAAACCCTCGCGCAGGAACATCCGAGTTGCCACATCCAGACACATCTGTCGGAAAACAAGGATGAGATTGCCTTTACCAAGCAGCTTTATCCGCAAGCACGCGATTATCTGGACGTCTACCAGTCTTATGGTCTGCTGGGCCAAAAGACATTGCTTGGGCATTCCATTCACCTGGAACGGCGCGAGATCGACGCGCTGGCAGAAACAGGCGCACATCCTGTATTTTGCCCGACCTCGAACCTGTTCCTTGGCAGCGGCTTCTTTGATCATGAGGGGCTGAGCGCGCGCGGTATTGCAAATGGGATCGCCACAGACGTTGGTGCAGGCACCAGCTACTCGATGCTTAAAACCCTCAATGAAGGCTATAAAATTTTACAGTTGCAAGGGTTGGCCCTGCATCCCCTGCAGGCGTTCCACTGGGCAACTCTCGGAAATGCCAGTGTGCTGGGTCTGGAAGATAAAATTGGCAACCTTGACCCCGGTACCGAAGCGGACGTCGTAGTCTTGAATGCGAGCAGCACACCGGCAATGGCCCTGCGTATGGATCGCGTTGGAAGTCTCGCAGAAGAATTGTTTGTCTTGCAGATGATGGGTGACGATCGCGCGATTGAAGAAGTCTACGTTTCAGGAACACCGAGCAAGATTGCCCCCGAACAATCGACCTGGACTGATGGTGTGCAAATCGTTTTGTAGGCGGCATCGTCACGGGAACATCTGCTGGGTTCTGTTGCAACTAATCTAGCCTCGAACGGCCCGAACCTGCCCATCACTAAGTAATCAATATGCTGCGCTCGCAGCCCGCATTGCCGACACTCCGCGACGTTCACATTTTCATACTCAGCCCATGATTTCGCAGGCATTAGCTTTGCTGCCGCGCAATGATCCCCATAGTAGCGGCAACCAACCTGGACACGGTCAATCCACCGATTCCGTCCACGTCGACCTCTGGCATGATCTCAACAAAATCGACGGCAGCGATCTGGCTTCTTTCTGCAACTGCAAGGATCAAATTCAGAATGTCAAAGTAACTCAATCCACCGGGTGATCTTCCAATTGTGTTAGGAGCAATTGACGGATCCATTGCATCAATATCGATGCACAGGATAACATTCGCATTCTGCGGTATTTGATCAATGACAGATGCAAACCCGTGGCGATGCAGGTCCAGGCCCGTAAAAAACTTGGCCCCCCAAGCGATGGCGTCTTCTAAATCCGATGAATGGCCAGACCCGATGCCACGTGCTCCAATCTGAATGATCCGGGTAATATGCGCCATTTCGGACGCACGCCGCATCGTTGATGAAAGCCCATGGGTTTCACCCATGTGACTGTCTCGCCAGTCTATATGCGCGTCGATCTGCAAGATTGTGTAGGACTTTCCAGTATCCCCCATTGCATCAATCATCGGGATCGGAACGGAGTCGTCTCCGCCAATCAGGATGGGTACGACGCCTTGACCAACGATTTTCGAAACGGCTTGACGGATGGTTCGTCTGTTGGCAGCAAAGTCGCTTTCACTCCATGGCAGGTCTCCGCAATCAACTGCGCGCTTAGTGCCTTGCGGGAAAGTGGGACCGCCAAGGTCGAAATTATGTCGATCAATATTGGCAGTGAGCGATCCGATGGCCTTCCGCAGAGAATTAGGGCCATTCTTGGCATAGGCTCCCACGGAACCATAAGGAGTTGCGCAGGGTGCACCAATAAAAGCCGAAGAGGCTTCAATTGCGTCAAGATCGTTGCAAGCTTCGAGACCTAGAAATGTTTTGGTCTCCTTTGCACCGAACAAAGCGGCAAGATCTGGCTTCTCTGTCAAAGCGTTGGTCCCTTGAAATCAGCTTCGGGTTTGTAAGCATACATAGGCTACGTGGGAGGACCCTATCAAACGACAAACAAACTGTCGCGGCCCATACCAGCCGTTGACTCGCGGCGCTGGTGTCGCACGGCGGTCCGTCATTCCTGACATTCGCTGCAACTGTACATTCTGGACGAGTGTAAGTTCACAAATTGGTTCCACGTGGTCGATCCGGCTTTGAAAGTAGATTCCACTTTAGCGAGTTCTCAGGTAATAGGTATTCATGGATATCGTCGTCATTACGACCATCATCACTTCTCTTTTTGTTGTAATCGGCGTGGCGGAACCACTGGCCGCACGATTGCGCCTGCCTTACAGTGTTATCCTCGCCATCCTGGGGATTGTGATCGGGCTTGGCGCAACGTTCTTTCTCGACACTGACCTGACGGATGCGCTGAACCCGGGGGCGCAGGCGATTATTGATCTGCCGATCCGGTCAGACGTCTTTCTCTATGTTTTCCTCCCAACGTTGCTTTTTCAGGCGACCCTCGGCATGAACCTGCGCAGGATGCTGGATGATTGGATGCCCATCCTGATGATGGCCGTTGTGGCTGTGATTGTAGCGACACTTTCAATTGGCTATGCGCTGAGTTGGGTAAGTTCGCTGCCGCTGGCTGCCTGCCTGTTAATTGGTGCTATTGTGTCGACAACTGATCCCTCAGCGGTTGTTAGCATTTTCCGGTCGATCTCGGCACCGCGCAGGCTGTCGCGAATAATCGAGGGCGAAAGCCTTCTTAACGATGCCGCTGCAGTTGCGCTTTTTGGGCTATTCATGAGCTTCGTCATGCTCGGGAGACCCGATCCCCTACTAAGTGAAGCCCTGGGGCAGTTTCCGCTGTTGATCGTAGGCGGAGCACTCACCGGTTGGTTCATGGCGCGTATAACGGTCTGGGTGATCGCTTTTGTAGATCGCTGGGAAATGGCGCAGATTTCAATTTCCATTGCGTTGCCATACCTCGCCTTTATCGTTGCAGAACAAAGCGTCGGGGCTTCGGGGGTCATCGCGGTGGTGGCCGCAGGTCTTACACTTAACCTCACAGGCCCCGGTCGTCTGTCACCGGTCGCCTGGACAAATCTGCAAGAAGTTTGGGACCTCCTGGCACATTGGGCCGGAGCGTTGATCTTTATTCTTGCGGCCTTGCTGATCCCAAGATTGTTAGAAGGGGTGCGGCCGTCTGACGTCGGCCTGCTGGTTGTGGTGGTTCTTGCCGCAACATTTGCACGGGCGGCGGTTCTGTTCGGGTTGTTGCCATTGCTCACAAGAATAGGCCTGTCGCCAGTTGTTGAGCGCCCCTATCGAACCGCGATGTTGTGGGGTGGTTTGCGTGGTGCCGTGACCCTGGCGCTGGCACTGGCAGTCACTGAAAACACGCATATCCCGCTCGAGACCAAGCGCCTGGTCGGCATCCTGGCCACTGGCTTTACACTGTTCACACTGATTGTTCAGGGAACAACCTTGCGCACAGTGATCACAAAGCTGGGGCTCGACAGGCTTTCTCCGCTTGATAGGGCCCTTTCACGCCAGGTGGTCGCGGTCGCCTTGCAATCAGTACGCGAGGACGTGTCGCGCACCGCAGAAAACTACAACCTGACCCACGATATCGTCAGAAACGAGGCCAAACAATTTAGCGAACGCCTCGACGAGGCCGTAAAGGCCGCCGAAGACAGCGCGCAGATCCTTGATCGCGACCGGATCACGCTTGGCCTTATTGCACTGGCCGGTGCAGAGCGGGATTCCGTACTGACCCGGATGCGGGAACGCACCATGTCATCGGTACTGAGTGAGAAAATTCTGTCCGATGCGGATCGGCTAATTGAAGGCGCACGCACCGGAGGGCGGATCGGCTATCAGCGCGCGTCAAATCGGTCCGTCGTTTACGGCAGATCTTTTCGGATCGCCGTGTTTGTGCACAACCGGTTTCGAATTTCGTTCCCGCTCACTCGTATTACTACGGATCGGTTCGAACGATTGCTCATGCAACGCTTGATCCTGCAGGACCTCGATGGTTTCGTCCGTAGTCGCATACGCCGAATCCATGGCCGGCGGGTCGCGGAATTGCTTGATGAAGTATTGGTGCGGCGATCCGAGGCGGTTGAGACAGCGCTTGAAGGTTTGCGGCTGCAATTTCCCGGCTATGCCGAAAAGTTGGAGAGACGATTTATCCGACGAACGGCGCTGCGACTGGAAGAACGTGAATACGCGGTCATGCGTGAAGATGGCCTTGTGGGCGAAGAACCTTATTCTGTGTTGATGCAGGAAGTGGCCACGCGACGTGCTTTATCAGAGGGGCGTCCAAAATTGGACATCACTCTTAAAGGGCGGGATCTGGTCAGGCAATTTCCACTATTTTCCGATCTTGACAAGTCTTCACTCAGGAAACTCAGTAGAGCGCTGCGTACACGTTATGCCAACGCAGGCGATACCATCATTTCCAAGGATGAATTCGCCCGGAGTGTATTCTTCATTGCTTCTGGGGCAGTTGAAGTGGAGTTCGGCAGACACACTACGCGGTTAGGGCGTGGCGAAATGTTTGGACAATTGGCCATGCTATTGAAACGGCCACGTCGTGTAAACGTGCGGGCGTTGGCACCCTCAACTCTGCTTATGCTCGACGAAGCGCGTTTTCGGCGATTGCTCCGGCGAAGTAAGGCCATGCGAACTTCTGTCAAGATAAGCGCAAACAAGCGCATGATCGACCCTGCAGTGTTGGATTTGGATGACCCGTAGAATCCTATGAAAAACGGACCATTTCTTGAGAAATCATCAATTGGAAAGGAGCCGCGGAAACAACGGTGTTGTCGTCTCGGCACGAGTCGGGTTCTGTTTTGTCGAATGTCTACTCCTATCAGAGGTTTGTTCCCTAAAAAGATCGTCAGTCACGAAGTGCGGCTGTATGAGAAGGATGGGCACGCGATCTGTGACAGATCCGGCCCGATCCGGGCTTTCACAATCTCCGAAGTCGCTGCATTGCAGCTTCCCTGAACCGGACATTGGTATCGAAAACTCACTCCGTGCCCTGGCAAACTCATAGTCACTTTTGGTGCGGATCGCAGCTTTGACGTCTGCCAGCACTCGTATTAGCCGCTTCCAAGCAACACCGTCCGTGAGGAGTTGAGCGTTCTACCAACTTCAGACACGGATCTTGCTCGGTGTCAGTATCTTAAATTTAGCTTAGCAGCATCTCCAGAAAGTCTTTTCCGCGCACAAAAGTCCACCAGCTTGCAATCGTTCCGCAACCGATCGCAATCGACACCCTTAAGGACATCTCTGGAGTTGGTCCGAACCTTGCAACAAGGGACAGAAGCGGCCAAGTCACCAAGACAATTGCCAGTTGACCAACTTCAACACCAATGTTGAAGGCCAATAGGCTCTGCCAGATATTCGGGGACGTTACCTGCAGAATTTCGTGCAAAACGAAACTGAAGCCGAGACCATGAAGGAGGCCCATCAATACGGTTATAACAAAAACCTTTCTGTTGGAGCCGGTATCTGAGCTGCCCTCCAACACCGCCAGAAAAGCTGCATAGATGATAGACAAAGCAATGCCCGTTTCCACAAACGGGACAAACCATGCGCCCGATGGTACGTAACCAAAGAACCCGAGCGACAGTGTAACGCTGTGACCAACTGTAAAGCCAGTGACCCGCCATAGAAGTGCATGCAATCCGTGCGCTCCTATGACGAGGCAAACAACGAACAGGACATGGTCGACGCCCTCCAGAATGTGGCGCACGCCCTCCCATATAAAGGTTGCGATCCCTGCTATTCTGGATCGGGAGACCTCGATCGAGTCCGTCATCAGCCCCCGTGTTCGAAAAATCAATGGATCGCTGGCACCGTAATCCAGGATGAGGTTCGCCGTCATATCCTGGTCTGGCAAACGGGGATCAAGCAGGCTGGACAGGGTGTAGGTCGAAGGTGCATGCCCGAAATTGTATTGTACTACAATGTCCACAACCACGTCGCCGACATAGGCAGGTGGATTGGCCTTCAGGGTTGAGCCTTGAGAAACAGCTTGTTTGGCTTCATTCAAAGTTGCAAAGCCAGGTTCTTCGCCCACACGATGAAGCGCAACAGATTCAACATTGCCTGGAACATGCGTTCCCTGGGTCTTTAAAACTGTGCCAGTTTCAGCAATTTGACCGAGCCCAAGCGGGTCTACGGCGATTTCGACGGGGTCGACAAAGTGAACCACACGGCCATCCTCAAAAGCATTGGTCGTAAATGGTGCGGCTGACGGAAGACCGCCCTCAACTGGTTCACCGGCCTTGTCCGCGACAAGATATGGCATCGGCACACGCATAAAGATGCGAAGGCCGTCGTTTGTGTGTTCAACATGAAAGACGCGCACATTGAGGTTCAGAAGGAAATGCGCCTGGCTTGCGACCGCAGAAACGATCAGACAGGCAGCTACACAAACCAACAGGATTTTTCGCAAACGATCAGACATCTGGTGAACGTGCCTCCAAAACTGTGATGGCGGAGAGAGCCCAGTTTCCTCGGTCAGGCTGGAATTCTACCCGGGCGCGATAGTCGACGCGCCGACGGTGATCATGACCCCAATGTCCGGCCCGGGCGTAGACGCGCCACTGTATGACGCCTTCGAACTTTCCTCTGCGACTCATGTCGCCTTCGACAATGACGACATCCGTGACATCGACGATTTGCGCACGCCCGCCCCCGGGCACCCGGATCGTCAAGCTGGTTTCCAGTTCTACGGCCACATCAGAGAGCGATGGGCCCATAACGATCGGTGCAAGCGCCAGTTTCCTTTCTTCGGAGGACACTTCGAGAGCCGCCACATATGTGTTAGTCAGAAGACGGGATAGTGCATTCGTCACAATCTTCGCGTCAGATTGGCCAGAGATCGGGTTTAGGACCGGAATTGCTTGTTTCCCTGAAAAAGCGATGCCCGCACTAAGAGGTATTGTTGATAGCGCAACAACACCAATCCATATCAGGGTCTTTGATGATCGGAACGCTACCACACCTGCGCCCACGAACAGGGCAACAGCCAACACTGTCCACGACGGAATAGCCAAGATGCCCACAGCTTGAACCGGCGTGACTTTTGGATTGTTGTATCGTTTCAGATGGTTGGTCCATGTGACGACAGGTTCGTCCGGTGTTGCCCAGGCGAAGAACGGCCCAGCAATGTCTGTCAGCGTTACCGGAACTTTCTGGATCGTATCATCAAACATGTCCCAGTTGATTGAGATTCGGGTTGGCAACTCCGAGATCGGATAGGTCAGGATCACCCCGACAAACGTTGCATCGGTTATGAGTTTTGGATGGTTTTCAACGACTTGAAACCCTCGCTCTCCTAACGTCAGAAATTCTCCCCGAACAAAAGCAGGTGGGACGACGTTTCCCGAAATACTCAACGAATTTCGAGTTTTGAATAACTCTAACGCAGCGGATAGAATCTGCGACTGAAGCTCAGGTTCCAGCTTGGTACCCGTCGTCAATTCCCGGTTAATCCATGGCGCGAGTTCCCGAACCCGGATGAGGATTTCGTGTCGAACCTCACGCGGCGCCACATACAGGAATGACGTAGTGCCGTTTTGGGCCGACCGATTGAGGTTAGGGTTTTTTAACGCCGTAAACCATGGATCAGCCCAGTCAATCGTCAGATGCATATCTGTTCTCAGAAAACTGAACCGCGTGATCGGGACTGAGCGGTCGAAAACAATGAAGCCAATTGCTGCTGTGCGCGATCCATCTTCGGCAAAGGGAGGGCGAATGATAAGACTCTCAGGTCGCGCACCCTCAAAACTATAGAATACCTCAATAAACATAACGTCTGGGTTTTCAGGCGGGCTGGGAATTGGCCTGCCGGTGAAGGTGTCTGTCATTCCGGCAAAGGGCGAGGCCCGGTCAATTCTTTGTCGACGTTCCACACTTAGCAGATCAAACTGTAGCGGTTTCCCGTCAGAACGCGCGATCACAGGGCTTTCGGTATTCTCACCGCGTGACTGATGAAACTTGGCCGGTGTCGCATGGGATGCAGTTGTCAGCTTCAACTGAAAGGCGTGTTCGAAAACCTCCAAATCCTCGGGGTAAATTTCCAGTTCCAGACGAATACCTTCGTCTTCAATTCGGAACACGGCGATATTTTTGGCGACTTCTGCCCCGCTGTACGGGATCACATCGCCCTTGACGGTGGTCGCAAGGATGAAAACCGCGATTGCCGCCGTCAAGCATCTGATATGTAACAATAATCTCGTCATTGCGTAAAGAAACGGTACAACGTCTCCCCCTTTTATTTCCGCGGATACACAAGTGTCGCAGACAGCCGAGCCCCCCAACCATCGGGTCCGGAGTCTGGTGAAGTGAGGTAGTAACGCGCACCCGCCTGCAGCGACACGCGCTGTTCCCCAAACCTGGCCAGCTTAGAAATCATGAGGTTCACCGGCGCGGTCCACTCGTCCGTGGTCCAGTCATAGGTGGATTCGGAATTCACCGTGTATGTCCAGGCGTCCTTGGTGGTGTGCGCTAGGAAGGGCTGAAGATAGGTAGAATTGATGTCGTCGCTTTCGAATGACCAGATATGGTTACCCAGCCCACCGATGGTCCAGGGCCCCTCCTGCACCAGTATGACACCAGTGATCCCTCCGCCCCATTCGCCCACGCCCAGTTCGCGGTTGCTGGAAGTCGGCAAATAGAAGATGGGCCCGACCCCCCATGTAAACGACGATTTGGTTGGGCTGAACCAAAGACTTATTGTCGTATCCCCGAAACCCTGGTTGTTTCCGTGCTTTCCAGAAAGATCGTTCTGCCATTTGTAAGGGATGATCGTCCGGGTGATCAGGTTCAGGTTGCCATTCAGCGAAATGGGTATGACGGGTTGAATGTTGAGGGTTGTCTGACTGCCTGCCTCGCTGCCGTACCCGGTGTCGTAATTAAACTGGAAGGGAACCGAGATCAGCGACGCCAACGGGTTCGACAATTGTTTGGCCAATTCCGAGTCATCTGCCGCAGCGGACGGGCCGAAAGCCAGGGCGGTAAACACAACAGGCCAGCACAAACCCACTGAGCTCGATCTGGATATCGGAGACTTGGCAAAGGCGTTCATCAATCCGTTCTTTCCTTTGTACGACTACCCTCATGCCATCGGTCAGAGGCGTATCGACCTTTGGTTCTTGGGTTCAGGAGGGTGTCTTCGTTCCGAAATTCTGGTCGTTGCAAACACCAAGAGCGATCAAAAAGGGCGCGCCCGGCCGGCGGGTGCGCCCTTGGCAACCGGACTATTTGTCATCCGGCATCTTCGGTGGGGTGTAACCCTTCCATTTCCCGGCCAAAATCTTATCAGATGGTTTCTTTTCCTTGGACCGCGGCGCATTGTTGTACGCCTCCGTCACCGATGGCGGCAGCGCGTATTCATCCACAGATGCTTCGCGCACGATGATTTTGTCCTTGGTGACGTTTATAACCGTCAGATCGCGCGTTAGCGTAAGATCCCCGTCATATGTTGCACGAATGCCTTCTAGAATTGCCTGGTAATTCTCGGGCGACAGTACTGAATGATAACCCACCGCGTGACGTGGCTGTACTTCGGCCATGACTTTGCCAAAAGCCGCAGGCTCGGTGTGAACGCGCGTGGATACATACGTCGCTTGGCCAAGGGTCCAACCAAAATAGGGTGCCAGCGCTTTCGGTGGCAGGAAGGCTTCATGCGATGCGATATCTGCGCCTTTGGCGTATTTCACGTACCAATTGTTCGGATAGGTGTCGCCGCCAAAAACATACTTTAGCCCGTTCCATTCCAAAGAATAGCTTACTGATCCATCCAGAAGGTGAATGGCCGGCCAGGACCGTATCGTCACACCGTTTTCTTCGTATACGATCTCATTTTCCTGCATGTAGTCGAATTCGGTCACTTCGATCTTGCCGCCATCGTCCGGCAATGCGCCTGTGCGACCTTCAAGATCCCAAGCGTAGGCTTTTTGGCTGTTTTCAACAAAAGCCTTTGTGCCCAGTTCCGGGGTTGATCCGGTGGGTCCGAAAATCCTCAAAGGGGTGTAGCGGCCGGACAGCCAACTACCGATGTGCAGCCCCATGAAGTCGCCGACATGATCGACATGCAGGTGGCTGATGAACACCTTGTCGATCTTCGAGAAGTCTGGCCTGAGTGAGAATAGGTTGCCCATCGAACCCATGCCTACATCGAACAGGAACACATCGCCGTTGCCAAGCTCGACAAGAAACGAAATGGACACTGCAGCCTTTGTTTGGTTCGGCATGCCAGTTCCCAATGCCGTTATCCGCATTTCATCTGTCCCCAGAATTTCCGTATTCGGGAAATAACTGGCTGGATACTCTTCGTCGCTGATCTGCGTGGCGGTCCTGCCGGTCGGCAGGTTTTCAGCATGAGCTGCGGCGACGCCAAAAGACATAACCAAAGTTGTGCAGGCAAATGCCAAATTGTGAAATCTTCTACCAATGCAATAAAACATATTCTCCTCCATCATTTTTCTTGTCTCAGTTGCAGACCAGGCCGGGCCCGCAGTTGCACAGATCGTTCGGGTTATCGGGGTCGTTGGCGGCGCAGTGACGAACCTCGCGGCGGTCGTGCCGGCGATGCACACCTGCCACCGATCCCGGCGACATTGGTCGCCCGAAATGGTCGATGAACAACGTGCCGGGGCCTGTGGCTTGTGGAATGTCTCCCTTGATGACCTTGACGCCGGGATAGGTCATCGTTCCCTGGTCGTTTACTGGCCGCCGCGACAGCTCCACGACCACATCGACGGGCTGCTCTCCATCCGAAACGATGGTCAGCAAGGCGTTGGGCGGGTCCACGGCAAAGCTGTCGTCGCCCTCGGACACCATGTCCAGAAAGCCCTGTATGCTTTGGACACCGGCATACCGCACCGGCCTGTCACAGAAGAATGTGACGATCGGGCTGACATCTGTCATCGTTATCGTATCAGCGGTCATTGATACTGAACCGGCATTCTGCACGAACAATGCCTTGCAGTCCTGACCATCACCGTCCTGTGCTTGAACGGTAGACAAGAAGCCCAGAACCATTGGACATACGAAGAATAGCGATTGGCAGGTTCGTTTAATCATTCCCGTCTCCTTGCGTGGTACAGTTCAAATCACGGCGCCGGGCAAGCTGCCTGTTCGGGCGACCGTCATGCCGCATCAGTGGTGACCTTGTGCCTTGGCTTTGACCGAGGCCTTGTTGACGTATTCCATCAGTTCGAGCTTCAGATCCTCGCAGATCTGCTTGTATTCGGCCGCTCGGGCTCGCCCGGTTTCCCCCTTAGTTTGAAAGCTGTGGAAGGCGGTCACTGCCTCGCCGAAGTCACGGCAAATCGCCTGAAACCTTGGATCGCTCCGCGACAAAGACACGATTGTGAATTCATCGTTAGGCGATTGTTTTACCAATTCGGAACATCCGGCAGCAAGAAAGTTTTCCACTTGCTCCCCTCCCGTCAAAGGCCATTGGCCGTCAGTGAGAATTTGTTTCCACGGTCTGTCTGCCGGGGCACCCCATGGAGACACCAGATTAACATCCAGCGTCCGCGGACTGGGGTAACGAACATGTTCTGAACGTGTTTGGAACCTTAAAAATTCTTTTGTTTGAATGTAATACTGGACGCGACCCGAATAACCCGGGTATCGTTAGGTTAGTTTGGATGGAACAAACACTGCCGACAGATACTGCGATGGAAAGTCAGTTATCCGAGCGGAAGTCAGCGCCGCCTCTGGAACAAGCGGCCATAGACGAACAGCTCGACCGTATGTTTGAGAGTTCTCAGTTTGGTGCGAATGATCGCCGACGCGCGTTCCTCAAATACATCGTGGACGAAACATTGGCCGGGCACGCTGACCGGCTGAAGGGCTATTCAATTGGCGTTTCCGTTCTGGGTCGTTCTGAGGACTTCGATGCGACCTCAGACCCGGTTGTACGCCTTGAAGCGCGACGCTTACGGCGCGAGCTGGAACACTATTACCTGACGGATGGAAGCAACGATCCCTTGGTGATTACCATTCCCAAAGGGTCCTATGTGCCGTCGTTCGACTTTCGGGATGTAACTTCGGCGCCTTCCGATACGCCAGATCGGACAGGCAGGCGCGGCAGAACTGGCTGGCGGGCTCCGAACTGGGTCGTGTTGCTTTTGTTGACGCTGTTGGTGGGCGTGACAGCTTTCATGTTGTTCCAAAGTTTCGAAACTGAAAGTCCTTCTAACAATAAGGCGACCACGGACAACGACCTTTGGGGGGATTTACCTGTCGTTGCCGTAATGCCGTTCAATCCGTTGGGTAATAGCGCTGTTACATCCGTGGCGGCCCGCGGCATTGCCGAGGATATCACAACAGATTTGGCACGGGTGCAGGGCTTGCGCGTGATCTCGTATGCGTCGACGGCCGGACTCTCCGACGGAGCCATCGATCTGATCGACGAGGGGCGCAAGCTGGGTGCGACCCATGTTCTAAGGGGCAGCCTACAGACCATGACGGATGGCTATCGGCTAAACATCGGCCTCGTTGATGTAGACAGTCGGGGCGAAATTTGGGCCAAACGGTTCGACTATAAAACGACAGACCGGTTCGAAACTCAGACCGAAATCTCGCGCGAGATCAGTTCGACATTTTCTATCGAATTGTTCCCGGAACTGACTTCGAGAATGGAGGATGCACGGTGGACCCGCCGGGATGCCAGAATCCTCTATCAGCAGGCCTTGGACATCATACATCCGCCAAGCGACCCATCGCGTTTTGACGCCGCTCACACCTTGTTGCAGCGGGTGGTGCGGTTGGAACCGGACGCCCCGCACGGTTATGCCGGTCTGGCCTTTGCGGAAGCGCACAGAACTTGGTTTGGACTTGCTGCAAACACGGATGAAACGCGGGGGCTGATCAGGCAATATGCTGAAAGCGCATTGGAAAAGGATCAGGCAAATGTTCGCGCACTTTTGACCTTGGGTATACTCGAAATATTGATGGGCAATCCGCAACCTGCAATTGATTTCGGTGAACGCGCCGTCGAGCAAGAGCCGAGCTCAAGTTTGGCGCATGGTTATTTAGGCATGTTCCTTCTGTACGCAGGCAAGCCAGAGCAGGCAATAACACCGCTGCAGCGAGCGCTAAGCCTTGATCCCTTAAGCATTCGTCGGCCCTATAGGAACATTCTGGGCGTTTCTCAATTCCACGCTGGGAACTATCGAGAGAGTCTGGCCACACTACAGGAAAACCTGGATCTCGAAGGGCCGTTCGGACCCCATATGATGGTCTACCAAGCCGCTGGAAATGCTGCGATCGGGAAGATCGATCAAGAAACGGAAATTCTCGAAAGCCTCGCGGCTATGATCGCCGAAGGCGAGACCTTTCCACTCAGACGGTGGCTGGAAAAGGTGATATATGATCCAAAAATGATGCAGCCTTTGCTGGACGAGTACGAAAAGGCCAAAGCGCTGGCAGAGTCGCGATAACTACCGGCAGTATTGCGTGGGTGTGTATTGGCGCCCTCTGCCTTGTTGATCTTATTTCCGGTTCAAGGGCAAACGACGATCTATTTTGGTTATGGCGCGAATGTCAGCATCCCTCCCTGGCGTCCCAAAGTAGCAAACAGCCCATAGCCATCGTTCGACCTTGATCACTTCGCTGCAGTGCGACCCATCAGAGGAGACAATCGCTGCGCGAGCGAAGCTCAAAGACGGGCGGAGGTCCGAAGAGCGGATAAAACTGCCATTGTTGTGTTCTGCTCGAACGACCGCTTTGTGCGCTTTTCAAACACGGCTAAAACACCTCGGGAGGATTGCAGAATCTCGCAACGGCTATAAGCAGTCTGGCAATCACGCCTAAAGCAGACCTTTATCTAGATTCTGAGAATCGCGGTTCGCCTCATCGTTTTCTGGATTTACTAACCGGTACGGGAAGCATGATTTTTGCGGTTTGTTTTGGTCTCGCCCGAGTAAGAGATACTTGGTGCGATGTTTTTTTGAGAGTGGCTGCCCTCTAAAAATCCCGGGTCGCTTAAGTTGGTAAATCAGCACCGCGTTGAACGATTGACATGCATTCGCAGTTAGTATGCTATCCACAACCATAACATTCACAGAAATTTGCGACACAGTATCGTGAATTCAATGCAGCTAAACGACTGCAATATGGGAGAAAAGAATGAAAAAACAATTACTCGCGCTTGCGCTGTTGATGACGACAACGTCGTTGGCCAATGCAGAAACCCTGCGTTGGGCGCGTTCGGGGGATGCTTTGACCCTTGACCCGCATTCGCAAAACGAAGGGCCCACGCATACTGTGCGCCACCAGATGTATGAACCCTTGATTATCCGCGACACGTCCGGCGCCTTTGAGCCCGCACTGGCCACGGATTGGGCCCCCAGCGAGAGTGATCCGAATGTCTGGGTGT
The DNA here is from genome assembly GCF_056539305.1 of Ruegeria sp. BC1. Classification (NCBI taxonomy): domain Bacteria; kingdom Pseudomonadati; phylum Pseudomonadota; class Alphaproteobacteria; order Rhodobacterales; family Roseobacteraceae; genus Ruegeria; species Ruegeria sp. BC1. The sequence goes on from NZ_JBQFUT010000003.1 coordinate 229,938, forward strand.
TCAATCTGCGTAAGGATGTGAAGTTCCATGATGGCGCCGATTTCACTGCAGAAGACGTGGTTTTCAGCATCAATCGCGCTAAACAGCCGAACTCGGACATGAAAGAACTGATCAATTCGATCGTTGAAGTACGCGCGGTCGACGACCACACGGTCGAGATCGTAACCGATGGCCCGAACCCAATCCTGCCGGCGAACCTGACGGATTTGTTCATCATGGACAAAGGCTGGACCGAGGCGAACAACGCAGTTGACGTTCAGGATTTTGAGGGTGGCGAGATTACCTTTGCGACCACAAATGTGAACGGAACCGGCCCATATAAACTGGTCAGCCGCGAGCCCGACGTGAAAACCGTGATGGAGCGGAACGAGGATTATTGGGGTCGTGATCAGTTCCCGATGGCGATCAGCGAAATCATCTATACACCGATCCAGAACGATGCCACCCGCGTTGCTGCGATGCTATCGGGCGAGGTGAATTTCCTCCAGGATATGCCGGTGCAGGATCTGGACCGAGTGAATGCTGTAGATGGGCTGGTCGTCAAACAAGCGCCGCAGAACCGGGTGATCTTCTTTGGTATGAACCAGGGTGGGGACGATATCGAAGCGGACAACGTCGATGGCAAGAACCCTCTTGCTGATGTACGTGTGCGTCAGGCCATGTCCAAGGCGATCAACCGCGATGCCATCAAGCAGGTGGTTATGCGCGGTCAGTCGCAACCTGCCGGGATGATTGCGCCGCCCTTCGTTAACGGCTGGACCGCCGACATGGACGGCGAAAGCAACACGGACGTCGAAGGGGCAAAAGCCCTGTTGGCAGAGGCAGGCTATCCTGACGGATTCTCAATCCGACTGGACTGCCCTAATGACCGCTACATCAACGATGAAGGCATCTGTCAGGCCGCTGTCGGGATGCTGGGCCAAATCGGTATTACCGTGAATCTTGATGCCAAGCCGAAAGCGCAGCACTTCCCGCTGATCACTGACGGAAAGACCGATTTCTACATGCTGGGCTGGGGCGTTCCGACTTATGATTCGGAGTACATCTTCAACTTCCTGGTTCATGGTCGCGAAAGCGATATTGGCACGTGGAACGGCACTGGTTTTAACAACGATGAGCTGGATGCCAAGATTAAGTCATTGGCCTCGAACACTAATCTTGTCGAGCGCAATGAGGATATCGCAGAGATCTGGCGTGTGGTGCAGGACGAACAGCTGTATATCCCGATCCACCACCAGGTGCTGAACTGGGGCATGGCAGAAAACCTGGATATCAACGTAGATCCCGAAGATCAGCCAATGGTTAAACATTTCGGCCTGAATTAAGAAACGTGGCCGGGCCTCGGTATCCGAGGCCCGCCACCAAAAAGTGGGAGCAATCATGAAACGTCTGACCACTGCCGCGCTCTTAGGGGCGCTTGCCTTACCTGTCGCAGCCAAAGAGTTCACGTTTGCCGTCGAAACAGACCCGCAAACGATGGATCCTCATGCGGTCAACTCTGCCCCCGTGCTGGGGTTTCTGAATAATGTCTACGAAGGTCTTGTTCGGCGGGGTAAGGATATGACCATCGAACCGGCGCTCGCGACAAGTTGGGAAACTATCGGTGACGGCGCAGGTTGGCGGTTCAAGCTGCGCGAGGGCGTTACATTTCATGATGGGGCCGAGTTCAACGCGGATGACGTAATTTTCTCATATCAACGCGCCTCGGACGAGAATTCGGACACCCGCAGCTGGTTCGCACCGGTCAGCGAGGTGGTGAAGGTTGACGACTTTACCGTCGATGTCATGACGACTGCGCCCAACCCGATCTTCCCGGACAGCATCGCCAACTGGATGATCATGGATAGTGGTTGGGCCAAGACAAACGATGCAGCTCTTCCCGACAAAGAGGCTGGCAACTACGCGACCCTGAACGCCAATGGCACCGGTGCCTTCCGCGTCACAGCGCGAGAACCAGGCTTACGTACTGTTCTGGAACCCTTTGAGAACTGGTGGGACGAGGCCGAACACAACCTGACTCGCGCTGAACTGGTTCCGATCCAGAACCCAGCGACAGCTCTGGCGGCGCTCATGTCTGGTGATGTGGATTTCATCAATCCGGTGCCCATTCAAGATATCGACCGGTTGCAAGGCAACCCAGAAGTGAAGGTCATTCAAGGCATCGAAGCACGTGTTATCATGTTGGGCTTTGACCAGCAGGAAGGCGCAAACGAGGCCGGGCAAGGTGGGTCCGACGTCTTCCGCGACGCGCGCGCACGTGAGGCGGTTGCCAAGGCGGTGAATGTACCTGCCATCCTGCAAACCATCATGCGTGGCAACGCCGAAGTAGCAAGCCAATTAGTCAGTCCAGCGATGCGGGGGTACTCTGCTGCGAACGCAGACCCTTATGATTATGACCCTGAAGGTGCGAAAGCGCTGTTGACTGAGGCCGGAGCGGAGGGTGCCGAGGTCAGCTTTAAGTGCTCTAACAATCGGTATCTGAATGACGAATCCGTATGTCAAGCGATCACCGCTATGCTGTCACAAGTTGGATTTAATGTGACGCTCGACGCGATGCCGGTGCAGAACTACTGGCCGGAACTGCGGGCCGACAATTTTGACATGTACCTGTTAGGCTGGTCGCCAGGTACTTTTGATGCCGAACATCCCGTGCGCTTTTTGGCCTCTACTCCGAACGAGGAAAAGAAGTTGGGCTCGTGGAACTTCGGCGGCTACTCCAACGCACGCGTGGACGAATTGCTGCCGATGATCCAATCTGAGATTGACGAGCCTAAACGTCAGGCGATGCTGGATGAGGTCGCGGGTATCCTGCAAGACGAGGTGGCCTATGTACCACTCTATGTCCAGCCACTGGTCTGGGGCGTGCGCAGCAATATCGAGCTGACACAACGGCCCGACAACTTCTTCCTTCTACGCTGGGTCACGGTCAACTAAATGCTATCATACATAATCAAGCGTGTAGCCCAGTCGGCACTGGTTCTGTTCGTCGTGGGCCTTGTCGCCTTTTCCATGTTCCGCTTTGTTGGCGACCCGATCGACAATATGCTGGGGCAGGAACGGACTATGGAAGACGTGGAACGCCTGCGCGCTCAGCTGGGCCTCGATCAGCCGTTTCCGGTGCAATATGTGAAATTCTTGCAGGAAGCGGCGCAGGGAAATTTTGGCGTCAGTTTCCGCCAGGGCCGCCCGGTTGCGGAAATTTTGGTAGAACGCGCACCGGCCACGTTGGAATTGGCATTGGTCTCAGCCTTATTTGCCATTGTTTTGGGCATCGCCCTAGGTGTGTTCACCGCGATCCGACGAGACGGGTTTGCGGCGAATTTCATCATGTCGGCTTCTCTGATCGGTGTATCCCTGCCCACCTTCCTGATCGGTATCCTGCTCATTTACATTTTTTCGGTTGAGCTTGGATGGCTGCCCAGCTTCGGGCGCGGAGAGGTGGTGGATCTGGGCTGGTGGAACACCGGGTTACTGACCAGCAGTGGGCTTAAAGCCTTGATTTTGCCTGCGATAACGCTGGGTCTTTACCAGATGACCTTGATCATGCGGCTGGTTCGCTCCGAGATGCTGGAAGTACTCCGACAGGACTACATCCGCTTTGCCCGCGCCCGTGGTCTGAGCGATCGGACCATCAACTATCGCCACGCACTGAAGAACACGATGGTTCCCGTTATCACCATTATCGGCCTGCAACTGGGGGCGATCATCGCCTTCGCGATCATTACCGAGACAGTGTTTCAGTGGCCAGGCCTTGGCCTTCTGTTCATCAATGCAATCCAGTTTGTGGATATTCCTATTATGGCAGCATATCTGATGATGATCTCGGTCATCTTCGTCACCATCAACCTCGCGGTCGACATCCTCTATGCCTTCATTGACCCGCGCCTGAGGGTCAGCGCATGAGCCGTATGAAACGCATTCTGGACAGCGACCAGTTCTACGCCTTTCGACGCTCGCCTGTAGCCATGGTGTCGGCAGCGGTGGCGTTGATCCTTATCCTTGCCACCATCTTTGCGCCGCTGATTGCGCCGACAAACCCGTTTGATCCGTCGAGCCTCAATCTGATGAACGGCTTCACCCCACCAATGGAACCCAATGCCTTTACCGGCGAAAGCTTCCTGATGGGCACTGACGATCAGGGGCGTGATGTGTTCTCGACAATCCTGTACGGAATGCGGATTTCGCTGTTTGTAGGGGTCGCGGCGGTTCTGTTCGCCATGGTTTTAGGGATCATTCTAGGTCTTTTGTCGGGCTACTTCGGCGGCTGGACCGAAACCATCATCATGCGTACTGCGGATGTGCAGCTAACCTTCCCGTCAATCCTTTTGGCGATGCTGATCTTTGGCATCGCCAAGGGCATAACGCCCATTGAATACCGAGATCAAATGGCGATCTGGGTGCTGATCCTTGCTATTGGCTTGTCCGACTGGGTGCAGTTTGCCCGCGTCGTCCGGGGCGCAACGCTGGTGGAGAAGAACAAGGATTATGTCGCCGCCGCGCGTATCATCGGGCAAAACCCTATGACCATCATGCTGCGCCACATTTTGCCGAATGTGCTGTCACCGGTGCTGGTGATCGCCACCATCTCACTCGCACTGGCGATCATTGCCGAGGCGACGCTCAGCTTTCTAGGCGTTGGTGCGCCACCCACGCAGCCGTCGCTGGGCACGCTGATCCGCATCGGGCAGGGCTTCCTGTTCTCAGGCGAGTGGTGGATCTTGTTCTTCCCGGCGTGCACCCTTCTGGCGCTGGCGCTGAGCGTAAACTTGCTGGGCGACTGGCTGCGCGATGTTCTTAACCCGAGGCTGAAATGACCGATCCCGTTCTTTCGATTCGCAACCTGACGGTGGAAATCCCCACCCGCCACGGTGTCTTCAAGCCGGTAGAGCATGTGACCTACGACCTACATCCCGGTGAAATCCGTGGCGTTGTTGGCGAGAGCGGCGCAGGCAAGTCCATGACCGGCAATGCGGTGATCGGTCTTCTGGACCCCCCGGCTCATGTCTCCGAGGGCGAGGTCTGGCTGAACGGCCGCCGCATCGATGAACTGGACGCCGAAGACAAGCGCCGGATCAGGGGCAAAGAGATCGGGATGATCTTTCAGGACCCGCTGACCTCGCTGAACCCACTGTTCACAGTGGGTGAGCAATTGGTCGAGACGATCCAGCTGCACCTCGGCCTGTCCGCGTCCGAGGCCAAAAAGCGCGCCATTGCCCTGCTGGATCGCGTATCCATCCCGGACCCGGCGGATCGGTTCAACCAGTACCCGCACCAGTTTTCCGGCGGGATGCGTCAGCGGGTGGTGATCGCACTTGCGCTTTGCACCGAACCCAGCGTTCTGATCGCGGATGAACCCACGACCGCCCTGGACGTGTCCGTGCAGGCCCAGGTACTGGATCTGATCAAGGAACTGGCCAAGGAGCGCCAGGTGGGAGTGATCCTCGTGACGCACGACATGGGTGTTATCGCCGACACTACCGATACGGTCACCGTCATGTATTCCGGCCATGTGGTCGAAAGCGGCACCACTGATCAGATCCTCGGCGCACCGACGCATGAATATACCAAATCCCTGATTGCCGCTGTGCCACGACCCCACACTAAAGTAGAACGCTTTCCGGTGGTCAGCTATGGCGAGCGGGAAAGAACCTTCAAGATTGATGATCTGGCGGCGCATTGGGAAAAGACCGATTTGTCAAAATCCGGCAAGCTGCTTGAGGTCGAGGCCATCACCAAGACGTTCCTGCAAAAGGGCGGCCTGTTGCCATCACAGCGGAACTATCTCACCGCCGTCGATCAGGTCAGCTTCGACATTAGGGACGGTGAGGTTTTTGGCCTTGTTGGTGAAAGCGGCTCTGGCAAGTCCACTGTCGCGCGGATGATAGGCACACTGTATCCCGTTGACGGTGGACGAATAATCTTTGACGGGCAAGATGTGACTGCCATGGGGGCCGACGCCCTACAAGCCTATCGTCGCCAAATTCAAATGATCTTTCAGGATCCTTTCTCAAGCCTCAATCCACGCATGAGGGTTGGGGACCTCGTGGCCGAGCCGATCCATCATCATAAAATTCTGCCCAAGCCCGCTGTCGAACCTCGTGTGCGCGAATTGCTTGACTGGGTTGGGCTGGCCAAGGACGCGTGGCGTAAATATCCACATGAATTTTCCGGTGGGCAGCGTCAACGCATTTGTATTGCTCGCGCCCTAGCAACTCAGCCCCGTTTTCTGATCTGTGACGAACCGACCAGCGCCTTAGATGTGTCCATTCAGGCGCAAATCCTCAATATCCTCAAAGATCTGCAAGACCACCTCGGCTTGACTATGCTCTTTATCAGCCACGATCTCCCGGTCGTACGTCAGATGTGTGACCGGGTGGGCGTGATGCGTCATGGGAAGCTGCTTGAGGTTCAGGAGACGGACTCATTGTTCGTAGCTCCAGAGCATCCGTATACGCGGGAACTTTTGGATTTGATGCCCCGGCTAAAGCAATTGGCCTAGTTGTGCCGGCTTGGTCTTGCATCGTTTTTTACAGAAGCACTTGACTTGCGAAGTGCAGATGCAAGTTACCGACGGTGATTTAAACGCGGACACCATCTTGATAAGGTTCCGTCACCAAGTATCGAGTCGATCCTGTAGACCTAAGAGTGTCTCAGGTTCACGGTGATGGGCCGGACACTCACAGCCATTCATCGCACTTCAATTTTGACGACTATCCGGCTCCCTATCGGCTTGTCCAGCGACGCCAATCACCCGGTCATCGCCTATCCGGACGCAGGTTGCAGGTAGCTTCCAACCCAATTCCCTTTTGGGTGAGGTCATCCAAAACGCACATTGCCATGGTGTCATGTCGCGCGGCAGCGCCTTTAGCACTTTTTCCATTAACGGCAGCGGCGTGCCGTCTTCAGCGAACTGAAACGAAGGATAGGCGTCTGCGCCTTCGTAAGGAACCGACAGTATTTTCCCCGTGCGTTTCCAGATGTCCCCGATGCGTGTGATCTGCCACGAACCGTTCTTCCATTTTGCGTGAACAGCAGCGTCATCCAGCAATGGGTGTTTCCGCGCAAACTTGTTTCGCTGAACGTCGCTTGTAGCATCACAACGCCGGTCGATCTTCGACAAATACATCTACTGACTCACAATACTCGTCAACCACATGTGATGTATTCTACCCGAAAGCGCTTCCCACCAAAGTGAAACACTTCACTTGTTGAACATCGGATGCCAACGTGTCCAAGTTGCCGTTACTGTGCATGGGAGAGTGACAATGGACGACCTACAGGGCGTGAAAAGCCAGCTTTGACGCATTGGCGAATGCCATCCACTTTGTCACAGTCCATGGAAACCAACCCCGCAGACAATATATGATAGGGTGATTTCTTACCTGGTGATTTTGCACGAGACCGCAACGCATGGGCTATACGAAAACTGCGATCCTGATGGCCGCTATGACGGCTTTGTTCATGGGGTTGGGATATCTTCTCGCCGGTACCGGGGGGATGTTTCTGGCTCTGATCATTGCCGCTGGCATGAATGTGATTACGTGGTGGAACTCGGACAAAATGGTTCTTCGCATGCATAATGCACGGCCCGTTCCAGACGGTGACCGGTTGGGGCTTTCTCAGATGGTCGAGGATCTGGCGAAAAACGCCAACATGCCGACCCCTGCTGTCTATTTGCTGGACACACCTCAGCCAAATGCATTCGCTACAGGGCGCAACCCGAATAACGCGGCGGTAGCTGTCACTTCGGGGCTGATGCAGACGTTGTCCCGCGACGAACTTGCTGGTGTCATTGCCCACGAGCTTGCGCATATCAAGAACCACGACACCGCCATAATGACTGTCACAGCCACCTTCGCAGGTGCCATTACAATGCTGGCAAATTTTGCGCTGTTCTTCGGAGGAAGGCGGGACAGTGCGATCGGTCTGGTTGGAACAATCGCGCTGATGATCCTGGCGCCACTGGCCGCAGGGCTGGTGCAGATGGCAATAAGCCGAACACGAGAATACGCGGCAGACCGGATCGGTGCCGAAATTTGTGGCCAGCCGCTGGCCCTGGCTTCAGCCTTGGATCGTATCCAGCAGAGTGCAGCCCGAATTGATAATGATGCGGCCGAAAGGAACCCGGCGACTGCGCATATGTTCATCATCAATCCCCTGCATGCCCATACCCGCGACAAACTGTTTTCGACGCACCCCTCGACTGCAAACCGCATTGCGGAGCTAAGGAAACTTGCCCGGCAAACGGCCTCTCCACGCCAAAGCGACACTGGGCGGGAAAACAAGGGGCGGATTGATTCAGGTCCGTGGGGATAAGGTTTTTCAAGCCGGGTTGAGACGCCCCCGCTGGTATCGGTGTACCATTGTGGAAATGCAAACAATGTGAATGGAGGTGTCGGAACAAGTACTGCACCCTATCGTCGGACGCTTCGCATTCAGAGGAGGACAGCCCATAGCGGGCACTTGATGGGCCGAGCCTTGCCGCGTTGCAGCTTCACCAAACCAGTCATTCGCTGCGCATTCCAACCCTAAACTCAATATGTATTCGCCGGTAGAAAGACACTGCTGTTCGCTTCTCCGCGCTCGGATAACTGCTACTCGCGCAATCCGGCCTCACGCAAACAATCTTTAATCCGTTCCATCTCGGCGGCATCCTTCAGTGCCATACGATCAAGATCGGAAACCGATGCGTTGGGTAAGGCAGAGTAACAGCTTTCGACAGCAGCCTTTGCGTCCTCGTGCCGACCTGCCCTTACATAGCTGGCTATTAGAAGGAATTGACCGAAATACCATTGAGGCATGAGGTGAACAGCTTTTGAAGCCCACTCGATTGCCGTATCAAAGCGCTCTGCCAGATAATGGGCTAAAGCCATACCACTAAAACGAAAGAATATGCTGGGATCGCGCGGGTTGGATCTGATGGCGATTTCCTGACTTACGATCGCCTCGTCCGTGCGGCTCAGCAATCCCAGCGCGGTTCCCAGTGATCCTTGGGCAACCGAACAATTTGGATTGAGCTCTATCGCTCTTTCCAAGGCCGTGACAGCTTCCTCATGACGGCGCAGAGCAAAACAGCTAAGCCCAAGGGCCCATTGCGCATATTCGTTTCTATCATCCAGACGTGTTGCGCGCCTGCCCTGTTCGTACGCTTTTTTTGCGGTTGCCGAAGCGTCGTCGGCAAAGCCCAAAACGAAACTATGATAAAGGATCACCGAATAAACCAAGTGTGCTTCAGCACTCTCGGGATCGCGCTCCAGCGCCTGTCCAAGCAATGCTTCGGCTTTGGCATAGCTCTCGGCATCGAAATCATAGAGAAAATGCCAGGCGCGCATGGTTAGCTCCCATACCGTTAGGTCCGGGCGCAGGCGCTTTTCTACGGGTTCACCTGCAGTCAGGTGTACCCTTGTCAGAATTGAAGCAACAACATTTCCTGTGATCTCGTCCTGAAGGTCGAATACATCGGCAAGCAGACCATCGTATCGCTCTGACCAGACATGCCCGCCAGATAGGCCATCAATCAGCTGCGCAGTCACCCTGATCCGATCGCCGGATCGACGAACGCTACCTTCGAGCACATATCTAACACCCAGATCATCAGCAACACGCTTCACGTCAACCTTCGCGCCCTTATAGGTAAATGTTGTATTTCGGGCGATAATGAACAGCCACGGCGAGCGCGACAAAGCCGTAATTATGTCGTCGGTAATTCCGTCCGAGAAATACTCCTGATCCGGATCCCCTGACATATTTTCGAAGGCCAATACTGCTATTGAAGGTTTGTCAGGAAGTGGTGTGCCACGACTGATTGCGTCCTCCGAGTTCGGAAACGCTTCCTCAAGAAACTTGTGCAACTCCAGCTTTGAGGAAACCCCAAGTTTTCGATAAATGGTTGTCAAATGTGTCCTGACGGTCGAAGGCGCAATAAATAACCGATCTGCAATCTGGTTGTAGCTTTCCCCATCGGAGTACGCTTTTGCGATCTCCTCTTCCCGAGGACTCAGTTGTTCAACCTGCGCAGAGGGTTTTTCCACAACTCACCTCGGTAGCCATCTACTGAGAGCGGGCGCAAACCGGAGCTCATCCAAATGCAGTACACCATTTACTGCAGCTGCAGTAACCAAAATGGAGCACTCGGCTGATACCGTACTGTTTAACCGCTCCCTAATGTTGCGAGACTACTGCAACAAATGGAGAAGTAAAATGCTGGATACAAAGCGATCAAGTGATGCAGAAATAGTTGAACGCGGATGGGGCGCGGTTGCCCGGGGTGATTGGGATACACTGCTTGCGGACTACACCGAAGACATGATTTTCGCGATGCCGGGTCAGAATGATGTGCTAATCGGAAAAGCCCTATTTCGCAACGCACTAAAGGATCTTGGGTCAGCATTGCCGCCCGGCTTTGAAATAACTTCGATCCGACAGATCGGTGAAAGCGGCGAAGTTATCTCGATTGTTGAGTGGACCAGTGATAGCGTTCCCGAGGGCAGCCAACTGGCCGTATTGTTCAAATTCACCAACGCAAAAATTTACGAGGAGCGTTGGTTCGTGGACACCGAACAATGGAAAGCTGCATTCTGAAACTCCCTCGCATCCAGCTGGACCTGCGGTATTGGTTCGAAAACCAACCTCGGGCAAATGCTCAACGGCGGCGTTCCTGAAAATACGTCCATTCATTTGACGTGTGCCATCTGCCGTGGACGGCCCTTAGCTGCCGTCTAACGGAATATCCGAATGCCGCGCTGCGGCCTGCCAGACCGGACTTTCAGGTGTTGGCCTGAGCTTATTCCTTGAAGTCTGGACAGAACATAGCACTTGGGGCCGAGCAGGTTTATAGGGCCGCCCACCATATCACTCGCAGAACGCGCCAGATGGTAATACGCGCTACGCCTCCAGTGGGCATCTTTGTGCCGCTCCTGATGATAAGATCACCAGGACCGGCGCAACAGGTCGAATGTTTCGGCAATCATAGGGTTGTCTTTGCGCCGTTCTAACGCCACGAAACACAGGCAAGCAGGAACTGACACAGAATTGCAGACGGCAAGCCCGAAGGATTGTTTTTGATGGAGCGCGATGGAATCGCGACAGAGGCTCAGGCCAATGCCCGATCTTACCATTTCAAGCATCGAAGCTTCTTGATCCACCAAGGCAACCACATTCGGGCGGCTGCCGTGATGTTCGAAAATCTTGGCCAATAAGCGATGGTGGACAGAGGCTTCGGGTGTGCCAATCCAAGGAAGGGCTGCAAGCGAGGACCAGTCGGACTCTTCCACCTGCTTCTGCCAGCCAGCCGGCCCGATCACGCGATACGTAAAATCGGCCAGCTTTTTGGCGTGCACCGGATCGCCTCCGTCCGACCCAATGCTGGAAAGGTCATCGGGGCCACATAGGTAGAACCCGGCATCGACTCGACCCCGTCTGAGCCATGTCAGGATGTCCCCGCTGACCCCGTGCATCAGCTCGGTTTCTACATCAGGATGCTCTGATCGCAGATGCGCTAACAGACGGCCCAATCGAATGAATTCCGGATCGACGATTGTGCCGATCGTCAGTTTTCCACTCAAACGACCAATACGCTGGCGGGCGCTGCGTTGGAAATCACTGACTGCATCGAGGACTTGTTGAGCCTTCGCTAAAACCGCAGCGCCGTCATGGGTGATCTGCAACCCTGTTGCGGTTCTGTTGAACAGCGTAAGTCCCGTCTCTTCACTAAGACGCTTGATTTGATGGCTGATGGCCGGTTGGGTCAGGTTCAACACTTCGGCAGCGCGTGAAACGCTCCCTTCACGGGCCACCGTCACAAAGGCCAGGATGGTGTTAATATTCGAAAACCGGTCCATATAAAATTTTCTAATATGGCATTGTGCGAATTGTCATTAGCTTTTTGTGTGCCGCTCCCGCAGAGATCAGTGAAACCAACGTTGTGCGGTGGCGTATGGATCGCTCCCCGACCTTCGGAGGTGAATTGAAAAGGCCGCGTACCAGAAAACAGGATTCCGTTTCCTGTCCGGTGCGCAAATGGCGAAGCAACGACTGAATAGGTGGAAGACAAAGATGTCTGACGGCGCAAACAGGTTCGACTATATCGTGATTGGTGGCGGTTCAGCCGGGTGTTTGATGGCCAACAGGCTGAGCGCTGACGCTAATAACAGAGTATTGCTGCTTGAGGCGGGCAAGCCCGATACCTATCCATGGATACACATCCCTGTTGGCTATCTCTACTGCATCGGCAACCCTCGCACAGACTGGATGTACAAAACCCAACCGGCCAAGGGCCTGAACGGACGCAGCCTGCTTTACCCGCGCGGTAAGACGCTCGGCGGGTGCTCCTCGATCAATGGGATGATCTATATGCGGGGTCAGGCCCGCGACTATGACAATTGGGCCACGCTCACCGACGAAGAGGCCTGGAGTTGGGAAAACTCGCTGGCCGACTTTAAGGCACATGAGAACCACTACAGATTGGATGACGGTGCCGATCCACGCACCGGCGACAACAGCCGGTTTTCTGACCTGCACGGGCATGGCGGCGAATGGCGGGTCGAAAAACAGCGGTTGCGTTGGGAAGTTCTGGACAGTTTTGCCGATGCCGCAGTCGAAAACGGCATCCCCAAGACCGATGATTTCAACTCTGGCGACAATACCGGGGTGGGCTATTTCGACGTCAACCAGCGATCGGGCTGGCGTTGGAACACGTCCAAGGCGTTTCTGCGCCCCGCCAAATCGCGTCCGAACCTGACGATCTGGACCGAAGCACAGGTCGAGAAATTGACCTTCGATAAAGGCGAGGATGGTCGGTTGCGTTGCACCGGCGCTGTTGTCCACCACAAGGGACAGCCCGTCACGGTCCAGGCCTCAAAGGAATTGGTTCTTTCAGCGGGTGCCGTGAACTCTCCGCAAATCCTGCAACTATCGGGGATAGGCCCGGCGGCGATTTTGAAAGAGTACGGAATAGATGTGGTGATGGATGCGCCTTACGTGGGCGAGAACCTGCAGGATCACTTGCAAATTCGTGCGGTCTACAAGGTCAAGGGCACCAAGACGCTAAACACCCTTGCCAATTCTCTGGTGGGCAAGGCCAAGATCGGCTTGGAATATGTGCTGAAACGCTCTGGTCCGATGAGCATGTCGCCCAGCCAATTGGGTGCTTTCACTAGATCGGATCCAGAACGCCCGCACGCCAACCTTGAATATCATGTCCAACCGCTGAGCCTGGAAGCCTTTGGCGAAGACCTACATGACTTCCCCGCCATTACCGTCAGTGTTTGCAACCTGAATCCGACCAGCCGCGGCCATGTCCGCATCGCGTCTTCGGATTTCCGTCAGCCGCCCGAGATAACTCCCAATTATCTGGACACAGACGAAGATCGGAAAGTGGCCGCCCAAAGCCTGCGGCAGGTGCGAGAAATCATGGCGCAGCCCGCAATGGAAGCTTACGATCCGGAAGAATTCAAACCGGGCATCCAATACCAAACCGACGAGGAGCTGGCCAGGTTGGCAGGCGACATCGCCAGCACGATCTTTCACCCTGTCGGCACGATCAAGATGGGTCGCGAGGACGATGAAACCGCCGTTCTCGACCCGCATCTACGCATGAAGGGGGTGGCTGGCCTACGCGTAGTCGATGCTTCGGTCATGCCAGAGATCACAAGTGGAAACACCAATTCACCCACGATCATGATCGCAGGAAAGGCCGCGGGCTGGATGCTGGCAGGCCAATAAGACCTGTCAGCATGCAGGTATAAGAGTTTCTGGGAGGAACCATGCGCAACTCGTTTTCCAAACTGCCGCTGACAGGCGTGAAGGTCGTCGATTTTGGTCAGTACATCGCGGGTCCTGCCGTCGCGATGTTGCTGGGCGATCTGGGCGCAACCGTGGTTCACATCGACCCACCTGACGGCCCGATGTGGGACAGCCCGGCAAACGCGGCGCTGAACCGGAACAAGGTGATTGTGAACCTTGATCTTAAAAACCCAGAGGGGCTGGACAGGGCCAGAACGCTCTGCGCCGAAGCCGATATCATCGTCGAGAACTTCCGCCCCGGTAAGCTGGCCGCGCTTGGGATTGACTTTGCCGCGATGCGCGATGAAAGGCCCGAGCTGATCACGCTCTCAATCCCCGGTTTTGCCTCGAACGACGAAGAACGGCGCGAGTTACGCGCATATGAAAGCATCGTCGCGGCAAGTTCGGGCGTGTTCACCGACATGGGGCTGAATCGGGTTCTGATGGGGTTGAACCCGTCATTCTCGCCGCTGCCACTGGCCTCGGCATACGCCTCACAAATCGCTGCATCCGCCGCGGTGCTGGCGTTGCAGTCCCGGCAGCTGACGGGCCTTGGCGACCAGATCGAAGTTCCTCTGGCTGCCGCCGTGATGGAGGGGCTGTGTTACAACTCGATCAAGGTCGAAAACATGCCCGAGCGCTATCTGACTCAGCGCGAAGTCGAGATCGAACGTCGGCGCATCGAAGGTCTGCCGATGAACGTTGCATATGAAGGCCTGCAAGAACTGCTGGACCCATTCTTCCGTAGCTACATGTGCAAGGACGGGCGCATGTTCTACGTGGTCTGCCCCAGCCATAAAAACCACGCCCGCCGCTGTCTGGAAGTGCTCGGCATTTATGACGAGTTGGTCGCCGATGGGCTGACATCGGAAGAAGACACATACAAGCCCTGGTCGGAATGGACACACGACACCTCACTTGGGGTCTATCCGATGCCGAAGTTCTGGGCCGACAAAATCGCCGCGCGTATGAAAGAGGTCTTCATGACCCGCACATCGCACGAGTGGAAAAAAATGTTCGGGCGTGGGCTGATCCCCGGCGCACCGCAACGCTGGCTGCAGGAATGGATTCACGACGAATACGCCGAGACCTCGGGGCTGATGATCGACGTCCACGACCCGATCTATGGTGATATGACGCAACCCGGCCCGGTGGTTTGGATGGAGGAAAGCGGCGAAGAAGCGTTGCAGCCAGAGCCCCGCCGATGGGTCAATTTCGACGAAGCGTTGAAACTATTGAGGACCCACCGCACAGAGATACCGGAACCTTCTGAAGAAACAGCCAACGAAAGCTGGCTGTCCGGCGTACGGGTTTTGGACCTGTGCAATGTGATCGCGGGCCCGCATTCGGCCAGCTATCTGGCACGCTTCGGGGCCGAGGTTATCAAACTCGACCCGTCGGTGCCGATGTATGACAGTTGGAACACCGTCATCTATGGCATGTCGCAGATGCGCGGCAAACGCTCTGTTCTGGCAGACATCACCTCGCATCACGGATGCCGGATTTTCGAAGATCTTGTGAAGTCTGTCGACGTCATCGTTTGGAACGCACCCGACAATCAGATCAAGAAAATGGGTCTGGATGCTGACAGCCTGCGCAAGCTCAACCCTGATGCGCTGTTCTGCAAACTCGACTGTTTCAGCGGTGTGCGTCGGGGCACGCGCACCGATTACATCGGCTACGATGACCTGGTTCAGGCCACAACCGGCATCATGCTGCGCTTTGGTGGTGCCATGGACCGACCAGAGGAACACGCCCATGTAGGCACGATCGACGTTATGTGCGGATTTGGTGGCGCACTTGGAGTGGCCGCAGCACTCTATCAGAAATACCGCTTCGGTCGTGTTGGGCGCGGGCGGACTTCGCTCAATGCCAATAGCGGCCTTTTGCAGATCCCCTTTGCTTTTGACTACATAGGCCGTGGGCTTTTCGACGAACCGTCGGGCCCCGAGGCAAATGGCTATGATGCACTGACCCGGTTCTATAGTACTGCGTCGGGGCGTTATGTGCTGCTCAGCGCCTATGAAGCCGATCTGCCACGGTTCCGAAAAGTCGAAGGCTTGGAGGATCTGCCTGATCTTCCAGAAGAAGACCGCGCGGCCTACCTGGCGACTGCATTCCAATCTCTGCCTGCATCGGATTGGGTAGACAAGCTGCACGCAGCCGATATCGGTGTGGCAATATGCGAAAACCTCGACGCTTTGCGTGCGCGGAATTCACGCGCGGCAGATGGCACACCGGGCACCGAAAATGGCAGCTACTCTTTCTCGATTTACACCGATCACCCCAGCGGGCATGAAGTGACACAGCTTGATCCTTACGCGGTGCGTCCAGCCCGCGCAAAGGTGATTGCTGTCGAGCCATCCGAGAAGTTTGGTACTTCAACCCGAACGATCCTCGGTGAACTCGGCTATGCGGACGAGGCCATCGAATTGATGATCAGATCTGGCGATGTAGCCGAATCCTGGAGTGAGGAATATCTGCCGAGCTAAGTGAATACCCAAATCGCTTGTGGCAGGGAGCAGAGGCAAATCTGTTTTTGCGACTGGCAGCCCAAACCGGGCTCTCAACACCTCGCTCGAAAGCTTCGGATGCAGCCCGCGTACCGGACACTCGCTGCGAACGCATATTTGGGAAAGTCTTCGGAGTGTGGCACCGCAGGCGAAGCTGTCTGGCGCTGTAGGGCGGACCCAAATGCCCGTTCCACGCCTGCCTTGCGGAAATAACTGGCGCGAGATAGTGCCTGAACGGATGTCTGCCTACAAAGATGGTTTCCACTGGGACGACGCGGCGACCACACTCCACGCCGCAGAAAAGATCTCAGAGGGCCAGATAGTTGCGGAATTCGTGTGGCCGTTTTGAATCAGTTTGGATTGTGTTCGGTCAACGCGGCATACGCCAAAGCGGATATTGTCACGCGACGCGGCAGTCGAAGATTTGGACGAAATTCCAGACTTCATGCGATCATGCTAGGCTTCTCGCCGCAAATCATCGTTGTGTGACGTCTGCCTTCGACGAGAAGGCAGCTAATCGACCGTACTGACTGCAGTGTAAAGCCTGCGAAACCGCAACAATCTTTCGGGCAATGCTACCATGTCAGCGGGCTCGAACCGATTGGTTGTCGGCGGTTGAAGTGCTAGGTCGTCTTTACTCAAAGCACCGTCACCCCGGGCCGCCAATCGGGCCGCGCCAAAGGCTGGACCGGAATCCGCACCTTTCGAGCGCACAATCGGTTTCCCAGTTACCGTCGCAATCAGTTCCAGCAAAAAGTCTGAACGGCTGCCTCCACCGATGGCTGCCAGTTCCGGCAAACTGTCTATCGTGTCACCGAAACTCTGCGCGGCATCGGCAAAGCAGAAGGCAATTGCCTCGATCACTGAACGACAGATATCCGCACGCGTCGTGGCATCGTCGAGACCAAAGAAACAGGCCCGGATATGAGGATCTCCAAGAGGGCTGCGTTCGCCCGTCAAATACGGCAAGAAAATCGGAACGCGATCACCGTTGACCGTCTCGGCAAGAGCAACAACTTCGGCAGCCGACAGCCCCAGCTGACCTCCAATCCAAGAAATAGGCCGTGCACCGTTCAGCATCGCCGCCATTTGATACCAGCGGTCGGGCAGCGTGTGGGCAAATGCGTGCACATATCGTTCTGGGTTGGGCTTATAGACCCGATCCGCCACGAACAACTGGCCGGACGTCCCCAGAGAGATAAAGCCCCGCCCCGGTTCGGTGGCACCCAAAGACACCGCTCCGGTTGCTGCATCTCCTCCTCCGGCAACGACGGGCACGCCGGGCTTCAACCCGGTCTCGGTAGCGGCTTGCATCGTCACACCTCCAACGACTGCGTGGCCGTCGAACACGTGCGGCAACCAGCCGGTCGCGACACCAGAAGCTTGGGCAACTCCGGCATGCCAATTGCGCGATGCCTGATCCAGCCACAATGTCCCTGCGGCATCTGACGTGTCGGTTGCCAACTCTCCATGCAGGCATAAGCCGATATAGTCTTTGGGCAGCAGGATATGGCAAAGCCGGGCATAAGCGGCCGGTTCATGCTTTTTCAGCCAGGCAATCTTGGGCGCAGTAAATCCCGGCAATGGAAGAACACCCGCGATGAGGCCAATCTGCGGCTGTGCAACACGCAGTTCATCACACTCCCGTACCGCCCTGCTGTCATTCCACAGAATTGCCGGACGGATCGGGCGAAGATCGCGGTCCAATAAAACAGCACCGTGCATTTGGCCGGACAACCCGATGGCCTTGACCTCTGACAGCGCGATTTGCCCGGCGAGCTGGTTCAACGCATCGCACGTAGCCTTCCACCAGAGATCCGGGTGTTGTTCCGACCAACCTGACTGCGGCGAGGACGTTTGGATCGCAACGGAAGAAGACGCGAGAATTCGATCAGTATCCGCACAGACAAGCTTGACTGCTGACGTTCCGATATCGATCCCGAGATACATTCAAACCCCTTGCCTGACTTATGCATGGCTATTGATTTTTTTGCGCGCGAAAAGAATATGTAAAACGATGATAAGATCAAGGCGGCTAAGTTCCGCAGGCAGACTGGCATGACCAAAATTAAGAACATGGAAGAATTCGCAACCCTCAGCGGTATCTCGCGACCCACGGTGTCAAAATACTTCCACGACCCCGACAGCGTGCGCCCAACGACCCGTGCCCGCATCGAAGAGGCGCTGGAGAAGTTCGACTATCGCCCGAATATCTACGCCGTGAACCAGAACCGGAAGCTGACCAAGAATATCGGTATCGTCGTACCCTATCTGGCAGATCCGTTCTTTGCCGAAATCGCGCGCTATCTTGAGCAAAGCTGTATAGCTGCGGGATACCGCCCCTCCCTGTTCAGCTCTCACGGCGAACAAAAACTGGAAAACGAGATTCTGGACGGCTTGCAAGCACTGAAACCCGCCGGAGTTCTTCTAGCACCACTGGGGCGGATTTCTGACCGATCAGCGATCGAGAAATTCTGTACCAATGTGCCGACCGTTTTGTTTGACAGTAACTTGGATGGCCTGGGGGCAGCCTTTATCGGGTCGGACAATTTTAGCTTTGTGTCGCAGACCGTGGAATACATGACCCGGACCGGCGAGCCGCCTTCGTTTTTTGAAATGCGCACTCCGGCAAACCCGAACGCCAACAAGAGACGGAAGGCCTATGTTGACGTGATGGAGCGGCTTGGGTTTGAGCCTCACATCATCAAAGTCGACGGCAAGGGCTGGGCGTTTGAAGAGATCGGCCACAAGGGCGCTCTGAAAACTCTGGAGGAACGCGCGTTGCGTACGGACTCGGTGCTGTGCAGCAATGACCGTCTTGCCATTGGCTTTCTTGCGGCCTGTTTCGAACAGGGGATTCGGGTTGGCCGGAAAGAAGATTGCACGCTGCGCGTGGCCTCAAATGACGACCACCCGTTTGCAAAATTTACGTGCCCCTCTTTGACCACGGCAGCGCATGACTATGACAACGTGGCCAGCCGTAGCGCGGAAACCTTGTTCGAACTTATTGAAAGTGGGGGAAAATTCGACACACGAACGGAAACTTTATTTTCGGCAAGGCTTGTTCTAAGGGAGTCTGCCTGATTATCTATTTTTAACGCGCGTAAAGTTTTTATTGACGGCGCGATAATTTACGAACTACGCTCTCTGCACAGCATCCAAGCTCAGGGAGGACAAGGATGTATTTGAAACACGCACTTCGTGCGGCGACAGCACTAACATTCGTCGCAACGGCCGCAGCCCAAGCGGAATCCATCACGATCGCCACAGTGAACAACGGCGACATGATCCGGATGCAGGGCTATACCGACAAATTCACCGAAGCGACCGGCATCGACGTCGAATGGGTGACGCTGGAAGAAAACGTGCTGCGTCAGCGCGTGACCACCGACATCACCACCAAAGGTGGTCAGTTCGATATCATGACCATCGGCATGTACGAAACGCCGATCTGGGGTGCAAATGGCTGGCTGGTGCCGCTGGAAGGGATGTCCGCCGAATATGACGTGGACGACATCCTGCCCGCGATGCGCAACGGCCTGAGCAATGACGGCACGCTGTACGCCGCGCCGTTCTATGGCGAAAGCTCAATGGTGATGTATCGCACCGACCTGATGGAAAAAGCCGGTCTGGAGATGCCCGACGCGCCGACCTGGCAATTTATCCGTGAAGCGGCGGCCGCAATGACGGATCGCGACAATGACATCAACGGCATCTGCCTGCGCGGCAAGGCCGGCTGGGGCGAGGGCGGTGCCTTCATCACGGTGACCGGGAATTCCTTTGGCGCGCGCTGGTTCGACGAGGAATGGAAACCTCAATTCGATCAGCCCCAGTGGAAAGAAGCGCTGACTTTCTTTGTCGATATGATGAATGAATCCGGCCCGGCGGGTTACGCCACCAACGGCTTCAACGAAAACCTGTCGCTGTTCCAGCAGGGCAAGTGCGGCATGTGGATCGACGCGACAGTTGCGGCGTCCTTCGTGACAAACCCTGATGACTCGACCGTAGCCGACCAGGTTGGCTTTGCGCTGGCTCCGAATTCGGAAGGTGTCGACAAGCGGGCAAACTGGCTTTGGGCATGGGCGCTGGCAATTCCAGCGGGCACGCAGCAAGAGGATGCCGCCAAGCAGTTCATCGAATGGGCTACGTCCAAAGAGTACATCGAACTGGTGGCCGAGAACGAAGGCTGGGCCAATGTGCCCCCTGGTGCGCGGACCTCGCTGTATGAGAATCCCGAATACCAGAAGGTTCCGTTCGCACAGAAGACGCTGGACTCGATCCTCGCAGCCGACCCAGATAACTGCTGTGCGCAACCGACGCCCTATGTTGGCATCCAATTTGTTGCGATCCCGGAATTCGCAGGCATCGCCACGCAGGTGAGCCAAGAGTTCTCGGCAGTCTACGCCGGGCAGCAAACAGTGGAAGAAGCGCTGGAAAAAGCACAGGCCTTCACAGCCGAAGAAATGGAAGCCGCAGGGTACTAAAGGCTTCTCCCCGCGGGTGGGCAGAGGTCTGCCCCCCCGCCTTTCCCTTCCACAATTCGCGTTTTTCTCGCAGGCTGGGTTACGCCTGAACAGAGAGGGTTTGCGTTATGGCAACTCAACATTCCCGATCCGTCGCGCGCCTGATGATGGCACCCGCAGTGGTCCTGCTGCTTGGCTGGATGCTCGTGCCGCTGACGATGACGCTGTACTTTTCCTTCAAGAAGTACCTGCCTCTGCGGGGCGGTGATCTGGGCTGGGTCGGGTTCGACAACTACGTCCGGTTCGTCTCGTCCAGTTCCTTCTGGCCAGCGGTTCAGGCAACTTTGGTGATCGTAGGCGGAGTTCTGGTGATCACCGTTGTTTTGGGCATCCTTCTGGCCATGCTGCTGGATCAACCCATGTGGGGCCAAGGCGTCGTCCGAATCCTGGTGATCGCACCCTTCTTTGTGATGCCCACGGTATCGGCGCTGGTCTGGAAGAACATGTTCATGGACCCGGTCAACGGACTGCTGGCGCATTTGTGGCGCTTTTTCGGGGCCGAGCCGATCTCATGGCTGTCCGAGGCGTCGATGACCTCGATCATCATGATTGTCTCGTGGCAATGGCTGCCCTTTGCAACGCTGATCCTGCTGACCGCAATCCAGTCGCTGGACAGTGAACAGCTTGAAGCGGCCGAAATGGACGGCGCTCCGGTTATGAAACGCTTTTACCACATCATCCTGCCGCATCTGAGCCGTGCAATTACCATCGTGATCCTGATCCAGACGATCTTCTTGTTGTCGATCTTCGCCGAGATCTTCGTGACCACCGGCGGCGCATTCGGCACCCGCACCCTCACCTACCTGATCTTCCAGCGCGTGCTGGAAAGCCAGAACGTTGGCCTCGGATCAGCCGGAGGCGTCTACGCCATCATCCTTGCCAATATCGTTGCCATTTTCCTGATGCGCATCGTCGGCAAAAACCTGGACGCGTGAGGAGGGAACACCATGGCCCGCGCCGTCACAACACAACGCAAAACACTGAACACCGCCATTGCCTGGGGTATAGGTCTGCTGATCTTCTTTCCGATCCTCTGGACTGTCTTGACCAGCTTCAAGACCGAAGCGCAGGCAATCGCTAGCCCGCCCCTGTTCCTGAACTTCGATTGGACGCTGGAGAACTATGCCATCGTGCAGGAACGTTCGGACTACATGCGCTTCCTTTGGAATTCAGTCATCATCGCAGGTGGCTCGACCATTCTGGGGGTAATCATTGCAGTGCCCGCCGCGTGGGCGATGGCCTTTGTACCCTCGAAACGTACCAAAGACATCCTGCTGTGGATGCTGTCGACCAAGATGCTGCCTGCGGTTGGCGTGCTCTACCCGATCTACCTGCTGTTCATTCGGTTGGGTCTGCTAGACACGCGTGGGGGGCTGGTCGTGGTGCTGATGCTGATCAACCTGCCGATCATCGTTTGGATGCTTTACACCTATTTCCGCGAAATTCCGGGGGAGATTCTGGAAGCCGCGCGAATGGACGGCGCAACGTTGAAAGAGGAAATCCTCTATGTCCTGACCCCTATGGCCATTCCGGGCATCGCCTCGACCGTGCTGCTGAACTTCATCCTAGCCTGGAACGAGGCGTTCTGGACGCTCAACCTGACCGCCGTCGACGCAGCCCCGCTCACGGCCTTCATCGCCAGCTATTCCAGCCCGGAAGGCCTGTTCTTTGCCAAGCTCAGCGCGGCCTCGACCATGGCGATTGCACCGATCCTGATCCTTGGCTGGTTCAGCCAGAAACAACTTGTCCGCGGCCTGACCTTCGGCGCTGTGAAATAAGGAAGACATCTTATGGGACGCATTCAACTCAAGTCCGTGACCAAAAGCTTCGGCGACGTGCAGGTCATTCCCCCGCTGGACCTAACCATCGAAGATGGCGAATTCACGGTCTTCGTCGGCCCCTCGGGCTGCGGTAAATCCACCCTGCTGCGCCTGATCGCTGGGTTGGAGGATATCACTTCGGGCTCCATCGACATTGACGGGTCGGATGCCACCGATGTGCCACCTGCCAAGCGCGGTCTGGCGATGGTTTTCCAGTCTTATGCTCTTTACCCGCATATGACCGTTCGCAAGAACATCGCCTTTCCGTTGCGCATGGCGAAGCTGGACCAAGCCGAGATCGACAAACGCGTCGAAGGCGCGGCGAGCGTGCTGAACCTGAGCGACTATCTGGATCGCCGTCCCGGGCAGTTGTCCGGCGGTCAGCGTCAGCGGGTCGCTATTGGGCGTGCGATCGTGCGGGAGCCAGCGGCGTTTCTGTTCGACGAACCTCTATCGAACCTCGATGCCGCGTTGCGCGTTGGAATGCGTTTAGAGATCAGCGAACTGCATGAACGCCTCGCCACGACAATGATTTATGTGACTCACGATCAGGTCGAGGCCATGACCATGGCAGACAAGATCGTTGTCCTTCAGGCCGGGGTGATCGAACAGGTCGGCTCTCCGCTGGAGCTTTACCGGACCCCGCGCAACCTGTTTGTTGCGGGCTTTATCGGATCGCCCAAGATGAACTTCATCGAAGGCGAAGAGGCCGCGAAACACGGCGCGCATACGATCGGGATACGTCCCGAACATATTGCTGTTTCGGAAAGCGAGGGCACATGGTCCGGTGTTGTCGGCGTATCGGAGCATCTTGGGTCAGACACGTTCTTTCATATCCATGAAACTGGTCTGGCAGAAACGATCACCGTCCGGGCAGATGGCGAGGTCGGGTTTCGCCACGGCGACCGCATCCACCTGACCCCACGGGCAGATGTGATCCACCGCTTTAACGCGCAGGGGCTACGGATCGAATGAACCGCCTGGCAGGCAAAACCGCCCTGATCACCGGGGCCGCGCGTGGCATAGGATTAGCCTTTGCCAAGGCTTACGTCGCCGAAGGCGCGCGCGTCGCAATTGCAGACATTGACGGCCCTCGGGCGCAAAAGGCCGCGAACGAAATCGGTGACGCCGCCGTGGCCGTTGAGATGGACGTGACCAACCAGCGCAGCATTGACGCAGCCGTTTCACAAACGGCCGCCCATTTCGGCCCCGTCGACATACTGATCAACAACGCCGCCATCTTCACCGCTGCCCCAATCGTCGATATCGAGCGCGAAGATTACAACCGCGTCTTCGACATCAACGTTGCGGGCACACTGTTTACGATTCAGGCCGTCGCGCGCCACATGATCGAACACGGAACCAAGGGCCGGATCATCAACATGGCGTCTCAAGCTGGGCGCAGGGGTGAGCCTTTGGTCGCCGTGTACTGTGCGAGCAAGGCCGCGATCATATCTCTGACCCAATCGGCGGGTCTGAACCTCATCTCCCATGGGATCAACGTGAACGCCATTGCCCCTGGTGTTGTCGATGGCGAACACTGGGACGGTGTGGATGCGTTTTTTGCAAAGCACGAAGGCAAACCCACTGGCCAGAAAAAGCGCGAAGTGGCGGCGGCCGTCCCTTACGGCCGGATGGGACGTGCCGAAGACCTGACCGGCATGGCTGTGTTTCTGGCCTCGGACGAGGCCGAGTACATCGTCGCGCAAACCTATAACGTCGATGGCGGAAACTGGATGAGCTGATGACTCCACTGGCGAACGCAAATCCCCCGATTCAGCTGAACAGCGACAGCCTCTCAGACTTGCCTGTTGGTGTTGGCATTCCGAAATACCGGCGCAACGATCTGCGCCCCGGTATTGTTCATATTGGTCTGGGCAATTTCCACCGTGCCCATCAGGCGTGGTACATCCACCAGATGATGCAGCAGGGTCTGGCCAATGACTGGGCAATCATAGGGGCCGGCGTGCGAAATTATGATGTCGTGATGCGAGAGAAGTTGCTTGCACAAGACTGCCTGACCACCTTGATCGAACTCGACCCGCAAGGAATATCCGCCGAGGTGATTGGCCCGATGATCGACTACCTGCCGATTGACGAGGGCAACCCCGCCTTGATCCGCAAGATGGCCGACCCATCGATCCGGATTGTGTCGCTGACAGTAACAGAAGGCGGGTATTTTCTGGACGCAAACACCGGAGCGTTCGACGCCGATCACGAAGATATTCGTCATGATGCGAGGAACCCGAACCAGCCCCGCACGGCCTTTGGGTCCATTGTCGCGGCACTAAAGCAGCGTCGAGCGAACGGCCTAAAACCCTTTACTGCGCTCAGCTGCGACAACCTTCAGGACAACGGCAGGATCCTGCGCGACTGTGTAGTTGGTCTGGCACGCATGTCCGACCCTGATCTGGCCAACTGGATTGATGACACCGGCGCATTCCCGAATTCGATGGTGGATTGCATCGTACCGGCGACGACGGACCAAGTGGTGTCGCAATGCCTCGCGCTTGGCGTCGACGACCGCGCTCCGGTCTCGCACGAGAATTTTCGCCAATGGGTGATCGAAGATGACTTTTGTGCGGGTCGGCCACCTTTGGAACAAGTTGGTGTAACGCTCACTCATGATGTTCACAGCTATGAGATCATGAAACTGCGGATTTTGAACGGCGGCCACCAGCTGCTCGCAAATGCCG
The DNA here is from genome assembly GCF_056539305.1 of Ruegeria sp. BC1. NCBI lineage: Bacteria > Pseudomonadati > Pseudomonadota > Alphaproteobacteria > Rhodobacterales > Roseobacteraceae > Ruegeria > Ruegeria sp. BC1. The sequence goes on from NZ_JBQFUT010000003.1 coordinate 255,272, forward strand.
GGGAAATTATGAACATACCGACGATTTCAGACTGCATGCAGGACCCGGATATCCAGGCTTTTTTTGAGAAAGTTCAATCGGAAGAAATTCTACCTCATATCCAAGCCGCGCCCGGGACGACGGGCAAGGAATATCTTGAGTTGGTAAAAAAGCGATTTTCCAATTGTGCAGTTCACGACACTACTCGCCGGGTCGCGTTTGACGGATCTTCCCGACATCCGGTTTTTCTGCTGCCATCTTTGCGTGATGCGATTGCAACCGGGTCTTCCTTACATGGGCTGGCACTGGCCGAAGCGTTTTGGTGCAGGATGTGCACTGGCATTCGTGAAGATGGCACCGAAATCGCCCCAAACGACCCGCATTGGGACAACCTAAAGAATGCGGCACTGGCATCCAAAGCCGATCCGGAACATTGGCTAAACCAACGCCAGTATTATGGTTCATTTAGCATCAGCAAACAGTTTTCCGAAGCCTTCACCAGGTGGATGAACGCGATCTGGCAAAGTGGTGGTCGGGCAGCCATAGCAGAATATGTCGCGCTGGATTTGAAGTCACACTGAACTCCCACCGCTAATCAGGGTCAGTTTCAGAAATAGTTTTCGTCTTGCGATGATCAGAAATATTGCGCCGACGTATGTTACTTGGGCCTCTATGAAAGCACATTCAACGAAGATCCGCTTCGGTTGTTTCGCAAACTTTCAAAGTGACCAAAGCCAAGGTCTAACTGGGCACACTTATCTTGCGGTCTCCGCAAACATTCAAAGTCCAGAAACTGTCGCGGTTGGAAATTGGTGTTTTCGGATCATGTTGGCTACTTCTATACCTTCCAACGTCGCGGACCCGGATGTGAATGACTTGAACCCGCACATGGGTCGTACGCGGCGTTTGATAAACCTGTGATCCTGTTCCACGATGTTGTTAAGGTATTTGGACCTGATTGTCTGCACTTTGGCTTGGCTGCCAAACCGCCTGAGGATCCTGTTCACTTCCCGAATTCCAGCTGTGTTGGCACCACTCTTGTCTATTACGATCTTGTTGGGGATCCTGTTGGACGTCAGTGCTTTCGCAAAGAACCTGGTTGCCGCTGGACCGTTCCTGCGCTCAGACAGCAGTGCGCTCGAACTGACGGATGCTGCGTCGTGACGTAACTGTTGATTTCTCCTGAAAGCGGACCTTACCTTTCCAAACTTATAGTGCCCTGGCTTAGCTCGCTGTCAAAATTTCTTCGGTCGTGCAGGCTGCGGCCGAAGCATACAATAACTTCGAAAGCACACGCACATGTCACTCCTCTTTTCCCCCTGCCAACTCAGAGGAGTGCAATTCAAGAACAGGATCGCAGTTTCTCCTATGAGCCAATACCGGGCTTTGGACGGGCATGCTAACGCCTGGCATCTCGTGCATCTTGGACGATTTGCGATGGGTGGCGCGGGGCTGGTTTATATCGAGGCCACGTCCGTGGAACGACGGGGCCTGCGAACGTTGGGCGATCTGGGGCTGTGGGATGATGCGCATGTTGAGGGGTTGTTGCCGATTGCTGCATTCCTTGAACAGGAAGGTTCGGTGCCCGGTATTCAGCTGTCACATGCCGGGCGCAAGGCGTCGGAACGACGACCATGGCATGGCGATTCACCGCTTGACGATGAGGATTTGTCTGAGCGGGGAGAAAAGCCCTGGGCTACAATTGGGCCATCTGCCATTCCATTCGCCGATGGGTGGCCAATCCCGCACGAGATGACAGCGGCTGAAATCAAACAGGTGATTTCTGATTTCGGCCAGGCGGCGCGCCGGGCATACGAGGCCGGAATCAAAATAATCGAAGTTTACGCCGCACACGGGTTCCTGTTGCATCAATTCCTTTCACCCATCAGCAATCGACGCCAGGATGAATGGGGCGGTTCTGCCGAGAACCGCCGCCGATTTGCCATCGAAGTTGCGCGTTCCATTCGCAAGAACTGGCCGGAAGACTATCCGCTAGCCTATCGGCTGTCGGCTACCGATTGGTTGCCGGGAGGTCTGGAAGTTGAAGACACTGTAGAAACGGCCAAAGCCCTGAAATCCGCGGGCGTAGATATAATTGATTGCTCCACCGGTGGCATCGGCGGTACGGAACGACCACGCCGAATGATAATCGAAGACGGCTATCAGGTTCAGTTTGCAGAGCGGGTACGGCGGGAAGCAGATATTCCGACGATGGCGGTCGGGCTTCTGCGAGATGCGCGTGCCTGCGACGATATCATCCGGTCGCAACAGGCGGATTTCGTGGCCCTTGCCAGAGAACTCCTGGATGATCCGAACTGGCCGCTTCATGCCGCCAGCGCGCTAGGGCTTGATGACAATCACGACATGTGGCCCCCAGAGTTCGGGTGGTGGCTGATGAAACGCAAGCGGTTATTGACCAAGCTTGGACTGCAGAAGTAGCCTTCGAACCGGTCGATTGACCACAATGTACCATGGCTCGCTGCCAATCTGGTTTTTCAGGAGTTCTCATGTACAGCCCATCTCATTTTACCGAGGAACGGGTAGAAGTTTTGGTTGCAGCAATGCGAGACATTCAGTTTGGCACCTTCATTACGCAGGCGGAAAACGGCCTGGAAATCTCGCACGTTCCTACCTTCGTGCATCATCGGGACGAGCAAGACAAGATTATCATCGAGGCACATGTTGCCCGAGCCAACCCACATTGGAAGGCGCTGAACGATCAGCACACAACCGTTATCTTTTTGGGACCGCAAGCCTATGTTTCGCCTTCCTGGCTTCCATCCAAACAAGTGGACGAAAAGGTTGTCCCGACGTGGAGTTATGTTGTTGTTCATGCCCGCGGCCACCTTGAGGCGGTTACCGATCCGAATTGGATGTTGCGCCACCTCAATGACCTGACACGTCAGAACGAAGCCCGAATGGAAGACCCTTGGGAGGTTTCGGACGCGCCTGAAAAGTTCACTGCGGCGCTCATGAGGGGCATTGTCGGGTTTAGGCTAACCGTTGAGCATCTGGAAGGCACATGGAAAATCAATCAGAATATGCCGGAAGCTGACCGCCGCGGTGCTGCCCGTGGGCTGGCAGAATCGAGCGAGGCGGGTGGTCAGCTTGCAGCTGCCTTACGAGATGATTTCGCCTGACTCCTCGTATCGGTTTTTGCGGCCAATTCGCGAAATAGGTAGAACTGAGATGCCGGTGCCGTGTCCAAACCCCTGTATCTACCCGGGTGGTGCTGAACTCAGACAAAGGGTTAGACCGTTGCCCGACGATAAACCGTGTGCTCTGTCGTATAAAACTGGATTGTCGAAGGCCCATTCGAGCCGCCAACACCCATGGCGCTGTCCTTTATCCCAACAAAAGGTGCGTGGTTCTCAGGGAAGCTTCCGGCATTGACATGAATCATGCCGCTTTCGCTTTCCGCAACAAATTTTTCGACCACATCGGTACGTTCTGAAAAAAGGCAAGACGACAAACCAAAGGCCACGTCATTGGCGATGCTCATAGCCTCGTCAATCGTATCATAGCCGATCACAGAGAGGACCGGTCCAAAGACTTCTTCGCGAGCAATTTCCATATCCCGGGTGACGCCGGAGAGAACGGTTGGTGCGAAGAAATGCCCGCCTGCCGCCGTTGCAATCTTCTTTCCGCCCGCCGACACAATTGCACCCTCGGCCTCGGCGCGGGAGACAAAGGCATCGACGTCGCGAAGCTGTTTCGCACTGGAAAGCGGTCCAAACCTTGCGCCTTTCGCCATGCCGTCCATCGGTTGGATCGCTTCCACTCGTGCAACCAGGCCTGCCACAACCTCTTTTTCAATTGCTCGGTTTACGATAACCCGGCTGACGGCGGTACAACGTTGTCCGCAAACGGAAAACGCCGCAGCGGAAATTTGATCAAGGGCCGCGTCCAGAGCGCTGGCGTCATTCAGGATTGCGGGGTTCTTTCCCCCAAGCTCTAACGAGACCTCTGCCAGATGCCCTGCCGCCGCCGCTGCAACACGTTTGCCGATCTCGACCGAGCCAGTGAAGCTGACCGCATCGATGCCTGTGTGTTCAGACAGGGTCTGCCCCAATTCACCGCCGCCTATTATGGCTTGAACAAGGTGCGGCGGAAAAATCTCGATGGCAATTTCGGCCATCAAAGCAATCGCGCCTGGGGTAAGGGACGCCGGTTTGAGAAGGATCGCATTGCCGTACAAAAGCGCCGGAATAGCTTTGCGCATCGGTGTGCTGAACGGAAAATTCCATGGATTGATGCCAAGTATCACACCTCTTGGGCGACGGGTCGAATAGACCACAGTGCCAGAGACTTGTGACGGAAGAACCTCGCCAATCGGCGCGCCTGCGCGTCCGATGCAAGCGCGCGCTTCGCCGATTGCCTTCTCGACCTCGCCACGCGCTTCGACCAAGGGTTTGCCCATTTCCTTGGTGATTGACTGGGCGATTTCGTCGGCGCGCATCTGCAAAGCATCGACAAACTTGCCGACAAGCACGCCGCGCTCGGGCTGTGGTAATTCAGCCCAGGCAATTTGAGATCGGCGTGCTCGCGCGACGCAATCGTCTAACGCATCTATCGACGTTGCTTCATAGGTTGCAACGATCTCGTTAGGAGCGGCGGGGTTGCGGATTTCAATGGGCATGAGCGGATTCCTGTTTTGAGCCAGTAACGTCGGCGCGGATCATGGCGGAAGCTACTATTGCGACTATGGCGGTGGGTGCGTGGGTATCGGCCAAAGCCCTTTTCGGAAAAGCAAAACATCCGACGATTTTTTCAATAGTCGCAGCGCATCGTTGGATGATCGGCCTTCAGTAGTAGGCTCTGCCAAGTCGTCAAATCTCGTGGTCGGCCTGTAAATGTAAATCAGCCCTGGGCCAGATCTTGGCCCGCCCGACATATGAATCCAATGACAATTCAATGCCTGTCCACTGATACCGGACCAGACGATGATGCCGTTAAAGTCCGTCACGCTCCGCTCCAAAAGTTCTTATTCTGGGAATAATTGAAATGTCCTAGCGGGGCAAATAAAAATTCTATAAGTAGAACTTTAGAATTAATTGGAATCAAACGTCAATGACCGACACCCTTCGTCAGAGCCGATCCCCGCTATACCTTCAAATCGCTGAAATCCTGAGGCAGGATTTGGATCGGCGCGCTTGGAAACCAGGTGAATTATTACCAACAATTTCAGATCTATCGGCGAAGTACTCAGTTGCTAAGATCACTGTGCGACAAGCCGTCAAGATACTGGAAGAAGAGGGCTTGCTGGAATCGCGGCGTGGACGTGGAACAAAGGTACTTCCCCGCCCCCCTGCCCGCGACCGGCTGCATTTGGGTACGCGCCTTTCCAGTGTGGTTGACCTAAATCGTGGCGATAAGCCGTCCGACGTACTCTTGGAAGATTGCGAATCCGATGTGCCGGGCGTGCCGATTATCGGTACTTTGTCTCAAGGTGGTTATCATCTGTTGCGGCGAACCCATACACGCGAGGGCGAGACGTATTGCGTTATTTCGATCTACCTGGAAAAAGAACTCTTTGCGCGTTACGAAGCCGAGTTCAGAACACGCCTTGCCTTGCCGCTGTTGGTCGATTCTGATGACATCGAAGTCGCTCGTGCCCGGCAGTCGCTGACCATCAGCAAATGCGATTATGACACGGCGGGCCTGCTGGGGCTTGCAGTCGGCGACCCCGTGGTCGACGTCCGACGCGTCATCTGCGACGGTCAGGATCGCGTGATCTATCTGGCTGATGTGACCTATCGCAGCGACTTTGTTTGTTTAGAGATGGACCTCCTCGCATGATCAATATTGCACGCATTCAGGCCTGGGCATTTCGGTACCCAACGAAAACACCCGTCGCAACATCCTTTGGCATCATGCGCGACCGACCGGCGGTGCTGGTCCGGCTCGAAGACCGCGACGGTTCCTATGGATGGGGCGAGATCTGGGCCAATTGGCCTTCTGCCGGTGCCGAGCATCGCGTTCGCCTGCTGGAAATGGACGTGGCGCAATTGGTCCTTGAAATGCAGGCTGAAACGCCGACTGAGTTTAGCCAATTGCTGGAGGATCAAACGAAGATTCGTGCTGTACAATGCGGCGAGATCGGCCCGTTCGCGCAAGTCGTAGCCGGGCTGGATATCGCTTTTTGGGACATGGCAGCGCGCCGCCAAGGGGTGCCCCTTCGCCGATTGATAAGCAGGGCCGCACCGGACTGCGTCCCGGCCTATGCCAGTGGAATCCAGATTACGGCCGCAGAAGACGTTGTGCCGCGCGCGCGCGCCAATGGGCACAAGAGATTCAAGCTGAAAGTCGGCTATAACATGGAGACCGACATTGCGGCGCTGCACAAGATATCGGTGGAAATTGCCGAGAACGAGTTGATCGCTTGCGATGCGAACCAAGCTTGGTCGTATGATCAAGCTAAGGAATTCCTTTCCGGCAGTGATGGCGTGCCTCTGCACTGGCTAGAGGAACCGCTTCCGGTATTTAGTGATGCCGCCGAATGGCAGATCCTCGCTGGTCACACATCCATTCCGTTAGCCGGTGGGGAAAACATTGTCGGCAAATCTGACTTTGATCACGCGATCAGAGAAGGAGCCTTGTCCATCATCCAGCCCGACGTAACCAAATGGGGTGGCGTTTCCGGCAATCTTGCGGTGGCAAGAAACGCATTGGCAAACGGCCGCCGATATTTCCCACACTATCTTGGCGCAGGGGTCGGCATGGCGGCCTCGGCCGAGTTGCTGGCGGGCGCCGGTGGCGATGGTTTGTTAGAGGTTGACGTCAATCACAACCCGCTTCGCTCAATGTTCTACCAGGACGGCGAGCCTGTGTTGGACGGATTGTGGCGCTGTTCTGAAAAGCCTGGGTTGGGTATCGACACCATTCCGCAAGAGCTGATGGCGTTCCAGTCACTTTATGCCGAGATCTGCTAGAACAGACGGAAGGGCAGCGCCGTTTCAATCTTTCTGGCTCTGCCTTCGCGTGACATGCGCCCTGAACGCCACATAACCTGCCGAGGTAACAGAGGCCGGTTTGCCCCCCAATCAGCTTGTCGGCGGCCATTCGAACGCATCAAGACATCAAAAAGCCTGATCAGCAAGGGCAGCAAGTTGCAACTCTTTCTCAGTCCTGTGGTTGCAATCTTGCTGGCCCTCCACTGCCCGTCGTTCACTAAACACTGGCCGAAAATAATATTCGCTCAAAGACTCGCATATCAGGGATTGACCACAATGGGTTCCTCCATGACAAGGTTCTGATTGCGAAACCACAGCCGGATGGTCATTCTTTCAGATTTGGCGTCGCCGGACGACGCCATCAGAATCAAGGCGTACTCGCCATGTTCATCAAACGTGAAGATGCCACTGGAATCTGTTGTTGTCTTATCGGCCACCTCGACAGATGTGACTGTCTCGCGCGAGAGAGTAACGTTGGCACCCGCGATGCCGTTCCCGGATGCATCAACCACCCGGCCCTGTATTTTTCCCTCATTGTTCTGCGAAACATAAATGTTCCACGCCACAACAACCACTAAGGCAGTCGTCAGTGTTATGACGAAACGGTTCAAAACTAACGGACGCAATTCCATATCATCAGCCTTTTGTTGCCCCAGACGTAAGTCCACGGATGAAGTCCTTTTGCGCCAGCAGGAACACCAGCATACTGGGGAGTACGACCAAAACACAAAACGCGTAAAGCGAGCCTGTCGTATCTTCAAACGAGGCCAAGAATGACACGAGGCCAAGAGGCAACGTTTGCTGGTCGGGGCTCCGGACCACAATAAGCGGCCACAGGAACTCGTTCCAGGACCAGATAAAGGACAGGATGACATTAGTCGCTACCGCCGGTTTTGAGAGCGGCAACATGATCTTGGTCAGAATCTGCCACTCTGAAAGTCCGTCCAGTCGCGCTGCTTGAACCAATGACGACGGCACAGCCTCGAAATTGGACTTGAACAGCAGAATACAAACGATGTGGCTGAGTGCTGGCAGCGCAATACCGAGTTTGCTGTCGAGCAGGCCAATTTTTGCTGTCATCAGGTAAGCCGGAATGATTGTTGCGTGAAACGGAATCATCATCGACATCAACAGAAATGTAAGAACGAGGCCCTTACCCGGAAACTGCTTGGTCAGAGCGTATCCGGCCATTGCATTGAGGAATAGATTGCTGATTACGACAAGCGTTGCGATAACCAGGCTGTTGGAAAACATCTTGACGAAGCTGACCGTGTACCACGCCTCAACATAGTAGAACAGGTTAGGCTCGACCGGAAGGATGGATGGCGGATAGGTAAAAAGATTGTCGCCGGTCAGACTGGTTTTCAGAACCCAATAAATCGGCGTCAATATCAGGATCGATACCAGTGTGAGCAATATATGGCTGACTATTTTTGGGGATGTTCTCATTGGATTAATCCGCAATATCGACTTTGCCGGCATCACCACCCGAAAGCCGATTAGCGACGATGGCAAGGCAAAGATAAGTCAAAAACATCACGACCGTGACCGCAGCGGCATAGTCGAAACGGCTGAGCGTAAAAGAGAGCTTGTAGATATACGTGATCAACAGTTCAGTGGCCAAACCTGGTCCACCTCCGGTCATCGTGTATATGAGATCGAAGCTCGTGAATGAGGCGATGACCCCAAGGATTACGCAAAGGAAGATTGAGGGGCGCAGTAAGGGCAGCGTGATGCGCCAGAACCGGTGATGCGCACGTGCGCCGTCGATAATAGCTGCCTCGTACAGGTGCGTGGGAATGTTCTGAAGCCCTGTGAGCATGATGATCATGAAAAACCCGGTGATTTGCCAAATCGCTGCAACCATCACTGAGAGCATTGCGAAGTCGTAGGATTCCAGGAAAGCCACCGGTTGATCGATAATACCTAGAGATCTCAGAAGGTAGTTCACCAACCCTACGTTGTCGTTGTAAAGCCAGCGCCAGACAATTCCGACCGCCACAATCATCATTGGATATGGTAAGAAGATTAGAGTTCGGTAGAGTGATCGCCCTTTAATTTTTTGGTCGACAAGCAGCGCAAGTCCGAGCGAAATGGTGATAGCGATTGGCGTTGCCAGCATGAATATTGCCGTGTTCTTCAAAACAACCCAGAACGAATCGTCGAAGTAAAGCATCTCTTCGTAATGATACAGGCCGGCAAACTCGAATGGCTTTCCGGGCGCCCAGAACGAAAACGACAGAACCATGTTCCACAACAGTGGAATGACGCGGTAGAAGAGATAGATGGCAAGCGCAGGAAGCAGCAACACCCAAACAAAGGCTAGCTCCCGGCTTCTCTTGGTTTTGAACAGCGATGACACTATCGAAACTCCTACGTTGGCGTTTGGGCCCGCGCCAAGTCACGATGCGGGCCCAAACTGGTTTCAGGGTCGCGAAAGGATACGGTTGACCTTCGCTTCGGCGGCGCTAAGGGCCTCGCTCGGATCGGCCTGGCCCAGAAGCGCAGGTTGTACCGACGTCCAGAAAGCATCTTTGATGCGGGCCTCGAGTGGCGACTTGATGTAACCGGTGATTTTGTCGAGCTTTGAACCTGCAAGTTCCAAAACCTGTGCCTTCAGCGGCGCCTCGGCCTGGAATTTCTCAACCAGCTTTGGGTCAACGCTCTTGTTCAATGTCAGGATCGAGAATGTGCTGGACATGGTATCCTGCCATTTGTCCGATGTCGCGATCTTGACCAAATCGACAGCGGCGTCCGGATGTTTGGATGAAGCGGATACGCCCCAGCCGTGATGGTTCGGAGCCCACCAGTCGCCCGGCACGTCATAAACCTCGACACTTTCTTCATTGATCCAGTCAGCTTTGCTGGCTGCCCAAAACAAGGCCGAGTTAGGTGCCATATACATGCCAACATTGCCCGCGCCGAATGCGGTGTTGGGCTCCACCCAGCGCCCGGTCCACGAAATGTTGTTAATCGCGCCGCTCTTTGTAGCTTCGGCAAGCTGCGTCAGGGTCTCGACGGCTTCCGGCGTGTTGAATGCGGCCTTGGTCATATCCTCGTTGAGGATCTCAACGCCGTTCATCTTGAACAGCGGCCAATAAAGCCAGTCGAAATTTGTCGTCAAGAAGCCAGACTTGCCTTCGCCCTTCATCTTGTCGGCAGCCGCCATCAAATCGTCAAAACTTTCAATCGGCGTTTCGATGCCAGCTTCCTCGATCATCTTCTTGTTCAGATAAAGCAGCGTGCGGTTGAAATACCACGGCACCAAGTAAGTCTTGCCATCATCGGTCTTCCAAAGGTCCAGTGCACCATCGACGAACCGGTTGGCAAACTCTTCATCGGCGTCAAGATAGGGCGCCAGATCCAAAAGTTGCCCGTTTGCGGCATATTCGGACCACAATGCCCCCTGGATGTTAACCACGTCCGGCTGTGTACCGGCCGCAATCTGGGTCTGGAAGAAAGTTGCCCATTCCGTCCCCTTCTTGTCGATCCACTCGACTTCGATATCGGGATGCTTTTGGTTGAATTCCTCGATCCAACCCTCGATTTTTTCGCCATAGATCGGCAAATTCCAAGTTAGAACCGTTATTTTGTCGTCGGCGAGCGCCGGTGCCGTCAGCACCATCGTAGCGACCGAAGCGGCTCCGATCGTTTTCATGATTTGTCTTAGCATTTTGTTTCTCCTTTTGATGCTCACAAAGAGCGAAAAGTCCATTAATTTGCTAACTCGACGGGTTGGCCCTGGCGAAACGACTCTTCTGCAGCAAGGCAGATTTCGACTGCGCTCCGGGCTTCATTTGGTGGTAAGATGGAATGGCCTTGCTGAAACCCAGCAAATGCCGCGCGCAGATTTTCCTCTAGTTCAAAGACTTCGCCCGACCGTGGAATGTCCACGGTCTCGACGTCCAGTGTTCCGCTCTTCACTTTCAGCTCGAAACTTGGATCGAGCGTGCGGTCGAGTGCACCGGACCACCAGCTCCTTACACCGCCATCCGTGCCACCTATTTCCAGCAAGGTGTGATGTTCAAAACCCGAAAGGCATTGGTTGAGAACGGCCATTGAGCCATCAGACCATTCGAGAACGGCAGTGAAATTGTCGGTCAGTTCACCATGCAATCCGTTGCCGTAGGCAGTGACTTTCGCTGGTTTACCGTTTTCGTGGGCGTACCAGATAATGAGATCGAAGAAGTGGACGAGTTCCTCAAGAATCCACGATCCCACGCGGGCCGGATCGTACCGCCAACCTTCTGACCCCTGGCGAAACGCATTCCGGTATAGGGACAAATGTTGGTAGCGAACCGCTCCTATAAGACCGTCCGAAACGACGTCGCGTACAGCACGCCATTGATGCGACACTCGTAGTTCGTGGTTGAGGGCGACCAAGCGGTTATTACGTTCCGCAGCCTCTGCAACAGTGTCGCACTGTTCAAGAGTCAGTCCCAATGGCTTTTCAAGGAATACATTCGCACCCGCATCAAGAGCCGATATTGCAAACCTCGAATGAACGTCATTGGGCACTGTGATATCGACGACGTCATAGTCGCTTTTTTCGAGCATTTCATCATAGTCAGAAAACCGTTCCGCATCAGGCAAAAGCTGCGCTGCAGCGTTTGCCGAACGTTCGGAGTGGCAATAGACCGACACGATCTCGACGTGATTGATGTTGGCAATTGCACGAGCATGCTGTTGCCCCCAAGCGCCGAATCCGGCCAGTGCGACTCTGATGGGCTCGGTGCTCATCCAATAGCCTTTCCGGTCGCCGCATCAAAAAGATGGGTACGTGCCATGTCGATCTCGAACATCACAGTTTCGCCCGCACTGACTTTGACTTCCGGTCGGACGCGCGCCGTGATCGTGTGCCCGCCAACGTCAGCGAAGACCAAAGTGTCCGGCCCCAGCGCCTCGACAACGTCGACGACACCTTTGGCGATTGCGTTGTTCGGATTCGGGCTACTGTCCGCGACCTTGATGTCTTCCGGCCTTACGCCAAAGACCAATCCGCCACGCGCTCCCGCTTTCCCTTTTGGGGGATTTACAACGAACCCGTCAGCCCCGCAGACTTTAATGCGAGTATCCGAGATCGGCTCGGCCGGTAAAAGGTTCATGGTCGGAGAACCGATGAAGCCAGCCACGAACAGGGTTTTTGGCGAGTAATAAACCTCCTCCGGTGTTCCGATCTGGTCGATTTCGCCAGAATTCATGACTACGACCCGGTCGGCCAGGGTCATAGCCTCGATCTGGTCATGCGTGACATAGACAGTGGTAACGCCAAGATTGCGGTGCAATTTCTTGATTTCGAGCCGCATGGATCCGCGCAGTTTTGCATCAAGGTTTGACAGTGGCTCATCAAACAAAAATACCTGCGGCTTGCGAACGATCGCACGACCCATGGCGACCCGCTGCCGTTGCCCGCCGGACAACTGCTTTGGTTTGCGATCCAAAAGGTCAGTTAGTCCAAGAACTTCGGCCGCTTCCGTTACGCGCTGTCTGATCTGACTTTTGCCGGTGTTACGATAGCGCAGCGAAAATGCCATGTTCTCATAGACTGACATATGTGGGTAAAGCGCGTAGTCTTGAAACACCATCGCAATGTCGCGGTTGCGCGGTTCAATTTCATTTACGACCCGGTCGCCGATGCGGATTTCACCGGAAGTTATGTCTTCCAGGCCAGCAAGCATGCGAAGCGATGTGCTTTTCCCACAGCCGGACGGACCGACCAGAACAATGAACTCACCGTCGTTTATGTCCAGGTTGATGCCGTGAACAACTTGCAGTTCGCCATATTTTTTTACGAGATTTCGGAACTCAACGGTCGCCATCTTCAGATTCCCGACTTTGAAATTTTTGATCGAGCCATCTGACCAAATCGCTTGGCCGTTTCTCCTGCGGTCGAGAACAGCATCGCCGCTTCGTTGGCAACCGAGACGAAATCGTAACCGGCCTCAAGGTGGCGCTCACCAATCTTGGGGTTGGGAGCAAGAACACCCACGGCCTTTCCGGCAGCCTTAACCTTTTCGGCGGCTTGATCGATTGCGGCCGTAACGTCCGGGTCTGCAGCCCGCCCAAGTTTGCCCATGCTCGCAGCCAGATCGCCAGGACCGAAAAACACGGCGTCTACGCCATCAACTTCGGAAATGGATGTAATGTTGTCGAGCGCCTGGGCAGTTTCCGCCTGGACAATCAGGTAAACCGAGTCGGATGCCTGGCTCAAATATTCGCGTTCAAAGCCAAATCGACCGGCGCGATGCATCGCTGCGACACCTCGCTTGCCATGCGGTGGGTAATGCATGGCCTCGACCGCAGTCTTCGCCTCATCTGCGGTTTGCACATATGGCAACATCAGCGTCTGCGCCCCGGCATCAAGAAACTGTTTGAGCAACACACTGTCATTCCATGGCAATCGCACGATCGGTATTGTCGGCGTCGCGCAAAGGGCCCGCATGTGCATCATCGCATCGGCCAATGTGATTGGCGCATGCTCACCGTCAATCAAAAGCCAGTCGTATCCGGCCCAACCGAGACCCTCGGTTGCATTAACTGAGTTCAGCATTGACCAGATTCCGATCAAAGGCCGCCCGTCGGCCAGAGCACGCCGAAACGGATTGGAAAGTTGGCCATTGCCATCACGTATTCTTGTCTTGGTGTCCAAGGTCACCTTACCCTCCCACGAGCGTCGATTTTCAACATGCGTCCCCTGCCCTTCCCTCCAATCACGACGATTTCGTCAAAAAGATTAACCACCGGACAGGCATGGTTCGGAAGAATTCGCACGATCTCACCGACTTGCGGCACGCTGGCGCAGTTCGACACATCGACGAAGCCATGTTCTTCGGCAAAGCGTTCCAGGCGCGCTTCCGGATAGTCGATAAGTACGCCGTGGTCCTTGAAGCCCGCCAAATCGCTGGTCAGGGTCTTAGAGCCGGCGTCCAGCATGACTCGCCCCGGTTCAGGACTTGAGATCACGGTTGCAAGCACGAACAATGCGCAATCCTTCGGATCCGCAGCGCCCACACCAACCATTTGCCTGTCATTGAAAATCGAAGTTCCGGATCGAAACTCGGTTTCGCCAAAACTGCCGACACTGGCGAGATTGGGCGTGCCACCGGCAGAGACAACCTGAATGTCGAGCCCAAGAGCAGAACAGCGCTCCCTGGTTTCATCGACAAAGGCGGAGGCCTCGCGCCACTGACCGTTAGGCGGATAAAGCAGCAGCCCGGAAAACTTCAGCCCTGGGAGTTTGTCGATCTTGGCAGCAAGCTCGGCAGCGGAAGCGGGTGTGACAACACCACATCGATGTCGCCCGGTGTCGCACTCAACAAGCACCTTGAGATCCCGACCGGACGAAGCAACCGCCTCTGACAAATCCTTCGCAACCACTTCATTGTCGCAACAAACGGTCAAGTTTATTTTCGAATGAAGGTTTGCCAGCCGAGCGTGTTTCGCCGCGCCAATCACATTGTAGCTGATCAGGATGTCATCGATCCCGGCGCCTGCCATCACTTCTGCCTCGCCAAGTTTTTGGCAGGTGATACCGCGGGCGCCATGTTTCAACTGCAGCTTGGCAAGTTCAATTGACTTGTGGGTTTTGATATGTGGCCGGTTCGCGATTCCGGACTTGTCGCAGATTTCCTGAACCTTCTTGATGTTCTCTTCAACGGTTTCAATGTTCGCAACAACAACCGGCGTATCCAAGAGCGCAGGCTCAAGATTGTTAATGACGCTAGCTTCCCAGTTCGGTGGCATCCGATTTCCCCAGCTTTGTCCCCTATTTCGGAACTATACTGAAAAAACGGTGTGATCCAAGAATAATCTTATATATTGATATCAAGTATCACATCGTGAGACTAAGGCGTCTCAAAGGCGCGCGGCATGCTGTCAAAGAACGCTCCGCGCACATAACCACCGCAGCAAACAAGACGCGAGTTACCGATTCGCTCGACGCCTTGAACGTCGGCAAAGCGGATGGGTGCTTCCTTCACCTTCAGCAATGTCAGGTCCGCTTGGCTGCCCTCAGCCAGATCACCGAGATCTGGCCGCCCTATCGCCTTCGCCGCACGATCGGTAGTCATCGCGACGATGTCCGACAACGCGACTCCGCAATGCATGAGCTTGCTCATTGTGTGCAGAAGATCGAAAGCTGGGCCGTCGACACATAGCGCATGGACATCGCTGGAAATGATGTCGGGCAGAAAACCCTGCGCAATGGCGGCTTCGGCACTGTCAAAACCGAAAGCCCCCATCCCATGGCCAATGTCGAACAAGACGCCTCGTTTCCGGGCCTCGATCAGCGCCGGAAGTACGCTGCCCGCTTCATCGATCGGGGCATTTGGCGCCGGACGAAAACAATGGGTCAGTACGTCGCCGGGGCGGAGCCGGGCCAATATTTCCGGATAAGTTGGCGGCGGTATTCCGATATGTGTCATTATCGGCAGATTCGTTTTCTCAGCCGCGTCGATGGCACGGTCCAGCGCAAGCAGCCCAATATCACCCGATGTGTTTACACCAAGCCGAACCTTCACGCCGACAACCACGTCGCGATGAGCGTTGACGGCATCGACGCAATGATCCACAGACAGCAATTCGCGTACAGCTGCCTCACCAATCACATAGTCGCGGTCAAACGCGAAAATGCCCGGATAAGAGATGTTGACATAGGCGAGAAGACGTCGTGGCGAATTGGCAATCACAAAATCGCGAAGGCCTGCAAAGTTGCCGGCACCGGCGCTTCCAGCATCCACCATCGTAACGACACCGGATCGCCTCGCGACCGGTTCCGGATCCACACCATACGAAGTCGCACGGTGATAGATATGTGTATGTATGTCGATAAGGCCAGGCACGACAAACATGCCTTCGGCGTCGAATATCTCACGAGCCTGGTTGCGCGGTAGCGACGGGCCGATCGCAGCAATTTTGCCATCTCTAATTGCAACATCACCGACCATATCAATGCAACGCCTGGGATCAAGGATACGTCCCCCTGCAATCAGTTGGTCCCAGGAAGTTTTTGGATTCAACATGTCAAAGGCGTCCCGTCGTAATTGTAGATCTGGCCGGTTTCGTGGTTGCCAAGCCGTCTGATTAGTTCGCGCATCGCTGCCACACTTTCGCCAACGGGCATTGCAGCGCTTCCTCCACCGCCAGCGGTGTCGACCCAACCCGGATGAATCGATGTAACGGTGATACCGCGGGCAAAAAGGTCGATCGCCAAACTGCGCATTACGGCGTTTAGTCCAGCCTTGCTGGCACGGTATCCATAGTGACCACCCGAAAGATTGAGACCGATGCAACCCATGCGGCTGGTGATCGAAACGATCCGTCGCATATTGCTGGCAGCGATGTTTTCTGCCAACACCTCGATCAGACGAAGCGGACCAATGGTGTTGATCTCGAACATGGTTCGAACATAAGTGAAATCCAGATCACCCAACCGGCCTACATCCAGACCAACACCGGCATTCGATACGAGCAGATCGATCGGTTCGTCTCCGAGCGTTTTCGATAACCCCGAAAAGTCCTCGTCGACCGTCAAGTCGAGTTTCAGGTTACGCAACACTTTGCTTTCCGGAAGTGCATTTAAAAGATCGCGATGAGTGGCGATTACGTCCCAGTCGTCGCCGGCAAATTGCTCTGCAAATTCTCGCCCAATTCCGGCATCGCAACCGGTGATTAATACTGTAGGCATTGTGCTTTGTCCCGAGTTGCTATTGCACGACCGCTCCGAAAAGCGGTTCCGGTACGCCTTTCGCTCCGAGGCCATCGATGCGAAACACCTTGCCCGCATTTGGCCATTGCCCCTTTTCGCTTTCGTCAAGCAGCACCGACGCAGAAGTGACGTAAAGAGTGGAAAGATCGGCGCCGCCAAATGCGACCATTGTCGGATGGCGACACGGAATTTCTATGCGTTCAATCATCCGTCCTTCCGGCGAGATGCAGGCAATTGCCCCAGCGTGAACCAATGCGCACCAATAGTTACCTTGCGTATCACAAGCCGCGCCATCGACACGTCCCTCGATGTCTGCGGTTGAAAAGAACTTGCGGCGGTTTGAAATTGAACCGCGATCCAGGGCGAAATCGTAGACCCAGACAGTTTCATCGCGGCTGTCCGCAAAATACATTCGGTCATCGCTTGGTGGAAATGCAATGCCATTGCCGATGATGAAACCGCTGTCCATTTGTCTGACGGAAAAATCGGGATCCAGCCGGTAAATGGCTGCCTGCCTGCCGACAAAGTCTGAATGAACGCTGGCACACCAATATCTTCCGCGACGATCGCACTTGCCATCGTTGAGCAACAGCCGCGAATCCGGACCCAGAGGATTGACGATTGGCTGCACCTCGCCGGTTGCAATATCGATGCGGTGAAAACCACCGCGCATACCGGCAATCACGCTCCCGTCTCGTGCAAAAACAAAAGAGCCGATGTCGGCTGGCAAGTCCAAAGTCCATACATTGCCTGCGCCCGGGTCGACACGTCTTATGGCTGGCGCAAAACTGTCGACCCAGTAAAGCTTATTCTCACCCGCTCGCCATTGCGGGGCTTCGCCGAGAAGGTCAGCGACTTTGGTAACTTCGGTCACCTTAATCATGGTTGGTCACTAACGCGGTGATGGAAACCCCATGACGGCCACGCATGCCCGGCTCGAGAAAGCGCATAGAAGGTTTGTCGACAAGCTCGCCATCAAACGTTTCAGGATCGCCATGGCCGGTCCAACTTTCGATCGACAAGAAAGGAGCGCCCGGCACGGTCCAAACGGCGATGTGAGGAAAATCCTGATTTTCGATCAGGATCGCCGGACGTCCGGTTTGGCAAAAGGTGATCTTGCGGCTTCGCGCATTTAAAAAGCAAAGCGCATCAGAGGCGAGATTCGCATCGCACAGATCAAGTGTGCGACCGTGCATTTCCACCGCGCGCTCGCTATCGCTGAACAACCCATTGCCGGTGATCACGGGAACATGCTTCCGTTCCTCTGACTCAAATACCACATTGGCACAGTGATCGATGCCTCTTTGCGGCCAGCAAAAGCCAGGATGAAACCCAATGGCATAAGGCATTGCAACGTCGCCGGTATTGGCAATGACGAAGTCAACAGCGATCGAACGATCCAAGATGGTATAGGTTACAAGAAGTTCAAAGCGAAAAGGAAAATGTTGGTGGCTGTTTAACGTGTCGCCCAGCCGAAACGTCACTGCATCGTCTGAAACATCGGCAATATCGAAGCGAGAGACCGAAGCGAAGCCATGCACACCTATCGGGTAAGACACCCCGTCAACGCTGATGGAGCCATCCCTGCACCGCCCGATGACAGGAAACAACACAGGAGCGGAACGCGACCAATATCTACCATCGCCCTGCCACAACAACTGTTGTCCGTCGACGGACCAGGACGTCCACTCTGCACCCACTGCCGATGCACTAAGGAAATCGTTGCCGTTCGATATTGTCACGGTGTCTTGCACGTTGTCACCCGAACGATCATTTCGATCTCGACAGTCATTCCGTTCGGCAAGCCACCGACACCGAATGCCGTGCGAGCATGTCGACCCTTTTCACCAAAGACATCGATCATTAGCTCAGAGAATCCATCGATGACCTTCGGGTGTTCCGTGAACTCCGAAGTGGCATTGACCAGCCCCAGGACCTTGATAACTTTGTCGACTTTTTCAAGGGACCCAACCGCCGAGTGGATGGCCGCCATCAGATTTATGCCAGTGACGAAAGCATCTGCGCGCGCTTCTTCCAGGGTAACATCTCCGCCGACCTTTCCAACCCTGCGAGTGCCGTCCGCGCGCCGCGGACCCTTTCCCGATAGGTAAAGCAGGTCGCCGTCCCGGACAGCATCAACATAGGCGTTAAACGGACTGGCCAAATTGGGGAGAGTGATACCGAGTGCCTTCAGCCGTTGGTCACTGCCGTCCTTGCCGATTTGATTTGGATGGCCCATGTCAGGCGACGGCCCTGTGGCCAAGTTTTTCCGAGATCCGTTCGCCGGCATTGCTCGCAACTTCGACTATCTTGAAAAACTTCTCCGAATTGATTTCGGTCCCAAAGCTCGAGATACTCAGGCTGCCGATGGTACGCCCTGAAGCGTTGCGCAAGGGCACTGCGGCGCAAATCACCAGGTCGTTGTATTCACGATTATCGACCGCATAGCCGTTTTGCCGTACTTTCTCTAATTCCAGCCGATATTTGTCAGGCTCAACAATCGTTCGCTCGGTTTTTGGCTGCATGCCAGACTCGCGAAGCATGGTTGCAACTTCGTTCCAGGGCATGTTCGCGACAAGCACTTTGCCAAGTGCCGTACAATAGATCGGCCGCCGCGTGCCAACCTGAGTGTTAATACGCAGCTCCAAGTCTTCAGGCTCGACCTTCTCGACAAAAATAACTTCTCCACCGCCCAAAATCCCCAGCTGAATGGTTTCGCCAATCTCACGGCAAGCAGTTTCCATGAATGGCCGCGCAATTTCGCGAAGATCATTGCCGCGACTGCTACGTGACACGATTTCATATAATCCGGCGCCGATCGTCCATAGTTTGCCGACACGCTCCTGCTCAACGACACCATTGTGCTCAAGCGATTTCAAAAACCGAAGTACCGTTGCCTTGTGCAGGCCCGTTTTCGAAGTCAATTCAGTTAGTGTTATCCCGTCGGGGTCGCGCGACAACGCGTCCAGCAGCTCAAAGGCACGGTCAATAACTTGAATTTTCGATCCTTGTTTGTCCATCATTCCTGCGCCATTTCCAAGTTAAGCCACTACAAACACGCAAGAGTGCGTTCAATTTCGACCACTCCGGTCATCCAAAGGTTCGTGCATTTAGCTTTTTACATAGCGCGCCAAGAGTTTCAACATGTAATTTTTAATATCATATAGTGATACTATTTGTGACACGATCGGTGACCTGTTCGCCTTGAGGTCACCCTACCCCACCTCATCAGAATTTGCGGATTCCGAGGATTTTGGGGCATTTTGTTCGGATGTGTCGAAATTTTTTGAGACGAAAGAGGCCCCATACCTTTAGACACCTTAACGTGCAGGCTTCTCGAACAGACGAAACCCAGAAAGTTCCGCATTCGCGAATTCGCGTTTTCTGATCCTGTCGGCGGTTTCAGCCTTTGTTGGGCATCCACGCATTTCAGGATTCTGTCTGTCGCTCGGTTGCCAACGGTATCTGATCTGATGCTGGACAAGCTGATCCTTAAGGAGGCAGCAAAGGGAAACGACTAAGCCCCGCTCGTCGTCGCGCATGCATTGAACACACGCGTAGCGAGTACAAGTCTCCTTTCACCTTTAGCTTTTTGTGGCCGCAGCAACATGGAATCCTCCTCCACCTGCATTTATATGGGCACCCGTCACAAGAGAGGCGGCGTCTGAAATTAACCAAAGCACAATGCTAGATACTTCATCCGGCTGTCCTAGACGTCCCATCGGTATGGTCGCCTCTATGGCTTTTTTTAAGGCAATGTCCTCTTGTATATGCGTCGACATCCCTGTGGCAATAACGCCAGGGCGAATAGTGTTCACACGCACGCCCTGATCGGCCAATTCTCTCGCTATGCCCGTGCTGAAAACATCGACGGCGCCCTTGGATGCTGCATAGACACTAGATCCTGGTCGTCCACCGATAGTCGCTGCCATAGATGAGATGTTGACAATAGAGCCGCCGTTGCCGCCGAGTTTGGTCGACATACGGCGCGCGCCCTCTCGACAGCACATCATAAGCCCAACAACGTTGATAGCCATGGTTTGCGAGACAACGGTGAAATCCAACGATTCAACAGACGCCGGGATAGATATACCAGCCGAGTTTACGACTGCGGTGATTGGGCCATTCGCTTCCGTGGCTGAGTCGAATGCAGCAACAATGTCTTCCTCGCGAGTCACATCTCCCGTAACTACGACGGCTCGACCGCCAGCGCTCTCAATCTCTGAGGCGATATTATTTGCTGCGCTGCGCCCGGTCTGCCGAGCCATCAATGATAACGAATATCCTTGTTTTGCAGCATGCCTAGCAGTTTCTGCGCCGATGCCCCCCGACGCGCCAGTAATAAAAAGATGACCCATGCGCTTATCACTACCAACGTTCAATTCCGTTCTCCTCGGATTTCATAGTGCACTATTCAGCGATCATTTTATTAGAAATGTTCGAAAGAGGCGGCGGCCGCGCCGCGCAAAAACGTAATAAAATAGCGGAAAAGGGCCATGTCGATGGCGGCAACTCCGCCGAAAGATTTTGCATTTTTTGACTGCGCATTGGAAAGTGTCTCAAAAGACTGAAGCTACCGGCTGTCAGCAGTTAAATCCATTGTCTCGACCAAGCTGTGTTCTCGCCACGCTAGGACAGCCCGTCGGAGCCTTTCACGATGCTCATGGTGATCTTTGTCGAACCATAAGTTGCGAACTTCTTTTGGGTCGTCCTCCAAGTCAAACAACTGCCCGTCATCAGCGCCCAGCACGAATACAGCTTTGTATCGATCATCTCTTGCCATGGTCACGAGCCGCGCACCAGTCAACGAAAGGTCACCTGCCTGTTCGCAAAACACAATTTCACGCCCACTGAAATGTTGCCCTTCCAAAGCTGGTCTGAGGCTTTTTGCCTGCATTGGATTTGGAGCCTGGGCCCCAGCAAGTTCGAGGATCGTTGCTCCCAAATCGAATAGCTGAATCTTTTCTTGCACTATAGCAGGCTGGTACCTATCCGGTGCCCAAATGATGCAGGGAACCTTTACGACAGGTTCGTACATCGACCATTTTTGAGAGAGGCCATGTTCGCCTAAGGAATCTCCATGATCCGAGACGAAGATCAGAATAGAGTTGTCAAGATAGCCAGTGCGTTCAAACGCATTAATTAGCTGTCCCAATTGGTCATCAATCATTGTCACGTTTGCGCAGTAATGTGCCCAAAGACGGTGGAGCTCCTGTTTGGTCGGTTTGTCCTTCCAGGCCACTGCATCGTGGTCGACCCGCACATCGTGCTGCCGCTTTTCTTTGAGGTAACTAGGTAGACCTTCAAGATCAGCTTCAGACACGACGGGTGACGGTAATTCACTTTCTTTATAATGTTCGAGGAACTCAGGGGTGGGATCATATGGCGGGTGAGGGCCTGGGAAACCGATCTGCATAAAAAGTGCATCTGGCTTGGGTCTTGTCGAAATCCACCATTGCGCAGTTTCGGACACGAAAACATCCGGATGCAGAGATTCAGGCAAGCTCCATTCAACTGCACCAAGTCGATCTCGATAGTCCGGAAGCGCCCGATACTTTTCGCGAGAAGGCTTTTCAAGTTTGTGCGCCATTATCGCTTTGTCGAGCTCGTCTGCAAACCAACGTCCCTCAAAGAAACGATCCTTATTTTCGACAACGAAGCGTTCATGAAAACCCGCTTTGTGGTCGTAAGGAATGGTATGCATCTTACCGATGTTAACGCAGTGGTAACCTACATCTGCAAGGTTCGATACCCAGGTATTTCTCCAGCTTTGGCCATTTTTCAAAACACCGGTTGCATGCGGCTCCAGTCCGGTAAAAAGCGAAGCCCGCGAAGGAACACAGGATGGAGCGTTTACAAAACAATTCTCGAAAACAACGCCTTCTTTCGCCAGACGGTCAAGATGCGGCGTTTTAATGTGTTCTGCGCCAAGTTCACGGATTGTGTCGAACCGCTGCTGGTCTGTCATCACAAGGATTATGTGCGGACGGTCTGTCATGTGTGAGATCCTTGCCAAAAAGCGATTTGCGGAACCATTTGGTGAATAATCATTTGCTCACCGCCAATCACAGTGTGCCCGCGCGCGCGACAAGCCTTCATGAACGGAGTCACCGTGGCGGCTATAATATCAAAAATGATAGCATCCTTTCGGATACGGGTTGGATCAATTGGCATATCATCGCCATCCTTCAAACCAAGCGGGGTCGCATTCACAACCAACCCGACGTCTGAAAGATCATCTTTCGTATCGGCCTCGATCCCGATGTGGTTAACTGCAAGATATTCCGCGAGGTGGCGAGCGGCACCAAGGTCTCGGTCGAGTATGCCAATACGCTGTACCCCAAACCCAGCAAGTGCGTGTACGATGGCTCGTCCTGCGCCGCCTGCACCGACAACAAGAACACGAGCCGATGGTTCAAAAGAAGCGTTTGCCTTTAAAGCACCTATGAAACCTGCACCGTCAAAACTTTCACCAATTAGCCGCCCGCCTTCGAAACGAACGGTATTTACCACCCCTTGGACTTGTGCGGCGGGCCCAAGTTCGTCACATAGGGCGAAAACCGCTTTCTTATGCGGCATTGTGACGTTCAGCCCAATCATGTTCCTCGTTGCGGCGAAAACATCGACAGCGTCGGCCAGATTGGCGGAGGATATCTCAAAGGGTACCATGTGCCAATTCAAGTCGACCTCCCAAAATTTTGGGGAGTACATTTCGGGAGCGCGCACATGAGTGACGGGATGGGCAAGTAAGCCGATAAGATTTGAGTGACCGTTTGGAATACGTTTGGTCATCCTTTCACTGCTCCAGCGGTAAGTCCGCTAACCAGATATTTGCGAACCGCCAGTGAGAAGATTAGAACCGGGGCCATAACCAACGATCCGCCCGCGGCTATCCTTCCCCATTCCCAACCTTCATAGTTCATGAAGTTCACCACCGCGACTGGGGCCGTGCGAGCCTCAGTTCGTGTGAGGATTAGCGCAAAGAAGAAATCGTTCCATGCATACAGGAAACAAAGTATCGCTGTCGCGGCAATACCAGGGGCTACCATTGGCATCACAATTTCAACAAACGTACGTGCCGGGCGCGCACCGTCAATAAGTGCCGCTTCCTCGAGTGATCCGGGTACTGCATCAAAGAACGGCTGCATCATCCAAATGACCAGCGGCAGATTGAATGTGGTATAAATCAACACGAGCCCGGTCACAGTGTCGAGCAGGCCGATGTATTTGTAGACTAGGAAATATGGTATTGTGAACGCGATAGGCGGTGCCATTCGGGTGACCAATATCCAGAAGCCAAGAGCATTCTTTCCACGTCCACTCCACCGCGATAGTGCATAGGCCGCAGGAATGCCCAAGACCAACGCAAGAAGCGTTGATATTGAGGCCGAGAGTAGGCTGTTGATAAATGAATGGCGGAAACTGTCGTCCCAAAGCGCCACGTAGTGCTCAATAGTGGGATCAAAAAACAGCTTTGGCGGAAACGCCATAATGTCGATGTTTGGCTTAAAGCTCATTTGTAGAAGCCAAAGAAATGGTATCAAAATGAGCACGAGAACCAGCCCAACAGCGATACGGCGGCGCAGTGAAGCATCCCGATTCATATCGTTGCACTCCTTTCCCTGCCAGCGCGTGTGGCAGCCCAACTCATCACGACTATGATCAAGAGGAGAATTACTGTGATTGCAGAGGAATAGCCTATCTCACCGTTATTGAACGCAAGTATGTAAGCATAATAGTTGGTGACCTCCGTAACAGTTCCAGGACCGCCTTGTGTAAGAAGGAAGATCAGCGGGAATGCCTTGATTGAATCGATAAGCCGGAAGAGTGCCGAAACTATCAAAATTGGTGTGATAAACGGCAAAGTAATGTGAAAGAAAACTTGTACTCGATTTGCACCATCCATTACGGCGGCTTCCGAGTATTCATCGGGGATGGTTTGCAATGTAGCCAAAACCATCAGAAACGTGAAAGGAAACCACTCCCATGTGTCTGCAATAACGATGGCTGTTAGGGCCCATTCCACCGACGATGTCATAGCCGGGAGCGATACATCAAACAGTCTTGCAACGAGGTAGAATGGACTAATGTCTGGCGTATAAAGCAGCTTCCAGATCACAGCTACAACGATTGGCGGAAGCACCATAGGGATCAGGAAGAATGTACGCGTTACTTCGATAAATGTAGAACGTGTGTGGAGTAAGAGAGCGATGAGAGTGCCAAGCAAAACCTGCGCCGTCACTCCATATATAGAGAGCCTGAGTTGAACGAAGAGCGAGTTACCAAAACGTCCGTCTTCGGCAAGAAACCGATAGTTTCTCAACGGTTCGGAAAAGTTGGTACCACTTCCGGGCAACACCATTGAGAATGGTGTCAGACTTGTTGCGAGAAGATACACTGTTGGCAATCCGGCGATCGCCAAAAGGACGAGCAAACTTGGAGCCAATGCGGTGCGAAGGAAACGTTGGCGCTCCTGATCGATAGGTGTGGTATTGATAGACATGCCTATACTCGACGAAACCTCGGTATGTTGGTGGCCGGGAACAAAGCGGGAGGAAATTGCAGCGCTCCCGGCGCACCTGAGAATCCAGATTGACTGGATCGATCAAAGTTCTACACCAGCGCGTTTCAGCGCTGAGATCGCCTGCTCTTGTGCCGCATCCATTGCAGACTGAGCATCGAGTTGTCCACTTGCGACCTGCTCGACGGCCTTATTCATAATGTCAGCTGTCAATGGAAATTCCTTCACGGTGCGGTAGGCCATGTAGTTTTCGGTCCTCGCCGGTTGCTCCAGTACATCCATATACAGCGCACCTATATCTTGACCGTTTACGATGTTCTTGGCCTTGTAGACTTCCGACTCAATTACCGAGCGACGGCAAAGCGACGAATGTCCCGTTTCCTCGACGATGCGCATCGAAAGCTCAGGTGAAAGTGCCCACTTGATGAACTCCCAGGCGGCATCCTTGTTTTTTGCGTTTTTCGGAATTCCAAGGCCTTGGCTGTTTGAAGCAGGAAAATCATTGACAGGTCCTGCTGGCATCCGCGCTACGGCAGCAGTTTCCTTTACTCGGCTGTCCTTTGAGAGAAGAATGGGAGTCACCCAACCGGATGAGTGAACAAACATATTCGACCGCCCGTTCAGCATTGCTTGCCGAGCTTGATCTTCGGTGAAGGTGATTACACCCGAAGGACCATAGTTCCGCAGCAATCCGGCATAGAAATCGACGCCGGCGACAGTTTCGGGCGTATTTAGGATGGGCATGATATCGTTGGGAGGGTCACGGAATACGTCTCCTCCGAAACCCATCATGTAAGGTGGGACAGCCCAATGGTGAATGTTGTGGCCAACAAACCCCGTCACGTCATCGGTCCCGTGAATTTCTCTGCAAACGTTCTCCATCTCCTCAAATGTGGTGGGGATCGATAGGCCTTTCTTGTCCATAAGGTCCATCCGCGAGAGGCCCATGACCATTGCGCCTCCTTCCCACGCATATCCGAACGTGTTGCCCTCTGCATCACGGTACGGAACTTGAGCTCCCTCGACAAAATCAGAGGGCATCCAATCGTCCGGGGTTTTGTTCGGGTCACCTGCAAATTCGTCGAGGTTTGCAAGAAGACCAGCCGCAACCCAGCGTGCTGCGAGTATGAATGTCACGTTTACGAAATCATAGGCATCACCGCCCGACGCCAGCTCCAAGTCCGCCTGTTGGTTGTAGACAGGAAACGCCGAAAGTTGCAGGTCGACGGTCATTCCAGTCTGCTCTTCAAACTCGGGGATGTAGTTTTGAAGGATCGTGAAGAATGTATGCTGGAAGGATGCGCCGCGTAGAGTAACCCCGTCGAACGGCTTCGACTGCGCTATCGCAGGTGAAGCGAGAGGCGGCACGCCGGCGAGCGCCAGGCCCGCAGCGCCGGATTTCAGCAACGATCGCCGATCGACGGAACGCGCTTGATTGAAGGTCTGCGATTTTTTCATTGTCTACCCCCTGTGTGGCTGCGGCCATTTTTCTACCGCTGAGGGCGTTATGTCAGACATAATAAGAGAAGTAAATATGTCTGACATAAAAAATTATTTAGTTATTTAACACAAAAATGGCCAGTTATGTTGACAGCACCACTTATATGTCGGACATAAAACTAAATGGAGATGTAAATGATCGAAAACCACACACCCAAGCAGCAAGCCTCAAGAGTCGCGTTTGAAATTGCGCGACGCGTTACAGGTGGAGCTTTGACTGAGGGTGAGGTGCTGCCCAGAGAAACCGAGCTGGCTGAAGAGTTTCAGGTTAGTCGTGCATCAATCCGAGAAGCACTAACAAATCTGAAGGCAAAAGGACTGATTGAAAGCAGGCAGAAGGCGGGCACGCGAGTTCTGCCTAGGTCCTCTTGGAACATGCTGGACCCTGAGTTGCTCAATTGGACTTGGAACCAGAGACCCGTTGAGGAGTTTGCGAACCGGCTCAACGAAGTTCGCAGAATAATTGAGCCGGAAGCCTCCGCTTTGTGTGCGATAAATGGTTCTGACTCCGAAATTGCTATCATCGAGCGGGCATATCAGGAGATGGACAACGCCGGAGGGAACTTAGACTCGTTTGCTGAGCCAGACCTGCGATTTCATCAGGGTATCTTAATAGGAACCGGAAACGAGTTTCTTGTTGCCTTCGGCGCGACGATCCAAGCCGCCCTTCGGATGTCGTTCGATCTGTCAACAAAGAATGCTGATGCGCCGCGTCGAGCACTGCCGCTCCATCGCGCGGTTCTAGACCGAATTTGGGCTCGCGACCCAGACGGATCTCGAAAGGCCATGATTGCTCTTCTTGAATTTACGCAAAACAACATTCGCGCCGATATCGAGGCGCTTGCTCGAAATAACTCAGAAAGGTGAATGGATGGCAGGGATAGAGTTGGCGCAGGTACGCAAGTCTTATGGCGCACACGAGGTCATTCCACAACTTGATCTGGACATACCAGATGGTGGCTTCACAGTCCTGCTGGGCCCATCCGGCTGCGGCAAGTCCACAATTCTGAGAATGATCGCAGGTTTGGAAGGTGTCAGTGACGGTGAGATCAGAATTGACGGCAGCCTCATCAACGATGTCTCACCTTCCGAGCGCGGTTGCGCGATGGTTTTCCAGAACTATGCACTTTACCCGCACAAGACAGTTCGATCGAACCTAAGCTTTCCACTTCGTATGGCTGGTGAAAATCAGAAGGAAATTGGCAAGCGCGTTCAGGAGATAGCGGAGCTTTTGGAGTTGACGCCTCTCTTGGATCGGTTCCCGCGGCAGCTATCAGGTGGCCAACGGCAGAGGGTAGCCATGGGTCGCGCAATGATCCGCAAGCCGAAAGTTTTTCTTTATGATGAACCACTCTCAAACTTGGACTTGGAGTTACGTGTTCGGCTGCGATTGGAAATTGCAGAGATGCAGAAACTCCTTAAATCTACGGCTGTTTATGTAACTCATGACCAAACTGAAGCTATGACGCTTGCCGACAAGGTGGTAGTGCTCAGGGCGGGTAAAATTGAGCAGGCCGGACCACCGCAAGACCTTTATCATAAGCCGGCAAATCTGTTCGTTGCTGGTTTCATCGGCACACCAAAAATGAACTTTTTTAAGGTCGACCAGACAAAATGCCTGGGCGAAGTGTCTCGACTACGGATTGGTAGCAGTGAAATTAGCCTTAATCGCATCTTTGATAAAAACGTCGATAGGATAGGAATTCGACCCGAATTTTGTTCAATATCCGATCAGCCGGTCTCGAACTGCGGGTATATTGCGTTGGATCGGACAAGGCTATTGATGACCGAACATCTTGGCGACAGGAGCTACGGCTACCTGGCCTACGACAAAGGGGAGTTGACCTTTCTGATTTCAGGGGAACAAGAGGAAGAATACAACTCAAGTACAGGCATAACGTTCCCGTTATCTGCGGTACTTGCATTCGATGATGACGGCAACCGTATCGAATAGCAGCGAATGGAGTTCTTGGTCGTCTTGTGATCAAAGGCCGCCGATCAGACTGTCGATGGGCTTTTTCGCAAAACGAAAGTCCAGGATGTTTTACGATGGACTCTGAACATATCTCGTCGAAAGGATTGTGCTGCCCTTCTTTCCCCCAAAAGAGAAAAAGACAAAACAGAAGCAGCCTTTTCCACTCAACGAATTTGGACAGTTCTGACACCGCAAAAATCCCTGGCGGTCGAGCGGAAGTTGGCACGCAGAACCCTCGCATTTTGGCTGATGGCGAGAGCCCCCGTCGATGGAAAAAAGTGGCGCCATTTCGAATAGACACTGAGGCCGTAACAATCGCAAGGTTCGCCGCATTTGTTGAGGACACAGGTTATGTTACTGAGGCAGAGGAGTTTGGTTGGTCTTTAGTATTTTTTGATATGCTTCCAGAAAGCGCAATAACTGAGGGCGTCGTAGGACTTGAATGGTGGCGCAAAGTTATTGGCGCGAGCTGGCAACATCCTGAAGGCCTGGGTTCCGACGTGGTTGGAAGGGAAGCACTACCTGTTACACATATCAGTTGGGCGGATGCTCGTGCATTTGCATCATGGGCAGGAGGCCGGCTCCCGACGGAAATCGAATGGGAACATGCGGCTCGTGGAGGCCGCACAGGATCAGTGTACCCTTGGGGCAATCGTGAGCCTGATGATACCGAATTCACACCTTGCAACATTTGGCAGGGGTCTTTTCCGGCCGAAAACTCCTCATTGGACGGTTATCGTTGGTTGGCGCCTGCGCGAAGTTTTCAAGCTAATGGCTATGGTCTGTACAACTGCTGCGGGAATTGCTGGGAATGGACCGCGGACATGTTTCGCGTTAGGTCAAACTCCAAAAGTGCCCATGCAACGAATGCAAAGGCTAGGAAAGAAGGTGCTCGCGTAATGAAAGGTGGGTCCTTCTTGTGCCACAAAAATTACTGTTACCGATACCGGATCGCTGCGCGGTCCTGCGGTTCTCCCGACACTTCGGCAGCCCATCTTGGTTTTCGTTGTGTTTACGATGTTTCAACCAATACAAATTTTAAATAACTAATCCCTATTGAATTGCAGATGATGGTTTTGTTTAGGCAAAGTGCTTCAGCAACAGCGCCGTCAACGTTGATTTACCCGGGTCAGGGCTTCGGTAACGGGATCGCCTCAGTCAAGCTTTTTTGCGTAGTTAAACTGATCCGCTAGGCGGATTCTTCAGACTGGCCGCTCCCGGCTTTGCTTTCTGGCGACTTTAGAAGGTTCAGCCCTTTGTTGGTCCGGACCCCTACAGAGAGTTCACTATGGTAGCCGATTAGATGCGCGGCGCGGGGTCTCGGATTTGCTGCACAAACTACTGCCCGCCTGACAGATGAGGATCCGGCTTTCGTGAATGATCTTGTCGACCGGATGCTCGACAATGCGGAAATCAAACAAGGAATAACTGACCTGTTCTCGCCGAAGCGACCAGCCACTAAAGAGGAGAGCGAGTAATGCTGAATGCCGAAATCCTGGCGCGATAGGGGCTAATCAAAGACTGGCATGCAGCTGGCTTCAATGAGACCAAGAACCATCGTCAGATCACCCACACTGTCCGGGCGGGCATTGGGACCGGACGCCTGATCGCTGTAACAGGCCCAGTTGGCACCGGCAAGACTGTGTTCCTACACCGGTTGCAGGATGAATTTGTGCGCGAGAAGAAGATCACTATCGCCGAAAGCCTGTCGGTGGACAAAGCCAGGGCAACCGTTCCGGCACTGAAATCTGCATTGTTCCATGACCCTTCGCGTGAGAACGAACCAAAGATTCCAACCCAAGGTGAGAAGCGGGAATTTCAGAAACTGGTTGCCCGTTCTGGTTAGCCGGTGGCGTTTTTCGTGGATGAAGCACGCGATCTTCACGACAAGACACTTATTGGGCTGAAACGTCTGCAGGAGGTGATCGCACGCGGCGATGGCAATCTATCTGTCATTCTGGTCGGGCACCCGAAACTGCGAAACGACTTACGCCGCCCGACCATGGAAGAGATCGGCCATCGCACAGATACCCTACCCTTCGAAGAATTCGGAGAAAATGCCCGAGTTTACCTCGACTGGTTGCTGGATCAGTGTACCGAAGACAGCTTTTTGCTTGACGAAATTATCGAACCGGCGGCTCTGAACCTGCTGGCAGAGCGCCTGACCACCCCCTTACAGTTAGCCGAGTATTTGAACTGGGCTTTGGAGGCCGGGTTCCGCACCGGACAGAAACCAATCATCGCGTGTATTGTATCGGCCGCGCTGGCACCCGACTTCGATGACCTGGAGCCGCGCCTGACCCCGCAGGCCTATTCCTTGAAGCGATTGGCAGATCAGTTCCAGTCCAAGCCTGCCGAGATCTAGCGCTTTCTGAGCGGGCACTTGAACCCGCGCGGACGTGCGAATCGGCAGAGCCAATGAGGATGGCAACGTTGTCGTTGTGACGGCGCCGGATGGTCTCACATCGGCGATCCCAGTCTCAAGAATGTGAGCGTCTCAATTATTCTGAGGCAGAAAAAGCGATATTCTCGCGCCGAACGGATTATGATCTCAAGCCGCTACAGGTAATGGCGCACCTTTACTCATAATGACGAGCGCCGCATTGGCATCAAAGTCTGCAATTCCCGCCCAAAAATGCCAATATTGACATCTTTAAAAGGTATATTGCATAACTATATAGCGTTGCTGAATACGATCACCAAGGCAAACGACTTTCTAAGAATTCAAAGGAGTTGGACATGAGTAAGGTCCTTGTTCTGTACCATTCAATGTATGGGCATGTTGAACAGATGGCGGAAGCCATCGCAGAAGGAGCCAGAAGTGCTGGCGCTGAGGTAGATATCAAACGCGTGCCCGAGACAGTACCTGAAGAAGTTGCTAAATCTTCCGGCTTCAAACTCGACCAGAAGGCACCTGTCGCTGAAGTGAATGATTTGCCGAATTACGATGCAATCATCCTCGGCGCAGGTACGCGGTACGGCCGCCTTCCATCGCAAATGGCTGCGTTTCTCGACCAGACCGGCGGACTTTGGATGAAAGGTGCGTTGAATGGTAAAGTTGGGGGGGCATTCGTCGCCACAGCGACGCAGCATGGCGGTCAGGAACTCACGCTGATGTCGCTCATTCACAACTTGATGCATTTCGGAATGACCATTGTGGGCCTTGACTACGGATTTCAGGCGCAAATGGGAGTTGATGAGGTGAAGGGTGGTGCACCCTACGGTGCAACGACAATCACCGACGGAGATGGAAGCCGCATGCCCAGTTCTGTCGATCTTGACGGAGCACGCTATCAAGGTCGGCGTATCGCAGAAGTAGCAAACAAACTTTTCGACTGATCCGAAAAACTCGGTATTCGCGGATACTTGTTCGCGGATACCTTTCTGCACACGCTCGATTTTACAATCCAGAGCTTGTTCGTTGCGTTTTACATTAGTTTAATGAAAACACGGAAAGAAACTTCTTCTGAAAGTCTTTTTCATATTTCGATGATTGGCTCGACTGGTCATTTGGTATCGGACCTGTCTGGCAAAAGGAAAACAATGCCAGTTCGTTTATTCCCTTTGGGCCACCTTACCTGACCAAGAACGCTAGGCTTTAAGACTAACTCACGGTCCCAACACTTGGGAAGTCGTTATGATAGATAACGTTTAGCCACGCTCGTATCATTACGTTTTGCGTTGGTCGCTTTTGGCCCTTTCGCCTCAAGTTTAGGGGCACCCAAGCCATTCAGAAGCTATAACTGCGATACTGTTCCTCAGCATTAACGCTATCTAAATACACTTAGGTCATATAACCGAACTATTTATTTTAGATTCTGCGCCAGTACTTCGTTGTTAAACTGGGCGAAGTACTGGCGCGCCGATGGGCAGGCTTTTGGGGGTGCGAGCCATCGGCTAACTTTTTAGTTGGAAGAAGTTACACAAAGTGCACTCTGAGCGTGTAGGTGGACCTGGAAAATCAAACCGACATGCACATGTATTTTAGTTCGAGATAGTCCTCGATCCCATATTTGGAGCCTTCCCGGCCTTGCCCAGATTGCTTGATCCCACCAAACGGTGCGACTTCGGTAGATATTAGACCTGTGTTGATACCGACAATTCCGGCCTCGATCTGCTCAGCAACGCGCCAAACCCGGGACAAGTCATTGGCGTAAAAATATGAAGCTAGTCCTACTTCTGTGTCATTCGCCTGTTGGATCACGTCTTCTTCTGTTTCAAAGCGGAAAATGGGCGCCAAGGGACCGAATGTCTCTTCCTTCGCAACGGCCATGTCTTTTGTTATCTCGGAGATGACAGTGGGAGAGATGTAGTTTTCACCCAATTCGGTGGCCCCACCCCCTGACACTATCTTCCCGCCTTTTGCTACGGCGTCATCAATGTGTTGCTGGACTTTGACCACCGCATTGCTGTCAATCAACGGCCCAATTTGGGTTTCCGAAGACAGGCCATCGCCTACTCTGAGTTTCCCTACCTTTTCCGCCAGTTTATTGACGAATTCATTGTAGATACCCGATTGAGCGTAAATCCGATTTGCACATACGCAGGTCTGCCCAGCGTTGCGGAACTTTGAAGCGATAGCACCGTCAACCGCTGCATCAAGATCTGCGTCATCAAAAACAATGAACGGGGCGTTACCACCCAGTTCGAGGCTGAGTTTTTTGATCGTCGACGCGCTTTGGCTCATCAAAATACGGCCGACTTCGGTGGATCCGGTGAACGAGATTTTTGAAACAATCGGGCTTTCGCAGAAGAGCTTTGACAACCCACGGGTATCGCGACCGGTAATGGTCTGATAAGCGTCTCTAGGAACCCCTGCTTTATAGGCCAATTCTTGCAATGCCATGGCAGACAATGGTGTAAGCGTGGCTGGTTTCACAACCACGGAGCATCCTGCGGCAAGCGCTGGCGCAACCTTGCGGGTTATCATTGCATTCGGAAAGTTCCACGGTGTGATTGCAACTACTAGGCCAACGGGCTGTTTCAGCACAACCAGCCGCTTGTCCGGCATGTGTCCTGGAATTACGTCACCATAGATTCTTTTAGCTTCTTCCCCAAACCATTCGATGAAGGATGCGCCGTACGCAATTTCGGCTTTTGCTTCGGACAGGGGTTTGCCCATCTCAAGAGTTAGGATTTCAGCGAGTTCGCTCTGATGCTCCATGACCAGTTCGAACCACCTGCGCAGAATCTGAGCTCGTTCCTTGCCGGTTTTGGCGGCCCATTCACCTTGCGCTTGTTTCGCGCTCTCAAGAACCGTCTGTGTGCGGCCTACGTCGAGATCCGGCACATGTCCCACTGTTTTTCCATTGGCGGGATTTTTAACGGCAATTGGGTTGGGGCCGAGCAGATTGTCCGAGTGCGAACTGGCGAGATAGCCAAGGAGCAGTGGTCTTACCTGAGTCATGGAGTCTCCGATTTTTGGAGTATCGATTTTCTGCTGTCGTCTTACCCGGACACGGGATGGACATTTCCACCAGCAGCGGGGCCAACATAAAGACCGAAGTTCTGGTTTTGGTGTTCGACACGAAAGCGGTCCAGAATCCGTTTGAGAGTGTCAGTCTCCAGAACTGACATGTCGAGGCTTTCCAGGTCGAAAAACTGGCCGTTGGAACAGACAGCGTCGTTTGTTGTTGTACGGTAGACGACTTCCTGCGGCTTGCCGGTTTCATCATCAAAAACCGAGTATAGGAAACCGACATTCGCGTTGAGGCCATGAGCGTGCAGAATTCCTTCTAGAGCGGGAAGCGTTGCCTCTCCTTTCTCAAGAACGCGCCGGGGAAGTTTTAGTGTTCCAGCTTCCTTGCCGGGAGTGAGGAAAACCTTTCCGTCGCACTCTACGATTGTACTGACTGCAATCCTGTTGTCATTCGGGCGTTGCGCGACTTTGCGTTCAAGGTCCATCGTAACGTAGCCGCCACGCGCATAACCCAACGGACCGCCATCGTTTGTCGCAAACCCTTCAACCTTTCCGACGAGTATGAAATGGTCACCGGCATCAAAGACATCATGAACTGTGCAATCGAACCAGCTTAGCACGTCGTCGATCACGGGATTCCCGGCAGGACCCTGAGTCCAAGATGCCTTCTCGAATTTCTCCGGGCTCTTCGAGGCAAAAAGGTTTGACGTTTCGATCTGGCCTTCGGCAAGAATGTTGACGGCAAAGCCCGATGCATTGCGAAAGACGTCAGCACTAAAAGCCGTGTTTGCGATACAGATTAGCAATAGCGGGGGGTCAAGAGAAACCGAAGAAAATGAATTGGCTGTAAAGCCGCGTGGCGTGCCATCTTCTTCCTTTGTCGTCACGACTGTGACGCCGGTCATGAATGTTCCGAATGCATTTCGAAGCTCGATGGCGTTGGTCGTCATCACCTTGTTCCCCGTTGCTATTGCATTACTCTGTAATGTCTGTGTCACCCAAGATGGCCAGATCCTGATACCGGTCACCGATGCGGTGATGCGGGCGTCCACCATTCGCGGCCCCCAACACAATCAAAATCTCATCCGGCCCAGGCGCGTCAGCGACCGTGAACTGCATCGTCAGGAAATGAGACCGCTGGCCCTCGTCGTGTTTGTGTGCCAGCGGCATGAGGATCTGCATCCCTGCTGGGCCGCGGACATTTGTCGACGCGAGAAAACTCTTGGCTCCAACCGCCTTGCGGTAGTTGTTCCCAAAACGCAGTGTGTGGATAAGACCGCATCCATGTTCGATCTCGCCATTGAGACCCACGACAACGGCCTTACCATAGGCTTCGATATTGTCCGGCGATCCCGCGAGCTTAAGGATTTGTTCGGTTAACAAGACGCCCAAATCTGGGGCGATAGCTTGGATCGCAGGTTGCAGGTCTTCAACATAGCCCTGCCCGGCCCATGGATTTTGGATAACCACGCCCGCAGCATAAAGATCGAGAGGTTTTGCTGCTGACTTCCCTCCTTCGACCAACGTTGTTTCTGTTTGGGTGACGATTTTCCGGATTTCGGGCTTCATTGCTTTACCTGATGTTAGCAAACTATTCAAAATAGCTATACTGCATAGCTAAGAATTTTGTCAAGGAAACTTTTTTGAAGCAACCGTAATGCTTTCGGCCACATCCCTTTCCCCAAGTCCGGCGCTTACCGCCTTTTCGAACCGCGGCAGAACAGTGTCGATCAGATCGGTCTCAAACCCGATTTCGCGAGCAGCGTCCTGAATAACCTGCAAATCCTTTACAACCAGAGATGAACTACCGAGTGGCTCCGGGAACTCTCGTGATGCCATCATTGGCCCGCGCATCTTCAGCTGATTAGAGCCTGCGCCACTGTCTTTCAGAATTTCGACTACAAGGCTTGAATCCAGGCCCAGGGCTTCTGAAAAGCGGATCGCTTCCTGTGCGGCGAAGATATGCGCGCCCACAAGCATGTTGGCGATATATTTCACCTTCGAGCTATTTCCGAATTCACCGCAATAGATTACCTGATCGAGACAGTTCTTCAAAAGCGGTTGAACCGTCTGAAAACAAGATTCGTCACCGCTGGTAAGAATAAGCCCTTTCCGGTCTTTCGCCATGCCTGGTGTTCCTGAAACCGGGCAATCCAGCAAGTCACCTCCTCGTTCACGCAGTTTGTCTCTCAGCTTCAGTTTTTCGGTAACAGGGAAAACACCCAGCTCAACGACAATAGGTGCGGGAGAGTTCAGGGTCAGGAATTCTTCGACTGTTTCCTGCAGAGAGGCAAGCGTCGGCAAGCAGGTGAAAACCACCCGCGCTTTGAGCGCAACATCAGCTGCACCTTCGGCGGCAAAACCTCCAACCTCACGAAACTGCGTCATATCAGACCGCCGATACCCGTGTACCGCCACTCCCCGAGCAATCAAGTTCTGAGCCAGCACCAACCCCAGGCTTCCCAAGCCGATAAAGCCTGCCTTTTTGTAATCGTTTTGGTTCATTTCTTACTCCCGACCCCGCCAGAGCGCCGATGTGCAACGCGGCGTTGACAAGCATTTATAACTAATATAAATAGCTATCTTACATTACTAATTAACGGGGTGCAACTGTGAAGCGATCCACAATACTTTTCTCCGAAATGACCCCAGACGCGTCATGGGAACAGGAGTTCCATGACTGGTACAATGACGAGCACATTCCCGTTCGGATGGCGGTCAAAGGGTTTCAGGGCGCGCGTCGTTATGCGGCAAGCGACAATGGCGGGTATCTAGCGGTTTATGAAATGGATGGCCCGGATGTGTTGCAAGGACCAGCCTATGCCGAGGTCAAAGGTAAGCCATCAGAACTGACCAAGCGAATGCTCAGTGAGGTAAAGGGATTCACCCGATACACCGGCAACACTTATTCCGTGAAATGCCAGCCGGGGCTTAGCTACGAAGAGGCGCTGGACTCACCTTTCCTTTACAGTGTTCTGTTTCGGGTTCCCGCAGACGAATATGACGATTTTAACAACTGGTACGAAAAGGATCACGTACCAACCCTGATGGAATGCGAAGATTGGCTTATGGTGCGTCGTTTTGATGTTTTTGACGGCCATCCCGAAAACTTTACGCATTTGGCCCTGCATCATCTGCGCGACCTGTCCGCGCTGGACAGCGACGCGCGCGCAAAGGCTCGCGCATCAGATTGGCGCTCTCTTCTGGCGGACAGAGCCTGGTTCAAGGGGACATACCGCACGTTCCGCCATATGCGCAGTTTCGCGTCCACCCACGACAAGCAGGAGTGACAATAATGAAGTCCGCCATCGTGAACTTGGGCACAATTGTATCCGGCTCTTCGCGCGACCCATTCGTTGATGCAGATTCGATTCTGATGTCGGGCGGGCTGATTGAGAAGGTCGGAACGCTTAGCGATGAAGATATTTCCGCCTGCGATGTCGTGATTGACGCAGCAGGTGCGACTGCCGTACCCGGTTTTATCGACAGCCATGTCCACATTACGTTTGGTGACTACACGCCGCGCCAGCGAACCGTTGGTTACCTGGAAAGCTACCTTCACGGCGGGACCACCACCTCGATCAGTGCCTCCGAAGTTCATACACCCGGCCGCCCCAAGGATCCCGAAGGGGTCAAGGCGCTGGCCGTTGCTGCGCAACGCTGTTTTGCCGAATATCGCCCGGGCGGCATGCGGGTTCACGCAGGTTCTGTCATCCTGGAGCCGGGCGTGACGCCGGAAGACCTGAAAGAGATTGCCGACAAAGGTGTCTGGCTGGCAAAGGCCGGGTTCGGGGCCTTTGACACCCCGTTTGACTATGCACCTTTGGTTCTTGCTGCGCGAGACGCGGGAATGATTACAACAGCCCATACGGGCGGCGCGTCGATCCCCGGTTCCTCGGCCATAACAGGCGATCACATACTAGAAATGAATCCGCATGTGTCATTTCACATCAACGGCGGCCCGGTTGCTATGCCGGACCGGGACTTCGACAGGATCGCAGCGGAAAGCGATATCGCAATGCAGGTCTGCACGGCTGGAAATCTGCGGACAACTTTGCTCTGCGCAAATGTAGCGAAAAAGCGGGATGTATGGGATCGCTTCCTGATTGCCACCGACACGCCGACCGGTTCCGGGATCATGCCGCTTGGAATGATGTACACGATGGTCAACATCGCATCGCTTTCGGAGATTTCCCCCGAGGACCTGATCGCGGCTGCGACCGGCCATGTTGCTGATGTCTACGGCCTGAATAGTGGTTACATCGCGCCGGGTCGTGAAGCTGATATCGTTCTGCTGGATGCGCCACTGGGTGGCACGCAAAATACGGCGCTCGACGCAATGAAGCATGGCGACATTGTAGCAATCGGAGGGGTTTTGACGGCAGGAGTTCCCAGATTTGTGGGCCGAAGCCGAAACACTCCACCAACCATTCGGGAAATTCAGGTGGCCCGGAACACGTGTCCAGCAGACTTTTCCGGGATGGCCTAGGAAAAGTTGTCCTCGGATCGGACAGCAGGCGAACAGAAACTGGCCGCTTTTTTATGGGAGGTTATCATGAACTTGAATGGAAAAAATCTATTGGCAGTCGGCTGTCTTTCTTTGACAACTATTGCAGCCAATGCGGACCAGCTATACCTAACTGCTGGTGCCAGTCATCCGCCGGTATCACCAGAAGTCGGTGCGATAAAAGAGGTTGTCGTCCCGCGTGCGGCCGAGCAACTGGAAGCCTTGGGGCATAACATCGAATGGACCGAGGCTTATGCCGGTGCGCTATACAATTTCAAGAACACTTTGGAAGGGGTCGAAACAGGGTTAGCGGATATAGGCTGGGTTGGAACCTTATTTGAACCGGCGAAGATGCCACTTCAAAATATTGCCTATTACACACCTTTCCTGACCACTGATATGAATGCCGTTTCAGAAGTCATGCATGAATTGCATGAACAATTTCCGGAAATGGACGGAGCCTGGACGTCCCAGAACACTGTATATCTAGGTCAGAGCGTCGCTGACAGCTATCAGATCATCACTACTCGACCAGTGAATTCTTTCTCAGATCTTGAGGGAATGAAACTCATGACCGGCGGGGCTGCATCAACTTGGTTGACTGGAACTGGCGCGGTGGCAGTCAATGGCGGTGTTCCGGCATATTACAACAACATTCAGACCGGCGTAGCAGATGGCGCGGTCATCACGCCCAGTCTGATGATGGCATTCAAACTCTACGAAGTGGCCCCTTATGTCACCATCGTCGACTTGGGTATTCCCGCGTCGGGTGGCTTGGCGATGAACCTAGATACATGGTCTGGACTGGACGCTGAGTCTCAGGACGTGTTCCGAAATCTGGGTCGAGAATACTCCAGCGCAGTGGTTGAGCGGTTCCTCGCGGCTGAAGCCAAAGCCATGGAAGTCATGGAAGCCAATGGGGCAACGATTTCAACCCTCCCCGAGGAAGAACGTCAGAAATGGATTAATGCGTTACCTGATGTTTCGGGCGAATGGGTTGCTCGGGTCGAAGCAGAAGGGCTTCCGGGTCAGGCGCTCATGGATGCTTACGTCCACGGCCTGAGTGAACGCGAAGCCTTGCGCTAACCATATCTCCCCGAAGGGAGTTAGCTAAAGATTTGGCTACTCCCTTAACTATGGGCGCATCACTGCGCCCATTTTTTCCAGTCGCCAGCGGAAACAGTTTCATGACCGAAGCTTTGACAAATACCATGCAGCCTCGAAGGCTCCCTACCGCGTTGCAACGCGTTTATGATAGTATCACATTGGGTTTTAGCACCCTTGGGATGCTAACAATTTTAGCGCTGATGATACTCATTTGCGCTGACGTGTTCGCCCGCAGTCTTTTCGACTTTCCCATTCGCGCGGCAAATGAACTGATCGGGTATTTCATTGTAAGCGCTTTCTTTCTTCAGTTGCCCCGCAGCCTGGGGCAAGGGCGCGTTGCGCGGGCCGAACTGATTATTGATCCGTTGAAGCTCAACAAGCCGTTTGCAGGTTTCCTGCTTGACGCCATCTATTTTTTGCTGACGGCACTTGTTTGCTACCTCATCGCAGATGGCGTCACAGATGGCGCGCTGACAGCGTACCAGGACGGTGAAATTTCCGGCGTTCCGGGTGATTTCACGTTTCAGATTTGGCCTTTCAAGTTCGTGATCGTTCTTGGTGCGGCAATATCATTCGTCGCCTGCCTGACACTTACCGCGCGTTCGGCACTGACTGCCTTTTCATCTGATGCCCTAGGGCGCCCTAAGGGATGGCTAGTGTTAGGTTTTATTGTCGTGGCGGTAGTCGCGATACTGATGGTGCCAAGCGCTATCGAATTGTCGCGCAACGGCATTGGAATACTGATGATTGCATCTCTGGTTTTCTTTGTGATTTTCGGAGCCCCAATCTCAACTGCGCTAATTCTGGCGTCAATCATCGGAATATGGTTGATGAAGGGCACCCCCATTCTGGGAATCCGAGCCTTGGTTCTGGCGAGCAGTGAATACCTCGCCAGCTACTATTTTGCGGTTGTTCCTCTCTTCGTGATGATGGGACTGATCGTCAGCGAAAGCGATATCGGCAAGAACACCTTTGACGTCGTACGGCATTTGACTAAAAGACTGACCGCTGGCCTTGGGATCGCGACGATCGGAGCGAATGCAGTTTTTGCCGCAATCACCGGATCATCAATCGCATCGGCCGCCGTGTTCTCCAAAATTGCCGCCCCAGAATTGATGCGTCACGGATATACGCCGCGCTTCGCTGTAGGCGTCGTTGCGGGCAGTTCGGTTTTGGGCATGCTGATTCCGCCCAGCATCCTGCTGATCGTATTTGGTTTTCTGGCAGAGGCGTCCGTCGGCAAGCTGTTCATTGCGGCTATTTTGCCGGGCATTCTGCTGGCGCTCAGTTTTTGCGTCGGATTGTTGGTGATTGCTAAGTTTTGGCCGTCATTTCTGGGTGATCCCGACCATGATGACAGTGAGGAAAGCGAAAATCTGCATAGCTCATTTTACAAGGTTGCCCCAATCATCGGGCTCATGATTCTGGTGATCGGAGGTATTTACGCTGGGTTTTTCACGCCGACGGAATCTGGTGCAATTGGTGCACTCGGCGCGCTGATAATCGCAATTGCACAGCGTAAAATGAATGTAGTGAAGTTCTGGAAGGTGGTTCGGGAAACCGGGCATGTCACGGTAACCGTCCTTTTCCTGATTCTTGCGGCAAATCTGTTTTCCCGCTTCATCGCGCTTTCAGGGATACCGCAGAATCTGACAAGTTTCATAGAAAACGCCGATCTAACTCTGATCGCCTTCACCCTGATTTATGTGGCTCTTTTAGTCGCGTTGGGGATGATCCTGGATTCGGTGTCGATAATGTTGATTGTTGTCCCGCTTGCCCTTCCGCTTGTACAGGCTTTGGACGGGGATGTGATCTGGTTCGGCATTGTGACGGTGGTCGCTGTGGAGGTTGGGTTACTAACGCCCCCGGTCGGCCTGACATGCTTTGTCGTCAAGAGCTCCATGGCAGATCCCAGAATCACTTTGCGAAGCGTTTTTGAGGGCGCGTTTCCTTTTGCCCTGATCATGTTGATTGTGATCGGAATTCTCATTGCATTCCCCCAAATCAGCCTAATGTTGATTTGAGCGTCATGATAATTACCTATTTGACATAGCGATCTTACATAGGTTATATATTCAGCAACCTTCAAACTAGTGTCCCGGGAGAGCAAATTGGAAAATCAGATTGATGAGATGACGGCAGCCCAAGCCATCGTGGATGGTTTGATCCGGGAAGGCATCAAATACGTATTCGGCATTACCGGTGATACCGTACTGCCGTTGCTGGACGCACTGCACGCCCGCCAGGATGAGATCACCTATGTCACCGCACGCGGTGAAATGAGTGCGACCTCGATGGCTGACGCCTACAGTCGGATCACTGGCGAAGTGGCCTGTTGCCTTTTCCATGTCGGACCAAGCGTTGCCTATTCCGTTCTCGGAACTTGGTCAGCCCACAAGGACTGGGTGCCACTTCTAATTTTGTCTGCCAACATGGACCGCTATCGTTTGCGTCGGAACATCTGGCACGAGTTTGATGTCGAGGGCGTTTTCTCGAAGATCACCAAGTGGAACGACCAGCTGGTCGAGGCAAAAGACAGTCGACGCCTGCTGCGCAGCGCATTGCAGGCCGCCAAGTCCGGGATGCCCGGCCCCGTTCACATCGATCTGCCCAAGGATCTGTTCAACCAGCCGGTCAATGTCAGCAGCGCCGATCTTTCGCTGAAAGGCGCAACGCATATGGGGATGGTCGAGAACGCGGTGCGCCCCTCGCAAGCAGCGGTGGATCGCGCAGTTGAACTACTCGCAAGCGCAAAATCACCCGTTATCATCGCTGGACGCGGTGTTATGTGGGCCAGAGCGTTCGACGAACTTGTCGCCTTGGCCGAAGCAACGGGCATTCCTGTTGTTACAACGGAAACGGGCCGCGGCGCCATTTCTGAAGATCACGCGCTCTGTGCGGGTCTTGTGGGACACTTCGGTCGGCAAACGGCAAATGAGATTACGGCGCAGGCTGACGTTATCCTCGGTCTTGGTACCGGCTTCCTGAACGTTAACACGATCAATTGGCAGCTTATCCCCGAGGACACCAAGGTCATTCAGGTTGAAACTGACCCGCAGGAACTTGGCAAGCAATACGCTGTGGAACTGGGTGTTCACGCATGTTCAGGTGAGTTCCTAAGAGACGTGCTGACCGCATACAAAGCAGCTGGACACAATAGGGACGACAGTGCCACGCGGGCACGTATCGCAGTTCTCAAGGATCGAGAGCGCACGCTTTACTATGACACCGATCTGGACGCGAGCCCGATCAAGTCCCAATACATAACCAAGGCAATTGAAGAGGTCTTTGACGAAGACGCCATCTATGCCATTGGCTCGGGATACCACACGCATTTCGCAAACTTCCTGACTGTGCGAAAGCCCGACCAGTATTTGTGGCCCGCAGGATCTGGAACGCTTTGCTATGCCTTCGCGGCTGGTTTGGGTGCCAAGATGGCGCGACCTGATCGTCAGGTTGTCGTTCCGATCGGTGATGGCGATTTTGGTATGAACGCGCAGGATTTGGAAACTGCCGTGCGCATGAAGCTGAACATCACGGTCGTGATCTACAACGATGTCAGCTATGGCGCCCTGCGCATCTTCCAGAAGAACACGTACGACGGTCGTTACATCGGATCGCATTACGGAGAAACGGATTTCGTAAAGATGGCCGAGGCCTATGGGGCGCAGGGTCTGAGGGCCGAAACCCCAGCCGAGCTCAAAGCCGCGCTAGAGCGTGCACGCGATGCCGATGTCTGCACAGTGATCGACGCACGGATTGACGAATGGGAACCGGCGCACCGCGCCGCGGAATTCGGCGAATTTCATAAATTCTAAGGAGAACTGACATGACTTCCTTCAATAACGACGGACGGTTCACTGGAAAAATGCGCACCGGCGCTGAATTTCTGGCTGGCATCAAGAACGATGGTCGGCAGGTGTATTATAATGGTGAATTGGTTGACGATGTGACAACGCACCCGGCCTTTGCCGAGGGCGCCAAAACCATCGCACGCATGTTTGATGTGGCCAGCGATCCGGCCAATTCCGAACTGATGACCTACAAGTCACCCAAGAGCGGTAATCCTGTCAGCCGCATCTGGCAAATTCCCTACTCGGTCGAGGATCTGAAGGCACGGCGTGGAGCACTGGAGCGCCTGTCAGAAGAATCCTTTGGCTATTTCGGTCGTTCACCCGAGCATGTGGCGACATTCTTCGTCGGTTTCGCCTCCGAACCAGAGGTTCTGGCAAAGAACGGTAGGCAGGATCTGGCGGACAATTGCGTCGCCCATTATGAATTTCTACGCGAAAACGACGCGTATATCACCTACACGATTGTTCCGCCCCAGATCGACCGCTCAAAACCAGCGCATCAGCAAGAGCCGAACGATCTGTACGCCGGGGTTGTGGAAGAGCGCGAAGACGGCATCGTCATTCGTGGCGCGCAAATGCTGGGGACCGGGACCGTTTACTCGGACTTTGTGCAGCTTTCAACGATCACGCCGATGCGGCCCGGTGACGAAAACTATGCGATTTCGGTCTCCATCCCGGTATGGTCGAAAGGGGTCAAAATCTTTTCGCGCCGGTCTTATGCCGATGGGGCGAATTCGATGTTCGACTATCCGATGGCTAGCCGATTTGACGAGACCGACAGCTTGCTTGTGTACGATGACGTGTTCGTGCCCTGGGAAAATGTCTTTGTCTACAAGGACACTGATGTGGCGCGCGCGCAGTGGTTTGAAGGCCCGGCACATGTCATGGGGAACAACCAGGCGCAAACTCGCTTTGTGACCAAACTGCGGTTTATGGTTGGTTTGGCGCAAAAGATCGCTGAGATGAACGGCGTCGACAAGTTGCCACCGGTACAGGGATTGATCGCCGACCTTGCCTTGCATGCTGCGACCTATGAGGGGCTTCTGGATGCTCAAATCGCAAAGGCGGCACCAAACCGGAATGGCGTGTACATTCCAGACAAACAGATCACCTATGCGGCGATGACGCAGCAGTCACGTATGTATCCTCAATTCCTGGACATCATCCGAGAACTTGCAGGTGGTGGGTTTATCCAACTTCCATCCAGCGTTCAGGATTTTGACAATCCAGAAATGAACAATGTGATTCAGAAATACATCCAGTCTCCGAACATGCCGGCAGACGAACGGGTTAAGTTCATGAAACTCGCTTG
Source organism: Ruegeria sp. BC1 (assembly GCF_056539305.1). Classification (NCBI taxonomy): domain Bacteria; kingdom Pseudomonadati; phylum Pseudomonadota; class Alphaproteobacteria; order Rhodobacterales; family Roseobacteraceae; genus Ruegeria; species Ruegeria sp. BC1. The sequence goes on from NZ_JBQFUT010000003.1 coordinate 300,105, forward strand.
GGATTGTATTGGATCCGAGTTTGCATCGCGTCACACCAGCTATGAAAAGTTCTACGCCGGTGCACCATTCATCGTGAAGTCGCACCTGTATCGCGAATACAACTTTGGCAAGTCCAAGGAACTGGTGGCCAATGCACTGGCGGGCTACGATAAGGACGGTCGGATTGATCTTCCGACATCAGCCGTCGAGAAAGCGAGCTAAGCGATGGCCGGACCTTTGGATGGAATCAAGATTCTTGAATCCACAACCATGATCACTGGCCCTCTCGCCGGGCAGATGCTGGGCGACCTGGGGGCCGAGATTACTAAGGTCGAGACCCCCAAAGGGGGCGACCTGTTCCGCACCTTTCGGGGCGGAACCTACAGCCCCTATTTCTGCGCCTACAACCGAAACAAGAAATCGGTGGCGCTCGATCTGCGGGACGACCAGGGTCTTGATATCTACAAGAAGCTGGTTAGCGAGGCGGATGTTCTGATCGAGAACTTCCGCCCAGGCGTCATGGATCGGCTGGGTTTATCCTCGGATGTTCTTAAGGCGCTGAATCCACGCCTCATTCAGTGTTCGATTACGGGGTTCGGACCGGATGGCCCCTACAAGAAACGTCCCGCCTATGACACTGTGGCGCAAGCTCTCAGCGGCATGTCGAGCCTGTTTCTGGGCGAGGATGCCCAGATTACCGGGCCCACGCTGTCTGACAATCTGACAGGGATCTTCGCCTGTTACGGTATTCAGGGCGCGCTGTTGGAACGCGAACGTACAGGCGCTGCCCGGCGCGTTGAGGTCAATATGCTCGACAGCTCGATTGCCTTCATGCCGGACCCATTCCTGAACGCTTCGCTTCTGGGGATCGAACCAGGCCCCCTTATGAGGGTCAAGGCATCGCAATCCTATGCAGTACGCTGCGCTGACAACAAGATGATTGCCATTCACATGTCCAGCCAGGAGAAATTCTGGAAGGCGATGCAGATCTCCTTTGAGCGCGAAGACCTCGGCACCGACCCGCGCTTTGATGATCGGGTCAAGCGGATCGACAACTACCTTGAGCTGGCGCAAGAGTTTCGCGCCACCGCAGCTACGAAAGCCTCGACCTATTGGATGCAAAGGCTTGAGCAAAATGACGTTCCGCATGCTCCGGTGAACACACTGCCCGAGGTTTACGAAGACCCCCAGGTAAAACATCTGGATACGTTCGTTACGATAACGCACCCCGAACACGGCAGTTACACCGGGACGCGGCGACCTGTCTATTTTGATGGCAGCCGTGCGGATCAGAATCTGAACCCACCCCCTGACCTGAATGAACAAGGGGAAGAGGTTTTGAAATCTCTGGGGTTGTCCGAAGGCGAAATCGCCACGTGGAATGCGCATAACAAGAAACTGGTGTCCGGAGCATAGGTGTGGCCGGTCCCTCTGACAGAGCCAAGGCGCTGGCGGCGCAGATGAAATCCACGGATTTCGTCTGCGTTCGCATGTCGCCTGCAACTGATCGTGATGCGATGATGGAGTTGCTGGAAGCACATTTCGACTTTCTGATCGCACTGGAAAAAAGTGGGTGCCTGTTTCTTTCCGGCCCCTTGCTTGACGACGAAGGTGCGCCTTTTGGCGAAGGTATGACCATCCTGCGCGGCCTTACCCTTGATGAAGCGCGAGAGAAATGGGTTGATGAGCCATTCTGTAAAGCCGGTATTCGGGAACCCCGCTTCCACACTTGGCGCGTGAACGAAGGTCGTATTTCACTTAGCTTTGATTTTTCTGATGGTCGGGTCGAGATCGGATAACTTGCAAGCAGGAGCGCTGAGTCCGCACAGCAAGGCAGAAAACCAAGCTGCACACTATTTCTTTTTGGAGTTCGGCAGGCTGTGGGACAAGGAAGGCAAATGCGCCTTGTAACACTTGGCCAACCTTGGCACCCGTTCCTACAACAATGTCTAAGGGGCCATTGTTTTTGCATGGGATTTCTATCCTGACCCGATAAAGCCTGGCTCAGGACACTTCGTTTATTAGATGACAATGGCCATCCTAGTCATTCGGGTGTTTGGGATACAGAATGGGCGCCATCAATTGTTTCAAGCGAGACGCTATTTGTCACCGACGCTGCAGAATTTGTGGGGACGGGCTAAATTACACGAGAAGAATTGACTGTGTCTTGCTTGCTGACACGCTAGATGGAAAGGCGTCACTACGTGAGTTCTGGACACTTCGGGTAAAAACCAAGGCTCAATTCTTCGGATAGGAAAGTGACGGTACCGCAATCGCTTATACCATCGTAAAAGCCGATGCGACTGAGATCTCAGCCTCAAACTGGGATGTTGAGAAAGCCGTGACCATTGTTTTCGAGTTTCCAAAACACATTCTGGCTACGATGATTTGGTTGCCACTTCACAGAGTCAGTTTTTAAGTGGTGGGCGCTTACAAAATTGCAGGACGTTTGGATTGGGTGTTTGGTTGCCACTGCAATCAACGAACAGTCTATTTTTGGCTTTTGCCGCGTCAGGCATTTTGCGTTTTTGATTGTATTACTAATGCAACATAGCTATAATACTAACCTTAATCCTGAACAAAATCTTGATTGGAAACTGCCGAGTTTTCGATTGATGGAGAGGTTTATGTCGGACAGGCCCGATAAAAAATCTGGAGTCATACTCAAGAGATTGAACCCGTCCAAAACGCCGGAGACTATCTATGGCGCCGCGCAATCGCTGTCAGTTAATTGGTGCTTGATCGCAGTATATAGAATACGTGAAGTGGCTAGCAGGTGGAGATATGGCTATGGTATTTAGGCAGCCACCGGGTGACCCAGGTATTTTCAGCAAGGAGAGGAGCTTTTCTGAATGTCGGACCATTCTTCCAGGTGCGACGGAAACTAAAGCAATTCAGGCACTGCAGATAGGAATCTCTTCGGTAGGAGATTTGTGCAATCTAGAAAGATCAGATTCAGAACCGCCCAGAAGCCAGGCGGTTCAATTAGGCAATGGTGATATCTTTTGGCCTTACGGAGTGGGCTCTACATCAAGAAATGAATTCTCGTGGAGTTCACCCAAGCGCTTGAATTCGTCCAAGTCAGTTAGACCATCAAGCGCAACAAATAGATCATATAGTTTGCGTGTTGGAGAAACCGCAAAAATGCACTTGGCCGGCTTGTCCGAACGGTTGTAAACGCCATGAGCCACACCCATCGGCATACGCACAGTGTCACCCGGTTTGGCAACGTTGGGCTTTACATTGCCTTCTTCAAATCCAAAATCGACCTGAAACTCTCCTTCCAGAACCATAATGAATTCGTCTTGGGTCGGGTGAATATGTGGTGGTACGAAAGCACCGCTTGGCAAAGTCGCCTCCCACATGAAAAGATTGTCGCAGTAGACTTTTGGGACATAGATCTGACCCAAAACATTCCACTCAACGTCATCAAGCCCTGCACCTACTTTGGTGATCCCGGATGTCTGTTCCATAGTTTTTTCCTCCTCAGATTCGTGTTTTTCAGAGTACTGCGAAGGTTAAAAATCGTTGTCCAAATTGCGCAGGTAAAAGCCTTGAGGCAACCAAATTATTCTGGTTTCTGCGGCTTCGATCGCACCGAGGATAGGCTAGCATGAACCAACACTCAGCCATATCAGAACCTTTAAAATCTCATCGAATCTTTCGATCGTCAAATGTCAACGTCGCGCGACATGCCGTCGGTCAAAAGTTCGGGTCTCATAATTTACAGATTCAAGAAGGCAGAAATCCGTTTGTCGCTCGATACAACCATGCGCCGGGCGATCACCTGTCGCTGAACTACCTTAGTTACGGAAGTGCAGTTGAAATCGAACCAGGCGAACTCATCCACTATTACCAAGTTCAACTTCCTTGGGAAGGAAGCGCCGAAATTTACAGTGGGCAGGAACGAGTAGTGTCGGCACCGCAAACTGCCGTAGTTCTGAACCCTGTGCGAAAAGTCAGAATGATTTGGCAGGAGGGATGTGAACAGCTGCTCCTCCATATCCACAGAAATGCTTTGCATACTGCGGCCGAAAGAATGTTGGGTTGTCATTTACCACAACCCGTCCTGTTCCGGGCAAGGATGCCCCTGACCAGTTCAGCTGAAAAGGTTTGGAGTCAAAAGTTACTCGCCTCATTCCAGATAGCTGAGAGGAATCTAGCCTTCAATGGAAGCAAATCTCGTCGTCAGACTTTGATGGAAGAGGAGCTGATTACTGGTTTACTCGTGGCCCATGAAAGCTCCATCAGCCCCTTGTTGAGACACATGGGGAATGGTTCACCTAACCCGCTGGTTAAGCGAGCCACGCGATTTATGATCGATAACCTCTCGGAAGAGATGTCTATTTCCCAAATTGCGCAAGACGCAGGATGCAGCGTGCGTACGATTCAAACTGCTTTCAGAGAACAAATGGACTGCACTCCAATGCAATTTCTTCAGACCGCTCGATTGAACTATGCTCATTATCTACTGCATAGTGCCCCAAAGGATAGTCTGGTTCGAAATATCGCTTATGAAGCCGGGTTCTCACATCTGGGAAGATTTTCTATTGCATATCGGAAAGCATTTGGAACTCGCCCTGGGACGGTACTGGCCGCAGAAACCGATGCAGCCGACCGTTGAGTTTTAAATTCGTTAGCTTTTAGAATTTCCTAGCCCAATAGGTCTTCAAGTTTCCATACATCTGAGACCGTGGACGAAGCCTTAAACGCCCAATGACGAGCGTTTAAGGTGTTTTCAGATGTGGCTTTAGCGGTGAAGATCAGTTTCCATCCTGACCTTTGGCCGCCTTAAGATGGACGCGGTAACTAAGCGGGAAGAATTCCAAATCATATCGGCTTCGGATCAGGCCCCAAATGCCTCTGGGTGCTCGGAGCATGATGATAATTGCCACAAACCCAAGAACAATCAGATAGACCGTTCCCAAATCGGCAAGGGTTTCGCGTAATGCGAAAAACACTAGTGTTCCGATGATTGGACCCTCGATCGTTCCGATTCCTCCGATCACGACGATGAAAATTACAAAAGCCGTCCAATCATAAACACTGAAGGCGGCATCTGGCGTGATACGAAGTTTCTGAAGGAATATCAGTGCTCCTACCATCGCGGTCATAGCCGAAGTGACCACATATACGATGAACTTGTTCCGCCAAATGTCGATACCCAAACTCCCAGCTGCCAGTTCATTGTCGCGAATTGCAGTGAGTGCCAGGCCCTGACGAGACCGGAGGAAAAGATAAACGGCTGCAATCACGATAACAGCGGCACCCAGAGCCAACCAGTAACTCAGGGCTTCTCTCATAGCGCGCTCTGAAGCCAACGATTTAACGATACCAACCGGTAAAGAAGTACCCGATCCACCTCCCAGCGACGAGACCTGAGCGAAACCAAGCCTAAAAACTTCGGCCACGACCCAAGTGCCGATGGCGAAATACGCACCACGTAGGCGAAACATCAAGATTGCAACAGGCACTGAAACGAGCGCTGCCAAAAAACCTGCGAAGACTATTGCGACCAGTGGATCTATGCCGAGGAAAATTGTTGAAGCAAACAACATGTATCCTCCAAAGCCGACATACGCTTGCTGACCAACCGAAACCAAACCTGCGTAGCCTGCCATTAGGTTCCAAAGACTTGCTAGAGCGAGGTAAAGAAACAGTTCCCCCATCAGACGCATATCGGCGCGACCAGCCCACCAGGGTGCCAAGAAAAGAATGACGAGCAAAAGAGCTGTAACAACTAGTGCTACCCTTGCGGCGTGTGTCGAACGAGAGACCGTGTAGTCCTGAATATTCATCCGGATATCCTCGGGAATAGGCCGTTGGGCCGAACGGCAAGAATGACAAGAAAGGCCAAATGCCCGGCCAACAATTGCCAGCCTGGGTCAATCTTGGCGCCGACGGTCTGAGCCACACCCAAGATCACCCCACCGGCTAGCGTACCCCACAGGTTGCCGAGGCCGCCGATAATCACCGCCTCAAATCCGAAGATAAGACGGGCGCCGCCGACAGAGGGATCAAAGCTTGTTCGGATGCCTAACAATATCCCGGCAACGGCGGTCACTGCCAGGGCCAAAGCCATAGCCAGCCCAAATATGTGACGGCGGTTCAGCCCCATAAGCTGTGCTATTTCCTGATTGTCGGAGACCGCCCGAAAAGCACGGCCAAGAGCGGTGCGATAGAAAATCCACTGCAGACCCCAGATCACGCCAATCGCGATCAGGAATGTGATCAGCGGTAGAATACCCATCGTGAGTCCACCGAGCGAAACGCTTGCCGTTTCCAATGCGCCCGCGTCAAGTTTTTGCGGATCAGCCGTATATGCCTCCAGCAACGTGTTCTGAAGGATGACGCTGAGGCCAAATGTCACCAGAAGCGGCGGCAAAATATCCTGACCAATCGTCTGGTTCAGCAACCCTCGCTGCAGGCCGTAGCCGATCAACCCCATCGCAGGTATGACCAGTATCAAGGCTAGCAGCGGATGAAGTCCCGTACCGACGGTGACCGTCAAGCCAAGATAGGCGGCCAGCACAATAAGATCGCCATGTGCGATATTAACCAACCGCATGACACCGAATATCAGCGAAAGCCCCGCTGCAAAAAGGGCGTACAGCCCGCCGAGCAAGGTGCCCTGCAAAATAGCGTTCAGCCAATCCATATCATTCTATCCCGAAATAGGCGCGGGAGATCTCCTCGCGCGAAACTCTGTCTGAGGAGCCTTCCAGCGAAACCCGGCCCTCTTGCAGGCAATAGACTCGCCCTGAGACGGCCAACGCCTGCCCAATGTCCTGTTCAACGATGATGGCGCTCATACCCTCGCCGATGATATTGGGGAGCGCAGCATAGATGTCTCGGATGATGATCGGCGCCAATCCTAGGCTGATCTCGTCGAACAGGATCAGGTCGGGATTGGCCATCAGCGCCCGTCCGATCGCAACCATCTGCTGTTGCCCACCCGACAACGAGGTCGAGGCCTGATCCGCGCGTTCTTTCAGAATCGGAAACAATTCGCACACTGTATCCAGGTTCCATGGTCCCTTGCGGCCGACCTGAGCACCGATCATCAGATTTTCCCAAACAGAGAGCGACGGGAACAATTGCCGCCCCTCGGGAACCATCGCAAGACCTTGCAGCGCCACTTCGTCCGCGCGCTTGGCGCTGATGTCCTGCCCGCCATACTGCACCTGCCCGGCCCCGTTTCGCATGAGCCCCGAGATTGAGCGCATCAGAGTGGTTTTACCGGCACCATTCGCACCAATGATGGCCAGTACCTCACCACGATCAACGTGCATGTCGATCCCGTAAAGAGCCTGAAAATCGTCGTAGAAGGCCTCAAGCCCTTGAACCTTTAGGATGGGGTCAGACATCGGCTTCAATCCCCAGATAGATTTCCTTGACTTCGGGGCTCTCCATGATGGCGCGGGGTTCGCCCTCTGCAATTTTTCGGCCAAAGTCGATCACGATCAGGCGGTCAACAACCGCCAGAAGCGCATGAACGACATGTTCGATCCAGATAATGGTCACACCGGACGCATGGATGTCCTTGATCGTTTGAACCAAAGACTGGCATTCGGCTTCGGTCATTCCGCCCGCAATTTCGTCCAGCAGCAGTAGTTTAGGTTTGGCGCACAGCGCACGAGTCAACTCCAGCCGTTTGCGCTCCAGAAGAGTCAGGCTGCCTGCCAGCACGTTGGCCTTGGGGAAAAGACCAGTCTGTTCCAGCACGTTAAGACACAGTGTCTCGGCTTCGTCTCCGTGTAATCCGGCTGATTGGGTCGCAGCTATCATGGCATTTTCGAACACTGTCATGTGGGCGAAGGGTTGCGGGACTTGAAAAGACCGCGCGATCCCTGCGTGACTGCGGCGGGCAGCGCTTTGGCTGGTAACGTCAGTCCCGTCGAACGTAATGCTGCCACCATCCGGCCGTAGTGTCCCTGTGATAAGGTTAAACATGGACGTTTTACCGGCGCCGTTTGGTCCGATTATCCCCAGAGCTTCACCTCTGGTGACGTCGTAAGTCAGCCCGTCAGCCACCTTCACGGCTCCAAAGGCCTTGGATAAATCATCCAATTTAAGAATAGCGTCCATCATCGCCCCATCGCCGCTTATCTTTTTTCCGCGAAACAGACCGATACTGTTTCTAGTTTGTATTTTGTCTCTGGCTGTCAAATTGTGACAGCCAGAGGACTGTGTCAGCCGAGGAGCTTCAGCTCACCGGTTGTTGCGATATTTGGCGCTTCTGCATTCGCAACGATTTTCAGGTCGAAGGAATCCCCTTCCTTCTGCCACTGTCCGGCAACCAACGGTGTTTTACAGACATTTTTCACCGGGCCGTTGGCCCAGTTCACGTTGCCAACAATCGTATCGAGATTTGTATTGGCCACCGCAGCGGTGATCGCTGCTGGGTCATCGAGATCGTCTGCACGCGCTGCGGCGTTGGCTACAACCTCGAACAAGGCGTGAACGAACCCAATGGGTTGTGTCCATGGGCGTCCGGACGATGCTGAATACCCGTTGGCCAGGTCACTGGACGACGCGCCAGTCAATGAAGACGAGAAAGGATGATGCGGTGACCACCAGACTTCGGACGACAGGCCATCGCCGCGGTCTCCCAGGCTTTCTACAACTGACGGGAACAACAGAGCCTTGCCAACTGTAACAATCTTAGGATCGAAACCTTGTTGCGCGGCCTGCGCCCAGAATGTTGCAAAATCCGGGGGAATGACCGCACCAGTCACGATCTCACATCCAGAACTTTTGAATGCTGAGATAATGTTGGAGAAATCATCGGTTAGAGGCTGGTACCTACCTGGATCGATCAACTCGTAGCCATTGGCTGCCAAAGGTTTGGCCAACCCTTTTTCAGGATCGCCCCAAGCGTTGCCGTCCGCGTCATTCGGGAACAGTCCGCCGACAGTCTTCGTGACGCCGGCGCTGCCCCACATGTCCATGAAGGCTCCAAGGACATCCTCAAGACCCCAGAAGAAATGATACGTCGAGGAAAAACCCTCGCCTGGCACACCGTTGCGGCCAAAAAAGTAAGCTTGCCACGGTGCCACCGACGTAACACACGGCACTTCGTTAACCTCTGCCTGATCGGCAACTGGGTTGATCGTGTCGGGTGTGGCGGCTGACACGATAATGTCCACCTCGTCGCCCAGGATCAGGTCAGCGGCCACTTCAGCGGCGCGGTTTGGATTCGATTGGCTGTCTCTAACGATGATCTCAACGGCCCAGTTTTTACCGTTGTTCTCTATGCCCCCCGACAGAGCCTCTTTGATTCCCGCTAGGATATACTCATCAGCCTCTGCAAAACCTGCCAACGGCCCAGTGGTCGGCGTGACATAGCCAACCCGTAGTGTTGGCGTTGCCGCATAGGCTCTAGTCGCCGACAGAATCGCCGGGCTGGCAATTGCTGCCGCCGCGCCGGTAAGAAAATTCCTGCGATTTGGTTTGATTTTGAGTTTAGACATGTTTCCTCCCGTCGTCGCCGCCCAGCACCCTTGTGCATGTATTCCATTGAGCTTGGTCAGGAGCGGCCTCCAACCTCGCTGACAACTCACTAAGCCTTTGCGACCAACAGGGGCATCTCGGCTTTAGTCTGACTTATTCGCCAATATCCCCTTTACCCTGATCCTACACTGCGTTGCCCCTCCTCAGGCGCGCGGCTTTGGCAGAACTTGCTGCCCATGACCCAGTGTTGTTCGCGGCATGTATGATATTATTTATACCTATATAACATAGGTTATTGAGTCAACAATTTTAATCGGAATGCGCAATCTATAATTAATGCATTCATTTAATAACTTGCCCATATCCCAGGTCAGTCAGAAATAGACATACGTCGCTTTCATAAGCTTCGCATCTCAGCAATTTCTTGTGTAAGCGCATGGGTTTTGGAATTGAATGACGCGGCTTTCTTCGATCTATTGGGGTGCTTTTAGGAAGCCGGCGATAACGGTTCAAATCAGTTCGCCGACCCCCTGTGACCAGAGGATCGGCGCGTAACCCCTTATGGGGAAAGACCCTGGCTCATTTTATTGAGCTGGCGTGGCTCCGGCCGAATATTCGTAGACCTTCAGTTCCACCCCTTGTCCAAACAACCGACTTTCCGCTGCACTATCTTCATCGACGAAAGCTGCAGCATGTGGCTGGCCTTTTGCCGGATCGAAGTAGAAATCGGGAGCATTGGAGATTCGAACCAGCGGCTTACCCGACGGCAAAGATGCATCCAGGAGTGTAAAAATACCCATGCCACAGTTGAACTGATTCATTACAATCGGCTCGCTCGGCTCTTCGCCCCCATGGTCAATCGCCATGTGCTCTCGGTCTAGCAAAAAGCCAACTCGATCTACCTTGAAGACCTCTTCTCCTTCAACGAACCAGTTCACCGTGCCCGCAGCGCGGTCATAACTGATCCGAAGACGATGTTTGTCTTCTGGCGTTCTTTCAGCGACCGGAACCATGAAAGTAAATGCAGCATAGTTCCCCAGTTTGTCACGCCCATAGGGCAGTCGTTCGTAAAACGCATAGATGGTTTCGTTGGTGATAAAAAAGTCAAACACCATCCAGGATTCTAGGTCGATCGTATTTAGGGCAGCTGCTGCAAGTCGCAGGTCGTCATTGTGATTGATAACGGCATCCCCGAACGGATGGTTTTCTGTGCCAAATGAGCGGCTGGCCAACACACCTTCACAGAACAATACTTCACCATCTTTAGCATCAAAACCGGGCAAGCCACTTGATGAAACGCTATTGGTGTATGTCAGCCATTTGACGTGATCAAATCCTCCGGGCATTCCAGCAGCGTTTTCTTCCGATCCCTCTTGAGCCATTGTCAGAGTCATCGTCGGCTCAGTAATAACATTCAGCACACCATCCGACACTGATTCCACGCCTGCATTTCCGACAAACGGACCGGCACCGAAGTAGGTCCATTTAGCGTTATCAGCTCCGGTTCCGTCAGCGCCTTGAATGTTGAAACCATTGGAAAAGTCATCCCACACCTGATCTGCAAACGCAGATCCTGAGCCCAACCCAAGGGCTCCGGCAAATACCATTGCACCAAAAATAGACGCCCGCTTGACGCTTTTTTCAGGAGCGGTGTTAGAATCTGTTTCCCTAATGGTCATCGGATGCCCAAATGACAATTTATGGCTAGTTAGCTCTTTGGTGAACATGTTTATGTTTCCTCCCTGGATCAAGAACCGGATCACCGGCTTGTTTCACCACCGCAATCACGCACCAAGTTGAACAAACCCAGGAGATGACCTTGCAAAGCGCCAATCGGAAGTGATTGTTTGTCACAGCCATTTGCTGCATTTCGGATGGCGCTTCAGCTGTTTTCAATTCCCCGGCATCTCAATTATTTAACCCCGCCTGGCTGCCTTGCTAAGTATCATGCCTAGTCAGCCAATTTAGGTGAATTGAAAATGATGTGGGTGGGCTCGTACTACTCCGAAAGCTTAATTGAGGATGTAATATACCTATGCAATATAGGTTTAAAAGTCAATGCATCAAACTTCGTTTCCAGGCTAAAGAGCATTTTTCGTGCGTTAGTGATGTCGCCCTACAGAGGAACGTTCATCGCATTTCGCTTAGATTTGGTACTTTGAAAGGCGCTCCTAGAAACCGTTAAAAGGGGCACAATAACCCTAATTTGTGAGGCACCTGAACTCACGGATACTTTCGGGAAAACCAAGGGGCCATAATGCCAAAAAGGAAGCCAGTCAAAGACCAGCTTCCTAAGAGAACTTCAGACGGATTCAGATTCGAAGGTCAGCTCGCTGCTGGCCAGGAGATATGCTTATATTCCAGAAACTCCTCGAAACCGCGTTCACCCATTTCTGCCCCGTTACCGCTTTGCTTGTAACCACCGAAGGAAACATCAGGACGAAGTGGACCGCCACCATTGATAGTCACATTTCCGGAATTGATCTTCATCGCGATTTTAACCGCCTCGTCATGCTCGCCCCAAATATTGGCGTTCAGCCCGTAACGGGTGTTGTTAGCAAGGGCGATCATCTCGTCCAGAGAATCGTATGGCAACAGAACACCTACCGGACCGAATTGTTCTTCCTGGCAGATTTCGTCCGTGATCACAACGTTGCCTAACAGCACAGGATTCATGAAGTAACCCTTATCGATGTCGGGGCGCCCCCCACCAGCCAGTATCTTGGCTCCTCCAGATATTGCGCGCTGAACAAAACCCTCAACCCGATCACGATGCTCTGCGCGGATCAGAGGTCCGACCCAAGTGTCATCTTCCCATGGGTCGCCCACCTTCATTTCGGCGACGACTTCAGCCGCAAGTTCAGCGTAGTCATCATAGATTTCCCGCGGCACGAAAGTTCGCGACGTTACAGCACAGCCCTGACCTGCATTGCGGAACAGACGGTGCAGAGATGCCGACACAACATCCTTTGCACTAACCCCAGGAAGTACGATATTGGGAGACTTTCCGCCCAGCTCCAGGACAACGCGCTTCGCGCTCGCAGCAGCCTGGGAGGTCACCATGGCACCAACTGCATTGGACCCCGTGAAGGTCACCATATCGACGCCATCCGCTTCGGTCAGCACCTTTCCGGCTTCCGGTCCACCTAGAATCAGGTTCAAAACTCCCGGAGGAACACCCGCCTGCTCGGCCAAACGCGTGAAGGCAACTGCAGTCAAGGGAACACGGGGCGAAGGCATGATAATGGTTGTGCAACCCGCTGCCAGAGCTGCACCAGCTTTCCAAACATAGGCGATGTAAGGAACGTTGTAAGGGCAAAGTGATGAAACGACACCGATGGGCTCCCGCTGGAGTAACCCAGAGGTTCCCGACCAGGGGTGGCGATCAAGCTCTTGAACCCACCCACCTTCGGGCCCTGTAGCGGCTTTGTCGGCCAACCAGCGAAGATGCTCGATTGGAAGATCTGTATTCAAGCTCTCGGCCAGAGACTTGGGGCATCCACCCTCCTGCACGAAGATAGACACAAGTTCATCACGATTATCCTGCATGAGATCCGCAAGCCGGTGCAGGATTCGGGAGCGATCCTCCGGGGATAGGTCCGTCCAACGCCCGTCGTCAAAAGCATTCCGCGCTGCATCCACAGCTAATTGGGCCTGTGCCGGGCTAGCCATCGGGACATCCAGCAGCGCATCCCCGGTCGCAGGGTCAAAAACGGTTGCAGATGCTTCAAGACCGTCTTGCCACGAGCCATCAATGAAACACTTTGGTTTCTCAATCAGGAGTTGCGCCTTTTCTGAGAGGCGAGGTGAAAACGACATGTGAGACTCCATTTATCGCGGCGTTCCCACAAAACCTATATGATATAGGTATTTTTTGTCAACACTTTCCACTCTAGTCTCTTGTCTATGGCTTCATTTCCTTGTCCCAATTAACAAGCTTGGAAGCATAAATTGCGGACTGATACTGTGCGATCAAGCGCCTCATGAAATTTTCCGCATGAACAAACTCATCTTCAGTTATTCCTGCGAACCAGGTGTTATTTACAGAACGCAACTTGATAGTAAAACTGTCCAATGCATTGCGCCCTTTGGGCGAGAGAGAAATGTTGAGCGCGCGCGAATCTTTAGAGTCCTCCCGTTTTTCGATCCAGCCCTCGCGTTCCAGATTGTTGATTGAAGCTGTGACATTCGCAGCAGCGATATGCAGCCGATCCGCTATCAACCTTACGCGCAGCCCCTCGGCGTCCTCGGCCGTGTAAAGGGCCATTAAGACCGAAAAGTCCGTAACACTTAGCTCCAGATTGCGCGCCAACTCCTTGCGTATGCCCTGAAATCGACTCGCAAAGCCATACATTACCGACAGTAATTCTCGAAACTTCTTGTCCTTCCCGTCACTCACAAATTCATCCAACGACACCGTAAGTTCGCTGACTTCAGAACGTTTCTTTTTTGCCATCTAGGTTCACCTCAATCTACTGCTGTTCAACATATCGCCTTACAAGGGAAACTTCTACCAATTTAATACCTATTTGACATAGGTGTTTTGAATCATTAATACTACCCCAAACCGGCAATTATGCACATTGGGCATCTCATGAGAAACACCAAAACCAAAATCGGCACCCCCACCTCAGACACTGAAAACCTGAAGATGAGGGGTGTCGACGTTCTGGCAGATGTTGTCGGAAACATGTCCTTCGCTGAGGCGTACTATTTCATTGTGACAGGGCGCAAGCCGACGCAGCAGCAACTGAAAGTGTTCGACGCGGCCTTGGTTATCCTAATGGATCATGGGCTGACACCGACCGCTTTGGTGGCGCGTCTGGTTGGCGATTCACTGGTCGACAATCCCCAGGTTGGCGTCGCGGCTGGGATTATGATGGTGGGCGACAAATTCGCAGGCACAATTGGCGGCGCAGGTGCACTCTTGCAGGAAGGCATTCAGGCGGCGGACAAGCGCGCTTGGGCCGAGGATACTGTCGCACAGTTCAGGGCGAAGAAGCACCGGCTTCCCGGGTTCGGCCATCCATACTACAGCCCGACGGATCCGCGCGCCGAACGCCTTTTTGAAATCGCTAGAAATGCCGGCGTTAAGGGCGACTACATTGAGTTAATCCAGATTTTGGGTGACGAACTAAACAAGGCAAGCGGACGCATTTTCACGATGAATGCCACTGCCGCGCTTGGTGCAATTCTGAGCGAGATCGATTTCCCAGTTGCTGCAATGCGTGGTGTGGCCGTCGTTGGGCGGGCCGCCGGACTAGTGGCCCATGTCATGGAAGAACACCAGGAACCTATTACTCCTGCATTGATGCGGTTTGCAGGAGAAATCCCTTACGAAGACCCAGAGGGATAGCTCTTGATCCTGGAGGGACCTAAGCAGCAATGCAACTGAGGGAGAAATCATGAAACTTCTGAAAGCCCTAGTCCTCGCAATTGCAAGTACAGGCGTTACCAGCGCCGCGATTGCAGCTGATTTTACGATGAAAATCGGCACACCCACTCTCAATGACATTCAGCACGAATGGATGAAAAGGGCGGAAACCCGGATCGAAGCCCGCAGCAATGGCCGTATCGAAGTAGAGCTGTTTCCTGCAGCACAGCTTGGCACTGTACCTCGAATGATCGAGGGGCTGCAATTTGGCACGCTGGAAGGCCTGGTAGCACCGTCCTTCTTCTTTTCCGGCCTCGAAAAGCGGAACGCGGTACTTGCGGCCGCTGGGCTATTTCAGGATCTCGATCATTGCCGCCGAACATCATCCGATCCAGAGTTTCGCGAAATAGTTTTTCCGATCATGCGGAATGTTGGCATAGAAACGCTGGCAATCCTCTGTTCGGCTCCGCAGGCTTTTCTTACTAAGACCGAGTTGAATTCGGTCTCGGACCTGGAAGGGCTGAAAATCCGAGTCTTGGCATCGCCGTTTGAAATCGAGCCAATGACGGCCTTTGGCGCGAGCCCGATCCCAATGCCTTTGGGAGAAGTTGCACCGGCCCTTCAGCGGGGTACTATTGACGGAGTTAGTTCACTTCCGATCGTATTCTCTAAATTTAAGATGCATACCATTGCGTCGCACATAACCATGACCAGGCTGTCGCAATTCGCCGTACCGGTGTATGTCAGCAAACCTTGGTTCGACAGCCTACCACCTGATCTGCAGCAAATCCTTCGAGAAGAGGCTAGCGCGATTGAAAAAGAGCTGCCGGCGTGGGCCGACCGAGAAAATGCCGCAGCAGTTTCGACCTGGATTGAGAATGGCGGCACCGTTTCAGAGTTACCCGCTGGCGAACAAGAACTACTGATCGACCTCGCGCTCAAAGCTACCAATCGTGTTTTGGATCAGGATCCGGAATTACGAGCATTCTACGATGCCTTATCTGCCATTGCAGTGCGGAATTGATGCCGTTTCTCCAGTCCGTTTTTAGAAATGTGGCGGCCGCAATTCTCCTTGTGGTCGTCATTTTGAACTTCTCAAATGTTATGCTGCGCTATGTTTTTGGCCAATCTCTTATCTGGGCCGAAGAGGTTCTGATATATTCAAACATCTGGGTGGTGGCGGTGGCGGCAGTTGCAGTTACAGTCGATCGCGGTCACCTGACGATCGATGTGCTGGGACAGGCGACAGATTCCAGATGGCGTCGTGTCCTTGCATTCCTATCGGACGGCATTGTGCTTGCGGTTAGTCTGGGCGCGGTCACGGCATCACTGGCTGCCATTAAGATATTTTTGTATTCGTCTCAAAGCTCGGTGTCGGCCAAGATACCGATGTGGCTTCCACACAGCGCATTTCTTGTCTGCTTTTCTGCCATTGCAGGAATATCCGCCTATGGCCTGATTCAGCTTGCACGGCGCGGAGCGAAGTCAAGATGATGTTTCTTTCGCTCGTCGGACTACCCGTCGTTCTTCTTTTTCTTGGCGTACCTGTGTTTGCTGCATTGATGGCCGCAGTCCTCGTTACAATGGTGTTTTTCACCTCAATGCCGATCGTAGCGTTGCAGCAGATCATGTTCGGGTCGCTGGACAAGTTTTCATTGATCGCAATTCCATTTTTTATTTTCGCCGGCGAAATGATGGGAGTTGGCGGGATTTCCAGGCGGATCATCAATTGGGTTCTGTCGATGTTTGGAGGCCTGCGGGGCGGACTGCCCGTGACTACGGTCGGGGCAAGCACATGTTTTGGTGCAATTTCGGGGTCCTCGCCCGCAACAGTTGCCGCAATTGGACGGCTGCTGTATAAACCGTTGCTGGACAAAGGATACGACAAATCCTTCGCCGCCGGGCTGATCACGTCTTCAGGCGCCATTGCAATAGTCATTCCTCCGTCGGTGGCAATGATTCTGTACGGAATTGCAGCTGAACAACCCATCACCAAGCTGTTTATTGCCGGAATTCTGCCAGGACTTTTACTGGCAACTATATTGTCGGCGTATCTCTATGTAACTGACCGAAGCACCCGGGAAAACAAGACCGAGCGCTTGTCGTTCTTGTCGGCCACCAAAGAAGGTTTTTGGGCACTTTTTGCGCCAGTACTGGTTCTTGGAGGCATTTACTTGGGTGTATTTTCGCCCACCGAAGCCGGTGGGCTGGCTAGTGTTTACGCAATCATTGTGTCAGTTCTTGTTTACCGCGAAGCGACTTGGCGCGATGTTTTGCTTGTCGCTGGGTCGGCGGCCATGTTGACGGCGCAGGTCATGCTAATCATCGCCGCTGCGGGTGCTTATTCTTGGCTGTTGACGGTCAACGGCATTCCTCAGCACGTTACAAATGTGCTGGGTGCTCTAGGCGAGAATCCCGCTGCTTTTTTGATATTGGTCAACTTGTTGTTTTTGGCTGTTGGTTGCGTGCTTGACCCGAATTCCGCCATTCTGGTCCTGGCCCCTCTCTTGGTTCCGGTTGCCATAACCATGGGAATCGACCCGATACATCTTGGCATCATTATGACAGTGAATCTGTCGATTGGCATGTTCACTCCACCGTTTGGATTAAACATTTTCGTTGCACAGGCCGTTCTCAACG
Organism: Ruegeria sp. BC1; assembly: GCF_056539305.1. Taxonomy (NCBI): domain Bacteria; kingdom Pseudomonadati; phylum Pseudomonadota; class Alphaproteobacteria; order Rhodobacterales; family Roseobacteraceae; genus Ruegeria; species Ruegeria sp. BC1. The sequence continues at coordinate 317,552 of NZ_JBQFUT010000003.1, forward strand.
TCCCTCCAACGACAATCTACAAAGGAATAATTCCTTTTTTATTGCTGAACCTACTGGCCCTCTTGGTCATCACTTTCGTTCCCGAAGTGTCGTTATTCCTTACACACCATCTTTGACGACTTTAGACCTTCGATCTTGAATCGAAAATCGGCATTAATTGCCTGATGTAAGATAACACTCGAGCCACAAAATAACTTGCTCTATTGCTGTGCCTTTGTCGCGGACAGTCTGCTCTTGATCGCCCAATTCTCCAAAGCATCGAGTACAGGGCCAAGCGACTGACCCAATGGGGTCAATGAGTATTCGGTTCTAGGAGGGACCTCGGCATAGACTTTTCTGTGAACAACACCATGATCCTCCAGCTCCCGCAACTTTCTGGTCAGGATGCGTTGCGTTACATCCGGGATTTCCCGCCTAAGGTCCCCAAAACGTTTCGTGCCATCCTGCAATGTATGCAGAATCTGGCACTTCCATTTGCCACCAATGATTTCAATTGTTTCTTCCACGGCGCAAACATGAATTTCGGCGCCCTGATCCGGTGCTTCACTCATTTTAGAAATTCCTGTCACTTTGCTCGCTTTCCTGTTTTTCGCGTGTTTTCTTGCCATTTTGGCGGGAAACTCAACCCACCCGAAAAAAATCCTTTAGTATTCTTTTTGTGCCTACTAACCGAATTGAGGTGTATAGTCTATATGACCAAACAGCTCAGAAATCACTCTCTGCATTACTAACAGGTTAAAAATGTAGGGCAGGTTTTCTAAAGGCTACTAAATGTCAAGACTGCGTTCAGACCCGGAGGCTCCATGAAACACAAACTGACACACACCCTGGCCACGAGCCTGTTTTCCCTGACCCTGGCATCGGGCGCATTTGCCGATGCACCCCAATCTGCGACCGTTCTGGAATTTGCAGATGCCAACACGTTGTTTGTTGCCGATTCAGATGGCGGCAAGGTTTATAGCTACACCTTGCCTGATGCCGAACCAGCCACGGAATCCCGCAGCTATAACCTGATCGGGCTGGGCGCACGACTGGCTGAGACGTTGGGCGTAAACCCCTTTGGCATCAGCTATCACGATGTGGCCGTGCACCCTGTTTCGAAAGAGACCTTTATCTCTTTCTCGGTCGTGAACGGCGGTGGAAAATCGGCGCATGTCGTTCGCGTAGATCAGGACGGCACCATCACGGAGCTGGATCTGGCTGGTCTCGAAAGCACCTCGGTCGCACTCAGCGACACACCGGATGACAGCGTGACATTCTGGCGCGATATTCCGGCCTCGACTTACACAGTAACTGATCTCGACTACGTTGATGGGACGCTGTTTGTTGCCGGGCTGTCCACAGGCGAGTTCTCCTCGACCCTACGTCAGATCCCCTACCCGTTCGACGGCTCAGCGGCGGTCAGCAGCATCGAGATGTTCCACACAGTACACAATCAGACCGAGACGCGTGCGCCTATCCGCGCGATGAGCATTCTGGACCTTGATGGTGTTCAAACGGTAGTGGCCGCATATACCTGTACGCCGCTTGTCACGGTTCCCTCAGCGGATCTTGTCGATGGTGAGCACGTGGTCGCTAAGACCGTAGCGGAACTGGGGTATGGCAACACGCCGCTGGAAGTTCTGCATTTCACCGCTCCGAATGAACGTTTTGAGCCGGAAGACTATGTTCTGGTCATCAACAAGGAACGTGATGCCGATCTCATTCGCGTCTCGGACCTGGCCGAAGCCGCCGCCGGAGAGGGCCTTAGCCAACAGGAACTTTGGGGTGACGCAGGTGTTGCCACCGCAGCGCGCCCTCTGGGGGCCGTGTTGCAGGCGGATGATCAGGATGAACAATTCTTGCTGACCCTGCGCCGTAACCTCGATACCGGAGATGTCGATCTGGTCTCGTTCCGCAAGGGCGTGTTCTTCCGTCTCAGCGATTTTGTCAGTGAATACAACTTCGCCAGCTATGAGTATTCGGAGGAACAGGAATTCTACCGTAATTTCCAGAATATGCTGAAAGCAGATGCCGGTTATCCGGATCTGGCACGCTAAGGAAAACTGAAAATGCCTAAGGTTGCACATTTGCTTCCCTTCGCGTTGGCCACCGCAATGGTGGCCGTCGCGCCCGCCTCGGCGTGCACGACGGGGCAGGCATCGGAAGCACAGGTTGAACAGGTTTACCCCTCAGCGGATTACCTGCCTGAGAACCTGTTGCGATTCTACATTTATTTCTCGGAGCCCATGGCGCGGGATGATATCTGGGATGCCGTGGTTCTTCTGGACGCAGAAGGCAAAGAAATGCCCGGTGCCTTTATCGAGAACAAATTTGACCTGTGGTCCCCGGATGACCGCCGGCTGACCGTTTTGTTCGACCCCGGACGGGTCAAGACCGGGCTGGTTGCGCACAACACGCTAGGTCGGGCGCTGCAAGAGGGCAAGACCTATACGTTGCGCGTGGAACAAAGCGCCCAAACCCGGCAAGGCTGTGCCCTAACCACAGGCTTTGACAAGACGTTTACCGCAACAGCCGAGGATTTCACTGCACCCGATCTGTCATCCTGGCAGGTGAACCGCCCCGTCGCAGGCACGACCGATCCGCTACGTATCGATTTGCAGTCCCCCGCCGACCACCTTTCGCTGGCCTATCGCATTCGCGTGGCGGATGCTGGCGGCAACAGATTGCGCGGTGCGCTTCAGTTGGGAAACGATGAACAGACATGGGTGTTCACGCCAGAACATCCCTGGTCCGACGCTGCCCATTCGATCGAAGTTGACACCACGCTTGAAGATATCGCGGGCAACCGTCTGACAGGTCTTTTCGACCGCCCTTTGGCCAAAGACGGCAACAGCGCGCCTGCGCCTGATACCGAGATCCTCACCTTTACGCCCCGCTAGAACCAAGGCACCCCTTCTTTAGAAAGGCCCTAAAAATGAAGCTCTTCTATGCTCCCGGCACCTGTGCCCTTGCCCCTCATATCGCGCTTGAATGGACCGGAAAACCATACGAAACCGAACTGGCCGAGCTGGGCTCGGAGGCCTTTCTCAAAATCAATCCGCTCGGAATGGTGCCCGCGCTGATCGACGGGAATAGTCGCGTCATGACACAAGCCGACGCAATCCTGAAATATATCGAAGTAAAGTTCCCAGAGGCTGATCTGGGGATACACGGTGGCGCGTTCGAACATTTCGAAATGGACGAAGTGCTTGCATTCCTGACTGGCGACTTTCACCCCGCCTTTTGGCCGTTCTTTGTTCCCGAGCGTTTCACTACAAGCACCGATGAGACCGACGTGAACGCGGTCCGCGAGGCCAGCTTTGCCCGGATCGACCGCGTCATGACCCATCTCGATTCTCTACTGGACGGCGGTGTACACGTCGTCGGTGGCAAACGAACTATCGCCGATCCTTATGCCTTTGCGATGACCAGATGGACCGCGAATGCGCCCAAGTCCTGGCGCGACTATCCGTCGGTCAAACGATTTATGGAAACCATGCTCGCAGATCCGGGTGTTCTGACTGCGATGAAAGCACAGGGGCTTCAGTAGCCATGAGCCATTTCGATTACAACGCGCTGGAATACAACGTGGCCACGCGCAGCGGCGTATCACCATCATTGCTGGCTGGTATGTTTCCCGCTGATCGCAAGGCTTGGGACAACGACCCGCAATTTCTGGGCTGGCCGGCGCATCTTCAGCGTCTTCATGCGGCGATTTCCGAAGGTAGCGCCAGGTTGGTTGGTGGGCTCGAAGCCATATTGGACGAACCAGAAGGCAGCGTACAGGAAATGATGGGCCTGACGGGAATGAACCGCCTTGGGCTGGATCTGGTGTCGCATGTGCATGGGCATCATTCTTTCGAAGACGCTAACGTTCTACCCGGATTTCTGGGGCGTTTCCCACAACTGGCCGGGGCTATCGATCTGCTTGAAAACGACCATGAGTTCTTGGATCAGGCGCTGGATCAATCCGAAGGTGCGTTTGTCGCGCTCCGCAACGAAGGCGCATCGAAGACCGATGTGGCGCGGGCGCTGGAACAGGCGAAGGTGCTGAACAAAATCATCAATCGCCACACCTATGATGAAGAAGACATCCTTATCCCGGCGGTTCTGAAGGCCTATGCCTGAGACACCAGAGGATATTCCGCACCTCTTTGCAAAAGCCTGGATGGCACGCGATGCAAAAGCGCTGGCCAGGCTTTTTGCGGAGGACGCGGACTTTGTGAATGTCGTTGGCCTATGGTGGCACAACCGCGCGGATATCGAGCGCGCACATGACTATGGGCTGAAAACCTTTTTCCAAGAATCCGAGATCCTGCCCCGGCGCATCAAAGTCAGGTTGGTCGGAGAAAACATTGCGATCATCCACACGCGTTGGAAATTGACGGGTCAGATCGACAAACAAGGTGAAAAACTTGGTGTTCGCTTTGCCATCATGGTGTTCGTCGCCGAACGCACCACCAATGGCTGGCACGTTCTGGCCGCGCACAATACGGACGTGGTGCCGGGCAAAGAGACCAACGCCAACAAGGATGGCACCATGATCTCGATATAAATTGGTCTAACAGAATTTATCTTTAGTTCGGTCGAAAAATTAGCGGGCTGGGAAACTGGGTTCTTTGTCAGTTGATTTTTTCCAAGCCCGACAAATGGCAAAGGCCATTGTCCTAGCCCCCTAAGACTGTGCCATCACACTATTTGCGAAAAGGGTATTTGGCATGGCGTGGAAGCGACATTTAGACGTGGACATCTTTAAGCCGCACCGAGAAATTGAGCTGAAGCTTGCAGCAGGGGATGATGTGGCAACAGCTTGTCGTATTATCGGGACAAGCGATGCTGAGTATTGCAATTGGAGTATGCGTTTTGGCGGGATGGGCTGAGCGCAGTTATTTGGACTAAAGATCCTTGAGAAATAGAACGCTCGATTAAAGAAAATCGTGGCTGTACTTGAACTGGGCAATCTAATCCTCAAAGAAGCCGAAACCACTAATGCCCAGAGCCTGACCATAGGGGATTTTCGTCTGGCCGCCATTCGCGCGCACCAGGAGTTGGCAGTGACTCAGCGACTGACGTATCGGGTGATCGGGTCGGCGCAGAGCTCGTTATACAACCAACCGGCACCAAGAGATGATGATACATCTACGCCATTCTCTAGTCCGTCTACCCGCCTTCAGCTCGTTGCCACAGGCGTATAATGGCGGAATTCTCCTCCGCAACGACCATAGCATCCGACCGTTTGATTGGTCCTAATTTGTTTCCGGGATCCACGCACAACCAAATCGAACAAAATTTGATCAGTGCGTTCCGTTCAACATGTGGACAACAGCGCCCGGTAGGGCATTTGTGCACGACGTCAAAAATTCGTCTTCCGTCTAAAAGCTTGAATTAATCGGAATAGACCAGGCGTACGTCATTCTTCTTGGCGAGCTGTTCAAGCACCGGGTTTGGCTCCCTCTCTACTACAGCGCAGGAGATTTCATCGAAATTGGCCAGATTCACCAATGCGGTCACGCCAATCTTGTCAGAGGTTAGCGCCAGAATTGTTTCGCGGGCCTTGACCATCGCCGCACGAACCTTGTTGACCTCGAAGGCGTCATCGTCACTTAGGCGACCAGTATGATCTAGACCTGATACCGCGATCACTGCGTAGTCGAACATGAATTGCTCGATGAAATCGTCATCCTGAGGCCCAATAATTGCACCATCAATGTGCCGGACAAAACCACCTGGGATGGCCACCACAAAGTCACTTCGGTCTGAGAACTGTGAAGCGCAGCGTATGCTGTAGGTAACGACCCGGAGATTGCGACGCTCCAACAAGGCGCTGGCGACAGCCTCACAGGTCGTGCCGCTGTCAAGGAATATAGAGGCCCCATCGGGGATCAGGTTTGCTATTCGCCTGGCAATGCTGGTTTTTTCCGACGTCTGCGAGCGTTGCCGCTTTTGGTAGGTTTCGGAATCCAGTGTACCGATAAATGCTGCGCCCCCATGTGTGCGGCGAACTTTGCCCTGTTTGTCCAGCTCCATTATGTCGCGCCGGGCGGTTTGTTCGGAAACACCTAGTTCTCGGGACGCTTCGGCCAACCTCACGTAGCCGCGCCGCTCGATGAGGCCCAACAGAAATTGGCGACGAACCGATTTGGGGGTCGGACTGTTTTGCAAGTGTAAATTTCCTGACATTGTTGCCACTAGATTGATTGTTTTGCGAGAGATTTTCAAATGGTTTTTAGCCAAAATTGCTTGCTTTTAAACATGTTCAGTCTCATTTTTTGTTTTTGTAAGTTTTATTACATTAATGTTGTAATTTTTCTAACTCTTCTTACAATGCCTTCGAGCCTAAAGCTCCAACACCAACAGGAGGTCCCATGAGGAAACTATCAACAACATCCGCATTGATCGCACTTCTGGCTTCGCCAACCCTGGCAGGCGAGCTTACAATCTACACATCCTACGAAGAGGACGAGGCCGCCGCGTTTTTGGATCTGGCCAAAACTGCTATGCCTGACGTCACCTTCAACATGTTGCGCCTTTCCACTGGTGATTTGGCAGCGCGCATTATTGCCGAAAAAGGCAATCCGCAGCACGACGTGGTCTGGGGCTTTGCCGCATCGACCATCGTGAATCCCGAAATTGCGGAAACGCTAGAGGCCTATAAGCCAGCAGGCGTGGACAATATCCCGTCGGACTTCCGTGCAGCAGACGACTCGTGGTTTGCCGTCACGGGCTACATGGCTGTGTTTTGCGTAAACAACGAACGCATCGAAAAACTAGGTCTTGAGGCGCCAACGTCGTGGGCCGATCTACTGAAGCCCGAATTCAAAGGCGAAGTTGTCATGCCGAACCCGGCCTCGTCGGGCACGGGTTACATTCAGGTCAGCTCGCTTCTGCAAATGAAGGGCGCCGACGAAGGATGGGCGCTTTTGGATCAGCTAGACGGCAACGTTGCTCAATACATCAAATCGGGCTCCAAACCCTGCCATGCAGCGTCGTCCGGCGAATACGCTGTTGGTGCCTCTTACGATATGCGCGCGATCAAGAACATCGCAGAAGGCTTCCCGATTTCGATGGTCATCCCTTCCGAGGGTTCAGGCAACGAGCTTGAAGCCAACGCTCTGGTCGCCTCGTCGAGCAACAAGGAAGATGCCAAACGCTTCCTGGATTGGACTGTCACGCCCGAAGCTGCAAACGCCTATCTGGATTGGAAGGCGATCGTCACGATCCCGGGCGGAGCACTACCGCAGCGCTTTGTTGACGCTGGCTTGCCCCAGGACACCAACACGGTTCTTCACCCGACCGACTTCGAGGCCGCGGCCAACGACCGGGATGCGATTATTTTTGAGTGGCAAAAGCGTTACGAGCAGTAGCCCCCTCGCTGCTTACAAGGTCCCGGACACTCAACCTCCCTGTGGAGTGTCCGGGACAAACTCCGGAACGATTACAAATCGTTCCGGCCTTTCCTGCCCGAAAATATATGGAAACAAAAAATGGCCCTCGAAATCAGAAAACTGTCCAAGCTCTATGGCACCATCCGCGCGCTGGACGATCTCACGCTGACGATCCCAAAAGGAAGCTTTACATGTTTTCTCGGCCCTTCCGGTTGCGGGAAAACAACTCTATTGCGGACGATTGCGGGGCTTGAAACTGCTGATTCCGGCACAATTCACCTTGATTCAAACGACCTTTCTGACAAGCATCCGTCCGAGCGAAATTTCGGCGTTGTTTTCCAGTCCTATTCCTTGTTCCCCAACCTGTCGGCCTTAAAAAACGTAACCTATGGGCTTGAGTGCCGAGGCTGGGATCAGAAACGGGCAAAAGCCCGCGCAATGAAAATGCTGGACATGGTGCACCTGGCCGACCAGTCCCATAAACTTCCAGACCAGATGTCAGGCGGCCAGCAACAACGTGTTGCGATTGCCCGTGCCATTGCGACCGAACCTTCGGTTCTACTGCTGGATGAACCACTTTCCGCGCTTGACGCCAAGGTTCGAACAGAGTTGCGCCAAGAGGTGTCGAAAATCCAAAAAGACACCGGCATCACAACGATCATGGTTACACATGACCAGAGCGAAGCGCTTGAAATGGCAGATCAAATTGTTGTGCTACGCAACGGCAAGATTGAACAATGCGGATCAGCTCATGAACTCTACAACAGTCCGAAAACGGAGTTCGTTGCCAACTTCATCGGCAACAGCAACACGCTGCGTGTCACCCGCGGCCAGGACGGAATGCCCGTATTCGGGACGCAAGCGCTGGCGGGATTGGAGCCAATTGCGCGCGATACGATGTATGGTGTGCGCCCCGAAATGGTATCGCTGTCCAACGATCAGTCACAGGCTGCGCCATCTTTGCGCTCAACCGTTAAAGCGGTTCGCTATCTTGGGAATTTCAACATCGTCGAAGTAGCACCCGATTGCGCGCCCGAGCAAACGATCACGGTGGAATTGCACGGCCCCACTGCAGCACCAAGCGTTGGTGAACGTGTGTTTGCAAACTTGAACCCCGACTATATTCGCGAGCTTCAATAATGACCGATACGACCACCCAAAGGCCGACGATGGCCGCCAATCCCCGGTCAGGTTTCAGCGTAAGCGACAATGCAGTCGCAATGATCTTGTCGGTGACTGTCTTCACAATGATGCTCGCCTTTTTGATCGTGCCTGTTCTTGCGATTTTCTGGCGCAGTTTCGACACGGGCTCTGGCCTTGGCCTTAGCAACTATATCGACACGCTGACTGCCGGTCGCGTCTGGATGCTGATCGGAAACAGCCTAGTGATGTCATCGGTGTCCGCCAGCATGGCCGTCGTTTTGGCCTATGCCTATGCCTATGCCCTGCAGCGGACAAATATCCCGCTAAAAGGCTTATTCCGGATTGTGATCATGACCCCGCTTTTCGCGCCCTCGCTGGTGCAAGCGCAAGGTCTGATCTTCATTTTGGGGCGCAATGGCGTATTGAACCGGTTCCTGGGCTTCGACATTGATATCTACGGGTTCTGGGGCGTCGCCCTGGCCAATGCGCTGTATACGTTCCCGTATGCTTTCCTGATTTTGTCCGCCGCTTTAGCTGTTACGGACGCGCGCCTCTATGAAGGTGCGACTGTTATTGGTGCAAAGCCGCTGCGTATTTTCCGTACTGTAACATTGCCATCCACACGATACGGCATCGCAGCTGCGATTTTCGTGACATTCTCGCTGTCGATCACCGACTTCGGGAACGCCATTGTCATTGGTGGGGATTTCAACGTCCTGGCCACCGAGATCTACAACAAAGTTATCGGTCAGGGGAAATTCGGGCTGGGCGCTGTTATCGGTGTAATGCTCTTGGTCCCCGCCGTTGTGTCAAAGATCATCGAGCGCCGAATCTCCAAGCGTCAGCACGCCCAGATCACGGATGGGTCTACCACACTCAGCATTCGCGCAAATCGGCGTCGGGACTCCATCTTTGGTGCGTATACCAGCTTGATTGCGCTGATTTTCATGGCAATTCCCTTGATCGTGATCGTGGCCAGCTTTGTTGTGCTGTGGCCTTACAACATGTCTTTCTCGTTCAAACACTACGCGTTTGACGTGCAGAACGGCACAAAACCGCTGTGGAACTCGATCATCGTGGCCATCTCGACGGCGACGTTTGGTGTGGCAATTGTGACTACTGCGGCAATCGTTTCGCAGAAGTTCAAGACCGTCTTCACCGGCCCCATATCGTTCCTGTCGATATTGCCAGCTTCGATCCCGGGTATGGTTCTTGGTTTGGGTTACGTTCTGGCCTTCAACAGCCTGTCGAACCCGCTGAATTTCCTGTATGGAACATTCCCGCTGATCATTCTGTTGTATATCTACTACAACCACGCCCAGGGCTTTTTGATCACCACAACCAGCCTGAAGCAGATCAGTAAATCGTTTGACGAGGCCTCGACCGTTTTGGGGGGCGGCACTCTGCGCACCCTGTTCAAGGTGACACTGCCGCTGTTGTGGCCCACATTGCTGGGTGTCGGGGTGTTTTTCTTCATGCGCGCCATGGTGTCGTTGTCAGCAGTGATATTCCTGATTACGCCCAAAACTCAAGTTGCCGCTGTCTCGGTTCTGCAACTTGCCGATCGGGGTGCAAGCAACCAAGCGGCTGCGTTTTCGGTCTGCATCATGGCGATCGTGCTAACCATGCTTTTAATTGTGCGTACCATCCTTTGGGTGGCTGGCGTCAAAAACGTTTCGCTGATCAGGTGAGCCAAATGGATTTGCGCAATATCAAAGGCATCCTGTTCGACAAGGATGGGACCCTTCTAAAGTATGATGAGACATGGGGGCCGGTAAACCGGAGGGCAGCAATGTCCGCCGCCGGGCGGAACCAAACACTTGCGAACGAGCTTCTTGTTTCAACCGGCTATGATCTTGAAACCGGGACCGTTCAGGTCGGTTCAATTCTGGGCGCTGGCAATTCGCACGAAATCGCATGCGCCTGGCGAAAGTTTGGGGCTGTTTTGTCCGAACCGGAACTGATCGGAATGCTGGATCAGTACTTTTACAAAGCGATGCAGGACGCGGTTCCGGTTAGAGACATCGACGGAGTCACTCAGGCGTTTCACTCGAACGGATACACTCTTGGTGTCGCCAGCAGCGACAGCGAAAATTCGATCAACATGTTTCTGACCTCTCAGGGATTGTCTTCTTTTTTTGACTTTGTTGTGGGTTACAACTCTGGCTACGGGCACAAGCCCGAACCGGGAATGCTCAGCGCGTTTTGCGATCAGAAAGGTTTGGACCCATCACAGGTAGCGATGGTGGGGGATAACCCGCAGGATATGGAGATGGCACGTCGAGCAAATGCAGGCCTGCGGATCGCAGTTCTGAGCGGGAATGGCAAAGCCGAAGATCTGGAACCACTGGCCGACTTCACCTTGAATGATATCTCGGAGATGCCGGTGCTTTTTGACCTGAGCTAAGCGAGGTACACTAAAGCACCAGTGTTCGGTAACCGCAGCCTGCTTTAACGCGACTGTAGAGTATCCCAAGCGTCATCTCGATTTCAGTCGAAACAACAGCGGCCCCTCGTTTGGTGCCGCTGCTTTTACTAGCGCAGCTCTTCTGACGAATCGAGGATCAATTCCACGAATTTCCGTGCTTCTTTCCGCGCCATTTTCCCATCAAGCTCGCGCCGAGCCTGCGCCGCTTCGATCCAGACACCATCCATATAGGCCTGAATCGACCGCCTCGTGATCTCCTCTAGGTCGTCGTGAATCAGTGATTTCAGGACGCTTCGGAAATTGCTGCGCACACGGGTGCGATTGATGCGATGAAGCCTCTCCAATTTGGGAGAGTATGGCGCTTCGCCCCAAAATTGCATCCATGTCGAACATTTTTCCAACGTAAACAGGTCATCATCAAAATTTGCTTCTATCATAGCAAGCAAGCGTTCTCTGGGTGTGTTTGCTGAGCTCAGCCGCCGCAACACGCAGTCCCGCAACGTGGTCATCAGCTTGCGCATGACCGCCATCATCAGTTGCTCTTTAGAGCCAAAGTAATAGTTGATGGAAGCAGGCGAAATATCCGCTCTGCGGGCAATTTCAGCCAGCGTTATTCCTGAAAAACCTTTTTCGTGAACTGCCGAAATCGTTGCCAGGACCAGTTCTTCGTGACGAACATCTCTAATTTGTTTTCTTGCCATGCCAAACTCTTAATGACACCTGAGCTACTTCGCAAGAAAACTCCTTGAAAATCAGCTTCCTGGTGATGGGAAATAATTTTAGTTTGATTATTCAGTCAATATAAACTAACACAAGTTGTCACTCAAGGATCAGGCATCGCCGATGCCGATTCCCCTTCAAGGACGGGCAAATGAAGTTTCAACCTGATGCAAGCCATTACGCTTTCGGAAAATACGTCGAAGACTCCGATGGGGCTGAACTGAAGTGCATCTATCCTGCGACGGGAAAGGTCATTGCCACTCTACACGAGGCAACCCCGAAGCTGGTTGACGCCACCATTGCTAAAGCTCTTGAAGCACAGGTGGAGTGGGCAGCCCTTCCGGGTGTCGAAAGAGGTCGGGTTTTGCGTCGCGCTGCAGATATCATGCGCGAGCGCAATCGCGACCTTTCGATCCTTGAAACGCACGATACCGGCAAGCCTCTCTCGGAAACGCTGATCGCAGACGCGACCTCGGGTGCGGATGCGCTGGAGTATTTTGGCGGGCTCGCTGGCAGCCTGACGGGCGAACACATTCCATTGGGGAAAGACTGGGTGTACACCCGCCGCGAACCGCTGGGGCTTTGCGTTGGTATCGGAGCGTGGAACTACCCGACACAAATTGCGTGCTGGAAAGCGGCCCCTGCCCTTGCCTGTGGGAACGCGGTAATTTTCAAACCGTCCGAAGAAACCCCGCTGAGCGCATTGAAAGTCGCAGAGATTCTGACCGAAGCTGGTCTTCCCGCGGGATTGTTCAACGTCCTTCAGGGGCGCGGAGCAGTCGGTGCGCAACTGGTTACAGATGCGCGTGTAGACAAGGTATCGTTGACGGGCTCCGTACCTACCGGCAAAAAAGTTTATTCCGCAGCAGCGGAAGGTTTGAAACACGTCACCATGGAATTGGGCGGCAAGTCCCCCTTGATCGTGTTCGACGATGCCAATCTTGACGATGCGGTAGGTGGTGCAATTCTGGGGAACTTCTATTCTTCAGGACAAATCTGTTCGAATGGCACACGCGTGTTTGTTCATCGCAGCATCAAAGAGAAATTCTTGAATCGTCTTGTCGAGCGGCTGCAGAATGCGGTTATCGGTGACCCGATGAATGAGGTGACGAATTTCGGTCCTCTGATCAGCCAAAAACAGGTCGATATTGTCAGCTCCTACATCGCCAAGGGTCAGGACGAAGGCGCAAGGTTGGTCACCGGTGGGACTGTGATCGACAAACCCGGACATTGGATCACCCCGGCCGTTTTTGCCGATGTCACCGACGATATGGCAATCGCGCGCGAGGAAATATTCGGGCCGGTGCTTTCAGTGCTCGACTTCGACGACGAAGATGAAGTGATCGAACGTGCCAACGCAACCGAGTTCGGTTTGTCCGCAGGTGTTTTCACCCGCGATCTGTCACGCGCACATCGCGTCATCGCAAGGCTTCAGGCCGGTAGCTGCTTTATCAATTCGTACAATGATGCCCCTGTCGAAGCCCCATTTGGCGGCATGAAGATGTCTGGCGTTGGTCGCGAAAATTCCAAGGCGGCAATTGATCACTATAGCCAAATGAAAACCGTATATGTCCGCATGGGCGCTGTCGAAGCCCCCTTCTGAGGTAACAAATGAACGCAGATTTTGTCATCGTGGGCGCAGGTTCAGCAGGATGCGCCATGGCCTATCGGCTTGCAAATTCAGGCGCGTCCGTGATCGTGATCGAGCATGGCGGCACGGATGCGGGCCCGTTCATTCAAATGCCGGGGGCTCTGTCTTATCCGATGAACATGTCTCGGTACGACTGGGGGTATTTGTCCGAACCCGAGCCACATCTTGGCGGGCGTCAATTGGTTTGCCCGCGCGGCAAGGTCATTGGTGGGTCTTCGTCGATCAACGGAATGGTTTACGTGCGTGGCCACGCCGGGGATTTCGACCACTGGGAACAAAGCGGCGCGACTGGTTGGTCTTATGCCGACGTCCTGCCCTACTACAAACGCATGGAAACCTGGCACGGTGGTACCTCCGAATGGCGTGGAGCCGACGGGCCGCTTCATGTCACGCGCGGGCCGCGGGACAATCCGCTACACCAGGCGTTTGTCGAAGCTGGCAAACAGGCGGGCTACGAACTGACCGAAGACTACAACGGCCAAAAGCAGGAAGGTTTTGGGCCGATGGAGCAAACCGTCTGGAAAGGACGCAGATGGTCTGCTGCAAACGCCTATCTCAAGCCTGCTCTGAAACAGGACAATTGCACGCTGGTACGCGGGCTGGCGACCAAAATCGTGATCGAGGATGGCGCGGCCAAGGGTGTTGAAATCGAACGTAATGGTCAGCGTCAGGTCATTACCGCCAACCGAGAAGTAGTTATCGCGGCTTCAAGCATCAATTCGCCCAAACTGCTGATGCTATCGGGCATTGGGCCTGCGCAGCATTTGTCGGAACACGGCATCGATGTCGTCGCGGATCGCCCCGGTGTTGGGCAGAATCTGCAGGATCACCTGGAGTTCTATTTCCAGGTCGCGTGCAAACAGCCCATTACCCTCTACAAGCATTGGAACCTGTTTTCCAAAGCAATGGTCGGCGCGCAATGGCTGTTTACCAAAACCGGCCTTGGGGCTTCCAACCAGTTTGAATCGGCCGCGTTTTTCCGTTCGAACGCTGGCGTCGACTACCCGGATATCCAGTATCACTTTATCCCATTCGCCATTCGCTATGACGGCAAAGCCGCGGCCGAAGGACATGGCTTCCAAATCCACACCGGACCGATGCGCAGCAAATCACGAGGAGAGGTGACTCTGCGTTCCGCCGACCCCAAGGAAGCGCCGCGTATCTTCTTCAACTACATGTCAGATCCGCAAGACTGGGAAGACTTCCGCACCTGCATTCGTCTGACCCGCGAAATTCTGAGCCAGGATGCGTTCAAAGACTTCTACAAACACGAAATTCAGCCCGGAGAGGCGCTTCAGACCAACGAAGAACTGGATGGTTTCGTGCGCGAACATGTAGAAAGTGCGTACCATCCCTGCGGAACGTGCAAAATGGGTGCCCTGGATGATCCGATGGCAGTGGTCGATCCTGAGTGCCGCGTTATTGGCGTTGACAAGTTGCGGGTTGCCGACAGTTCAATCTTTCCGCGTATCACCAATGGCAACCTTAACGGGCCCTCAATCATGACAGGCGAGAAAGCATCCGACCACATTCTAGGGACGCGCTTGCCCCGGTCGAACCTGACCCCTTGGGTGCATCCTGATTGGCAAACGGCACAGCGCTAAAAACAGCCTTTGTTGTTGATTAGTGGTCATGAAGCAAACTAAAGTGAGCGAGCAAACAAAAAACTGAATAATCAATCAAACTCTAGGGAGATCAACATGAAATTCAAAACCACTCTTTCGGCGCTAGCCATGTCCGCTGTAGCGGGTACCGCCTTGGCGGAATGCGGCTCGGTTACGTTTTCTGACGTGGGCTGGACCGACATCACCGCAACCACTGCGGCAACCACGGTTGTCCTTGAGGCTCTGGGCTATGAAACCGATATCAAGGTTCTTTCGGTCCCGGTTACGTATGTTGGCATGGCCGAAGGGGACGTAGACGTTTTCCTGGGCAACTGGATGCCGACAATGGAAGGCGACATCGCACCCTATCGCGAAGCGGGCACCGTTGACACTGTGCGCGCCAATCTAGAAGGCGCAAAATACACGCTGGCCGCGAACCAGGCCGCCATCAATCTTGGCATCAAAGATTTTGGTGATATCGCTGGCCAAACAGATGCTCTGGACGGAAAGATCTACGGGATTGAGCCGGGCAATGACGGTAACCGCCTGATCCAATCGATGATCGACAGCGATGCCTTTGGTTTGTCCGGCTTCGAGGTCGTTGAATCGTCGGAACAAGGCATGCTGGCACAGGTTGACAGGCTTTCCGGCAAAGACGAGCCTATTGTCTTTCTGGGGTGGGAACCGCACCCGATGAACGCCAACTTTGAAATGGGCTATTTGACGGGCGGTGACGAGTTCTTTGGACCGAATTTCGGTGGTGCAACCGTCTTCACCAATACGCGCAAGGACTATGTCACCGAATGCCCAAATGTGGGTAAGCTGCTCCAAAACCTTGAATTCAGCCTCGCCATGGAAAATGAAATCATGGGTGCGATCCTGAATGACGGTGAAAACCCGCGCGACGCGGCAACCGCGTGGCTTGCTGCTCACCCCGATGCGATTGGACCTTGGCTTGACGGTGTGACTACCAAGGATGGTGGCGACGCCGTTGCAGCGGTCAGCGCCGCGCTGAGCAACTAATATCACAACAAAAAACCAAATGACCCTGAAGGATTCAGGGTCATTTTTTCCGTGGAGCAAGGGAAGCTGAAGAACAATGGATTGGTTGACAGAATACAAGATTCCGGTCGGCAAGACCTCTGAAGCTATCTTTGACTGGCTTCAAAAAATCGGCGAGCCTTTTTTCGAGGCGCTGTCCACTGTGATGGAACTTCTGATCGACGGTATCCTGTGGCTGTTGCAGACTCCAAATCCGTTGATTGTGGTGCTTGCATTTGTCGCGATCGCCTGGATTTTACAGAGAAACTGGAAAGTGTGCCTGTTTGTATTCGCCGGGTCTTTGTTCATCATCAACCAAGACTATTGGGAAGAAACAACCGAAAGCCTGACGCTGGTTTTGTCTGCTTGCGTCGTCTGTATGGCGATTGGCATCCCAATTGGGATTGCTGCCGCGCACAGGCCTAAACTCTATTCTGCGTTGCGACCTATTTTGGACCTAATGCAGACGTTGCCGACCTTCGTCTATCTTATCCCTGCGATCGTTTTCTTTGGACTTGGGATGGTTCCAGGGCTGATCGCAACAGTCATCTTTGTGGTTCCGGCCCCAATTCGCCTGACGCATCTGGGTGTTTCATCAACCCCGAAACCGCTTCTCGAAGCAGCCGAGGCCTTTGGTGCCAAGCCTCGTCAGACCCTATGGAAGGTTGAGCTGCCTTACGCGCTCCCCCAAATCATGACGGGTCTGAACCAAACAATCATGCTGTCCCTGTCCATGGTCGTTATCGCGGCCCTAGTCGGCGCGGACGGGCTGGGGGTTCCCGTGATCCGGGCTCTGAACACTGTGAACGCCGCGCTTGGGTTTGAAAGCGGGTTCATCATCGTGGTTGTCGCGATCATGCTTGATCGGGTCTTGCGGGTGGAGCACTAACAAATGAACAACGCTGTAGAATTCGACAACGTTTCGATCGTATTCGGAGACAAGCCGAAGAAAGCCTTGCCTCTGATGGACGCGATGAAAGATCGCTCCGAAATTCAGCGCGAAACCGATCAGGTCCTGGGTGTACACGATTGCAGCCTGACGGTCGGCGAAGGGGAAATCCTGGTGCTGATGGGCCTTTCCGGGTCCGGTAAGTCAACGCTGCTGCGCGCGGTGAACGGGCTGAACCCGGTCGTTCGGGGTTGCGTGCGCGTCAATGATGGTGACGGCATGGTAGACGTCACCAATGCCGACGCCACCACGCTTCGCAGGATTCGCCAGCATCATGTAGCGATGGTTTTCCAACAATTTGGTTTGCTACCGTGGCGCACTGTTCGCGAGAACGCCGGTTTGGGACTGGAACTTTCGGGCCTGACACGGGCTGAGCGCGCCGACAAGGTCGATGAACAACTCGCACTCGTCGGCTTGTCGGACTGGGCCGACCGCAAAGTCGGAGAACTATCGGGTGGCATGCAGCAACGTGTCGGACTGGCTCGGGCCTTCGCAACGGACGCGCCAATCTTGCTGATGGACGAACCTTTCTCGGCCCTCGACCCGCTGATCCGAACCCGCCTGCAGGACGAATTGCTGGATCTGCAGAAAAAATTGAAGCGCACGATTATCTTCGTGAGCCACGATCTGGATGAGGCCTTCAAGCTTGGCAATCACATCGCGATTATGGAAGGCGGCCGGATCGTCCAATGCGGCACGCCGCAGGACATTTATTCTGCCCCGGCAAACGAGTATGTCGCCGATTTTGTGACTCACATGAATCCGCTGGGCGTGCTGTGTGCCCGAGATGTGGTCGAGCCCGTCGTTGGAACACCCAGCTTTACAGTACCGGGCGAGACCGATATCCGCGAAGTCATCACGCAGGTCAGCAGCAGTGGCAAGCCTGTTGGCGTTATGGAGGATGGCGCGCTTATCGGGCAGATCACAAAAGATACCGTTCTGGCAAAGCTGCTTGACCCGAAAGGCTGAACACAGCGTTCATTCAGGTTTGGACCGTTTCCAAGCAAATCAACTTGAAGGCCTGAAACTCCGGAGTTTCCTGAAAACCGGGATTTCGGGCTAGGGCCACACGGTGTGGCGGCGTGTATCCTGCCAGCGGCAGCTTGACTATGTCGTCACCATCATAGGTTTTGTCATGCGGCAGATCCGTTGCCAGCAGACCGACCCCAAGCCGGTTGGCAACTGCCGAACGCAGAAACTCCACAGACTCGGTTTCAAATGCGATCCGGGTCTTGGCTTCATGACCCTGCAACAACGACAGAAAATACTCGCGACTTCCGGGCAGGCTGATGAGGATCAGAGGGTCATGCAACAGATCCTGAACGTTGATTTTGTCTCTTCCCGCAAGCGGGTGACCTTGCCAGACGACGCCATAGGGTTTCACATCTTTAAGGGCAAGGATTTCCAGGTCCGTCGGAAGCCCGAAGTCATATATGAGAGCCGTTTCAATCCGCCCGACTTCCAGCCAGTTTGATAAATCGCTCAGGTTGCCTTCGTACAACTTTACCCGGACAGATGAATGTTGATTTTGGAACTTCCGCACAAGTCTGGGGACATAGAGCGGTCCAAGGGTTGTCATAAATCCGATCGACAGTGAACCGATTAACTCTCCTTGGCTGTCTTTCGCAGCGAAGATTTCACCCAGCTGACTATAGGCTCCGCGCAACTGGGCAAGCTTGCGTGCGCCCTGTGCGGTCGGTTCCATACCCAGTCCTGGCCGGCGCACAAATAGCGGGAAGCCTAATTCGTCTTCTACCCGAGAAATCGCAAGAGAGACAGAGGGTTGTGATATGTTCAGCCGCCGCGCTGCTGCCGCGGTGCTTCCCTCTTCTGCAACGGCAAGAATGAACCTGATCTGGCTGAGTGTGATGGGTATAGTTTCCATTTATTTTGTATATATCAATACAGTATTTCTGTATATATCCCGAATTGCCGTAACCTACCTGAAACAACGGTGGGAACGCTAATGACTGATCCAGCACAATCACAACCTTTAAACGGGCTCCGCATCCTGGACTTCACGCGCGTTCTGGCAGGTCCATACTGTACTGCGCTGCTGGCCGATATCGGTGCAGAAGTCATCAAGATCGAAAGCGCGTCCGGTGATGACTATCGCCATATTGGACCCTTTCAGGACGCTGAAAGCCTGCTGTTCCAGTCCATCAACAGGGGCAAGAAATCGGTCGTCCTGAACCTCAAAGACCCAGATGATCTGACCCAATTGAAAGATCTGGTCGCCACCAGCGACGTGGTGGTCGAGAATTTTCGCCCCGGTGTCATGCAACGTCTGGGTTTGGGATATGACGCGCTGAGCGCGATCAATCCGGGGCTGGTCTATGTCAGCATATCCGGCTTTGGTCAGACGGGGCCTGACGCCGATAAACCCGCGTATGACATGATTGTGCAAGCCCTGTCCGGCTTTATGGAAATGACGGGTGAGCCAGACACACCACCCACCATGTCCGGCGAGGCGATCGGCGATGTTGCGGGCGGGATTTTCGCCGCCTGGTCGATGATGGTCGCGCTATTTGACAGGACGCGGACCGGAAAGGGTCGCTATATTGATGTGTCGCTGTTGGACAGCCTGATGGCCATGATGCCCATCGTTGCGTGCCGAACAGTTACAGCAGGCGGAAATCCCACCCGCACCGGCAACCGCCACGCGCTCTCGGCCCCGTTCGGGGTCTATTCTTGCCGCAACGGAAGCTTTGCGCTGGCGGTTTTGAACAACCAGATTTTCCAACGTTTTCTAAACGTGATCGGGGCGCCGGATTTGATCGATGAACCGCGATTCTCCACCGATGAAAACCGCAGAGCAAATGAAGCGGAACTAGCAGTGTACATCGAATCCTGGGCGTCCAAGCTGACTCTTAGCGATGTGATCGACGCTTTGACTGCCGCAGGCGTTCCCGCCAGTGAACTTCGTTCAGCGAAAGAAGCCTGGACATCACCCGGCACAAACGAGCGTCAACTGGCCACTCCGGTTGACCATCCTACATTGGGCCGTCTCAACATATTTGAACAGCCCGTGCATTTCGCAGGGCTGCCCCGCGGAAATCGGCACCCGGCGCCAGCGCTTGGGGCCAATCAACACGACTATTTTCCCGAACAGCCCGCAAAGGAGGTATGAACATGACGCCGCAACTCAACACCGACGAACAGGCGGTCATCGACCAGATCGAACGCTTTTCGGACGAGGTTCTGGCTCCGAAAGCTGCTGAGATCGACGAAACCTCGACATTCTCGACCTGCAATCTGCCCAGCATGGCGGAAATGGGCATCATGGGGATGAACCTGCCCGAAGAGTTTGGCGGCCTTGGCCTTTCAGGACCGGCATTGTATCGGGCGGTTGAACTGGTGGCGGGGGCCTGTGGCTCGACCGCGTCGATGTTGACCGCGCATTTCCTTGCAACAGACAGCATCCTGATCGGCGCAAACGACGACATGCGTAATCAGCTTTTGCCCAAGGCGGCCAGTGGCGAGGTGCTCGGAGCGTTTGGCCTGACCGAACCGATGGCAGGATCCAATCCCATGGATATGCGTACCAAAGCCGTGCGCGACGGGGATTACTATCACATCAAGGGATCAAAGTGCTTTATCTCGAATGCGGGTGACGCTGATTTCATCGTCGTTTATGCAAAGACCGACCCTGACAAGGGGGCACGAGGCATCAGTGCCTTTCTGGTCGAACCCAAAAAGATCGAAGGTGTCGATATCGCCCCGGCCGAACGGACAATGGGCCTTAAGGGCGGGCATGTTTTCGGCATTACGCTGGATTGCCAAGTGCCCGTCGAAAACCTGATCGGTGAAGAAGGAACCGGTTTCAAAACCGCGATGAAAGTGTTGGACAACGGTCGGATCGAAGTGGCAGCACAAGCCACAGGGATTGCCGAGGCTGCGATGAACGCAGCGATATCCTATGCCAACGAACGCCATATCGGCGGTCATCCGATTGGCGAATTTCAGGGACTTCAGTTCATGATTGCCGACATGGCCAATCAATTAGCCGCCGCACGCGCCTTGGCTTTGATCGCTGCTGGTAAACGGGGCACCGGCCAGCGGTTTTCAACCGATGCAGCGCACGCAAAACTGTTCGCATCCGAAGCAGCCTGGGACATTGCCGACAAGGCGCTACAAATCCATGGCGGCTATGGATACACAAGGGATTTCCCGCTGGAACGATACTTGAGGGATCTGCGTATCTTCCGGATTTACGAAGGCAGTTCGGAAATCCAACGCACGATCATCGCACGAGGATTGCTTGCCGCGGCCTGATCCGGCAGCCCAACCGCCAGAGCTTTGAGGCAACAATCAGGGCAAATCAGTGAGGGTTCAGAATACTGTTGATCTCGGCGATGCGTGCTTTGGCGGCAGTCCGCTCTGCATCGCCGGGAAAGACCGACTCCAAATAATGCGAGATGTGCTCAATTGACGTGTCGCGGGAAATCCCAGACGGAGTCGTTCCACAGCGCACCCATAATCCGTCAATCATCACCGAAAGTGAAAACGCCGTCTGACACGCCGTTTCACGATCGGTGACATGGTCAAGTGCGTGGATCAGGTTTGACGCTGTTCGCTTGTGAGTCGCGGTCTGAATGCGCTGATAAGCCGAACGGTAAGGCACCTCGGCACACAATGCGAGCCAGGCGTGGGCAACGCGAGGCTTGAAATATGCTCGGGAGAAGTTCCCTTCAACGACGGAATAGACCCTCTCCCATGGTGTTGCCGACCGCACCAATAGTTCGCGAACGTCCTTCGCGAAATCGGCATGGGCATAACGCATCGCCATCTCAAGCAATTGTGCCTTACTGCCGAAGTAATGGAGAATATTGGTTTTTGAGGTGCCCGCGCGCTCAGCCACTTTGTCAACTGTTGTACCGGAAAGCCCAAGTTCGCTGAGCGTCTCAAAGGCCGATTTCGAGTATTCCACACGCCGCAGCCGTGTCAGATTATTCCGCCCCATTCCATCACCTCATTCGCTGTAGGCCAAATTTTTATTGACTCAGCACCAAAAATTTATCAAGAGTAATTTAAATAGACCGATTGGTCTATTATTAGA
Source organism: Ruegeria sp. BC1 (assembly GCF_056539305.1). Lineage (NCBI taxonomy): Bacteria > Pseudomonadati > Pseudomonadota > Alphaproteobacteria > Rhodobacterales > Roseobacteraceae > Ruegeria > Ruegeria sp. BC1. The sequence continues at coordinate 339,514 of NZ_JBQFUT010000003.1, forward strand.
CTGGGAGGTTTGTTATGTTGAAATCTACAACGTCAATGGGATTTGCTGCTGTCCTGTTAAGCGCTGGAATCGCGCATGCGTCATGCGAAGAAGTGCGTATGGCCGAGCCGGGCTGGACCGATCTCGCTCTTACTTCGGCAATTGCTTCGGTTGTCGTGGAAGCGCTGGGATACCAACCCAAGCTGAATGTCCTTGGCACGTCTGTCATTTATGAATCGCTTGTGAATGACGACCTGGACGTCTTTCTGGGATATTGGGATCCCGCAATGGCACAGTTCTTTGCGCCCTATGTTGATGGTGGCAAAGTCGAAACGCTGAACCAAAACCTTACCGGTGCAAAATACACGCTTGCTGTTCCCGATTATGTACACGCGGCAGGAGTCAAAGACTTTGCCGATCTGGCGCAACACGCGGACAAGTTCGAAAACTCGTTTTACGGAATCGAGGCCGGGGCCAACAGCCAGACCATGTCCATCATCGAACAAAACGACTTTGGGCTGGGCGATTGGACCGTTGTGGAAAGCTCGGAACAGGGGATGCTGGCGCAGGTTCGTCGCGCCGTCGCCAAGGAAGACTGGGTAGTCTTTCTGGCTTGGGCGCCGCATCCGATGAACGTAGAATTCGACATCGAGTATCTAACCGGTGGTGACGCGTATTTCGGACCTGATTTTGGCGCAGCGTCCGTCCACACTCAGGCTCGTCTGGGATATGCCGAAGAGTGTCCGAATATGGGCAAGTTTTTCACCCAACTGACGTTTGACGTCGATCTGGAAAACGAAGGCATGGGCTATATCATCAACGACGGTGAAGATCCCGAAGATGCGGCCCAGATGATTCTCAAGAAACGCCCCGATGTGCTGGAGGCATGGCTGGAAGGCGTGCAAACCATTGACGGCAAGCCGGGCCTTGCCGCTGTACAAAGCCACCTGGGCCTGCCGAGCGGTTCGTGATGGCACTCGCAAGCACCACACATGACGACGGCAACGCAAATGCGGTTGGCCTTGCCTGCCGCACCTACGGCGCGGTCGATGCACCTGCTGTGGTACTTCTGATTGGCCTCGGCATGAACGCGTCGGAATGGCCAACGGCTTTTGTCAAAAACCTTGCGCGTCATTGCTTTGTCATTTGTCCCGACAATCGCGACTCGGGTGACTCTCCGGTTCTTGGACCGGAGAGTGAACCGGTCCTGCGTGAGATATGGCTTGGGCGCGACAAAGAGGCGGCGCAACGCGCAGCAGCCTACCGCCTTTCGGATATGCGCGACGACGTGCTTCGCCTGATTGATGGGCTTGGCGTCAAGAAATTCGATCTGGTCGGGTTTTCAATGGGTGGAATGATCGGTCAGATGGTTGCCGCTTCGGCTGGCAAGCGGGTTGGTCGCTTTGTGCAGCTGGCCGGCAATGACGGAACTGCAGAAATTGACGCCGAAGCCGACGCGACACGCAGAATGGCCAGGTTGTTTACCGTCCCGGAATGCCAAGGTGCTGAATACGAGTACCTGCTGAGCGACGCGCTTTACTACGGCGCCGGGCAACTGGAAGACGACAAAGAACTACAAGACGAAATCGCCAGAATTACGGCTGCCGGATATCGTTTTGGCGGCTCTGCACGGCAGGCTATCGCCGTTCTGGCGGAAGAGGATCGCACAAAAATGCTGAACAACATCACGGCGAAAACTCTGGTGCTTCATGGCGATTCAGATCCGTGCATTTCTTATCGACGCGGCAAGGTGGCGGCGGACAAGATTCCGGACGCCGAATTTCGTACTTTGCCCGGGGTTGGTCATGTCATCAGCGGTGAAATGTGCGACGCCGCTCTTGAGTGGCTTCTGTCCAATGACAACTTGAACTGAGGAAATCTGACATGGAATGGTTGGAAGAAAACAGTTTGCCAATCGGCAATTGGGCGAAATCCGGCGTTGATTGGCTGACAGGCAACATGTCAGGCTTTTTTGATGCCTTGTCCGCCGGAATTGAGGCGATCGTTGGCGCGGCACTTTGGCTGCTGCAGTTGCCGCACCCATTGCTGTTTGTCGCGCTCGTCGGGGCCCTCGCGCTCTACCTCCACCGATCAATTTGGTTAGCGCTTTTTTCCGTTTTCGGACTGCTATTGATCATCAATCTCGGCTACTGGGCAGAGACAATGGAGACCCTGGCCTTGGTGCTGGCGGCGACAACAACCTGTATGGTCATCGGCGTCCCCATCGGTATTCTCGCCGCTCGCCGCCCGGTCTTTTACAAAGTCCTGCAACCGATCCTAGATCTGATGCAGACGATTCCGACCTTCGTCTATCTCATTCCGGCGCTGGTATTGTTCGGACTGGGTGCGGTTCCGGCCTTGATCGCCACAGTGGTGTTCTCGGTGCCCGCACCGATCCGGCTGACCTATCTGGGTGTATCCTCGACCCCACCCGCGCTGATCGAAACGGCGCAAGCCTTCGGTGCCTCTGACCGCATGATCTTGTGGAAAGTTGAGATCCCATGGGCGATGCCGCAAATTCTGGCAGGTCTGACCCAAACGATCATGCTGTCGCTGTCCATGGTTGTTATTGCCGCGCTGGTGGGTGCAAGCGGTTTGGGCGTGCCTACACTTAGAGCGTTGAACCAAGTCAACATTGCAAAAGGGTTCGAAGTCGGCATCGCCATCGTCATCATCGCCATCGTCCTCGATCGCCTACTGCGTTTCAAAGGGAAGAATTGAGATGACCAAACCAGTATTGAGATTCAGCGCGGCAAATATTGTTTTTGGAGACAACCCAAAGTCAGCACTACCGCTGATGGACGCGGGGAAATCCCGAGAAGAAATTCGCAAGGAGACGGGGCAAGTGTTGGGCGTACACGATTGTACGCTGGATCTGAACGAAGGCGAGATTGTCGTCTTAATGGGACTTTCGGGATCTGGAAAATCAACCCTTTTGCGAGCCTCGAACCGCCTCAATCCGCTAACTCGTGGATCGGTCGAAGTACGCACCGAAAACGGACTTGTTGATCTTGCCGATCTGTCGGCCGGGCAACTGCGCGACGTACGACGCAAACAGATTTCGATGGTCTTCCAGCAATTCGGCCTGCTACCGTGGCGCAGCGTGCTGGAAAACACCGCATTTGGGTTAGAGGCTGCCGGCGTAGATAAGGCCGAGCGCCTTGAAAAAGCCATGAAACAGCTTGAAACCGTGCATCTGGCCGACTGGGCTCATATGCAGATTTCAGAGCTGTCCGGCGGGATGCAGCAACGTGTTGGCCTAGCTCGAGCGCTGGCGACCGAAGCGCCGATCCTGTTAATGGATGAACCCTTCTCAGCGCTTGATCCTTTGATCCGCAATGAGCTGCAAGAAGAGTTACTGGAACTTTTGCGGGTTCTGGACAAATCGATCCTGTTTGTCAGTCACGATCTGGACGAAGCCATGAAGCTGGGCAATCGGATCGCCATCATGGAAGGCGGGCGAATGGTTCAGCTTGGCACTCCGCAAGACATCGTACTGCGTCCGCAGACTGACTATGTGCGCAAATTCGTGGCCGAGATGAATCCGCTTGGCGTATTGCGCGCAGCCGAAGTCATGCAACCCGCCGAGGGCCCCGCCCCCGCCGATGCGGCTGTCCATCCCATCTCGACACCCGTCAAAGAGCTCATCCGGTTCCACATTGCGCGTGACGGTGAAAGCTATATCTCTGACGGTGATCAGATCGTTGGCAAATTGAGCGACAAGAACATCCTGAAAGCCCTTCTGCGGGACTAAGGCACACCAAGATCAGGTTGTCGCCACTAACTGATAGCCCGGTTGCGTGAAGGCTTTGACCAGGGTGATAGGGCGCTCGTCTTCAAATGTCGCGCGCTCAATCACGAACAGCGCGTCACCTTGGTCGATCTCCATTTGCTGTGCTGTTGTGGCATTGGCTTTCTGCGCATAAAGACGCAGTTCGTAACGCGAATAGGGTTTGTTTCTAATCAGCCACTCGTTTGCACTGACCCGAGTCAAGTCTACCTGCAAAATTTCGGGGGTGGTCTGCGTACAGATCCATCGTTCTTCCAGAATGTATGGTCGTCCATCCGCCAGATGCAGCGCATCCGCCCGCAACAGCGGTCGCGGCGCAGCAATACCCAGCTTGGCAAGGACAGACATGGGTGGCGCGTCCTCTTCAAGCGAGATCAGCTGATAACCGTATTCCCGACCGCTCTGCTCAATCTCCAGCCGGGTAACAGGGATATCGAGCGTTGCGCGCGCAATCGGTTCCCGCCGAACATGCGTCCCGCCCTTGCGCCTGCGTTCGATGAGCCCGCTATCGACCAGATCCTGCATCGCGCGCTGAACTGTGGAACGCGCGCAATTCAGTGTTTCAGCAAGGTCAGCATCGCGTGGCAAACGATCACCGGGCCTGAAGCGACCGGCCAGAATGTCATCTCGGACACGGTCGCGGACAGATTTCCATGTTGTCTTTCTTTCAACCATTAGATCTCCAATTGGAGCGACTTCATCAGCGCAACATAGTCCGCAACAATCCTGTCGCGAAGCACATGTCGACCATTCTTCACCATGTGTCGTCCTGCACTCCACACGTCAGTAATCGCATTACCGCCTTGCCCGGAAAACAGCAAACTGTCCAGCAATTGATCGGAACCCCGCCCGGCAAGTGCAGGAGTGTCCGTGCCGAGACCAATGAGATCACCCCACTCGCCAGCTTTGATCTGGCCAGAATTGCGCCCTCCGGCCTGGGCCCCGCCTCGCGCAGACGCTTCGTAAAGAACACGCCCGGTCGACTTTTCGGGTGTCGCCAGCGCCGCGCGGCTACGGTCTCGCAGGCGTTGTGAGTATTCAAGCGTCGTCAGCTCATGGAACAGCGAGATGTGCACGTTGGAATCCGACCCTACTCCAAAAGATCCTCCAGCAGGCAGATAAGTCGTGCCTTCAAAGATGCCATCGCCAAGGTTGGACTCGGTGAGCGGGCACAGCCCGGCGACTGCTCCGGTCGCTGCCAGACCAAGCGTTTCGTGATCTTTCATCTGGGTGACGTGAATCAGACACCATCTGTCATTCACATCGTGGTTTTCCAACAACCACTCAACCGGGCGCGCACCCAAATAGGCCTCGACTTCTTCAACCTCTGCAACCTGCTCGGCCAGATGCATATGTACAGGACCATTTGCTGCCGAACTTTTCACCAGTTCGCGCAACGCCACGGTGGAAACGGCCCGCAATGAATGGGGCGCGACGCCGATCGAAAAATCACTTGCAGCCCTACCAATCAGGGCCGCACTCTTGTCATGCAGCATCAGAAACTGGTCCAGATCATTTCCGAACCGGCGCTGTCCACCCTGCAGCGCGCGCCCGTCGCACCCGCCGTTGGAATAAAGGACAGGCAAGAGCGTCAGGCCAATTCCGGTCTCGGTTGCAGCCGCCGTGATGCGCGCAGCCATTTCAGCAAGGTCATCATAGGGCCGCCCACCCACATCGTGGTGCAAATAGTGGAATTCGGCAACTGAGGCATACCCCGCTTCAAGCATCTCCATATAGACCAGCGACGCGATAACTTGCACCTGATCCGGGTCAAGCTGATCCAGAAAGCGGTACATCAATCGGCGCCACGTCCAGAAACTGTCGCGCGGATCAGGCCCGCGTGCTTCAGTTAGGCCTGACATAGCCCGCTGAAAAGCGTGGCTGTGCAGATTGGTCTGGGCCGGGAGGATCAGATCATGGGTCGCCGGGCCACTTTCCGCGCCAGGTGTGACCGAATCAATACGACCATCATCGCCGACGACAATCGTAACGTCTGATCCCCAACCGTTTGGCAGAAGTGCTTGTTTTGCCTTGATTTCATACATCTCAGATTGCCCTTGACTTATTATGTAGCGACATAATAGCAATATGTAGAGATTTAACAAGGGGGCGATAGTGGGAACAGAAATCCTGACAGACCTTTCAGCGGCTACAATGACCGGCAGTGGCTATGGCTTGATTTCCGATGCTGCGATCGTAATTCAGGATGACTCTGTCGCCTGGGTCGGACCCCATTCGAATTTGCCAGCCGAGTACTCAGATTTCAGCCGCCGCGGCCTTGACGGCCGGCTTGTCACCCCGGGCCTGATCGATTGCCACACGCACATCGTGCATGGCGGAAACCGCGCCCGAGAATTCGAGATGCGTCTGGAAGGGGCCAGCTACGAAGAAGTTGCTCGCGCGGGCGGTGGGATAGTCTCAACCGTTTCCGCTACGCGAGAGGCATCAGAAGACACATTGCTCCAATCTGCGTTGACGCGCGCTGACGCGTTGATTGCTGAGGGCGTCACAACGATCGAGGTCAAGTCCGGTTACGGCTTGGACCGCGACACCGAACTCAAGATGCTACGCGTCGCCCGCGCTATCGAGGCTCACCGACCGGTGCGGGTGTTGACCAGCTTTCTTGGCGCCCATGCCGAACCGAAAGAGGTGGACGCCGACACCTATATCGACACAATCTGTCTGCCGACCCTGCAAGAGGCCCATGCCGAAGGTCTGGTCGATGCGGTGGATGGCTTTTGCGAAGGGATCGCCTTTTCGCCCGATCAAATCGCCCGTGTTTTCGATAAAGCTGTCGATTTGGGCCTACCGGTCAAGCTTCACGCCGAACAGCTGTCGAACATCGGCGGCACTGCCTTGGCCGCGCGATACGGGGCGCTTTCGGCGGATCATGTCGAATATGCCACCGAAACGGATGCCGAGGCACTAGCTGCGACTGGCACAGTTGCCGTCCTGCTGCCTGGGGCCTTTTATTCGATCCACGAAACGCAAGCCCCTCCGGTGGAAGCCTTCAGAAAGTGCGAAGTACCCATGGCTGTTGGAACAGACTGGAACCCCGGCTCATCGCCTCTGGGATCTTTGCTTCTGGCCATGAATATGTCCTGCACCCTGTTCGGCCTGACCCCAGCCGAGGCGTTGGCGGGCACCACACGCAACGCAGCCCGCGCGCTTGGCCTGTCCGACGTGGGCACAATCGCCCCAGGCCAACGCGCTGACCTTGCGGTCTGGAACGTCACCGATCCGGCCGAACTGTCTTATGGCATCGGCATAAACCCTCTATACTCACGGATCGTCGCCGGAAGGGAAGCCCCATGAGTTTCATCGAAACCCACCGTGGTGACAGCCCCATCGTTCTGGGTTTGCCGCACACCGGGACCGACCTGCCGGATGACATCGCCGCCGGACTGAACGAAACGGGTCGCGCCTTGGCAGACACCGACTGGCACATTGACCGGCTTTACGCGGATCTCGGCTCCGACCTGACACGGGTCAGAACAGCGATCCATCGCTATGCCATCGATGTGAACCGCGACCCGGGCGGCGTCAGCCTCTACCCCGGTCAGAATACAACTACTTTGTGCCCGCTGACCGACTTTGACGGCAACAAGATCTACCGCGAAGGTCACGAGCCGGATGCGGCCGAAATTACGCGACGCAAAATTGCTTATCACACGCCCTATCACGCGGCGCTCCGGGCAGAGCTTGAACGGGTGCGCGCGCTTCATGGCTTTGCGATATTGTTCGATTGCCACTCCATCCGTTCACAAATCCCGTTTCTATTTGACGGAACCCTGCCCGATTTCAACCTCGGCACCAATGACGGAACAAGCTGTGACCCTGAGCTGGAGCAAAACACAGCAGCGATCTGCGCGGCGGCCGAGGGATATTCCAGTGTCGTGAATGGTCGTTTCAAAGGTGGGTGGACGACCCGGCATTACGGGCAGCCTGCCACGGGTGTCCACGCCCTTCAGATGGAGCTTTCCCAAAGCACTTACCTGGCAAACGAAGCCCCACCCTGGACGTTTGATTCATCACGTGCGGAAAGGCTGCAACGCACTCTCGCAGAAATCCTAAACACCCTTAAAACCTGGAGGCCGACATGAACGACCCACGTAAGAACACCCGCGACATCTATCCGCCGACGGGCCCCGAACTGAATGCTAAAAGCTGGATGACAGAGGCCCCCCTGCGGATGTTGATGAACAACCTTCATCCTGACGTGGCCGAAAACCCGCATGAGCTGGTGGTTTATGGCGGCATTGGCCGCGCGGCTCGGACGTGGGAAGACTTCGACCGGATCGTCGCTGGCCTCAAAGACCTTGAGGAGGACGAAACGCTTGTCGTTCAGTCCGGCAAACCGATTGCGATCGTCAAAACCCACTCGGACGCGCCCCGCGTTCTGATTGCTAACAGCAATATTGTACCGCATTGGGCCAATTGGGATCACTTCAACGAGTTGGATCGTAAGGGTCTTGCGATGTACGGCCAGATGACTGCAGGGTCGTGGATTTACATCGGGTCGCAGGGCATCGTGCAGGGCACCTACGAGACCTTCGCCGAGGCCGGACGCCAGCATTATGACGGCGATCTGAAAGGCAAATGGATCCTAACCGGCGGCCTTGGCGGGATGGGTGGCGCGCAACCGCTGGCTGCTGTGATGGCAGGTGCCTGCTGTCTGGCTGTGGAATGCAACCCCGACAGCATCGATTTCCGTCTGCGTACCCGCTATGTCGATGAAAAGACAGATAGCCTTGACGAGGCGCTTGAGATGATCCGCCGCTGGACTGAGGCGGGCGAGGCCAAATCCGTTGCCCTACTTGCCAATGCTGCTGATGTCTATCCAGAGTTGGTCCGCCGCGGCGTCCGGCCCGATATCGTGACCGACCAGACATCGGCCCATGACCCGGTCAACGGCTATCTGCCGCAGGGCTGGTCGATGGCCGAGTGGCGCGAAAAGCGCGAAAGCGATCCGAAAGCCGTAGAAAAGGCCGCCCGGGCCTCGATGAAGGTGCAGGTCAAGGCGATGGTCGATTTCCACGCTATGGGTATCCCGACCGTGGATTACGGCAACAACATTCGCCAGATGGCCCTTGAGGAAGGGTTGGAAAACGCCTTTGATTTCCCGGGCTTTGTGCCGGCCTATATCCGCCCACTGTTCTGCCGGGGTATCGGACCGTTCCGCTGGGCTGCGCTGTCGGGCGACCCCGAGGATATCTACAAAACCGATCAGGCGATGAAGGAACTGTTCCCCGAGAACGAACATCTGCACAATTGGCTGGACATGGCTCAGGACCGGATCGAATTCCAGGGGCTGCCCGCCCGTATCGCCTGGATTGGTCTTGGGGATCGTCACCGTGCGGGTCTGAAATTCAACGAAATGGTCGCCAGCGGCGAGTTGAAAGCCCCCATCGTGATCGGCCGCGATCACCTCGACAGCGGCTCTGTCGCCTCACCCAACCGCGAGACAGAAGCGATGCAAGACGGCTCGGATGCGGTGAGTGACTGGCCGCTTCTGAACGCTTTGGTCAACACCGCGTCAGGCGCGACCTGGGTGTCGCTGCACCACGGCGGCGGCGTCGGCATGGGGTTCAGCCAGCACGCGGGCGTGGTAATCTGCGCCGACGGTACTCCCGAGGCCGCCAAACGGCTGGAACGTGTGTTGTGGAATGATCCGGCCTCGGGCGTTTGGCGCCATGCCGATGCCGGATACGACATCGCACTGGATTGCGCGCGTGAACACGGTCTGAGGTTGCCCGGAATATTGGGGAACTGACGCGAACCCATCGCCCAACGTGCATTGTTGGGCGATGGCGACATAACATCTGAGCTCATCAAGGAGGAGAAAGATCATGGATCGACGCAAGTTTCTGTCGGCTGGCGCAGTCGGCGCGGCGGCAACGGCGCTGGCAAGCCCGGCAATCGCACAAGACGTGCGCCAATGGAAGATGGTCACAGCTTGGCCGAAAAACCTGCCTGGGCCCGGTGTCGCAGCTCAAATGCTGGCGGACCGTATTACGACGCTTTCGGGCGGACGGATCGAGGTCAAGCTTTTTGCATCTGGTGAACTTGTGCCAGGACCGGGCGTTTTTGACGCCGTCAGCGAGGGCACGGCCGAATTATATCACGCGGTTCCGGCTTATTGGGGATCGAAATCCAAAGGCATACTGCTTTTCGGATCGCAACCCTTCGGTCTGCGCGCGGATGAACAATTTGGATGGTTGTACCACGGCGGCGGTCAGGAGCTTTATAATGAGATGTATGGTCGCTTTGGGATCCAGCCTTTCCTTTGCGGCAATTCCGGCCCGCAATGGGGTGGTTGGTTCCGCGACGAGATTAACTCGGTCGAAGATCTCAAAGGTATGAAGTTCCGCACCACCGGGCTCGCTTCGGAGATGAGCCGTAAGCTCGGTATGGCTGCAGAAGCTATGAGCGGTCCAGCCATGTTCCAGGCCCTTCAGACCGGCGCTCTCGACGCAGGAGAGTTCATCGGGCCCTGGACAGACAGCGCGCTCGGCTATCAGCAGGTTGCCAAGAACTACTACTGGCCCGGTGTCGGTGAACCTTCGTCAGCCGAGGAATGCGGTGTCAACGCAAGCGTCTTTGCCGAACTTCCCGAGGATTTGAAACAGGTTGTCCGATTTGCCTGCGAAAGCCTCTATAACCCGGTCTGGACCGAGTACACGACAAAACACGCGCTGGCACTCAAAAAGCTGGTCGACGAGGACGGCGTCCAGGTGCGCGTATTCCCGCAGGATGTCATTGACGCAATGGGCGCTGCATCCATCGAGGTCATTGAAGAACTTCGGGGCGACGAAGACGAGCTTGTTCAGCGCATCACCGAAAGCTTCATCGCCTACCGAGACAGTGTCGGCGGCTATATGACTTTTGCGGATAATGGGCAAATGAACGCCCGCGCGTCTGTAATGGGCTATTAAACCGATTGCGGCGCGGTCAAATTCCCCGCGCCGCTACACTTTCGAGCAGGGGGCTCTGATGCATCGCTTCGCTGACCTGGTTGACCAGATGAACACGCGCCTCGGCGCAGTGCTTAAGTGGTTTGCCCTTTTGATGGTTCTTATCCAGTTTGGTATCGTCATCGGGCGCTATGTGTTCGGGGTTAACTCAATTGTAGCGCAGGAAAGCGTACTCTATCTACACGCCACGCTTTTCATGCTGGCAGCGGGCTACACCCTCCTTGTCGACAAACATGTCCGGGTCGACATCTTCTATGCCGGTGTTAACCGCAGTATTCAGCGTCGCATCGATATATTTGGGCATTTGTTCCTGCTATTGCCGTCAATGGCTGCACTAGCTTGGTGGTCCTGGGCATCGGTGCGAAATTCATGGAAAATCCTCGAAGGCCCGATTTCTGTCGGCGGAATCGAGGCAGTTTTCCTACTCAAAACTTTAATCCCGCTTTTCTGCATCCTGATCGCATTGCAATCCATTGCCATCTTGATCCGATTGTTCGCGGAGGGTTCGGAATGAGCGCCAATCTCGATATCCTGATGTTCGCGGCGCTAGCCGTGGCGGTTTTGTCAGGTTTTCCGGTTGCATTCAGCATTGCAGGTGTCGCCGTTATCTTCGCCTATCTCGGCTGGATGCTAGGTGTCATGGATATCTCGCTTCTGGGTGCCTTCGGGCAACGCGTCTTCGGCCTAATCTCCAACCAGGTTCTGATTGCAATCCCGCTTTTCGTCCTGATGGGAGCGCTACTGGAAAAAAGCCGCATTGCAGAAGAGCTGCTGGATACGATGGGCAGGGCTTTCGGGCAATTGCGCGGTGGCCTTGGCATTTCGGTAGTGTTGGTTGGTGCCTTGCTGGCAGCGTCAACCGGAATTGTAGGCGCGACGGTCGTAGCGATGGGCATGATTGCCCTTCCAACGATGCTACGATCGGGGTACGACCCGCGCGTGGCATCCGGTATCGTCTGTACAGCGGGTACACTTGGCCAGATCATACCGCCCTCAACCCTTCTCATCATCCTTGCCGACGTGATGTCGAACGCCTACCAGCAAGCACAGTACGAGCAGGGCAAATTCTCAGTCGAAGCACTTTCGGTGGGTCAGTTCTTTGCCGCTGCACTCTTGCCCGGCTTGCTTTTGGTCGCGCTCTACCTGCTCTATATCCTCGTGCGAGGTTTCGCTCGCCCCCAGGACATGCCACCGGCGGACATCAGTTTCGCGCGTCCGGGCGTCCGTGAACTTCTAAGGGCCGTTGTGCCACCGGTTTTGCTGATTGTGACCGTACTGGGTTCAATCCTTTCGGGGATTGCGACGCCCACCGAAGCCGCAGGTGTCGGCGCCGTAGGCGCATTGCTCATGGCAGGCGCGAAGCTGGGTCGCTATCGAGGTGTAATCCTTGCAAGCGCAGGGGCGCTTATCGCCCTTGCAGTCGCTGCAGGCGTATTCCCGGTACGTTTCCAACGCAGCGATCTGGCCACCGGAGATATTGTTGCTGGCGTGTTCTACATCCTGTTTGCCCTAATTGGTGTCACAGGAATCGCTGCCGCCTTGCTCAACGTGATCCGTGAGAAAGTCGTCCAAGATGCCCTAACCTCGACTATGACAATGACCTCGATGATCTTCGCGACCATACTCGCGGCCAGTATGTTCTCACTGGTATTCATAGGGTTGGGCGGCGAAGAACGCGTGGCCCATTGGCTTCAAAGCCTCCCTGGCGGCGCAATCGGTGCGTTGATCGTGACCATGCTGATCGTTTTCCTTATGGGCTTTTTCCTCGACTTCGTGGAAATCTCGGTCATCGTCCTGCCCCTTGTCGTTCCAACGCTCATTTTGCTCGGTCATGACCCGATCTGGCTGGGTATTATTCTGGCGATCAATCTTCAAACATCGTTCTTGACGCCGCCCTTTGGCTTCTCGCTTTTCTATCTGCGCGGCGCTGCACCAAAAGAGGTTACAACTGGGCAAATCTATCAGGGCGTCGTACCGTTCATCTGCCTGCAAGCCATTGGGGTGCTCCTAATCTGGTTCATCCCTCAAATTGCAACGTGGTTGCCAGAAGTGATGTTCTAAGTCTCAGCTTCATTGGTTTTTTCAGTCAGGAACTCACGACAGAGGCAAGAGCGTTGTCCAAAAATTCGCCTTTCGAGTGTATGCCGCAACGGGTTGCAAAGGAACTTCCCACTCGGCACACGCCGATCATCGAAGCGCGGCTTGATCCTGTGTCAGGCAATGGCCTTTTTCCAGTGTGAGCGACTCATTGGCGTTACAGTTGGTTCCAACGAAAGACCGGCGCTGCCTGGAAAGTGAATTGGTTGCTTGGATGAGGTAACAATAAGTTTGGGTAAACATAGAATGTCATCATCGTGAATTGTATCGATTTGCTCGATCCGGAGACGGCTATCACACGGGCCATTGAATTCGAACGCTGCTTTATGGCCGTCGAGCACGCAACGCCCATATCAATATGTTCGCCGAGGGCAGTCGCTTGGCCCGGCAGAAGTTTAATCACTGTGGCCAAAGATCGCGCTGCGAGGCCCAGATTGGGCGTTACGAACACGTCAACCGATCATAGCTGCGCCGCCGAATGTTGGAGACCCAGACAAGCGAAAGCAAGATAGCTGTCAACGCCCTCAACCGCATGACCATCTCAGTCGTGCGACCTGTGAACGAGTCACCTAACGAGCCAAGAACAGGAGCAAAGGCGGCCCAAGCGCTATTCGTGCACTGCGGTCAAAATTTAATTTTCTTTGAGCGGCGCGACTGACGAGCGTTGGATCAAAGGGCATTCGACCTTTATCTGAGTTGACCTAAGATTGTGAGCACCCGTCAATTCAATAAGGCATTCAACGGCAATCGAGCCCATTTCAAAATGTGGCAGCTCGAGTGTGGTCAGTGGCGGACGAGTATTTTTTGCAACATTGCGATCATCGAACCCGACCACCGAGATCTCGTCGGGAATAGAGATCCCCCTTTCGCGTAGAGCCTCTAAACAACCCAGAGCCATGATATCATTAGCGCAGAAGATAGCATCAGGTGGATTATTGAGATCTAATAGGCAATTGGTCTGTTCATATCCTGATGACTGTTCCCAATTGCCTGAACGGACAAGTTCCAGATCATAAGGAATGTCATTAGAGGTCAAGGCCTGACGATAGCCTCGCAACCGGTCATGCGTGGCGTCAATCCCTGGCTGCCCATTGATAAACGCAATTCGCTTTCGACCGGCATCAATCAAATGCTGCGTGGCCGTACGACCGCCAAGTAGGTCGCCAGGCACGACGGAATACATTTGATGACTCTGCTCGTAACAGTTGAGAAGCACAGTCTTATGTTTTCTCAACTCTGGTATCGGTTTGACAGCACCCGTCAGAATGGTTCCGTAAATCAAACCAGCAAGTGGAAGAGCTTCAAAGTTCTTTACAATCTCTGCCTCAGCCTCCGGATTTCCATTCGACGTCGCTAGAAATACATTGTAGCCGAATTCCATCGCCTTCGACCGAGCGCCCTCAAATGCAAGGGCCATCCAAGGATCTGTTACTATTTCGTCAGCGATAAACCCAATCGCCAAAGCTCCGGTTTGTTGATCAGCCTTTTTCCGTCGAGGCAGCTCATACTGTAAGTCTTTCGCCGCTTGCCGAACTAACTCGCGTGTTTCGTCGCTGAGTTTGGCTCCGGGGCTACCATTGAGCACTAAAGAGACTGTAGCCTGGGACACTCCTGCATGTGAGGCTACGTCCATCATAGTCGTACGGCGCTTCCGTTGCGTTTTCCCGACTGTCGGCACGTTTAACTTTCCTTTCTGGATATGATCAGCAAAACCAACACTTCAGTCTGAGGTTCGCAGCCGACGCAGGCGGTCAAACCCCACTGCTACAATTATGAACACTCCAATGAACGTTCCTTGCCAGAAAGTCGAGATACCCAGCAGGATCAATGAATTGCGGATTACTTCAATGAGAAGTGCGCCAATGACGGCGCCCAGTGCAGTGCCTTCACCACCAGCGAGGTTAGCTCCTCCAATCACGGCCGCTGCAATCACGGTCAGTTCCATTGCCTGCCCCAGGTTTGTTGTGACGCTACCCAGCCATCCGGTCATCAGAATCCCCGCCAGACCGGCGGTGAAGGACGAAAACATATAGATCGTAATCTTCTGACTACGCACAGATATACCGGTCAGTCGCGCCGCCGTTTCATTGCCGCCGATCGCAAAGACATGCTGCCCCCAACGGGTCCATCGAAATACCAATGACATGATAATTGTTAGCGCGACAAGTACGTATAGCGGGTGTGGAAGGCCGAAAGTCGACCCGCCCCCTATCCACAAGAGCAGATCGTGGTCCGGTCCGAAATCCCAGATCATCTTGTTATTCGACAAAACCATGGCCAGTGAACGCGCTGCCGAAAGCATACCCAAAGTAACGACAAATGCGGGCATACCAAGATACGCGATCAGCACACCGTTGACGAACCCGACAAGCAGCGCAGTGGCGAGAGAAGCAACGGCTGCAACCAAGAAGCTTACGCCGTCGCCCATCAGAACCGAGATGACCATAGCCGAAAGAACTACGACTGAACCCACGGATAAGTCGATACCCCCAGAGGCGATCACTGTAGTCATGCCGATTGCGATAATTGCCACGAAAGCAAAGTTTCTCGCCACATTGAACAGGTTGCGCTCGGTCGCAAATGTTTCCGTCAACAAAGTCAGTGCGAGGCAAGCAGCAATAGCTGCCAACAGCACCCAAAAAACCTGGAGGCTCAAAAGCCGCGCAAGCGGTGTCCGATGCTGCGATTGGCTAATGGCATGAGTAATATTTGTCATGTCCGCCCCCTTTACGCGGTTTCGATCGCGCCAGTAATCAGGCTCGTAATTTCCTCCGGTGAGGTGTTCACTGCAAGCTTGTCTGCGACAAGCTCCCCCCGTCGCAGCACCGAAATCTTGTCACACACTGCAAAGACGTCAGGCATGCGGTGGCTTATCAAAATAACGGTTAGTCCCTGGTCACGTAGGCGTCGGATGAGGTCTAAAACCTCGGCCACCTGCCGAACAGAGATTGCTGCCGTCGGCTCGTCCATCAGAACGATCCGGGCGCTTGCCAACAACGTCCGGGCAATCGCGACAGCCTGCCGTTGCCCCCCAGACATACGGCGCACAAGATCGCGCGGGCGGGTTTCGGACTTGAGCTGGGCAAATATATTCGCTGACGTTTCCCGCATCCGTGGATAGTCAATGATGTTGATGGGGCCGACTCTCTTGACCGGTTCGCGCCCCAAGAAGACGTTCGACGCGGCCGTCATGTTATCGCAGAGGGCCAGGTCTTGATAAACGACTTCCACCCCCGAAAGCTGCGCGTCTATGGGTTTGTTAAAGAGAACATCTTTGCCATCGATTTGCATGGTTCCTTCAGTGGGTCGAAAGTTCCCTGCAATGATTTTTACCAAGGTGGATTTACCCGCTCCATTGTCTCCCATCAGGCCCAACACCTGTCCCGGCTCAACCTCGAAGGAAACGCCGCGAAGGGCTTGGATGGCACCGAATCTCTTGGTGATTCCCGTTAACTTAAGTCGAGCCATTACATATCCTCTCATGGCCTCCCAGTTTTGAGATAGTCCGAAATTTACCAATAATTTACAAGCCTTGACACATTACTAATATTAATTAATATTATTTATGTCGAGCGCAAGGGGAGGCTGGCGTGAAGCTTTTGATCACTGGAGCCACTGGCAAATTAGGTCAAAATTTTTTGCCGCAGCTGATGGCATCAGACCGTTTCCGTGAAACCGAAATGGTGACTATCTGCAACAATCGCTCGATCAACGAGTATTCGCGGGTTCGCGTGGTCAAAGGTTCAATTGCCGACCGCGATACCGTTGTTAATGCCATGGATGGCGTGACCCACGTTCTGCACATGGCTGCTGTTAAAGAAACGCCCGACCAAGCCATCGACGTGTCCATCAAGGGAATGTTCCTTCTTCTCGAGTCCTTCCGGGCCCAGCGCGATCCGCGGCAGTTTGTTTTAATCGGTGGTGATTGCTCTGTTGGGCATATCTTTCACAGTTACCCCTCACCGATCACCGAAACGGCGCCGCGCAAGGCCTATCCAGGCTGCTATGCGCTTACCAAGGTGGTCGAAGAAGTAATGCTAGAGCAATATCAGCTCCAATATGGGCTAAACGGGACCATCCTGCGGGCCCCCTGGATCATGGAAAAGGACGATTTTCGTTTTGCCATGCGATTTGGTCCAGACCAGTTTGGCGGGCCAGCTTGGTCGTCGCTGATCCCTCAGATCGACGTAGATAAACATACAAAAGACAATGCAGTTCCGCTGATGCTGGACCGAACCGGATCTCCGCTACTGCGGAACTTTGTTCATGTGGACGATCTGGTTTCGGCCATTCTGGCTGCTCTTGATACTCCCGCGGCCCAAAATGAGCTGTTTAATATCTCCATGAACCAGCCGGTGAATTACGCTGATGCCGCTTCCATCATTTCCCAGAACTACGGGCAGCCCGTCGCAAAAATAGAGACGAATTTTCATTCAAACTGGCTCGACAATACAAAGGCTCGGCTGCGCCTAAATTGGCAGCCAGAGACTAATCTTGAGGCCCTCATCGAGCGAGCATGGACCTATAAGCGAGGCGCTAATGATCCGCGCAAGGTCTGGTACCCCGGATAACTCTGATGCACCGGTACTAATCTCAAATGGGAGAACGAAAATGAAGGTTTCAAAGTCACTAATGGCAGCCTCTGCGCTGGCAGCGTTCAGCGCCATCGCGGTGCAAGCGCAAGAAAAGCAGACGCTCGCCATTGTCGTCAAAGGATTGGATAACCCGTTTTTCGAGCAGATAAACCTTGGTTGCCAACAATGGATGTCCGAGAACCCGAATAGTGAATATGAGTGCCTTTATACTGGCCCTGCTTCTTCGGCGGACGAGGCTGGAGCTGTGCAAATCGTGGATGACCTAATCACGCGCGGTGTGGCTGCTATCGCCATTTCGCCCTCGAATGCCCCAGCCATGGCCAATCGCCTGCGCCAGCTTGCCCCAGACATTCCGGTGATGACCGTCGATGCGGACCTTCTGGATGAAGACCGCGACCTTCGCAAAACATATCTGGGCACCGACAACTACCTGATGGGTGTTAAAATGGCGGAACAGGCCATGGCGCTGAAGCCCGAAGGTGGATCGGTCTGCCTTCAACTTGGCAACGTCGCGGCCGACAATATCAATGCTCGGGCGCAAGGCTTCCGCGACACCGCAGCCTCCGCGGAAGGAACCCAACGTCTTAACGGCCAAAACGGCTGGACTGAGATTGATGGCTGTCCGGTCTTTACCAACGATCAAGCGGATCTGGCCAACCAGCAGATGTCGGATGTATTTACCGCCAACCCAGATCTTGACGCGTTCATTTTGATTGGCGGTTGGGCGCAATTTGCGCCTCAAGCCTACACTCAAGTAACCGACCTGGTCATGGATCAGCTTGAAAGCAAGGAATTGATCATTATCGCTGGCGACGTTCTGCCGCCGCAAACTCAGGCATTCCGTGAAGGCCGGAGTCACGCTCAAGTGGGTCAGCGCCCGTTCGAGATGGGCCTGCGGGCACCTGACGTAATGATCCAACTGATCAATGGTGAAACGGTCGAGGATCCGGTCTACACGGGGCTCGACATTTGTAATGGCGAAGACGCCGGCTTCTGCGCCGACAATTGACCCCTAGCCCATCCCGCGCGGCCAGCTATTCGCGTGGATGTCCAAATATTCCAAGCAAGACCTCGCCATTGTTGCCGAAAGGGAAAATATGAAACATCTAAGTATCTCCATCGCCGCTGCTCTTGTCGCCAGCTTCGGGACAAGTGTCGTCGCCCAAGACAAGCCTGCAGTCGCCTTCGTCGTAAACGCGGCATCTGACTTCTGGAAGTTGGCCGAAGCTGGTGTGAATGCGGCCCAGGAAGAATTGCCGGATTATGAACTCCAATTCCGCTATCCTGCCCAAGGTACTGCGGCTTTGCAGAACGCCCTAATGGACGACCTCGTCGCCGCCGGAACCGACGCAATCATGATCTCTTCGGTGGACCCGAAAACCTCGATTGGTGCTTTCAACCGGATCGCCGGACAGGTGCCTCTTTTCACTACCGATAGTGATGCCCCTGACAGTGATCGGATCGCCTATCTCGGGTCCTCAAACACGGCAGCGGGAATTCAGGCCGGAGAGATCGCTGTCGCCGCTTTACCCGATGGAGCTACCTGCATGGGCTTTGTCGGATTCCTTGGCGCGGACAATGCGATCGAGCGGATCGCAGGTTTCCGTGAGGCTGTCGAGGGCTCGGGCATCGAGCTGGTGGACGTGCGCGGCGATGACGTGGATTTTGCTCGCGCCCGATCCAACGTCGATGACGTTCTGGCCGCTATGCCTGAGGTAGACTGCATGGTAGGCTTCTATTCCTACAACCCGCCGAAGATTTACGAAGCTCTGCAATCCGCGGGTCGATTGGGCGACGTCACTGTCATCGCATTCGACGAGGATCCGATCACACTGGGCGCAGTGCGCGAAGGCAGCTTTGCTGGAACCGTCGTTCAAGACCCCTTCCAGTGGGGTTACCAGGGCATGCACCTGATGGTGGACTATATAGAGGGCGACACGTCCGGTGTGCCGGAAGACGGGCTTATTATCGTACCGACAAAGGTGATTGATCAGTCCAACGTAGATGAATTTGAGGCTGAACTGCTTGATCGGATTGGCGGCTAGTGTTTCCTCCCTCCGCTAGTGTGGAGGCTGCGCGGCACCAATTCCCGCGCAGCCATTATTCTGCTCCGAAGGGCATCAATGAGACAAACAGTTCATGTCCGGAAATTACACAAGAGAAATCAAATTAACCCTCCGCGAAGTGAGTAAGGTCTATCCAGGCGTTATCGCTCTCGACTGTGTTTCCCTGAGCATCTCCGGCGGCGAAGTGGTAGGTTTAATTGGTGAAAATGGGGCGGGAAAATCAACACTGATGAAGATCCTTGGCGGGGCAATCGCACCCAACGAGGGGCAGATCGAGATCGATGAAACTCCCCATGACCGCCTAACCGCTGCAGAAGCTGCGCGCCACGGAATCGCTTTTGTCCATCAGGAGCTAAATCCATTCACCAATCTTGACGTGGCAGCCAATATCCTGATCGGTCGGGAAATCTCCACTGGTCCGTTGCGCACGCTTAACCGCGCTGCCATGTATCGAGAGGTGGTGCCCATTCTTGATCTTTTAGGTGCAAAGTTCAGTCCTGCGGATTCCGTGGCTAACTTATCCCTCGCTGAACAGCAGCTCCTGGAGATTGCCCGCGCGTTGTCGATGAACGCACGTCTGATCATTTTCGATGAACCCACATCCAGCCTAACACTCGCTGAAACCCAGCGACTTTTGGCCTTGGTCAGAGAGCTGAAACTGCGGGGTGTCGCCGTCCTCTTTATTAGCCACCGCTTGTCAGAGATCGAAGAGGTCGCCGACAGGGTGGTTGTCCTGCGGGACGGAAAGAACGCTGGCGAATTGAAGGTGGGCGAAATTAATAAGGACCAAATGGTTCGTATGATGATCGGCCGGGACATCAGCCAGTTCTACGAAAAAAACGACCACACTGCTCAGGCAGCCATTCTGGATCTGCATGATGCCGCGACCAATGCCTACCCGGATGTAAAGGTGAATCTGTCGCTCCATGCTGGTGAAATCCTCGGGCTTGCTGGACTAGTGGGCGCGGGCCGATCCGAATTGTCACGGGCAATCTTTGGCGTAGACACCTTCGCCAACGGGCGGGTCGTATTAAACGGTATGGTGTTGCCATCAGGTAATGTAGGCGCCGCGATTGCTGCGGGGCTTTGCCTGGTTCCCGAAGATCGCAAAGAGCAGGGACTCTTTCTGGATTTCTCCATCGCCCAAAACATCGCCATGCCGAATCTTGACGCGTTGTCGCACTTTGGCGTCGTCGACAGGCGCGCTGAAATGGTCCTGGCGGACAGCTCGCGCGATCGGCTCGCGATCAAGGCAAATTCGCTCGACCGCGCAGTTGCTGAGCTTTCGGGTGGCAACCAGCAAAAGGTGGTCTTGGCTAAATGGCTGGCTATGAAACCCAAGGTGATAATCTTTGACGAGCCGACTCGTGGGATCGACGTGGGTTCCAAGGCGGAAGTCTACCAACTGATGCAGGATTTGGCAGGCGAAGGTGTGGGAATTCTGATGATCTCCAGTGACATGGAAGAAGTTATCGGCGTCTCTGACCGGGTCGCCGTCATGGCGCAGGGCGAGATCACGGGCATACTCGGCGCCGATAGCCTAACCGAAGAAGCCATTCTGAAACTTGCGGTAAAGTAGAGGCGACACATGCAAAAAAAAGATATCGGGCTTGCCGTTCTTGTGCTGGTGGTGGGCGCCATTGTGGCGCTGATCAACCCTCGATTCTTGTCCCCGATCAACCTTGCCAATACCGCTAACCTCATCGGGCTCTTCGGAATGTTTTCGGTGGCGGTGGCCTTTGTCATCGTTACCGCCGGGATTGACCTGTCGGTCGGCTCAGTAATCGCGCTTTTGGGTGTTCTCTTTGTCGATATGATTGTTGTTCAGGACGTGCCATGGCCCATGGCCATATGTATTGTGCTGGTTCTAGGCGGGATCATCGGATTGATCCACGGTTGGCTGGTTACCAAGATGAATCTGCAGCCATTTGTAGTAACGTTATGCGGCCTGTTGATCTATCGCGGTATCGCCCGGTTCTACACCGGCGACGGCACGGCGGGATTCTCTTTTGGAGATGATTTCCCGGCGCTCGAGTGGCTTGTAGCCGGGCGGACCCATGGCGTGCCCCATTCGATAGTTGCCTTTTTCGCTATCGCTGCGATTGCCTGGTTTGTTTTGCACCGCACAGTCTTTGGTCGACACCTCTTTGCAGTCGGCAAAAACGCGGAAGCGGCGGAGTTTTCGGGTATCAATTCAAGCCGTGTCATCTTGATCGCATACATTATCTGTTCGGTTCTAACCGGTCTCTCTGCGGTATTTTTTGCCATGTACACAAGGTCGATCCACCCGGCAAGCCACGGTAATTTTTACGAACTTTACGGCATCGCAGCAGCGGTGCTAGGCGGGTTCTCCCTTCGCGGCGGGGAGGGATCTGTGGTGGGTGTAGTACTAGGAGTAGTACTATTGCAGGTGCTCCAAAACCTGGTGAACCTACTAGGCATTCCTTCATCGCTAAACTTCGCAGTTATGGGCAGCGTCATCTTGATTGGTGTGCTCGCCGATACCCAATTTTCTGAGTATCGCAAGAGGCGTCGCCTTGCGCTGGCAATGTCGACCTTGAAAGACGAGCAAGATCAGCGCGGTACGGTGTGATGGAGAGACGCTTGGTTCATGTCGCGTTTGTTGCGCGCAACTCGGCTGTCTGTCTGGCCGCACACATCTTGCGCAATTTCATATCTAGCAAGTCAGAACTTGCCGGGAAAATCTCTACATCGATTAACGCGAATATCCTAACCATTTGGGTCGCCGAAGGATTAACGACACTTTTTGGACAAATCCTCCTTAGCGATGGACAGTCTACATTCTTGCCCGTGACCCGCTCCACAGTTAAGCCGAGAGTTCAGCGTAGGTATCGGTGTGGCCGAGGTTCGAGCTACATAGGACCAGCTGGCGATCTCAGCATGCTAATCCACTGCCTAAAAGTGTGCCGTAGCACACGCCCTCCTCATAAAGCCGAAATTGTAAATGAATACATTCTAACGAAATTGGCCACATCGAGCCGCTGTAACGCAACCATAATAACCGGCAAGGTGCTACCGGCAAAATGAGCGAGGATGGGACGATAGGGAAGGCCGTGAAGGTGCTTGACAAGATTGCCGATCTTAGACGACCTGCCCGCATGGCGGATTTGATACCAGTTTGCGATTTACCGAAATCATCCCTTTACCGGTACCTGAAAAAACTGGCCAACCAAAACTTGCTGGATTATGACGAGCAAACCCAGAGCTACTCGATTGGCGTTCGAATGTTGGGCTATGCCCACGTCGCATGGCAGATTGGTTCTCTCGCGCCAATAGCGAGACCTACTGCGGAAGGATTAGCCAATGAACTGTCATTGACTGTTCACGTTGCGCAACTTGATTCCGGTTTCGTACTTTATGTTGACAAAATCGCGCGAAACGATCCGCTTGATACTATTTCCGGTATCGGGAAAATCGCGCCTGCATATTGTACCGGCATAGGAAAAGCGATGATGGCTTTTCAAGACGACGAAGCTATCGATAAGCTTCTTTCGCTTCAATCATATCATCCGCATACGGACAACACCGTCCGGAACCAAGTGCAACTGCAAAAACAACTAAAAGAGATACGAGAAGCAGGAGTTGCGTTCGATGACGAAGAGTACGAACTGGGGGTTGTCTGTATTGCTGCGCCGATTTTGGGGCAGTCAGGTAAGGTCCTCGGCGGCATCTCTTTGACAGACAGACGCCGCTCTGCGGGTGTTTCGATGCTTGGAAAGCATGCATCCACGCTTTGGAACGCAGCGGACAAAATAGCAACTGACTTCGCGGCGTGGAGGTTTCCTGAGCACACCTGATGCGTTCGTCCAGGTTCGATTCCACTTCGATCCAGAATATTTCATGGCCATCACTAGAACCATCTACAAAGCGATGGGTATCACGATGGAAAACTTGGCGGCAGCCGACCACGCCTACGCACGAAGGTGGCTCACCATCACTCCGTGACGGTCTTCTGAAATACCGACGAAAACACTCGGTACACCCAACAATTAGGAGGTAAAAGATGACGGGTACAGTATGATGACCCCTTGAATATAGAAGGAACGTTTCGAACCTCCGATACATGAAGCTGTCAGGCTCGCCATAAGTGTTCGGAGCAGTTTTATTTCATTTCGAGCTGGGGTTATCCTTTTCAAATGGCAATATTGGTCGATGGATCTACTGAGGGCAGCGCATTGTATAACTTAGAATTTCTTCTCACTCTTGCTGGCTTCGGCTTGATTCACCTGCTGGCCGTTATCAGCCCAGGACCAAGCCTCATTGTCGTTACTCAAACATCGATATCATCTTCCAGGAAAGCCGGTATCTTGAATGCGCTTGGTTTCGGTGTTGGGTCGATCTTATGGGCAGTAGCTGCAATCTTCGGGCTCAATATCCTGTTTACCACCGTTCCCTGGATCTATCTGTTCGTTAAATTCGCTGGAGCTCCGTATCTGATCTATCTGGGGTTTAAGCTGCTAAAGAGCACAGGTATGAAAGCCATTGACAAGAATGATGCCTCCGAGAAGTCTACGGCTATCGGTGCGTTCCTTAAGGGCTTGTTGATTCAGCTTTCCAACCCAAAGGTCGTGATTTTCATGGGGTCGATCCTGACGACCTTACTCCCGCGTGACCCTGCACCTGAACTGCTGTTCTGGGTTGTCGTAGTGATCTTTCTAAACGAGTTTGTTTGGTACAGCTTGGTCGCTTCGGTGTTTTCCGTTGAACGCCTGCGGAACGGTTACGCAAAAGCGTCCAAAATGGTTGATCGCGCGGCCGGTATTTTTCTTGGCGGGCTCGGGATTAGAATACTGTCGCAGTAGATCAGTGCTCGCAGCAGGTTGCGCGACCATATCCTTTAGAATTGGAAATCCGCCATTGGTGGCAACCACAGCCTCTGAAAAAAATGGAACCTCTGCTGGCCTTAGCCACAGCGTAAATGAATGGCCGCTGTCTTGGTTGGGTCAGGAAGCAATGACCCTCCACAGCAACCCGACACAGGGGGGCCGGAATGATGAAAGCAGAGTCCCTGTCAGCCAATTGAAAGTCTTCTCATGGTTTCCTTCAAAGGTGTGCTTTTTTAAAGAACATTACCCTATTCGCAGTGTGCTTCTATGTTCGCTATGGTGTATGGTACCTCAATCTCGAAGCGAGCGAGGCGTATTGGTCGATCACACGACGTTAGACCGATGGGGCATGCGGTATTTTCGTGTGAGCCTCACCAAACTAAACTGGTCCACTGTTATGTTAAAGAAGCGGAGGACATTGGTCGGATGCTGAGCGAACGTCTCTCCCGGCTTCTCATCGCAAGCTACAAAATCCAAGCGGAAGCCCGATGCTTTGACCACTAAGGATGCGGCTGAGCGCTATGCACGGGTGAAGGGGTTCAAAGCATCGAAAGCCCCAATTACGATTTGAAACAGCTTGGAAATTCCGTGCCAGAATTGCGCCTTGCGGTAAACATATCCCGGGCAATGAACCATGCTGCTGAACCGTTTCAAAGCCAGAAGCCGTGGAACAAACAGGGAGAACCGAAAATCACGAATGAGGCATTTGCAGAAGCCGAATCCGGGTGACAGGGCTGAGAGAGACAGCCCGAACGGAGATAACGGGATTGTCTGCGATTTCCAAGTGACCCGCGCTTCGTCCACTTATGGGACTATTGCGTTGTAGCCATTGATGTCGGATGTTTCAGGCAACAACAGCCCAGGCTAGGTGGCGTTTAATGAAGAGAATGCGATTGGATATTCGCGATTGGGAGGCATTCACAACGCTGATCAGATTGCGCCATTTTGGCCGTGCCGCAGAAGAGCTTGGCATCACCCAATCTGCCATGTCCCAGAGGATCTCCAAGCTCGAAGCTGATCTTCAGTTCAAGCTGTTTGTCCGATCCAATCAAGGTGTCGAGGCAACTCCCGAAGGTATCGCAATTGTGCCAGAAGCCCAGTCACTAATCGCGGCCAAACGCAACATTCTGGAAACTGCCGCCTATCTTCACGAAAACACAGCGCGACCCATTCGGCTGCTATTGTCTAACGCCGTCATCCATTCAGCCGTACTTCCAAAGCTGCGGCAAGCACTGGAGAACAAATTTCAAAGCCATTTTTACGTTGATGTTGAGGCTGCGGATGAAATTGAACCGCGTTTGCAGAGTGCAGAACACGATCTGGCGATCACAACACTACCAATCGCGCGGGATGGGTTCGAAGAAAGGGTATTGGCTGAATTGCCCATGGCTGTTGCCGTGCCCGAAAACCTGGATGAGCGGTCAATTTCCATAGAAGCCCTGTGCCAACAGCCGCTCCTCACAATGTCCCGGGATACCGAGCCACATCTTTATGACAAGCTGATCACCGAAGCCACGCGCGCTCGTCAGAGCCTTCAGATTGGTCAGCCGGTTGTTTCATTCCCGTCAATCCTAGCCATGGTATCCATGGGAAAAGGGTGGGGTATTGTCCCCCTCGCGATGGCTGGGGCGGTGCCAATCGGCATCAAAGTTCTACCACTGGACATGGCTTTCGCACCTACAATCCGCGTTCTCGCGGTTTGGGCATCGGATAACAAGAGAGCCAGCCAGACTGCTGAAACTTTACTGAAATGCAGGCCGTTTGATTGATTAGCGGTACTAATTCATTCAACTGTCTAATTCATTGGTGTTTCTTTAACCCTGCAATCATATTTGGCGCATGCCACGCAAAAGCACACTCGATGTCATCGCCATAGGTTCAATGCTTCTGCTCTGTGCCGTCTGGGGGTTTCAGCAGGTTGCGATCAAAACCACAATTTCAGAGATACCGCCGATTTGGCAGTCAGGGCTAAGGTCTCTGGCTGCCACAGTCCTGATCGGATGTTGGATTGTGGTTGGACGGATCTCTTGGACCAGTGGCCTTTCCTGTCCCGGTCTAGTTGCTGGGTTCTTTTTTGCTGTGGAATTTGGCCTGCTCTATTTTGCCTTGCGATACACGGATGCCGCCCGCGCATCTTTGTTGTTGTATACTGCGCCTTTCGTGGTGGCGATTGGGGCTCACTTTCTGATCCCGGGGGAAGGACTTTCGATCGCTGGTTGGTTGGGCGTCGCAATGGCTTTTTTAGGAACAGCTGTTGTTCTGCAGGCGTCATATGATTTGGATACCAAAAGGTTGACAGGTGACTTGTGTGCTTTTGGCGCGGGTATCGCCTGGGGGCTCACGACGCTGGTGATACGAACAACCGGCCTTTCCGGTGCACCTCCTTCGCAAACTCTCTTCTACCAGCTCGCGGTATCAGGCATATTGCTCTGCTTTGTTGCCTGGACTTTCGAAGGAGCTGTCGCGCGCCCACAGTCTTTTTTGGTCTGGTCGTCCATGGTTTACCAGATCGTGTTTGTAGCAACCCTGTCTCTTTTAGGTTGGTTTGCTTTGGTTGCCCGATATTCAGCAACAAAACTTTCGGTGTTTACCTTTATGACACCACTTTTTGGCGCCCTGTCAGGGATCATCTTTCTGGATGAGAAAATCGACACTTATCACATAACAGCGCTGGGTTTGACGATGACCGGCATTGTCGTTGTCAACCTATATGGCAGCCGCGATCTACAAGGAGGTTTGGATGTTAAAGACGATTGAAATCAACCCAAAAGCAAATGGATTAGATACCTGGACAACGATTTACCGCGAAAGGGTAAAACTGACCCTGAGCTCGGATGCCGAAAATGCCATTATTGCGGCCCATAACGTTGTATCCAATATCGTAGCGGGTCGTGGCGCGGCTTACGGCATTAACACGGGCTTTGGACGGCTGGCCAGTTCAGTGATTTCAGATGATGCCCTTGATGAACTCCAACGCAATGTTGTGGTCACACATGCCATAGGATCAGGAACACCTCTGTCTGCCTCCGAGACCCGTCTGGTGATGGCCATGAAGATTGCGTCGTTTGCGCAAGGGCATTCTGGTGTTCGTCTCGAACTGGTGAACTTCATGATTGAAATGTTCAATCGGAACCTGTTGCCAGTCATCCCCTCCCAGGGCTCGGTCGGGGCCTCGGGCGATTTGACGCCGCTTGCACATATCGCGGCGGCGATTATCGGCGAAGGCAAAGTCAATGTATCAGGCCAGGTTTTTTCAGCGGCAGAAGCGTTAACTGCGGTTGGGCTGCAGCCGCTGGACCTGGATCCTAAAGAGGGGCTGGCCCTGCTGAATGGGACACAAGTATCGACAGCCTTGGCTTTGACCGGTGCGATTGAAGCACGTCAGGCGCTCGACAGCGCGGTTGCTATTGGCGCGTTGACGACAGAAGCGGTTTTGGGCTCTGTTGCACCGTTTCAGGACCGTATTCATCAGATACGCCGCCAACCGGGTCAGATAGAAGTCGCGCGACGGTTGCGCGCGCTGACCAAGGGAAGTGAGTTCCGCGATAAGGCGCTGACCGATGGGCGTGTTCAGGATCCATACTGCATCCGCTGCCAACCACAGGTCTATGGCGCCTGCCTCGACCTTTTGAATTTCGTTGACGCCACATTGGAGCGCGAAGCGGACGCAGTCACCGACAATCCAATTGTCTTTCCTGAAACAAACGAGATTGTCTCGGGTGGGAATTTTCATGCGGAACCCGTGGCGTTCGCAGCGGACCAAACCGCGCTGGCAATCTGTGAATTGGGGTCGTTGTCAGAACGGCGGTTGGCCATGATGACTGATGCCAGCCTATCGGGGCTCCCGCCGTTTCTGACCGATGATCCTGGTGTCAATTCGGGCTTTATGAGTGGTCAGATCGCCGCCGCTGCCATGGTTGCCGAAAACCGGCAAAAGGCCTATCCAGCGTCTGTGGACAGTGTCCCGACAGTGGCGAATTATGAAGATCACGTTTCGATGGCAACCCATGGCGCGCGACGCTTGAACGCGATGGTTGAAACGCTGAACAACATCCTGGCAACCGAACTTCTTGCTTCAGTTGAAGGGTGTGACCACCGGGGGTTGGAGCTTTCTCCACCGTTGCGTGAAGTCAAGACCCTCGTTCGAAGCCAAGTCGACCGCATGAACGCCGACTACGCTTTTGGTCCAGCCTACGAGGCGGCGCGCATGATAGTCAAATCGGGTAAGGTCGCAGAAATAGCGCGTGGAGCATTGCAATAGCCTCATATGGGTGTGGCGTGTGCCACGCCCGCAATTCTCATCGATGTAAAATGACTTGGTCTTTCTCTGCTGGCTTCCTCTACTGGATGATGTCTTTTCGATACGTCGAATTTTTGGTACCCGATTGCCTTTTCAATCTGTTGTGGTGGCCAAGTGCAGATCTGACGGATTGTTGGTAGAAATCTTTAAATTGGCTGAATCATTGAGCCCGCGATCACTGAGATTCTATACAGTTGTGAAATAGTAGGGTGGGTACAAAAAGCTCAGAGACCTAGCCGTCAAGCGCACGATTGGCTTTCGGTGGACAACTAAGACGCCCGTAGAAGAGCTTGGTCAGGTGATCTCATTTGCCGGGCAGCTTGACTGGAAATGCAAACTCCATCTGTCGCAGTTTGAGGTGGATGTTTAGCTAGCTCTGATTGAGCAGCCTGACACCCAGACGGCTCTGTCGCAAGTATTGCTCCAACTGTCATTCCGACTTTGGTTTTGTTAACGCGCGCTCGGATAAACAGAATGCTAAAAGGCTTTGGTTGTCCGGCATCGTTTGAGATGGTGAGCCGAAAATACCTCAATACCATAGTTGAACAAGATCATCGTTTCATCAAAGGTCAGATCAGGCCAACGTTGGGTTCCAAATCAACCACTGCAACTGTATCTGCTTTACCCCCGAGAAGCTGGAGGCTAGAGCCATTGCAAAGCTGTTCCACCCGGAAACCAGGGAGCTTGTTGGCTATATGTACCTTTGGCAAACAGGCGAACAAAATCCAATGTGGATCAGTGAGGAAGTATTGAATGCTATTGTGGAGCCACTCTCTGGCGAATGTCCAGATTGGCCTCCTGGCCAGCCTCTTCTGGAGAAAAAATGACACAAATCTCGATCCGAAGATTTGATTCCGTCTCTACCTACACAATTGCCAAGGATCGCGCCTAGGCCGCGACGTGCGGGCCCCTGAATTTATGTCAGTAATTCACGCCCCAGAACCTTTGGGCCTTTGGAGCGCATAAAAACGGATGTTTTTACCGTTCCAAATTGCGAAATCTGATCAACAAGCGTCTCTAACTCGCTAGGTTCCGAAAAAATCGCTCGAATAAAGAAACATTCTTCCCCAGTTGCCCGGATATACTCGATGATGTTTGGAGTCTGATCGAAGCGCTCCATGCAATTCTTAATATTCTCATGTGACGTGCTCAGCCGGATGATCGCGCTCATCTTTATGCCCAGCTTATTCGGGTTCACAATGGCGCGATACCCCAGAATAACCCCATCAGCTTCAAGCCTGGCAACACGCTCCGACACAGCAGGTTGGGATAAACCGATGCGCCTGCCCAGGTCAGATAGTGAGATGCGGCCTTCTTTCTGGAGATGCTCCAAGATTGTAATATCTCTGCTATCCAATGCTCTGATGGATTCCATGTTAAGATGCCCCCTTACCTTTAATTCATCGGCTAATAAGTAGAAATTCCGATAGTATCACATTCATTAGAGGGATACGAAAGAATACTATAGCCCTTGTATTTATGATATCTAAGAGGGCAGATGTGAAGAAAATTACCTTGCCAGGCTGGAATGGGTCTGACGAACTTCATTGGCAAAGTCAGTGGGAAGAGGAATTCACCGACTACGTAAGGTTCCAACCTGGGTCCTGGGAAAATCCGGAACTTGAAGACTGGATTTCAGCTCTTGATATGGCCATTGCGCAAAGCTCAGAGCCTCCTGTGTTGGTTGCCCATAGCCTGGCTTGCCTCATGATCGTGGAATATATGGCGCGTCGAGAGAGCAAAATTGCCGGGGCCTTTCTTGTCGGCATGCCTGATCCCGACGGCCCCATTTTTCCGGTGGAAGAAGCGGGAAGTTTCAGATCCGTTCCGATGGTAAAATTAAATCGCCCAGCTGTCATCGTCGCAAGTACGAATGATCCCTACGACCAAAACGGCTTCGCTGAACGGTGTTCGCGCGCCTGGGGCGCAGATCTCGTGAATATCGGCGAGAAGGAGCACGTTTCATATAATGTAGGCTTCTGGCTGGAGGGGCAGAATTTGTTAACTGCGTTTTGCGCGGGACTGACGCACTCCTCAGTTGATAGCAGCTGAAATTGCCCTGGACAGCAAGAGACTGTACGGATTGCGTGCCTCGCGCACGGTGTGATCGTATAGCTGGTAATGAAATGGTCAACCGACGTCGCCTTCGAAGAAATTTGCGACAAAACCTTACCCAAGGTCTAAGTCGTTCGGGATTGACTTAGCGGTGATATCAGCTTGCCTTCGCAACCAGCTGACGAAACGCTTTATTGCCGGTCGACTAGCATGTTCCACAGGAAAGGTGAGCCAGTAGTCTTCGCCACTATGCACAGAGTTATGGAACGGCGCGACAAGACGCCCATCGGCGATATCCTCTTGGATCAACGCTTCGAACAGCAGAGAAACGCCTTTACCAGAGAGCGCGGCGCGCCTCAGAGCACCAGAATCGCTTATTTGTTGACTTCTAATGTCGTCGACGTGAACACCGCTATTGCTGAACCAAGCGCGCCAGTCGTCAATCTTGAATTCATGATAGAGACTGCAGTCTAAGAGTTTCGCTACCTCTTTAGTTGCAAAGTGTTCGCGCGCATATTCAGGGCTGCAAACCGGGGTCAACGCGCCGGATATGATCTTTTCGGCGATTATCCTTTTCTGCGTCGGTTTCAAACTCCAATTTAACCCCACATCTATGTGGCCGTCTTCGAAGCGTGGTGGATCATATGAGTGTGTGAGCCTTATGTCCAAGTCTGGGTTATCATTGATGAACTTTAGTAGCTTTGGCGTGAACCACACGACTGAAAGGAAGGGCGAAACCGAAACGTTGAGGATATCGTCCACTGTACGGTGTCTTGCAGCCTCCAGCGCGCGATCAATTTGAGCAAGCCCGGCACTCAACTCAGACAAGAGCGATTTTCCCTCGGCCGTCAGTGATACGTGCCGGGTTGTCCTGTCGAGCAATCGACAGTTCATGTCTAGCTCTAGAGCTGCGACATGGCGGCTTACTGCGGATTGACTGATGCCAAGTTCGGCCGCCGCCTTTGAGAAGCTAGTGTTGCGCCCAACGGCAGCGAACGCTCTCAGCACACTCATCGAAAAACGAGACATATGACTTCCAGTCATTAATGACGTTGGAAAATATATTTGTCCAAAAGTCCCATCTTGTGAAGGCTGCAGAAAGTTCAAGAACCAAATCCACAGCGAGCAAGCGAATGAATGAACACAAGAGCGCTGCCGAGATCCGCAAGGGCGACCTGCCCGTGATGATCCTCAGCGAAGCGGATGTAGAGCGTTTCACCGAACCCAGAGAATTGCTCGACGGCTTGTTTGAGGGTTTCAAGCAAGTCGCACGTGGAGAGATGCAGGTACCTCCACGACCAGAGATCACTGTGCCAAGAAAGGGCTTCATGCTGTCGATGCCGGCATGGGTTCCAGGGGGACCAATGATGGTGAAGATGGTCAATGTGTTTGAGGGAAACCTTGAACTCGATCTGCCAAATCATCTGGCAACAATCTTACTATTCGACCAAGATAACGGGAACACCCTCTGTGTAATGGATGGGACGTACATCACCGGCATTAGAACGGCCGCCAGCGCCGTTGTGTCGGTGGAAGCCCTGTCAAAAGAGGATTCAAGAGTAGCAACTCTTGTTGGCGCTGGAGTTCAAGGACGCGAGCACCTTGCCCTTCTCCCTTTGGTGCGGAGGTTCGACAAAATCTTTGTCTCGTCTTTGGTACATGAAGACGCGGTTCGCCTTGCCGACACTTGTCCTATCGCCGAAGCTACGGACGACTTGGAGTCCGCCGTCCGTCAATCTGATGTGGTGTGTCTCGCTAGCCATTCATATGATCCGGTGATCGACAGCGACTGGGTCCGCGAAGGTACACATGTCTCTTCTGTAGGTTACGCCCCACCGCACGGAGAACTGCCAATCGACCTCATCGCCCGCGGCAGGCTGTTCGTTGAGGATCTCTGCGCTTTCCAGCCAACCCCCGTCGGCTGCGGCGAACTGGCAGGATTAGACCCGAAGACAGGTTTGGTGATCGGCGAGGAGTTGCTGCGCTCCGATCGCCCCCGGCACAATGATGCCGAAATCACCATCTACAAAGCGATGGGTATCGCAATGGAAGACTTGGTAGCAGCCAACAACGCCTATGCTCGCGCGAAGGCGGCCCACCATTCCACTGTCGCAATCCTCTGAAAAGGCAACAAATTGCATTCGTCCGATACCGATTGAGATTGTCAGACGGAAACACCTCAATAACCTCATTGAGAAAGACCATCGCTTCCTAAAACGTCGGATCGCCGAGCACATAAAGGGCTGAATAATCGGATCGAAGGATCACACAGACCCACTCGAAAACGCGAAAAACTCTTGGGACGCTTCAAGTCGCCAAAACAAGCGCGAAGGGTCCCTGCCCCTCACGATCAGATCAGAACCGCCTTTCGACCCCGCCGCTATCAACTCTCCATCGTCTCATACCGTCACGCCAGAACCGATGCTTTCGGCCTCTGGGACGGTTATGTTGCCGAAATGAACGTCTGACAGAAACTGGCCGCACCATTCTCAATCACACGCAAACAAGATGGCAATGCCCTTCCAGGGCCCGGC
Organism: Ruegeria sp. BC1; assembly: GCF_056539305.1. Classification (NCBI taxonomy): domain Bacteria; kingdom Pseudomonadati; phylum Pseudomonadota; class Alphaproteobacteria; order Rhodobacterales; family Roseobacteraceae; genus Ruegeria; species Ruegeria sp. BC1. Next base: position 372,751 of record NZ_JBQFUT010000003.1, read on the forward strand.
ATGAAACAACGTAGCGCAAGTAGAAGTAGGTCGCATGCAAGATCGCGTCCTTTGGAAAATGCGCGCCTCTGAATGAGATCGTCACTGTCTGCCTCGATCAACATCCGAGACGCCATTTACGCAAAGACCTCCTAGCCAACAGTTTGCGAGAAGGCCTGTCAGACTGCGTGATAGCCGCCGTCAATAATCAGCTCGGATCCAAGCATGAAGCGAGACTCGTCCGAAGCTAAATACAGTACTGCATCTGCAATCTCTTCCGGCTTCGCCGCTCGGCGAAGCGGTGCACCCCCAAGGAGAGAATCGAGTTTCTCTGGTGTGTCGATAAGATCGGAAGTCATAGGCGTTTCTATGAGGCCAGGATGCAAGGTATTCACGCGGATATTGTCTTCGGCAACTTCAGCCGCAATGGCTTTAGTGAGCAGGCGAACTGCCCCTTTCGACGCACAATAGATTGAAAACCCTGGACGACCCACGAGCGCAAAATTTGATGAAACATTGATAATCGAACCACCCCCAGCTTTTTTCATCAATGGAATTGCACCACGCACCCCCATAAACAAACCGCGAGCATTAATGTTGAAAACACGATCCCACTGCTCCAAGGTACAGTCCTCGACATTGCCAACCGTATACACACCAGCATTGTTGACAAGGATATCGAGCCGACCAAAGTCATCGATCACTTTCTTAAAAACTGAATTCCAAGCTTCTTCGTTCTGCACATCGTGACGGAGAGACGTGGCGGAACCGCCCATGGCTTCCACCAGTTCAACAGTCTCGGCAAGGCCTGCGTCCTTAACGTCGGTAACAAGGACTTTGGCCCCTTCAGCAGATAGTTTGAGCGCGTGGGCGCGCCCCATTCCACCCCCAGCACCAGTGATTATTGCTACTTTCCCGTCGACACGTCCCATTTAGACTCTCCTTATTTTTTAATGCTGGCGTATGAGGTTAATTTTGAGGAATAGCTGAATCGGAACTCCAACTGCCATTCATAGCCTCCATCAGATTATGTTCCGTGATCTCCGGACCTGACAGTTGGCAAGACAGCTCACCGTCGACGAAAACTACGACGCGATGTGCCACCGAGACATAGTCTTCAGGGTCTGTGGAATGAAAGAGAATTACCCGGGGTTCTTCCAAGAGCCCTTGAATGACGCTGTTAATTTGCTTCTTGGCATTCACGTCCACACCACGCATCGGATCATCGATAAGAAGAAGGGACGGGTTAGCTTCAAGCCAACGCGCGAATACCACCTTTTGTTGGTTCCCGCCGGACAGCTCGCCCACTTTCTGCGAAACATCTGCTAATTTGACACCGAGATCACGACAGCGTTCAGTTGCTATGGCGGTCTGTTTCCTTCGGCCGGGAAACAGACCATCCCAACCAAGTGTAAGCGCTCGAACAGCCGACACATTCTCTGTAACTGATTGCCGAAGCGTCAAGCCACACCCTTTTCGGTCGGCAGGGAAGTAGGCGACACCGGATTTCACTGCATCAGCAGAGTTGTTCTTATGCTCTGCTCCGGAAGGCAATGTAATTGACCCCCCCGTGGATTTAGTTCGGCCAAAGAGCACAGAAAAGAGTTCTTCTGGGCCGGATCCGGCATGACCGGCAACACCGACGATTTCCCCATTGGTTGCATTGAATTCCGCAACATTGAGTCCTGAAGCCGTGGTCAGTTTTGAGATTTTTAGTTCAACCCCGTCGGTCCCATCCTGCTTTTGTTCAGGCAGTCTGTCGGCTGAATGTGGCTTTTCACCGAGCATTGCCTCTACGAGTTCCGGGACAGTCGGACGATCGCCCTTTGTCACCAATTTCACCCGCTTGCCATCACGCAGCACGGCGAATCTGTTTGATATATCAAGTAAATGCTCGAGAAAATGTGTGATGTAGATAATCGAAACACCACGCTTGTTAAGATCGCGAAGGACTTTGTGCAGGCGTTCAACTTCACCAACATGTAGAGCGGAAGTCGGTTCGTCCAAAATCAATACCCGCGGTTTCTGCAGGAGAGCCCGGGCAATTTCAACAAGCTGTCTGTCGGCTAGACTGAGAGTTTCGACTTTGGCGGTCAGCGAAACCTGCAATCCCAGCTCATCCAAAGTTTCGCGCGCTGACTTCTCCAAAATATCGTTGGAATTGTGCTTGCTTCCAGGAACCAAGGATAGATTCTCGATGACAGAGAGAGCGGGAAACAAGTTCAATTCCTGAGAAACAAAGCCGATACCTGCTTCCCATGCCTCCAGCATGGAGTTCATTTGCCGTTTTTTGCCATCCAAAAGAATCTCGCCGCTTTCCGCCTTCAGCGCACCGGCGAGAATTCTCATCAACGTTGATTTGCCTGCACCATTTGCGCCTATTACACCGAGGACTTCCCCTCTTCGCAGGTTCAGCGAAACATCAACAAGCGCCGGGTTCTTACCGAAGTTCTTGCAGATGTTCTGGGCCTGAAAGACGTGGTCATTCATAGAAAAATCTCCGGGCGTGCAGTCTCAATTTGTGGAGCAGGGCTCTTGCCCTGCTCTGGGTTTTGTTTAAAGCGGTGGCAGATCATATGCCCCAGTCTCAGCGAAATTACCTTCAGCAACGGCATCCAAAACGACGTTCACATCCTCTTCGAAAAATGCTCGAAGGCCAGGTGCCGGAGTCTTCCACGCCTCGATAAAATTTTCGATGTTTGAGGAATCCACGATTGTAACAGGGAGTTTAGCCCAACCCTGCGGTAATTCTTTGCCTTCGTGGATTGCTTTTGATGCAAGAAGAACCGCTATGTAGCCCTGCAAATAGTGATTTGAGGGCGAAGCAGCCAGAACGAAGCCTCGACGCACGGCATCTCGGATTTCTTCCGGCCCGTCGAATGCCACAGTAACTGCTGACATATCGTCATCTTCAATTATCTTCGCAATGTTTTGTTGGCCTGACTCACAGGCGTCAGCATAGCCGAGCGCATCACGATTAGCTTGGATCGCCTGATTCCAAACAACGAAATTGCCGGAACGGTCTGGCTTTGTCTCAACAACAGGGGGTAGCGTCACATTCGGCATTAGTTCGTTCATCCCAGCCCGAAAGCCCGCGATCCTGTTTTCCAGAACCATCAAACCTGGTACGCATAATCCGACTACAAACGAACCTTCGATTTCCTTTGCAGGTTTGCCCATTTCTGCCGAAAGGTGGTCAGCCACTACTTTGGCGGCGGCCAAACCCTGCTCTTTTGGGTCAGCCGATACAAAAAGATCGTCATAGAACTCGCTCGCTGGGGCGGAATTCGTCCAAACTACCTTTATGCCCTGCGCTTTTGCATCCAATGCAGGCTGGATGAATAGAGCCGCAGCTACATTCGTTACAATCAAGACATCAGGTTGACGTACAGCTTCTCTGACAAAGATTTGCGCCTGCTGCACAGGATCAAAATCGGTCGGACCAACTACGCGGAGGTCGACAGGAAAGTTTAAGTCTGCTGCTGCCTGTTCGGCCCCTGCCTTAAGTTCAGTGTGCCATTCATTTGCCGTGAAAGCCCCTACATAAGTGATGCTTATGGGATCCTGCGACGCTGCTGGACCAACTAGTCCAGCGGCAGCTAAGAACGTCGCGGATATTAGTCCTGCAGTTTTGGTTAGCGAAATCATCGGTCAATCCTCCCTGTCCCGATTTCTTTATGTTATTCAGGCAGACGCGTCCGATCTGCGCCGCTTGAGAAAGCTGTCAAACGCGATTGCCGCGATGATCACGATGCCAGTGATGAAGCGGCCATAGTTTGGGTCGACACCAAAAAATACGATGCCGGACTGGATGATCGATATGATCAAGACGCCCAGCAATGCACCCAGTAACGTCCCTGACCCTCCGGCAAGGGAAGTGCCACCAATGACAACTGCCGCGATAACCTGTAGTTCTTTGGCGGCACCCAAACCGGGATCCACGGCTTTGAAATATGCTAGTGTCAATACGCCGGACACCGCGCACAAGAATCCCATTCCCGCCATCGTAATGACTTTTATCCTATTCACCCGAATACCTAAGAATTCGGCTGCATTGTGATTTGAGCCGATCGCGCGCACAGTTGCGCCGTACCGAGAGCGAAAGAAGACGAAGTGCAATACGATCCCGAGCCCTAGCATAACCCAGGTCGAAGCTGGCAATCCGAGAAATTCACCGCCAAATATCTGAAAGAACGCATGATCGCGCGGCATGCCAAATACTGGACGTGCGCCGGAGATAATGAGGTTCAAACCGTAGAAGACAGATAACGTTCCAAGAGAGACAATTATTAGCGGCACAGATAACAGAATGGTAAGCCAACTGTTTAACGCCCCTAAAACTGTTCCAAATAAAAGTGCGGCGGCAACAGCTAACCAAGGATCAAATCCAGCCTCTATTATCAACGCTGCAAGCATTGCGCTAATGGAGTAGATTGCCCCAATAGACAGGTCGATCTCGATCATTGCAATTAGGTAAACCATTCCAAACGCCATAATTGCAATGAAGGCACCATCCCGCAGAATTGACTTGAGTGAGCCCAGCGAAAAAAGTGCTGGATTAGGGATTCCCACAATTAGCACCAAGACAATTAGTCCAATAATTAGACCGAATTCATCTATTTTGGTTAAGCGTCGCAAATAGTCGCCCATTAGACCCAAAGCCTCTTCACTTGTTCATTTTTTGATTTCACGTTTGGTGCTTCTAGACGAAGCACCAGCCCCCATCGACCAGCAGGGTTTGGCCCGTAATAAAAGCGGCATCGTCTGATGCAAGGAACGCCATTGGACCAACGAGATCTTCCGGTGTCTCTGTTCGTTTTATCGATTGTTGTTCAGCAATGGCGTCAAACCATTCCGCATTCGGACCAGATTCTGTCGTTTCTGTCTTAACGAGCCCTGGTGCAATACAATTTACAGTGATACCGAATTGCCCAATTTCTTTTGCCAGCCCACGTGAAAAACCGATAAGCCCAGCCTTAGTAGCGGAATAGTGACTGTACATCTCAATTCCTGAGTGGAAAGTCGTCGAAGAAATCGAAATAATCCGACCCCAACCTTTTTCCTTCATCTTTGGGTAAACGGCTTTGGACAGGTGAAACATGGAATCCAGGTTCACTGTCATCAGTTTTCGCCAATCCGCAAAGGTAATATCATCGAACTTCTGCGGGGGGTAGATCCCTGCATTATGAACCAGAATGTCGCAACCACCGAATTCGTGTTCTATGGATGCGTTCATTGATGCGATATCTTCACCAGAACTCATATCGCATTCGATTGCCATCGCCCTGACACCACAATCTTGCGCAACCCGGATAGAGACGTCCGCATTGGCGATATCCGCCACAACAATGTTTGCCCCTTCCTCCGCAAGACGTTTCACGAATGCCCTGCCGATGCCATTGGCTCCCCCTGTCACAAGCGCAGTCTTGCCCTTTATTCCATTCATTATTTCTTCCTCTTAACACATCCAAAACGGGATGCTTTCACACAGCAGGTCATTGGCGAATGCTCATGCGTATTCATTTTAACTAAGTGTTTTCACGTCCTCTGCAGGGCTCGCCGACCAAAATTAATTAGGTTTTTTAGCTATGTAATATTAGTATGTCAAATACTTAATTCTTGAAAGATTATTACCCTATGGTCAGGGTTCATGACCAGTAGATGGATGTGTCGCAAACTTTTGGGATGGCCAGAGTCAGCGTCTTACTGGGCACACTTATCCTGCGATCTCGGCAAATAGCCGAAAGCCAGACGTTGTATTGTTGGTGAATTGCTGCTTTCGGAACACGTTGGCGACCTCGATACCGTCCAAAGTAGCCGATACGGATCTAAACGATTTGAACCCGCACATGTGTCGTCCGCGGCGCTTGATAAACCGATGATCCTGTTCGATCAGGTTATTCAAATACTTGGACCTGACCGTTTGGATTTTGGCTGGGCAGCCAAACCGACTAAGGATTTTGTTCACCTCTCGAATGCCCGCCGCGTTGGCGTCACTTTTGTCGATAACGATCTTGCTCGGGACACCATTTGACCACAGAGCTGTGCCAAAGAACCTTGCGGCTGCTCGACGGTTCCTCCGCTCGGACAGCATGAAATCAAGGGTATTTCCTGCGTTGTTGACGGCCCGATAGAGGTATATCCATTTGCCGTGAACTCCAACGTATGTCTCGTCCATGCGCCAGGATCTCTGCGTTGGGCGCTTCTTCAATTGCGCTCGCGCAGCAATCATCGGTGAATACTTCACAACCCACATGTTGAGAGTTGCGTGGTCCACCTGCACGCCGCGTTCGGCCATGATTTCTTCCAAGTCACGATACGACACTGTGTCCCGCAGGTAGAAGTGCACAGCGTACAAAACTGCATCCTTGGGAAAATGAAAGCCTTTCAAGGAAATCTTGCTGAAACCTGTTGGAGAACAATGCGCTGAAAACAGACGCCCGAACCTGCGGGCTCGTCAATCCAGACAAAAAGACTGCAACGCAACCCTGGCTTGCCACTCTGCGCTGTCAGAGACTTTTTGACCAAACTGGTTTCCTGAGATTTATTAAAGTAGTAGAGATCGGTTCTTTGGCACTTGTTTCTTTTGCGGTGCTTAGGCTAGTTTCCGTGCACGCAGGGGAGTCCCACCGAGGGGACTGAGAGGCTGACAGGGCATTGCCCGGTGACGCGACCCTTTGAACCTGACCCAGTTGATACTGGCGTAGGAAGCTAGGGCACGCAGGCCATAGATCCTGGCAGGCGTTCTCCGAAAAGAGGGCTTTCCGCCTTCTCGTTTCCCCAAGCCAAAACTCATCTGGTGTCTTTTTGAGTTGAACCGCTTGAGGAGCACCAAAATGAACGTCCCCAACCCCAAAATCACCACGGGTGAGCTGCCTGCATCCCGCAAAATCTATGTGTCCGGCATGATGCACCCTGACATCCGCGTGCCGATGCGTGAGATTTCGGTTCATCCTACCGCAGGTGAACCGCCGCTGCCGGTCTATGACAGTTCCGGCCCCTATACCGACCCCAATGTTCTGACCGATATCAAACAGGGGCTCGCCCCGCTGCGCCGAACATGGATCGAGGCGCGCAGTGATGTCGAGGAGTATGAAGGGCGCGAGATCAAGCCCGAGGACAACGGCTTTGTCGAAGGTGACCGGCTGACGCCTGAGTTTCCCGTGCGGCCTCGCCCTCTGCGCGCCAAAGACGGTCAGGCCGTCACCCAACTGGCCTATGCCCGCGCCGGGATCATCACGCCCGAAATGGAATTCATCGCCATCCGCGAAAATCAATTGCGCGAGGCTGTGGCAGAACAGCGGGAAGGCAAGGATTGGGGCGCCAACATCCCCGATTACGTGACCCCGGAATTCGTGCGGGATGAAGTCGCTGCAGGACGCGCCATCATCCCCGCCAATATCAACCATCCAGAAATCGAGCCAATGATCATCGGGCGCAATTTTCTGGTTAAGATTAACGCCAATATGGGCACTTCTGCCGTGACCTCTTCGATGGAAGAGGAAGTGGACAAGATGGTCTGGGCAATCCGCTGGGGCGCGGACACGGTGATGGACCTGTCCACCGGGCGCAACATCCACAACACTCGCGAGTGGATCATCCGCAACAGCCCGGTGCCGATTGGCACGGTGCCGCTCTATCAAGCGTTGGAGAAGGTCAACGGCATCGCCGAGGATCTGACATGGGAGGTGTTCCGCGACACGCTGATCGAACAGGCCGAGCAAGGCGTGGACTACTTCACCATTCACGCGGGCGTGCGACTGCACATGGTGCCGATGACAGTGAACCGCGTGACCGGCATCGTCTCGCGCGGCGGGTCGATCATGGCCAAGTGGTGCCTGCATCATCACAAGGAAAGCTTCCTCTATGAGCATTTTGAGGAAATCTGCGACATCTGCCGGGCCTATGACGTGTCCTTTAGCCTCGGCGACGGCCTACGCCCCGGCTCGATTGCTGACGCCAATGACGAAGCACAATTTGCCGAATTGGAAACGCTGGGCGAACTGACCAAGATCGCTTGGGCCAAGGATTGCCAAGTAATGATCGAAGGGCCGGGCCACGTGGCCATGCACAAGATCAAAGAGAACATGGACAAGCAGTTGGAGTGCTGTCACGAGGCGCCCTTCTACACGCTTGGCCCCCTAACCACAGATATCGCACCGGGCTACGACCACATCACCAGCGGTATCGGTGCCGCGATGATCGGATGGTTTGGTTGCGCGATGCTCTGCTACGTCACGCCCAAGGAACATCTTGGGCTGCCAGACCGGGACGACGTGAAAACGGGCGTCATCACCTATAAGATCGCGGCCCATGCCGCCGATCTGGCCAAGGGTCTGCCGGGCGCGCAACGTCGCGATGACGCCCTTTCCCGCGCTCGGTTCGAATTCCGCTGGGAAGATCAGTTCAATTTGTCGCTCGACCCTGATACGGCGCGCGAATTCCACGATCAGACCTTGCCGAAACAGGCGCACAAAGTGGCGCATTTCTGTTCTATGTGCGGGCCGAAATTCTGCTCAATGCGGATCAGCCACGACATTCGAACCGAGGCACAGAAAGAAGGGATGGACGCGATGGCCGCCAAGTTCCGCGAAGGGGGGAAACTGTACGTTCCTTTCGAGGAGTAAGCAAAATCTTCCTAGAGGTGGGGCTTGTCTACCGAGCCTCGCCTATGCATCAATACCGTTGAGCTCTTCAAACGCTCTCATCGAACCGGCAAGGTGGCGCATTCAAAGCGGATAGGGCACCGGTTTAACTCCTGTCACAACTTGTTTCGTTAATATTTACGGTTGTTTCGCAAACTTTCAGAGTGACCAAAGCCAACGTCTAACTGGGCACACTTATCCTGCGATCTCTGCAAACATTCGAAATCCAGAAACTGTCGCGGTTGGGAATTGGCGAGTATTGTGCAACCCACCTATTCAATGTGGCGTGATCAACGGAAACACCCCGTTCAGCTATGATCTCAAAGAAATCACGATAGGATACCGTGTCGCGCAGACAAAAGTACACAGCGTACAAAACCACTTCCTTGGGGAAATGGCAGCCTTACAAAGAGACCTTTCTGAAACCTGCTCGCGATTGATGGGAATGCAAAAAGCACCAGGACACGCGATTAGGTCAAACTCGATCCAAAGTTTGCGACACAACTGACGGTGGCGGCTGAACGATCAGATATGCTCTAGCCGGTGCGTGATCTGACCATTGCACATCGTCAGAATGCACTTCACCTCATGCTTTCCTTCGCGCGCCAGACTGTCCAGATCGCCCTCAAGCAAAATCAGATCGGCCAGCATTCCCTGCTCAAGCCGGCCGACACGATCCTCATCAAACGCGGCATAGGCCGCCCGTTCGGTATAGGCCTGGAAACACTCATCCAGCGTGAGCCGCTGATCGGGAACATCTTCGGCCCAGGGTTTGCGGATCATCGCCGTCTGGATGGCAAAAAGCGGATCGAGCGGAGAGATCGGCCAGTCTGTCGCGAACGCAATCGGTACGCCTTCATCATGGATTCTGCGCCAGGCAAAGGCGTTTTTCCAACGGGCGCGGCCCATCAATGTAATCGTGGGTTCCAGCGGCAGGCCCGCACTACCCGGGGGGTGAACCGGCTGCATTGAGGCGGTGACGCCCAGTTCGCGCAGACGCGGGATGTCTTCGTCACGTATCGTGTCGATATGTTCGATCCGGTGGCGGCTGTCACGCGGGCCGTTGGCATTGCGCGCCGCCTCGTACCCGTCAAGCACGTTACGCACGGCGCCATCTCCAACGGCATGCACGCTGATCTGCCAATTCAGCCGATCAGCCTCGGTGCAGAGCGCATTGAATGTTTCGGGCGGGATGATTGGCTGCGCAGCAAAGCCGGGCCTATCGGGGTATTCGTCGGTCACCAGAGCGGTCCAATTGTCGAACACGCCGTCCATGAACATCTTGAACCGGCCCACGGTCAGCATTTCTGTGGCACCCTCTTCCATGCGGGCGGCGATACCAGCCAAATCTTCAGGTCTTGAGGCTTCCGACAGCCCGTAGGGCAATTCGATGCGGGTATGCAATTCTCCGCGGCGATCCAGTTCGCGCAACAGGTTCAACTGATGAAAATTGCCATCCATGTTGATGATTTTGGTGATTCCATGCGCGGCGCAGTAATCAAGCGCTTGGCGCAGCACGGCCAGATCACCTTCGAATTCTTCGGACGTTACCGGCGCGGGTTCGGTCCCGCGGGTGCCTTGCCATTCGCGACCACCGGTGGCGGACAGGCGGGCAACCAGGTTCATCGCATCAGATTCGCGCAATTCACCCGAGGCCAACCCGTCTTGGCCCATTTCGACACTGGCCTCGCCGTCAATGTCATGCCCTTGCAGGATACCGGCCAGGTCCAGCGCCCGGGTATTGGCCCATCCGGTATGGCCATCCACGGCGACGATAAAAAGCGGTCGGTCGGCCAGGATCCGGTCCAGACTATGCCGGTCGGGGCGAATATCTTCACCAAACATTGTGTAGTTGGCGCTAAAGCCGCAGACCAGTGGCATGTCCGGATGTGCCTGTGAATGGGCACGGATCGCGTCGCGCACGGCATCTTCGCCAAAACTGGTCAGCAGATCACATTGCGTCAGGGTGGCACCACCGGCAAACAGATGCATGTGGCTTTCGAAAAAACCTGGCAATGCCTTGGCGCCTTTTGCATCGATTTGCCTGGTCTGGGGACCGGCAAGTTGAAGGATATCCGCGTCTGGCCCAATCGCAGTAATCTTCGACCCAGTGACTGCGATTGCCATGCCACCCTGGCCCGGTCCGGTCCCATCGGCAAGCTGCAGATTGTGAAGGAGATAGTTGGGTGCTGTAGACATAATCGGCCCTATTCAATCTGAAATTGGGGGTGCACCGTCGATCAGACCGGCGGTGCAATGGCGCATCTTTCAGCTATTGCAGCAGCTGCTCCCAAACCTTGGTCACCAAATCCTGTGCCTCGGGGGAACAGGCTTTGGAGAAGTTCACCGGCACGGTCGGATAAAGCTCGGGCGCGGTTTCGGGCGTATAGACCGTCTTTTCAGGATCCGTGGCAAAAGGCGAAGCATAGCCGTAATAGTTGAACTGGATCGTCGCGTTTTCCGGACTGCTCATAAAGTTGATAAACGTCTTGGCGCTGTCGATGTTTTTTGCACCTTTCGGAACCACCATCGAATCCAGCCATCCGACCAGACCTTCCTTGGGCATCGCATATTCCAACGGCACACCGCTGGCCTTGCGCAGCTTCATGCTGGACCCGCCCCACCAGAAATGCGCGGCCACTTCGCCGCCGCCCAGCCGGTTTTCGATGTTATCGCTGGAATAGACGACCACATCCTCTTTCTGCTTTTTCAGCAGGTCGAGAACCTTCTTCATTTCGGCCGGTTCTTCGCTGCAATATTCGATACCCAGATAGTTCTGCGCCGCGCTGATGACCTCGTCCGGGTAGGGCAGAACGGCGATGTTGTTCCGTAGCGCGCCTTCGGGTTCAAAGAATACCGACCAAGAATCCACCGGACCGTCATATTTATCGCGATTCACGCTGAAACCTGCGGTGCCATAGGCGAAGGGGATCGAATAGTCGTTGTTCGGGTCCCACCAGTGACCGCGCCACCTTTCATCGACCCGTTCAAGAGCGTCCAATTCGTGGGCGTCGATATCTTGCAGCAGACCTTCGTCGATCATGATGCGGACAAAGTGCTGCGATGGAACGACCAGATCATAGCCTGAACTGCCCGCTTGCAGTTTCGTCAGCAGGTCTTCGTTCGAACTGTACCCATCGGTGGTCACCTCGATGCCGGTCTCGGCCTCGAATTTTTCGATCAGTTCCGGTGCAACGGAGCCTGTCCAGGTATAAAGATTAAGCTGTCCTTCGGCCTGCACTGCGGTGGACAGGGCAATCAGCATGGCCCCCGCCGCAATAGTGGATTTAAGTGTCATAGTGTCCTCCTTGTCAGGTTTTATTGTGGCTCTGGGATCGGTTTCATAGCGTGAACGTCACCCCATTTACGACTGGTCAGCCCTCGCCTGTACCACGCGCCGCGCGGGCGCCAATCAGAGCTGCGGCAGAGACCAAGATGATTGAAACGACGATGATGATGGTCGAGATGGCGTTCAACTCAGGTGTCACGCCAAGCCGGATAAGCCCGAAGATATAGACCGGCAAAGTGGTTGACCCGCCCGAATTCAGCATGTTCGACGTGATGAAATCATCCATCGAGATGACGAATGCCAACATCGCCCCTGCCGCAACGCCGGGAAAGATGATGGGCAGCGTAACGCGGCGGAATGTGGTCCAACGGTTGGCGTAAAGATCGGCAGAGGCCTCTTCGAAATCGGTCGGCAACCCTTTCAGCCGCGCCCGGATGGGCAAAAACGCGAAAGGAATGCAAAAGGTCGAATGCGCGATCATCAGCTTGGTCATGCCATCCGACAGACCAATTTGTGAGAACAGGATCAGTACGGCCACAGCCAGAACAATCTCGGGCAGCATCAGCGGCAGATTGACAATCGCTTCCGAAACCCGCCGAAACCGCACATTTCGCCCATGCACAATCACCAAAGCCGAGGTCAAAGCGCATGTGGTCGCGACAATGGTGGCCACTGCGGCAACGATCAGCGAGGTCTTTACAGCATCCAGCAGTTCGGTGTTTTGCAGGGCGCTTTCGTACCATCGCAAGGAAAAGCCCCCCCAGACCGTCGCAAGCTGATTTTCGTTGAAGGAATAGAAAATGACGATGGCGATCGGCAGATAGAGATAGGCAAAGAACATGACGGTGAAGAAACCGAAACCGCGATACTTGCGAACATCATGTGTCAGGGACATCAGATCAACTCCTGGCTTTCCCGCGCCGTGGCGCGCCGCGCATTGAGAATGAGAAAGATCATGATCAGGCTCATCATGACGACGGCCATTGCCGCCCCAAAGGGCCAGTTCCGCGCCGCGCCAAACTGATTAGAAATCAGGTTGCCCATCATCAAAGTCTTGCCGCCGCCCAGCAGTGTGGGTTCCAGAACCGCCCCAAGACACGGAATGAAGACAAGGATACAACCCGCCGCGATCCCGGGCCACGCAAGCGGCAATATGATCCGCCGCAGCGTCAGCCAGCGGTTGCCATGCAAATCATGCGAGGCTTCGATCAGCGACATGTCGATTTTTTCGACCGAGGCAAAGATCGGCAGGATCATCAGCGGGACATAGCTGTAGACCATTCCGATCAGCATCGCGGTATTGGTGAACAGCAGGGTATCCATGTCATCGACAAGACCCAACAACCGAAGAGTCTTTTCAATCGTTCCGTCATTTCCCAGGATGATCAGCCAAGCATAGACCCGCACGATCATCGACACCCAAAACGGCAGGGTGATCAGGTAGATCAGCAACGATTTCAATTTCCGGTCTTGCTGTGCGATCAGATAGGCAACTGGAAAGCTGACCACCGCACAGATCACCGTGGTGAGGATCGCCAGTAACAGCGTTCTCAGGATGATGATGAGGTACTGAGGATTGAACTCGGTCTCGCCGCTCCAACCTTCTTGGAATAGCAGTTTCCGATAGGGTTCCAGCGTGAGGTCATATTCAAAGCCGCCATAAGATCCCCTGGTGGCAAAGGAGACCGAAATGATAATGCCTATAGGTATGATCAGCGTGAGTAGCATGATCACATGCGACGGCACCCGGCCCCAGAAATTGAAGCCCTTCATTGGCCCAACACCCTGGCTGCCTCGGGCTGGAAGCCAATTTTGACATCGGTAAACAGATCAAGATCGCCGCCTCCGCTTGTCGCGTTTCGTTTCGACAGCCGCAGATCAACATCGCCGACGCGCACGATATAGTGCGTGAACCCGCCAAGATAATTCTTGCCAACAATCTTGCCGTTCAGAATGTTGCCGATTGCCATGTCGTCGACGCCAATCTTTTCCGGCCGCAACGACATTGTGGCGCGCGCACCTGCGACTGCGTTTTTCTGGAAAGTGGTCACGTCGATGCCCAGCGGAGTGTGAACCGTTGCCAGATCACCGTTGACAGAGGCCACATCGACCTCGAAAAAGTTCGTGTCGCCGATGAAATCCGCCACAAAGCGATTTTCCGGATCTTCGTAGATCTTGCTGGGGGCATCTATTTGCTGAATTTCGCCCTGCCCCAGCACACAAATCCGGTCGGACATATCAAGCGCTTCTTCCTGATCATGGGTGACGAACACGAAGGTAATTCCGGTTTCGCGTTGTAATTCCCGCAGCTCATTGCGCATTGCCTGACGCAGCTTGAGGTCAAGCGCAGATAGCGGTTCGTCCAACAACAAAACCTCTGGTTCGGGTGCCAGCGCACGGGCAAGGGCAACGCGTTGGCGTTGACCACCCGACAATTGCGCGGGCCGGCGCGACTTGAATTGGTCCATATGGACCAGCTCCAGCATCTCTTTGACCCGCGCCTGACGCTTGGTGCGCTCCCAGCCCAGGTTTTCCAACCCGTAAGAGATATTTTGCTCGATCGTCATGTGGGGGAACAGCGCATAACTCTGAAAAACGGTGTTCACCCGGCGCTTGTGAGGGGGTAGTTCGTCAATATTAGCGCCATGTACGGCGATGTGGCCGGTCGAGGGCGCCTCAAACCCGGCGATCATGCGCAGCAACGTCGTTTTTCCGCATCCGGATGGGCCCAGTAAAGTGAAGAACTCGTTGTCATAGATGTCGAATGACACGGGTTTCAGGGCCTGAAACTCTCCGAAGCGCTTTGAAACCTGCTTGATCTCTACCGCTTTGCTTAGGCTTTTTTTGTTCATCTCTCTTCCCTGTCATCCGCGGTCATTCAGCCCGAGGCGTCGATGATTATTTCCGCACCAAAATAGGCAATCGCCACAATGAGTGGCGACGATATGGAGGAACTAAATGGGCATTGCTAATCCCATTTTGTAGCTACTTATTAATAAAATGAAGCTACATAATAAGTCAACGCGTTTTGGCTTTCAAAAAATGTCTCAAAACAGGGGATTACGTCACTGCGTGTCAAAACGATGTTTCAATCGAAGTCAAAAATCGAATCGAGGGTTTTGCTTCGGTTCAGCGCAAAACGACACTTTAGGCCCCAAGATACGTTTCCCGCATTCGCGAAATTTGCCGTTGGGATCGATGTATCGGTAAGTGTTGACAGGGTCTGTGCCCAATTGTTTGCAAAGCTCAGAAACCATGTGTCTCTGATGGCCTTTGAAGCGAGCGCCCAACGAACCTAGGTTTTTGTCAGCGCAAATGTCTCCGGTCGGTTTTAGGTGTTTCCGCATAGATCGTGGGAGACAAAACCCGGATCTGACCCAGAAAAGGTTGCGATGAGTGAACTGCGACAGGAAACGGGCTTTCGTGTTTTTCTGGCCAACAATCTGCACGCGGGCGAACTCTCACGGGACCACGAAGAGCGAGATATGCAAACAGACTATGTCGCAATCCTTTGAAGGGGCCATAGTCGCCCTCACTCGGGTCCCACTTATCTTGCCAGTTGGGTAAATTACTGAATACCGGAATTTGTAGAGCCAGAGAATTGGAGCTTGCGGATCATGTGCGCAATCTCGATGCCGCCTAAAGTAGCGGCGGCAGATGCGAAAGACTTGAAGCCGCACATGTGACGAACAGGCCGTTTTATGAACCGATGATCCTGTTCGACCATGTTATTCTAAAACTTGGACTTGACCGTTTGTAATTTGGCCGGATAGCCAAACTGCCTCAGGATCTTAATTGTTTCCCGAATACCTGCCGCGTTGGCTCCAATCTTGTCGATCACGATCTTTTCTGGAATTCCATTTGTGGACAGCGCCTAGGCGAAGAACCTGGTGGATGCTGGACGGTTGTTTCGCTCAGACAGCGTGAAATCAAGGGTGTTTCCTGATTTGTCGGCTGCTCGGTAAAGATACTTCCATTTGCCGTGAACCCGTAGTTAGGTTTCATCCATACGCCAAGATTTCAGCATTGGCCGTTTCCTTCATTGCGCTCGCGCTGCGATCAGCGGCAAATACTTTGGTACCCCACTGTTCAATGTGGCGTGGTCAACGCGGACACCACTTCGACCCTGATCTCTTCCAAATCACGATACGACACTGTGTACCGTAGAAAGAAATACACGGCATACAGAACCGAATCCTTAGGAAGATGGCAGCTCTTCAAAGAAGTCAGGCTGAGACCTGTCAGTAAACTTTTTGCGCGAAACAAACGCCAGAACAGGCTGCACAGTCAATCTGACCCTAAAATTTGCGACACATCCAGACTGGCTAAAGTTCCAAAACAAGGCACCCAAGGGCCACATCTTGGCAATAACATTCGGAACGTAGCCAAGAACAAAGCGATCCTCTATTTTGAAGTCGACAATATTGAACAGGTCGTTCAGGAGCTCGTCGTCTTTTGTGGTTCTCAAAACCAAAACTCACACACTCTGCTGCGATTACTGTCCTAGCTGGCCCAGCCCTTTGATCTGGGCTGTTTGGATGTAGAATCCGTTCCTGTTTCTTTCTCGTGATTAGGTTGCGGTCAATGCCTGCCGAACGGAGCCCTTGCATAGCTCAAGCGAAGCAGGCCGGGTGGCGGGGCTGAGATTGGCGTAACCAACCTACATTAGAATTCGCTCAACAAGGCAGTGACCACAACTCGGTGATGACCGAGTGCACCAGCCCACGACCCAGATTGGTTTCGAACTCAGGCGGCGACAAGCTTCCCCGCCACCAGTTTGTATTACTTACACACCATGCCTTCCAGGGCGCCAATCTGCGCGTAGAGGTCGAAGTTGTCCCACATGACATACTCCTCTGCGATCTGGCCGTCTTCCCAACGCACAAGCGTCACAACGTTGTGTTCAAACGACTTGCCGCTGGGTTTCAGGACACGCCCATCGGGCAAGTGCATAGGGCTGTCCCAGGTACCCTTTGTCACACTTAGACCGGCAGTCCATTCGCCGGAGCCGAACTTAATGGGATGTTCAGGAATGGTGATGTCAGAAAATGTCGTGAACAGCCAGTCAATCTGCGCTTCGTGGGCTGGAAACATGCCCTCCGTCAGTGATCCGTCCGGAAAGATAACTTTGACATCATGGGCGTGGATTTCACCGATTGTTTCCATGTCATGCGCCGAGAAAGCTTCCAGATCCATTTTGTCGTAAAGAGCGACATTCGCGGCTTCGGTCTCTTGTTCAGCTTCGTATACGGCGATCTGGGCTTCCAACTCGGCAATTCGTTCTTTCAGCGCCGTTTCATCCGCGAATGCAGGCATGGCGGTCATCGCTATAACTGCAGTGGCGGTCATCAATGTGGTCGGTTTCATCAGTATTCCTTTCGATACCAGTTTCACTGACACAAGAATAAGATCGCCCAAAAATTAAAAGAATGGTGGAAAACTGAAATATAATATTCCGCCAATTGAAATTATAACAAGCCTCACAAGCTTTGGGCAATCGCTTCGGCCAAGGCACGCGCAGACTGAGAAACATAGGGTTTGGGAGGGAAGATAGCATAAATCGGTAAATCGGGTGTTGTCTCATCCGCCAGGACTTGAACCAACGCCCCGCTATCGAGGCTCTTTTGCACAACAAACTTAGGCAGCAAAGACAAACCTTGAGAGGCGATCGTTAGGTCACGCACAATCTCGCCATCTGAAATCGACGCCGGCCCCTCCAACCGAGATTTGTTGCCACCAATCGGCCAAGCCGAACCGAATTGCGGGATCGTGTCGGTAAGACAAGGAAAGTTCTTCAGGTCCGAAATGCTCTGCGGTGCCCCTTGCCGGGCCAGAAAATCGGGCGAGGCTGTGAGAACAAGCCTTGATTGACCAAGTTTCTTTGCGACCAGAGTGCTGTCCTGCAGATCGCCCACCCGCACCGCTAGGTCAAAATGTTCAGATACCACATTGACCAGCATGTCGGTCGTGTCGAGATGGACTTTCAGGCGCGGATGTGCGGCGAGAAACGCTGGCAAAATTGGTGCGATAACACTACGCACCAAAACGCGCGCTCCCGTGACGCGGAGGGTTCCGGATAAAGACTCTAACCTAGATTCTGCAATGGCCTTCAACGCCTGAGTATTGTCCAAAATTTCTATGCATCGTGGAAGAAACACCTCGCCCATTTCCGTCAAGGAGACGTGCCGAGTCGTTCGCACCAACAACGGTGCGCCTGCCCAGGCTTCGAGGTCACCGATTAGTCTGGTGACGCTTGGGGCGGAAATGTTCAACTTCTTCGCCGCCTTGGCCAACCCGCCTTCTTTAGCGACCTCCACAAAAGCGCGCATCGAGTTTTGCAGATTCATTATTCCACCTTCCAAAACTAAGTCTTCTGAAGCTAACGCGTTCTGCAAAACAGCGAAACACAATACCTTTGATCCAACTTCAAGAACAGAGGAAAGGATCTGACAATGTTGAAAATTCCAAACCGAACCGGACCCAAACCCAAAACCGGTGCGCAGCCCCCTCATCTACAATTCTCAGACCAAAGCCCTAACGACATCTATGACGCAATGAACAAATGGGCGTTCGAGGCCTTCGATCTGGTGCGGGAAGAGCGGTCCCAGATCTCTCTGCCCTCGTCACGCGCATTGTGGTTGCATGAATCCGTACCCGCTTCGCAAGACGCCTTCATGTTCCCTCGGGGTGGTCGCGAATTCGCGCATACCCACGTAGATGGATCGTTGCATCTTGTACTGTCCGAGGCTGATGAGAAAGCTGTGCTGGACGCAGGATGGGGCGAATTGCATCCACTGCACGATCGCGGGATCAAGGAAATCATGGTCTACGCGCCTCGCGATAAGGCCGATCTGGAGGTCGTGAAGACGATCATTCGCGCCTCTTACGAGCATGCTGTGACGTCAGGTGAAAGCCCACACAGCCACGGTCACCATCACTGATGGCAGGAGAAACCGCGAGCGTCGCCAGTTGGGCAAACAGGTTGCGTTTAAGGCAACTTCCCCTAACGGGCCGGGTGGTGTACGCACTGTGCCAAGTATACGGAACCGTTGGCCAAGCTCGGGGCCGTGGCATTCCCCGAGCATCGCACTAGCCTAAGGCTCGTTTGACAGCTTTGACAAAAACGCTGCGCTCCGATCCAAACCAGCGCGGGCCGCAGTTTCCGGTTTGGCCCATCGTCTGGTCGCCGCCGCGCAATCAGAAAGGAATTTTAAGATGGGCGTTTTGGTTCAGGGCATCTGGAAGGACAATAAAAACGACGGAGATCCATCAGATACAAATCTGAACAATTGGATCACCGAGGACGGATCTGTCGGCCCGACCGGCGACACGGGATTTGCGGCCGAACCGGGGCGCTATCACCTCTATGTCTCATGGGCCTGCCCTTTTGCACACAGAGCCTTGCTTGCACGATCTGTGATGGGTCTTCAGGATCAGATTGGCGTGACTTACATGGCCGATGTCAAACTCAACGAAGGTTGGGAAATTCCAGAAGGGGCCGATCCTGTTTTTGACAGATCAAAACTATATCAGGTGATTGCTGACGCGGATCCGCAATACACAGGCCGCGCCTCGGTACCTGTTCTGTATGATAAGGTGTCGAAGCGGATCGTATCAAACAGCTCGGCCGATATCTCTGCCATGGTGTTGCAGGCGTTTCACAGCGACGGACCGAACTATCGTCCGACGGACCTTTTGGCGGAAATCGATGCGCTAAACCTTTGGGTCCATCGCAAGATCAATCTCGGTGTCTACCGGGTTGGCTTTTCTGCCACGCAAGAGGAATACGAGAAAGCCGTCCGTGGGCTCTTTGACGCTCTTGATACGCTTGAGACACGATTGGAAGCTCAACCTTACCTATATGGAACGACCGCCACCGAAACCGATTTTTGGTTGTTCGCCACCCTTATTCGCTTTGACAGCGTCTATGTACCGCTTTTCAAATGTTCGCTGCAACGCATCACGGACTATCCCCGTCTTTCTGAGTATTTGCGCAACCTCTGGCGTGAGCCAGGAGTTGCCGCAACCGTCGACATGGGCCGCATCAAAGCGCATTACTTTAAAAGCCTGATGCACGCTCCGCATGGTGCGCTAAACCTGAATCCATCGGGTTTGGTTCCATTAGGGCCTGAGCTGCATCTGCCAAACGTACCAGAACGTCTGGGGTAACCGAGGCCCGTCTTGCGGTGGCCGACTTGCCCAAACGCCAACGGATCCTAACGGCGGCTCCGTTCAGCTATTGGTTGCTGCTAGCACGCGATAAGAAGTGAACGGCATGTGTCGAACCGGTTTAAGACCATTTATCAGGTTGAAAGGCTGGCGGCGTTCATTAATGCATCGCAAAGATGCTCAAGGTCATTCTTTTGAACAATCGCATTGGCCGTGATTGTCGATAACTGAACAGGAGTCCAGGGGCGAGTTCTTAGCTTGACGCTTCTTAGGTGCGATAGTTTGCGTGTATTGTTCCGAAATTCGGCTACGCATCGTTGGTGAAGGGCTGAGTAGTTCACCGCCAACCGTCGAAGACTTCAGGGCTTATGATACACCAAATCATTAAACTCATTGATGATTGTCTCGAAGCAATGATCGCTATTTAAGTCAAACATCGGGCAATGTGTATGCCCAGCCGGGACGGTTTCGGTCGATACCAGACGTGCCGGGAGTCCATTGCGCATCATGGATGCTATCCAGGATTGCCAGACTTTGGCACGTAATTGCCAGTGAGGGGCGCAATCTAGAAAGTCACCTGCAAAAAGAACTGTCGGAATACCCTTAAGAACCTGAGGATCATCCAAACTAGTTGACGGCTCAACCCCAATGAATCCGGCAAATAGCTCAGGCACACGCCGGGCGGCATCCAATGCTATTTCACCGCCCTGACTGTGGCTCATCACAATCGCGGGCCCCACGCGTTCTAAAAGCGCAACCAATGCATCTACATGCAGCGGAGTCGTCGTTAGCCAGCGGGGTACCATCATCTGTCCGAAGGCATCGAATGCTTTGATTGGAAACTGCGATGCTCTATAGGGTGTACGCGTTTCAAAGCCTTCAGGTGGTCCAATGCGAAAGAGACTCCAGGCTTCTTCCAGAGAGCGCACAATTGGCCTTCCTTCCCATAAATCGGGAGCGAATCCACTGCGCCCTCGCTCTACATTGTCCAGAACGTGGACCTCATAACCCTGTTGAACCAGCAGATTTAGCCAACCTGGCCTGCCATCCGGCGTAGTCTCCCAAGTACCTCCATGCATACCCCCTCCATGGACCAAAACCATGGGAGGCGCTTTATTGCGGTTGGCCGGGACATAGTATTGTACATAGGCCTGCTCGACCGCGAAATGCCCTCTTGGGTCGTAGGTATATTTTGCAGATCGGGTGAATGACACTTCCTGAGTTTCACCTTCGGTGACCTCGATGGTGCGGCCAGAGACAGTATAACTGCCAAAATCACTAAGAGAATAGGTTGCCATTGATACTCCGGGGCAGGTGTTTGAATAGCGCGAGTTCCGCAAGTCCCGTATCAGACCAACGGTGATCCCTTTGCGTTATTGGGGGTGTCGCCCAGTTTGAAATCCGGTCGCGCTGCCCTCTGGAGGGGGCAGCGCTTTGGGAGATTATTCCAGAGCAGAAAGCGCCTGATACTCGTTGTAGTTGGCCGCATAGTTTCGATAGCTGTCGATCACACGTTTGAACATCTCGTCCTCAGCAGACTTCTCGGCATAAACCTCGTCAGCTGCCGCGCGCAGCGCTGTCATGACGCTGTCCGGGAACCGTTTTATCTCGACACCATTGGTGCGGAACTCTTCAAGAACTGAGCTCTGTGCCCCTGCCGCAATGCCCATGGCATATAGATTTGCATCGGCGCAGGAGACCTCGACGGCAGTCCTTTGTTCATCACTGAGAGCGTCCCACTTATCCTTGTTCATGTAGAACTCTATAAAGCCAGCCGGTTGGTGCCAGCCTGGGAAGTAATAGTGCTTGGCGACTTTATCGAAGCCCAATAGTTTGTCCACAATCGGGAAACTTAATTCACTCGCATCGAGGCGCCCGGTTTCCAATGAGGTCGAAATCTCACCAGCAGGCAGAGACATGGCATTCGCCCCAAGCTTGCTAAGGATTGCTCCGCCCAACCCTCCAATACGGATATTGAGACCTTGCAGATCTTCCGGAGACTCGATGGGTTTAGTGTACCAGCCACCCGCCTCGGATAGAATTACCCCGCAGGCCATTGGAACGAGGTTGTATGGCTCATAAAGTTCCCGCCACAATTCCAAACCGCCGCCGTGGTGCAGCCAACTGATGTAAGACAGTGGGTCACCGCCGAAAGGGACCGAGCCGAACAGGGCAGCAGCCGGTTCTTTGCCGGAAGCATAGGCTGCATAAGACCATGCCGCGTCGATGGCGCCAGCGCTCACGTTGTCAAAAATTTCGAACGGTGGGGACAATTCACCTGCCAGTAAGTATTCGAAGTTGACTTCCCCGCTTGTCAGAGCAGAGACATTTGAAACAAAGCGTTTTGCGGCTGGATCGATCACCGGCAGGCCACCAAAGGCGCTTTGCATGTTGTAGTCCTTTCCCGCAGCAGGGACCGCAAGAGCTGCAAATATCGCAGCGATCATAGTCTTTTTCATGGTTTCCTCCCTATGATTTAGTTCAGCCCGGTGATCAGCCCGGGAAACAGGATCAAAAGCGCAAGCACGAACAGCTGCAGGGCAATAAACGGCAAAACGCCACGGTAGATTTCAGCGGTTGTCAGTTGGTCTTTGGCCGCGCCACGCAGATAGAACAACGAAAACCCGAAAGGGGGTGTCAGGAATGAAGTCTGCAGGTTCACCGCGACCAGGATGCCAAACCAAATGAGCAGCATCTCGCCTGACAATCCGTTCCCGAAGTCCAATCCGGCAATGATGGGGGCAAAGATCGGCAAAAGGATCAGCGTAATCTCTAACCAGTCGAGTACAAATCCCAGTACAAAGATTGCAGCCATCACGACAAAGAGCACAGTATGTGGCGCGTCGCCAAAGATAGTGACACCAGCCTCGACCAGATCATTGCCGCCGATGCCCTTAAATACGGCGGCAAAGCAGGTCGCACCGATCATCACAAACAGCACCATCGAAGTTGTCATAACCGTTTGTCGCGCGGCCTCTATCATCATGGCAAAACTGAAACACCGATAAATGACTGCGATCAGCAAAGCGCCGAAAGCGCCAAGGCCGCTGGCTTCTGTTGGCGTGGCGATACCAGCGACAATGGCACCAAGGACAGAGATGATCAGGATCAGAAGCGGCACGAGGTCCACAATCAAACGCCACACTGGTGTACGTTCTTCACGCGGCAACTCAGGTAGGTCACGTGCGCGCCAAAAGATCAGCCCTGCGTAGCAAATCACCAGTAACAGACCGGGACCAATCGCTCCTGCAAACATCGACGGCACAGGGGTTTGTAATTGGTCACCCAGTACTATCAGCATGACTGAGGGCGGGATCAGGATTGCGATCGTACCCGAAGCGGCTATGAGGCCGGCCGAGGTGGCATTATCGTAACCGGCCTCTGTCAAGCGCGGCAATGCAAGCAACGCCAAAAGCACAACCGAAGCGCCAACGATCCCCGAGGATGCAGCAAGAAGTACACCGATAACCAGCACGGAAATCCCCATACCCGCCGCGCTGCCACCGAAAGCCTTCTGCGCTGCACGCAGCGATCTTTCCGCCACGCCGGAGAGTTCCAGTACCAGCCCCATAAAGATGAACATCGGGATGGCGACCAACAGCCAGTTCGAAAGAACATTTGCATAAATCCTGCTGGTCAGCAGGTTAAAAAACGCGATTGGAAGATCTGAAACCAAGATGAATATAGAAGCAGAACCAGCCAGAACCATGCCAACCCGGTATCCCGCGAGAATACCTCCAATGGTTATTGCCGCCATCGCCAGAGGAAGAAAAATCTCGCTCACTTCGCGGTCCTCAACAGTCGAACGGTTTCCAGCGCAATGGCCAATAACAGAAGCATCAATCCAATGGGCAAAACCGATTTGATTATCCACAGATCATTCAAACCTCCATTGCGTGATCCCTCGTCCGAGTCCCAAGCACGTTGCATGAAATTCCATGACGCAGGCAGAATGAGAAAAAAAAACGGCGCGGCGAATACCAAATTACCAATGATATTCAGTCGTGCTTTCCAACGATCAGAACGCTTATCATAGAGGAAATCCACCCGAACATGTTTGTCAGTCAACCAAACGAGACCAACCGGTAAAATTCCGACGACAACCAGCAGGTGCCATTGAAAATCCAGTAGCGAGTTTAAACTAATGGCGGAACCCACCAGGGGTAGATCCGACTGGTACACAGCAACCGGGTTTATATCCAAAGAGCTGCAAATAACCTGCAAGACAATGGCCAGCATCAGCATAACCAATGAGATCGCTAAGACTAACATGCTTGCCCGCCGCGCCACGAAGGACTCCTTTCTCAAACAATTAGCTCCATATGGAACTATATTATTGTTCCATATGGAGCAAGTCTGAATTACGATATACCGATGAAACTGATTGACATCCTTGATGCGACACCATTTCCCGTCGCTTACCGCATCACCTTTTTAACGAATTTCTGGAGAGAACCGCTATTGCGGAAGATGGAGAGGGACACTGGCCTTATCCGACCTGAACTAACAGTGTTGATATGCCTGAGTTTTCGCGCCAACCTCTATGCTCGTGATATATGTGAAATCACCGAACAACCTTCCAACACAGTTAGCCGAGCGGTGACGTCCTTGGTTGAAAAAGGCTATATCACGCGAACCCGCGACACTGTCGACACCCGTCGCCAAGTATTGAACATAACGGAGTCCGGCAGTTTGGTGCATCATTCGCTTATGGACGAATTTGCCCGTGCCGAAGCCAAAATGCTCGAAACTCTAACTGGCGAAGAACAGTCCATATTGACCGGGTTGCTCGATAAATTGGCGCGAGATGTCAGCCGATGGCGTGGCGAGTAACCAACTATTTCTAATGAAGCTCGTGATCGACACCGTAGCTCAGTTCATACCTAGGCTCAGGATTCATATCCAGTAGATAACAGTTGTCGCGAGTGCGATGGCTGAAAGGAAAACCTTGGGACATCAGTCATAGCGGGTTACCACGCGCCTCCAATCCTTAAGCCTGCCAAACATGATCTCGATGTGGTTTCGCCGCTTGTATCTGCGCTTGTCGTACCTGACCGGCGCCTTGCGCTGCTTTCGACCAGGGATACAGGCGCGTATCCCCCTGTCTTTCAAGATTTCTCTAAACCAATCGGCATCATAGCCGCGATCCCCGAGCTGCCAGTCCGCATTTGGTATGCTGTTCAGCAGAGCCCAGGCACCGATGTAATCGCTAACTTGTCCGGCGGTGACAAAAATGTTCAAAGGCCGCCCTTTGCTATCACAGATGGCGTGCAGCTTAGAATTCACGCCGCCTTTGGTTCTGCCAGTCAAGCGGCCACGCCCCCATTTTGACGCCTAGGCTGGATGCTGTGCGATGGGCTTTTAGGTAAACGGCGTCGATCATGACCGTCTTCTCTTCGCCGTGCTCAGCGGCCAGTCCTGCCATATTCTGTGCGAAGATACCTTTCTCGCTCCAACGTTTCCACCGGCTGTAGAGCGTCTTGTAGAGACCGTAATCCTTGGGTGCGTCCCGCCAGCGCAACCCGTTGCGATTGATAAAGATAATCCCGCTCAGCACTCTCTTGTCATTGACCCGTGGCTTGCCGTGCGACTTCTGGAAGAAAGGGGAATTTTGACCATCTGCGCGTCGGTCAGCCAGTAAAGGTCGCTCATGTCATCGCTCCGTTTTGGGACCCATGAATCACGCAGCGAAGCGAAAACAATGCATCCTGACCCTGACAATCAAACCGGACCAGTCAAATCGGGCCAACCAGCGGAACCGAGTTTGTTTGCCCTTCTTTCTACACAAATGCCTGTGTTCTTCCTGCCGCTTGAAGCTTTAGAAAGAAACATGCTTCGCAAAAGAAAGGTAATCCCCAGCATTAAGGGGATTACCGGATTTAGAAAACTCACTCAAATGTCATTGAATAGAGGACAGCATTCGAGCGGCCGACGCTATACAAGCTTGGTCGTCAAAACTAGAAGATGTGAAACCAGAAGCCTGATCAAAGTTGGCACAGCTGGAATAAACCATCATATCCGATGAACGCGCTCGGTCGTACACTAGTTCAGAAAGCGAGTATTTATCACCCTGTTTGGTTGCTACCCCAACGATGCGATCGTTCAATGCCATAGTAGTTGTGTCAATTCGTGCGTTTTCCTTCAAAGCCCGGTTTATGAGACTGAAAATGTTAGGGTCGACTTCAGTTTCACGAGCAATTGTATATACGCTCTCACCTTCAGATAAGGTAAAATTAAATATGTGTAGTTCTAGTCCGTCCGTTTGAACAATTATGTTTCCACTATCACCCTCGACTACCGCACGGGTCATAATGTCCGCTCCAAGTGTCCGTTGGAGTGAATTGAGAACGTGTCTGGTAAATTGATCAGTGCTAAATCCGCTTCCCTCTGAAATAACCCATCCGCTGCTACCGGATTGAGGATCGACTTGAAGTGGCTCTTGCACTGAAACAGACGCGTTAACGGCAGAATGCAACGTTGCTTGATCAGATAACTCTGTTGTCTCCGCGCCAAGCTGCTCTGAAGAAGTAGTCATCGAAACCAGCCTACTTACAACGTCCGAGACAGCGGAAGCAGAAAATGACTCCGAAACAGCCACGTCGTTTGTTGGCATTCCAAGGGAAATACCCTCAGCTGAGACTGAGTTACGCCAAGCGACTGGGAACGAGAACGGTGTCTCTGAAGGATTAGGTGTTACTGCGCCTGAAGCGACCTTGGGCACGAATTCATCGGCTTCAAATGTGAATGGGTTAAAGTTCAGATCAACACTGTTTTCATCCGACGACGTGTAAAGATAGGCAGAAACAAACACCGCAATGAACAAAGATGCCGCGATACCGTACCTTCGACAGTGCCCAAAAAAAGCACCAGGACCACCGCCCTTTGGGGACGGGTCTTCCTCTGCACCAATATCACGACGCAAATCGTCCAGAAGATCCTCAACATCGTCAGGCAATTCAATGTGATCAGCATCAAACGACAGTTCCAGCAAACCATCCAACTCATCGTCCGTCATGCTCGCGATGTCATATTCGTTTAACTTTTTATAGACTTCTTCTTCGGCACAAAGAAAGTCGCGCATACGCGCCAGTTTCTTGCGCTCGGAAGTGTTCATCATGAGCGTAACATTTCCATGTTTCCCGGAGAGAATTTCAACAAGATTGTTCATTTTTCTACCTCGCACTAAGCGAAAATTAAGTCCCAAAGCTCGAAAACTCGGCGTGAAGCTCCGTCAGAAACTGAATCAGCCTTTTTTTCATCTTTGAGAAATTTGGGGCTGACATGAACATGTCAGCAGCTACGTCTTTGCTCTCTCGCCCGTCAAATAGCCCATGTTCTTCGCACCGGTGCAGAAAGTCATAGAGATCGGGTCTGCGCCGATTCAGCTCTTGGATGACAAGACCAACTTGGCTCTTGATCGCGACAGCCTCTTCAGCCGTCGGAATATTAGCATGCCCTCGGCTCTCGTCGTATTCTTCAAGTTTCGGAGCATTTAACGCCTTGCGAATTTCATTCGAATACAAGCTCGAAATCGTCATATAGAGATGTCGTCGCAAATTGAATTCGTCGGGGTTCCAAGTGCGATCGCCCTTTATCGTCTTCAAGATCGCATCGTTGACGATCTGTTTGGCGATAGAAACTGGGAACAGTGGTTTGTACTTCAGCTCAATCTTACGAGCTTGAGCAAGACCAACTCTCATCTCATGATCCCAATTTGTCTCCACAAACTTCTGCTTCATGTCTGACGACATCGGCATTGGCTCTGTCCTCTCGCCTCAGTTTTCGCGCCCGAATTTGCCGGATGCTTACATACATATGCTCATTCAGAAGCAGTCGATTTCCATCTCATCAGAATTTTTCTCCAAATTCACGTTCTGGGGACAAGAAGTAGGTCGCGCACGCGCGCGTATGCTTATGTTTCAAAAGCTAATTTCCAATCTAAGCAAATATTTTTTCGACGGAAATTCAACTGCTGATCTTGCGCATATCTGTGGTGAGGGCGTCGGAATGTGTGGCGCTTGTCATCATAAAAAGCCGCTGAACCCCGTGGCTTCATATCAACAGGGGTTTCGGTGGGTTGCAGCAGATTGAGGACACGCACAATGACAACGAATGACAATACTGCGCGCAGAGTCAAAGATGATGCGAAGCGACGACTCGAAGTGATGCGCCGAGTATACGCAGACGGTCGCACCCGCAAAGAACGGCGCAGCGAACAACGTTCCGCACGTCGTATTCGCAAGCACAAGTTTTCGACGGAAATTCGCGCAAAACTAAAAACGCTATGCAAGTCCAAGAGCGATGTTGACGGTGTCATGACCATTGCTACCGATGCTGTTTTGATCAGCGGCTCGATTGCCGCGACCATAATCTCGCCCTGGATGTACCCGCTTAGCGTCCTGATCATCGGAACCCGGATGCGTGGACTGGCCACGATCTTGCATGAGTCCTCGCACATGACCCTGTGTCGCACAAGATGGCTGAATAAGGCTGTCGGGTACGTTTCGGGTTGGTCTATATTCCAGACCTTTCATGCTTATAAGGCGTCTCACGTTGAGGAGCATCACCCATTCCTCGGCGATGAAGAGCGCGACCCTGATCTCATCAACTACAATAACCAAGGCCTGTTCGAGACGCCGCCCTCGCAGCTCTTCACCCGGCATTTGTTGCCTTTGGCCTTGGGTTTGAAGTCTTTCTCCAACCTAAAAAACCTGGTTAAGGACCGCTTGCTACCGAAAGACTGGACAGCCTTACCGCGTAGTGGAAAAGCCGAGTACCTCGGTTTCGTCGTTTTCTGGGCTCTGGTCCTAGGTGGCTTGGCGGGTAGCGGATACCTGTGGGCCTTTGCTTTGTTTTGGATGGTGCCCTATTTGACGGTCTTCCAGGCGGCTAATTGGCTTATCGAGCTTTCCGAGCATTTTCCGCTCATCAAACTGTTTGACACCGAATTGCTCGTTACACGCAACCGCCGTGGCAACTGGCTGGAGAACTTCTTTACCGGGATCCACGGTGAGAATTGGCACCTAGTGCATCACGTGCATGCCGGAATTCCATTTGGCAAACTGAAAGAAGCTCATGAGATCATGATGGGTGATCCCGTTTACGCCAAGGCGAATGCGCAATCAGGTGGCTTGTTCGTTAAAGGACCAAACGGCGAACCCAGTATTTTGTCTCTGATGGCCGAACAGCTGGCCGAGGCGCAATACCAAAACACGGAAGGAAAATAGGTATGCGTTATGCTGTGATCCTCAATAAGCACTTTGATCTGGTCAGTCACATCAATGCTGCAAGCCACTTGGGCATTGGCATGGGTAGGCTTCTGAAACCAGATGCGGTGGCACTCCGGCGGTTCGCGGACTCCAACAAATCTTTCACGTCGTTGTTAACCGACTCTCCTTTAATCGTCTTCCGCGCCAAAAATGATCGCCATCTCTTTAAAGCACACATAATGGCAGTGGAGCTTCAAGTGACCTCAAACGCATTTTTTGAATGCCACCTCAGCGCCGATCCGGTGGAGCAGGCAAAACAGGTGCATGATCAACCGATGGAAAACCAAGTGTACATCGCTCTGATGCTGCACGGCGAAGACAGCCTTATGCGCGCGTGTACCAAGCGTTTTTCTCTGATGAAAAGTTCAAAGGAGCTAGAAGCGACATGAAACAGTGTAGATTGAGCTTCGATGGAGTCCCCCAAACATGGGCTACTGCTTTGGAAAGGGCCCAAGAATACCTGCCTAGTAAAGGGGTTACACATGAGCACCGACATTGTGCTTACATGGAGAAACAGCTACTCGCAGTTTTGCTTTTGGCTGCTTGGCGGGCTGGGCAAGAGAATTTTTCGTACGTGCAGGAAATGGCAAAAAAATTGGATGATGACCCCGAGGCCTTTGCCGAAACTCTACGCCATCCAGCATCGCCAGAGGCCAACTTGGCTTTAGAACTGGTATTGAAGTCCATTGGCTCATTGTACTGTGAGCCGACTAAGCAACTGTTGCTGAGCCTGAAGAACGGGCAGTTCAAGTAGGTACTTCTCGCTCAAGAGGCGTGGCGAGTACCACGTGATGATCAGAATTGACCACCGAAGACAAAATCGGAGATGATGCATCTGAAGCTGGTTCTGTCGCAAATTCCGTCTCCGTCAGACAGATCGAACGAAATTCCGTTAACCTGGGCTGGTGCCACGGCACCCTTAATTCCTGGACGCAGGCGGGTTGTTCCGCAAACTTTCAGAGTGACCAAACCCAACGTCTAACTGGGCTCACTTATCCTGCGATCTCTGCAAACATCCGAAATCCAGAAACTGTCGCGGTTGGAAATTGGTGTTTTCGGATCATGTTGGCTACTTCTATACCTTCCAACGTCGCGGACCCGGATGTGAATGACTTGAACCCGCACATGGGTCGTACGCGGCGTTTGATAAACCTGTGATCCTGTTCCACGATGTTGTTAAGGTATTTGGACCTGATTGTCTGCACTTTGGCTTGGCTGCCAAACCGCCTGAGGATCCTGTTCATTTCCCGAATTCCAGCTGTGTTGGCACCACTCTTGTCTATTACGATCTTGTTCGGGATCCCGTTGGACGACAGTGCTT
>NZ_JBQFUT010000004.1:0-387281 GCF_056539305.1 Ruegeria sp. BC1
CCCCAGCGGATACTGAACAGGCATCTCCCACCCAGCAAAATCAACCATCTTGCCACCCAACTCAACGTGCAAGTCATACAACGGAGTGCGTCGAATATCGGTCATGTCCGGGACCTTTCTTATGCCGTTCTCAAAAGTAGTTGCACATGCTGCGATGGACGCTCTGCACGAAAGTCTTTCGCCACCAAGGTTCCCGGGACGGGTTCACGAGTCAACAGGGATGAATCGGTGCCGAACATCTGATTTCCAAGTCACTTCCGAAATAGGGTATACCGCTGCATGCGACGATCTTGTATCCTATAGGAAACTTTTCCCTGTTATGCAACACGATGGAAATCCGAGGGCACCGCACCACCAGAAAAATCGAACACCCCTTGGGCCTGAATTTGCCGGAAGCCCACCAAAGGCCTCTGGCCCCTGCTGGAAACCTGCCCTAAGACTTCGCCCAAGAGGGACCACCATGTCACATATTACACTGGTTCGTCACGGCCAGGCCAATACCGCTGCGCGTGATGAAGAGAACTATGACAAGCTCAGCGATCTGGGCCATCAACAAGCGCGCTGGCTGGGCGCGCATCTGCTGGATACACGGGCGCATCATCCACGCGTCTATTGCGGCACGCTGGTCCGGCACGCCGAAACCGCAGCCAGCATGGGGTTATCCGATCCCATACGGGATCCGCGCCTGAATGAGATCGAGTATTTCACCCTCGCCAAATTGTTCGAAGAACAGCATGGCGTAGCGATCCCAGTTGACCGCGAGGAATTCGTAGAGCACCTGCCCCGCACATTTTCTGCATGGGCGCAAGGCGAGATCGAGGACACACCGGAAACCTTCGAGGATTTCGAAACCCGCGTCTCGGACGCTTTGCGTGACATTGGTACCGAAGGCGGGCCTGCCATCGTGGTCACGTCCGGCGGCTTGATCTCGATGGTCGTCCGGCAAGCGATGGGGCTGGACATCCCAGCCATGGCACGGGTGGCCCTTGCCATCATGAACACGTCAATGCATCGTCTGCACCCAATCGGGGCACAGCTGAGCCCGGTTCTGTTCAACGCTGTTCCCCATCTGGAAGCACCGGACCGGCAATTCGCGCAGACCCATTTGTAACCCGGTCCCGGAGGCCTCTTGATGCAACTCTACTATGCTCCCAATACCATCTCGATCGCCGTTGCCATCGCACTGGAAGAAGCCGGGCTGGAGTACGAAGCTATCCGTCTGGATTTTGCAGACGGGGAACAGACCAAACCAGCCTACAAGCAGATCAACCCCAAGGGCCGCGTACCGGCATTGGCGGTCGATGGCGGCATACTGACCGAAACTGGCGCACTGCTTGAATACATCGCAGCCAAGGCGCCCGAAGCCCGGCTGATCCCTGACGACCCGATTCTGGCAACCCGGATGCGGGAGGTGATGTATTACCTGGCTTCGACCATGCATGTGAACCACGCACACAAACTGCGTGGGGCTCGTTGGGCTGACAAGAAATCAAGCTGGAAAGACATGACGGACAAGGTTCCGCAGACCATGACCGCCTCTTGCGACTATATCATTTCGAACGGGTTGCGCGGTCCGTTTGTGCTGGGCGAGGCGATCTCGCTGGCTGACACTTATCTGTATGTGGTCTGCACATGGCTGGAAGGGGACGGTGTGGACGTTTCGGCCTATCCCAAAATTCTTGCCTTCCGTGAGGCGATGGAGGCACGTGCTTCGGTACAGGCTGTGCGCGCCGCCGGAATGCTCTGACAAAAGGAAATACGATGACACATCTCTGGGTCCGGGCTGAACAGCGCCCGAACGAAGAGCGGGTTGGACTGACCCCCGAGGGTGCAGCGGCTCTGATCGCTGCGGGCATCCGCGTCACGGTCGAGGTAAGCGCGGTGCGTGCCATCCCGTTAGACGGCTACAAGGAGGCCGGTTGCGAGATTGCCGTTGAAAATTCGTGGCCCGAAGCCCCACTGGACGCGATCATCTTCGGTCTCAAGGAACTGCCCGAGGATGGCACACCGCTGCCTCATCGCCACATCATGTTCGGCCACGCCTATAAGGGGCAGCATTCCGGCCGTGCCCTGCTGGAGCGGTTCAAAACCGGGGGTGGAACGCTGTATGATCTGGAATATCTGGTGGGTGAAAATGGTCGCCGGGTTGCTGCCTTTGGCTATTGGGCAGGCTATGCCGGTGCTGCGGTCACACTAAAAACATGGGCGGCGCAGCAACGCGGTCAGGAATGCCCACCGGTGGGGGTCTATCCCAGCAAAGACGCGCTGAATACCGAGTTGCTGGCCGAGTTGGACGCCACCGGCAGCGACCGCCCCCGCGCCATTGTCATCGGCGCATTAGGCCGTGTGGGCACTGGAGCTGCGGACCTGTGCGAGGCGATGGGAGTTGCCGTCACCAAATGGGATATGGCGGAAACCTCCAGCGGCGGGCCGTTTCCTGAAATCCTTGACCACGACCTGTTCCTGAACTGCATTTTCGCGCGCCCCGGTACCCCGGTCTTTGTCCCGAAAGAGGCTCTGGCAGCCCCGCGCAACCTCACCGCCATCGGCGATGTGGCTTGCGACCCCGACAGTGATTACAACCCGGTGCCGGTCTATGACCGTGCGACCACTTGGGACGCCCCCGCCCTGCGCGTGGCAACCGATCCGGTGATGGACGTGATGGCCATCGACAACCTGCCGTCGATGCTTCCGGTCGAAAGCTCGGAAGACTACGCGGCACAATTGCTGCCCTCGCTGCTGACCCTGACCGATCTGGACTCTGGCGTCTGGGGGCGGGCAGCAGCGACCTACAACACACATATCGAAGGGGTCTGAGAGATGACGATTCATTGGTGTGGCACTGGCTTGTCGGCTATCCCCGGCCTGCGTCGCCTGATTGAGGGCGGGCAAAAAGTCACCGTCAGGAACCGGACGGTTGAAAAGGCCAAATCCGAAGTTGGCGACCTGACCGACGATATCCGCGCCTTCGACATCGAGGCGCTTGGCGCAGTGCTGGAAAAGGGTGACGTGATCGTCTCGATGCTACCGGGCGACTGGCACGTGCCGCTGGCGGAGCTGGCGATTTCGAAAGAGGCCAACTTCGTCTCATCTTCCTACATCGCGCCCGAGATGCGTGCGCTGAACGACAAAGCGCGCGACGCCGGTGTGGCGTTGGTCAACGAGGTCGGACTGGATCCGGGCATCGACCACCTGATGGCGCACGCACTGGTTGACGACTATCGCGCCTCGGATGCGTTTGACCCGGATAATCACCTGAGCTTTATCTCCTATTGCGGTGGCATCCCCAAGAACTCCAATCCATTCCGATACAAATTCAGCTGGTCACCGCTGGGGGTTCTGAAGGCGCTGCGCTCACCATCCCGGTCGATCCGTAATTACGTACCGCTCGATGTGGCCCGTCCGTGGGATGCGATTAGCAGTTATATCGCCCCTTTGCAGACACCGGAACGCTTTGAGGTCTACCCCAACCGCGACTCGATCCCCTTCATGGAGCAATACCATTTCGAGGATCACTGGAAGGTTAAGGAGTTCGTCCGCGGCACTCTGCGCCTGAATGGCTGGGCGGACGCGTGGTCGGATGTGTTCTCCGAGATCGAGACCCTGTCCGGCCCCGAAGGCGACGCGCGGCTGAAAGAGATGTCGGATCAATTCTGGAATGAGAACGCCTATGACGAAGGCGAGCCGGACCGCGTGGTTCTGTGCGTCGGGCTTAAGGCGGAAAAGGACGGTGTCGAAACCTGGCACAAGACCTATGTAATGGACGCCTGGGGCGACGAACGCGGCACCGCCATGGCGCGGCTGGTATCCATCCCGGTCTCACTGGCCGTCGAGGCCGTCCTGAACCGGGCCATCCCGGCAGGCGTCCACGCAGCCCCAAGCGATCCGAAACTGGTGCAGGGCTGGATGGCTGAGATCGATAAACTGGCCCAACATTTACAAGTGGTGGATCACTCCGCCTGAGCGCCGTTGGCTTCAGAATGAAAAAGCCATTCCGGGTATTCGGAATGGCTTTAACGTTTCTCACCCGGTGTAAGTTCCAACTTACGACCCATCAGATATAGCGCTCGATCGTCTGGTCGATGTCGCTACGGTTGATGCCCAGCTCGGCGAGGTCCTGATCGCTCAGGCGGTTCAACTCCTGCGCAGCGCGCACGATATCCGAACGAATGGCTTGCAACCGCATGGCGCGATCGAACAGCAGCACGGAACTGGCGCTTACCGGTATGTCCCGGCGGGGTTTAAAATCCAGCATATTCTCCTCCATATCGTGTTTCAGGAACCGCGTGTTACTGAACATCTTGCTGATAGGGTTCACCGTGATAAACGCTCTCATAAGCGCGTCTGTTGATCTCACTGCGATCAATGCCGATGTCAGCCAATTGCCTGTCGCTAAGCCGTGCCAGTTTCCCAGCGGTTTGAGCGACGAGCCGACGGCGGAAGTGTTCCACCCTTGCCTCGGCATAGTTTGAGAACATACCGAAGAAGAGCCCCTTTTGCGGTGTTGCTGTGTGTGCATATGCCATGACTTTCTCCTCTAATTCTGAATTGCGTTTGTCGTTGCAAAACAGACTAAAGGGGTCAGGATTAACGTGACCGGAGTGTTAGGTTAACTCTGCTTAATTTTGTCACGACTCGATGACGATCCGCGAAAGATAGTCTCTCATTTTCACCGAGTAGGCGTTGTCGGGTGCCACCACCAGCGCCTGTTCAATCGTGCGCAATGCGGCCGGATAGTCGCCGCCACGCAGATAAATCCAAGCCTTCCATTGCAGCGGCACTTCGCTGTCGGGATCCGCGGCGAAGGCCAAACCGGCCTCATGTAGGGCCGCGTCGGTTTCCTGCTTCAACAAATAAGCCCGCATGCGGTGCCGATGGATCAGCGAAAGTGTCGCTGCACTCAGATCGTCCTGACTTGATTGAAGCCGAGCACAGGCCTTCAGCGCAGTTTCAGGGGCGTTGAAATTGCTGCATTCGACAAGGACGTCCCGACGCAGTTTCTGCTCGTAGAGCACCGGCACCGAGAGCACCAGAACACAAATCGCCACCACCCGGCTGAAAGGCAGTTTGCTTTTAATGGTGACAATTGGAGGATCTGATTTCATTGAACATTCAAAGGTTTACTAAACCTCATCGTAGCCGCGCCCAGCGTCAATTGTCTATGCCCTTGGCGGCTGTTCATTGAGCCTACATCAGATCGTTTTCCACATCCTCGGCGGAAATGCCCAGCGCATCCAATCCGTTTTCGAGGTGATCCGAAAGGTGCGGCGTGCCGATCAGATAGTCCGCGCAGGGTGTTGAGGCTTCGGACTTGGCAGTGGCGATTGCTTCGGCCAAATCTTCGGCGAAAAAGCTTTCGCGCCCAACCCACATGACGGCGACCAGTTCGGCCTGCTCGTCTTCGCCCATCCGATCGATAAAGGCGCGCAGTTCGCCCTCGGCCCGGTCCAGCTCGCGCCCCATCATGGCAACCTGAGCGATTTTTCTTGCCGAGATTTCCAACATGATCCAACTCCTCGTGTTCGCGGTTTCCAGTCTACCACAAACACTCTGATCGGCCTGCGTCTTTGATCTTACGCAAACAAACCCCGCTCAGGGCTCGCGGATGCGGGAAATCTGGTGATCGGGGACGGGGGCAGTGCGAAATGGGCGGAACCGGGCTTTCTTGACCCACAGCTTCAGCGCTTGCCACAGGATCAGGACAAACGCACGGCGCGCACCGAAAGGGCGGCGCAGCAAAGACCACAGAATGACACGGTTGGTCAGCGTTGCCCGCGTACCGGTCAGTGTCGCGACCAAACCGCCGTCCGCACGACCATAGTCGATCCAGACGCCTACCCGATCCGGGCGATAGTCGAAGCGGAAGGTGTAAGTCCCCTCGATCTTCTGAAACGGCGAGACATGCATCAGTTTGTGCGCCACAATTCGGTCCGAAGGCTGGATTGGTGCAAAGTTGGGATTGTGGCACAGGTAACTGTGGCGCGTACCATATGTATTGGTGACCTCGGCCACCACCGCGTAAAGCTGGGCCTGCGCATCGAAACAGAACCAGAAGCTGACCGGATTGAACACATGGCCGAACACACGCGGCTGCGTCAGCAGGGTTATATGGTCCGGTTGGGCCACGCCCATTTTATCGAAATGTTCGCGCAGCCACGCCGCACCACGCCCCTGCCCTGGTGCCCCACCATGATCGCAGTCACGCCAGTTCACGACGTTGGCCCGGTTGACTGAAAACAGCGCAGGTGTGTCAGGACAGCCCTCCGGCTCCAGCAGAATGTAGTCTATGGAATAGCGAAAGGCGTTCTGAATGGCACCCTTACGCCCGTGAAAGGTGTGGCCCGCTATGTGGTCAATCCTGTTCACGTCACCATTCCCACTCTGTCTGCAAATCGTTCAATTCGCATTCTTTTTCTCATCTGGTTGCACCAGATGATACGATGTTTGGCACAGCTTGGATCAAAAATAAGGGAATAAAGTGATCCGTCTTGGGCCGCTCTGCGTAATGTGGTTATGTTTACCGAGATCGATACCGCGACCTTGGATGAACCGGTGGCCGAAGGGCCCGCACTCAAAGCTTGGCGCGCAACAAAACGCATCAGGGGCAAACCGGTGAACAAAGCGGAAGGCAGTTGCGAGACCAAGGCCGAGTGGGTTGGCCACGTCAGGCGTATTCGGGACGCGCAGGATCAGGCGGCCTTTGCCGAGCTGTTCCAGTATTTCGCGCCACGGATCAAGGCCTTCTTGATCAAGTCGGGGTCCGATGCAGCTCTGGCCGAGGAGTGCGCGCAAGAGGTGATGGCCACCTTGTGGCACAAGGCCCATCTGTTCGATCCCACACGGGCGTCTGTTGCCACCTGGGTATTTACGATCGCTCGAAACAAGCGCATCGATGTCTTGCGCAGGCAACGCCGCCCCGAGCCCGAAGACTTGGGTTGGGGCCCCGAGGCGGAACCGGATCAGGACGATGTACTGGCCCTGCAACAGGAATCTGCGCAGTTGCGTGCAGCACTGACAGCATTGCCCGAGGCGCAACGAGACCTGATCGAACAGGCATATTTTGGAGACCTGAGCCACCGCGAGATTGCGTCTCGGACCGGATTGCCGCTGGGAACGATCAAATCACGGATACGGTTGGCGCTGGACCGCTTGCGCCACGCGATGAATTGAGATGAAGACGATGAGCGAAACGATAAAACATCACCTCACGGACGACCTGCTTATGGCCTATGCCGCCGGCAGCCTGCCCGAAGCGTTTGACCTGATGGTCGCGACGCATCTGTCCCTGTGTGATCATTGCCGCGCCCGGGCAGAAAGCTTTGACGCCGTGGGCGGTTGTGTGTTGCAGGATCAGGATACGTCCACCGCAATGAGCGACGGCTCACTCGCCGCAACCATGGCGCTGATCGCCCAAGGTTCCCCGATTACCAAACCTGCGCTTCCGGGATGTGCGGTTCTGCCAAAACCGCTGCAGGATTATGTGGGCGGCGATGTAAACGCCATCAAGTGGCGATCCGTCGGTATGGGCGTGAAACAGGCCATCCTGCCAACCACGCACGAAGCCACAGCGCGTCTACTGTTTATTCCGGCCGGTGCCGCCGTTCCCGATCACAGTCACAACGGAATGGAGCTGACCATGGTGCTGCAAGGCGCATTCTCGGATGAGGTCGACCACTTCGCGCGGGGTGATGTCGAGATTGCCGACGAAAGCCTGCATCACACCCCAACTGCCGACATCACCGAGGATTGTATATGTCTGGCTGTCACCGACGCCCCGCTGAAGTTCACCAAACTAATGCCGCGCCTGTTCCAGCCTTTCCTGCGCATCTGAGGCATTCCGTGTTACACTGCTCGTTCATTCAGACCATCCGGGAGTGACTGATGAGACCCCTTCTGATCCTGTGTGCCTTGTTGAGTGGAATTGCATGCTCTGCTTGGGCGCAACGCGTGGCCGACGTGAAGTTCGAGCCCGGCAATTTCGGCACAATGGTCAGCGGAACAATCACCGGTGACGAATATTTCGACTACACACTGGGCGCGCAGGCCGGGCAGGAAATGTTTGCCGACCTCCAGGTCAGCGACACCAATGGCAATGGCGTGATTTATTTCAACATCCTGCCACCGGGCAGCGACGGTGAGGCGATCTATATTAGCTCGATCAACGGCAATACTGCCCGGATCGACCTGCCAGAGGACGGAGACTACACGATCCGCGTCTATCTGATGGGAAATGACCGGGATACCGGCAAAACGGTCGGATACAATCTGGACCTGTCGATCCAATAGGATCTAGCCTTCGGTTTTGCCCAACGGCACCACGTTGGGATGCTCGTCCGGGGCCAGTTCCTCGAAATCGAAATTGTCGAGCCGTTGAGCCCGACGCCCGGCCTTTTCGGCACTGATCTTGATTTCCGAGATATCCTTGGCCGCCTGCCCGAAATGCCGATCGAGGTTCGAGACACGGTCCCCCAGACGCTCCACATCCTTGTGCAGCATGCCCAGTTCCTTGCGGATTGCCCCCGCCTGTTCGCGCATCCGGGCGTCTTTCAGGATAGCCCGCATCGTGTTCAGCGTCGCCATGCAGGTGGTCGGCGAGACAATCCAGACGCGTTTACTGAAACTCTCCTGCACCAGCTCAGGGAACTTGGCGTGCAGTTCGGCATAGACGGCTTCAGACGGCAGGAACATCAGCGCGCCGTCAGCGGTTTCACCGTCGAGGATGTACTTTTCAGAGATATCGGTGATGTGCTTGCGCACCGTGCTGCGGAACATCTGCACGGCGGCTTTGAGCTCCATGTCATTGGTGGACCCGATCAGCGCCTCATAGGCTTCCAACGGGAATTTACTGTCGATCACAATTGGCCCCGGCGGGTTCGGCAGATGGATCAGACAATCGGCGCGACGTCCGTTCGACAGCGTCGCCTGCAGTTGGAAACTGTCCGATGGCAACGCCTTGGAGACAATATCGTTCAACTGAATCTCACCAAACGCCCCACGCGTCTGCTTGTTCGACAGGATGTCCTGCAGCGACAGTACGTCGCCCGACAATTTGGTGATATTGTCCTGCGCCTTGTCGATGGCCGCCAGACGTTCCTGCAATTGCGTCAGCGAGGTCGCAGTCTGTTTCGACGATCCATGCAGCGATTCCTTCATTCGTTCCTGCATTTCGGCCAGCGCCCGCGCGGACTTCATCGCATTGTCCGCCAGCCGGTCATTCATCTGCTGCTGCACCGAGGACAGACGGGATTCAACCGTCTGGATAACCTGCACCTGCGCATTGGCCTGCGTGTCCGAGACATGCTGCAAACCACCACGCAATTGTTCCTGCCCCTGCCCCAATTGCTGTACGTTCTGGCCCAGATGGGCCATCTGCCGTGCCAGAGGTTCCGCCATCCGGGCCGAGCGGTTGGCCGCCCGCAGCGAGAGAAACAGTAG
Source organism: Ruegeria sp. BC1 (assembly GCF_056539305.1). Classification (NCBI taxonomy): domain Bacteria; kingdom Pseudomonadati; phylum Pseudomonadota; class Alphaproteobacteria; order Rhodobacterales; family Roseobacteraceae; genus Ruegeria; species Ruegeria sp. BC1. Next base: position 9,436 of record NZ_JBQFUT010000004.1, read on the forward strand.
CAGCAAGATCAGAGCCACCACCGCGCCCGCGATCAGGACAATGGGGTCATTCAATGCAACTTGGGTGCCAGCAATCTCGATCATGTCGCCTCGAATGTTCTTGTTTTATTCTTTTTAACCCGGTCAGAGCATCGGATCAACTGCGTCCGAACAGGCGTTCGATATCGCTCAACTTCAATTCCACATATGTCGGCCGCCCGTGGTTGCACTGACCGGAATGGGGCGTCGCCTCCATCTCGCGCAGCAGGGCGTTCATTTCTTCGGCACGCATTCGGCGACCCGACCGGACCGAGCCGTGACAGGCCACCCGGCTGAGGATCGCCTCAATCCTCGCCTGCACCGTCTGGCTTTCGCCCTGATCGGCCAGCTCGTCGAGGATATCCAGGATCATCGCACGGGCATCGACATCACCCAGAATGGCCGGGGTTTCACGCACGGCAATGGCACCGCCACCGAAAGGTTCCAGCGTCAGACCTAGACGCGAGAGGTCGTCAGCCACGGCCATCAGTCGCGCACAATCGCCATCGGACAATTCAACAATCTCAGGGATCAGCAGCGCCTGTGCCGCGACGCCGTTCTCGGCCATCTGGGTTTTGAGTTTCTCATAGACCAGCCGCTCATGCGCGGCGTGCTGGTCGACAATCACCATGCCATCGGCAGTTTGGGCGATGATGTAATTCTCGTGCACCTGCCCGCGCGCCGCGCCCAACGGCAGGTCAGCCACCGGTGTCTCCTCAGCAACAGGCATTGTAGGTGTCGGCTCCACAATACTGCCACTGTAGTCCTGCGATAGCTCCGCAAAGCCTGGCGCTTGCGCCCGATAAGCCGCCTGCCGCGCCGCGGGCGAAGGCCTGTCCATTTGATATATCCGCGCCGGGGCCGTTTGCGCCGGTTCCGGCCGCATCGCGCCCAAGGTCGCATTGGCCACAGTCGATGAGGCCCGATGCCCGGCTTCGGCCAGCGCGTGCCGCAGGGCCGAGACGATCAGCCCCCGCGCAACGCCAGGATCGCGGAACCGCACTTCGGATTTCGCCGGATGCACGTTCACATCCACCAGCGTCGGGTCGCAGTCGATGAACAGGGCCGCCGCCGGGTGCCGGTCGCGGCTGAGGAAATCGAAATACGCCGCCCGTAATGCCCCAGTCAGCATTTTGTCGCGCACAGGACGGCCGTTGACGAAAAGATACTGCGCCACTGCCGCGCCGCGTGAATAGGTTGGCAGCGCGGCATAGCCGTACAGCCGGATACCGTCGCGCGTGGCGTCGATCTGCAGCGCGTTTTCTGCAAACTCGCGCCCGATCACGCGGGCCAGACGGGCGTGCAGCGCATCGAACAGATCGCCATTCTCGCGATCGGCGCGGAAAGTCACGCGCCCCTCGCCCCCGCCCGACACGTCGCGCAGGGTAAACGTAATCGCAGGCTCGGCCATCGCCAGACGTTTGACCGTGTCGGTGATCGCCTGCGCCTCGGCCCTGTCGGTGCGCATGAATTTCAGACGCGCCGGTGTGGCAAAAAACAGATCGCGCAGTTCCACAACTGTTCCCGCACGCAGGGCGGCTGGTTTCACCGCCTCCATCGCTCCGCCAGCTACAAGGACCGAGGCTGCGTCCTCACCGGGTACCCGGCTGGTGATGGTCAGCCGCCCAACAGCCCCCAGCGACGGCAGCGCCTCGCCTCGGAACCCGAATGTGTGAATGTTCAGCAAATCCGAACCGTCGATCTTGGATGTCGCATGGCGCGACAGCGCGAGCGGCAGATCGCCAGCCGAAATCCCGCAGCCATCGTCGGTGACGCGAATCAACGTCTTGCCGCCGTCAGCGATATCGATGGCAATCCGCGTAGATCCTGCATCAATGGCGTTTTCCACCAGTTCCTTAACCGCAGAGGCCGGACGTTCGACCACCTCTCCCGCTGCAATACGGTTGATAGCGGCATCATCCAGCTGTCGGATTATGGGTCGGTTTTCGCTGATATTGGGGTTTGCCTGCACCATACCACCAGACCTAGCACAGGCACACGCGATTCTGCCACTGGTTTGGCGGGTCATTTTTTAAGGAGGGGGCGTTCGAACAATCGCGCCGTGCCGGTACCGGTAGGCGGCAATTTTAGTCGCGATTGTCCGAACGATCCGAAGTGAGTGGTGGTCATTCATTCTCTATGGCCGGTGGCGTAACATGAAAATCAACATGAAGCTTATTAACTCTGCCAACTCTTTGCATCTTGGCGAATATCAGCCGACAGGTCGCAGAGCGCAGTGGCAGAAACATGCCGTGTCAAGCGGTTCCGGGTGCACCTGCGCGGGTTCGACACGGCCCCCACAACGCGGCACAGGCCAGGATCAAACCGGACATGGTTGCAATCATTCCGGCTGCACTGACCGCATCCGTACCACCCAGCCACAACGGCCCATACCCCGCCAGTACATAGCCGGAAATTGCGGATAAGATCGCGAAAATGACACTCCAGGAAATCTGAGCCTCAAGCCGGTTGGTCATCATGCGGGCAGCGGCGGGCGGGCAGATGAACATGGCGATCACAATGATTGAGCCTACCGCATCGAAGGCGGCCACGGCGGCAATGGCGGCGACAATGACCAAAGCCATACCCATCGCACCGGTACGAATACCCAGGGTGCGGGCGAACCCCTCGTCAAAGGTTGAGATTTTCAAGGGGCGCCAGAACAGCCAGATGAACAGGCTTACCCCTACCAGAGTCAGCGCAATGCGCGGCAGTTCCGGTGGCAAACCCGCCAAAGCCGTGAGGTCCAGCAGCGACCACCAGCCCACAGCATCCAGCCAGATCAGGCTTTCCAGATTGCCGTAAAGCGCGTGTTCCACGTCCAGATGCACAGTCGAGGTGTCGGTCTGTTCCAACAACAGCACGCCCCCTGCGAACATAGTGGTAAAGACGACCCCCATCGCAGCCCCCGGTTCGATCTGGCCCAGCCGCCGGATCGCCTCGATCATCACGACAGCCACCACCGAAGCACCCGCCGCGCCCAGCATCATCGGCCAGGTCGATATCGCACCTGTAAGCAAGAAGGCCACGACGATGCCGGGCAGCACCACATGGCTTATCGCGTCGCCGATCAACGCTTGTTTGCGCAGCACCAGAAAGTTGCCGGGCAATGCACAGGCGACGGCGGCACAGATGCCGATCAACAGCGGTGTCAGTGAAAGGGGGACAAACTCTGCTCCGCTCAAGATCGCACCTCCTGCGGGCCGCCGATCCGGCGGTCGACTTCCGCGATCTGATCGCGGGTCAGTACTGTTTCGATATCGCGCAGCCCATCATACAAAGCCGCCGTCGCTTCGTGCGCCTGATCGGCGCGCACGACCTCCCACCGCTTTTCGTCACGCAGGGCCTTGGCGGCACGGGCTTTCCCGGCCTCGGTCGCGACACCATCGGCGCGGGCCAGCCCAGCGCGCCGCAGCAGGCGCAGAGTCAGCGGTTCATAGATTTTCTGGTCCTGGGCCAGGGCCAACAGGCCCTGCCGGATATGCACCCGGCGCTGGAATCGCAGATGTTGCAGCACCGCAGCCAGAACGCCACGGGCCGGCGCAAACAGCAAGGACAGGGCGAAAAATCCAAAGCTCACCAAGACAATGATCGGTCCGGTTGGCAAGTTGGGGGCCGAGGCTGACAGCGCTGCGCCCAGATACCCAGCCAACCCACCTACCACACCGGCCAGCGCCACAACCCGGTCAGACCGGTTCGTCCAGAACCGTGCCGTCACAGGCGGGATAATCAGCAGGGCCACGATCAGGATCAGCCCAACGATTTTCAGGCCAACCACGGTGACCGCCATGACCAGCCCCATCATCGCAAGATCGATCCGATGGACCGGCAGCCCGCGCGCCGCGGCATATTCTGGATCGAAAGCCACCATCGTCATCGGGCGGCGGATAATCATCACTAACAACAATGTCGCCGCGCCGCCGACCGCAATAATCAACGCGTCGGCCCAGAGCATCCCGGCGGTGGACCCGAGCAAAAACCCTTCCAGCCCCGCCTGACGGCCCACACCCATAGTTTGAATCACCGTCAGCAGCACGATGCCCAAGCCGAAGAAAACCGACAAAACTGCGCCTATGGCCGCATCCTCGGCCAGCCGCGTTCGACGGGTTAGCCAGTTCATGCACAGCAGGCCAACCCAGGCTGACACCGCAGACCCGGCCAGCAGGCCGATCAGGTTGCGGCCATCACCGCCAAAGGCGATGAGCGCCATAAAGGCCAGGCACACCCCTGGCAGAGTCGCATGACTGATCGCATCGCTGACCAGCGCACGTTTGCGTAGGAACAGGAACGTGCCGGTCACTCCGGCAGATATGCCCAGCAAGGTCGCACCGATAGCGACCAGCGTGGCGTTGTAGCCAAGCTGCAGCGTCAGAGCATCCCAAAGCATGATTTATCCCAGCGCGCGTGAGATCTGGTCGATCTGTGCCGTAGCCAGCCGTCCGCCATAAGCGGATTGCAGGGTTTCGGCGGTGAACGCTTCGGCCACGGTTCCCTCGGCCACCTTGCGGGTGTTGATCAGGAACACATGGTCGAAATAGTCGGTAACGGTGGCCAGGTCGTGATGCACGACAACGACTGTCTTGCCTGCCTCTTTCAGCGATTTCAGCACCGCGATAATCGCCTTTTCGGTAGCTGCATCAACGCCGGCAAAAGGTTCGTCCAGCAGATAGATATCCGCCTCTTGCGCCAGCGCGCGGGCCAGAAATACCCGCTGCTGCTGACCGCCCGAAAGTTGGCCGATCTGGCGGTCCGCGAAGTCGCGCATGCCGACCCGGTTCAGACAATCCATCGCGCGCGCCATATGGCGGGCGCGAACACGACCCAACAGACCCAGTTGCCGGGACAGTCCCATCAGAACCACGTCGATCACGCGGGTCGGAAAATCCCAATCCACACTTGCGCGCTGCGGGACATACGCAATGTGGGCACGCTGCTTCTCAAGCGGCTCACCATATACCGTCACCTGACCGGACAAGGGAGAGACGATGCCCAGCGCCGCCTTCAATAACGTCGACTTGCCAGCCCCGTTCGGGCCAATGATCGCTGTCATCGCGCCGGGCTGCACGGTCATGTCCACCGAGAACACCGCCGGTTTCTGACCGTAGGAAACCGTCAGACCCCGAATGGCCAGCGGGCTTTCGGTTATGCCGTGCTCAGCAACCGAAACACCCTGATCAGCGGCCAGTTCCAGCATCACTCAAAACCCCGCAGACAGTTTGCCGTTCATGCCGCGATCAGGCACATCCGCGCCCAGCGCCCCGGCAATGACGGTGATGTTGTGATCCAGCATGCCAACATAGGTGCCCTCGTAGGTGCCAGGTTCGCCCATGGCGTCGGAAAACAGCTCTCCGCCAACGCCAACCTCGTGGTCTTTGGACGCCGCGCCTTCGATCAACGCGCGCATCGAGCGGTCAGAGACCGAGCTTTCCACGAACACCGCAGTCAGTTGCTTGTCCACCAGGGTATCTACCAACTCACCGATCCGGTTCAGACCGGCCTCGGACTGGGTCGAGATGCCCTGAATGCCCAGCACTTCATAGCCGTATTCCGCGCCGAAATAGCCAAAGGCGTCATGCGCCGTCACCAGCACGCGATTGTTTTCCGGCACAGCGGCCAGCACCTGCTTGCCATAAGCCTCCAACTTGTCGATTTCAGCCAGATGCGCCTGCGCATTCGCGGCAAACAGGTCGGCGGCTTCGGGGCGCGCCTCGGTCAGGGCGTTCTGAACTTCGACAACCACATCACGCCACAGCGCCGGGCTCATCCAGACGTGCGGGTCATATTTATCGGCATAATCGTCATGGGCGCGCAGCTTGGATTTATCCACGCCTTCGGCCACGGCCACCACAGCCCGCTTGCGGCCGAGGTCGTGGAAGAAGTCCTCCATCTGGGCCTCCAGATACAGGCCATGCCAGAGGATCAGGTCCGCGCGGGTCATGGCCACGATGTCGCTGCGGGTTTGGCGATAGGCGTGCGGGTCGACGCCGGGACCCATCAGACCCTTGACCTCAACCTGATCGCCACCCACCTGACGCGCGGCGTCGGCGATCATGCCTGTGGTAGCGACCACTTTAAGTGGCGCTTCGGCCCATGCCGTCAGTGGCAAGGCAGCGGCAAATGCCAAGGCTGCAAAAAAGCTGCGACGAATCATATCCGACCCCGATTTGGTATCCTGTTGAGAATGAATATGCGAACCATTCGCAACTAAGTCAACACTATTGCGAATTAGTCGCAAGAAAACGCCAATTTTGTCCATTTGGTCAAAAAAACCACTCCTCCGCGCCGTCTACACCTTCCATTTACCCGCAACCCGTGCGATTTTGGCGCAAACCTCCCAAAGGATGTGAATATGGAAACGCAGAGCTCAGAAAGCCCCGTGCGCACCGCGCATCTGCCGCAAGTGACCGAACCGCGGAACCCCGGCATGGAGCTGGACCTGGACTGGGTGCGCGCGGTGCAGGCCAACACCTCGGCCATCGAGCGCCGCGCCGCAACCCTGCCCGGCCGCCGGTCGGTGAAGAAAGAGCATCAGGCCGCGTGGTTGCTTAAGGCCGTCACTATGATCGACCTGACCACCTTGTCCGGTGACGACACGGTTGGCCGCGTGCGCCGCCTATGCGCCAAGGCTCGGCAACCGGTGGCAGCAACCGTGTTGCAGGCGCTGGACATGCCGCCGATCACCACCGGAGCTGTCTGTGTCTATCACGACATGATCGACACGGCCGTGACCGCGCTGAAAGGCACCGGCATCCCGGTCGCCGCCGTATCCACCGGCTTCCCAGCAGGTTTGTCCCCGTTCCACCTGCGGGTGGCCGAGATCGAAGAAAGCGTGAAAGCCGGGGCCGAAGAGATCGACATCGTCATCTCGCGCCGTCACGTCCTGTCGGGTGATTGGCAGGCTTTGTATGAAGAGATGAAGGCCTTCCGCGTCGCCTGTGGCGATGCCCATGTCAAAGCCATTCTAGCCACTGGAGAGCTGGGCAGCCTGCGCAACGTGGCCCGCGCCTCACTGGTCTGCATGATGGCAGGGGCTGATTTCATCAAGACTTCGACCGGTAAGGAAAGCGTCAACGCCACCCTGCCCGTATCGCTGGTGATGATCCGTGCGATCCGCGATTACTATGACCGCACTGGGTATCGCGTCGGGTACAAACCTGCGGGCGGCATATCCAAAGCCAAGGACGCGCTGGTTTACCTGTCGCTGATCAAGGACGAGCTAGGAGACCGCTGGCTGGAACCTGACCTATTCCGCTTTGGTGCGTCGTCGCTGCTGGGCGATATCGAGCGGCAGTTGGAACACTATGTCACCGGCGCGTATTCTGCGGGCTACCGTCACTCCATGGGCTGAGGAAAGAACAATGACAGTCAAAGAGATTTTCGAGACCATGGATTACGGCCCCGCCCCCGAAAGCGCTGCCGAGGCTTTGGCCTGGCTGGTCGATCAGGGCGACAAGTTCGGACACTATATCGATGGAACCTTCACCAAACCGGGCAAAGGCTTCGACAGCCGAAACCCGGCGACCGGAGAGGTGCTGGCCAAGCTTACACAGGCGAAACAGGCCGATGTGGATGCTGCCGTGTCTGCCGCCCGTAAAGCGCAACCGAAATGGGAAAAGCTGGGCGGCGCGGGCCGTGCGCGTTATCTCTATGCCATTGCGCGCCTGCTGCAGAAGCATTCCCGCCTGTTTGCGGTGCTGGAAAGCCTCGACAACGGCAAGCCGATCCGTGAATCACGCGATATCGACATCCCTCTGGCCCAGCGGCATTTCTATTACCACGCGGGCATGGCGCAGTTGATGGAAAGCGAGTTGCCCGACGCGCAGGCGCTGGGTGTGTGCGGTCAGATCATCCCGTGGAACTTTCCATTGTTGATGCTGGCGTGGAAAATCGCTCCGGCGCTGGCGATGGGCAACACCGTGGTTCTAAAGCCGGCAGAATACACGTCACTGACGGCGCTGCTGTTTGCCGACATTTGCTCGCAGGCCGGGTTGCCGAAAGGCGTGGTTAACATCGTTACTGGTGACGGCGCCGTGGGTGAGATGATCGTGACCGCAAATGTGGACAAGATCGCCTTTACCGGCTCGACTGTTGTGGGGCGGCGTATCCGCGAAGCAACTGCGGGATCAGACAAAGAACTGACCTTGGAGCTGGGCGGCAAGTCCGCCTATATCGTTTTTGATGACGCCGATATCGACAGCGCCATCGAAGGTCTGGTCGACGCGATCTGGTTCAATCAGGGTCAGGTCTGCTGTGCGGGCTCGCGCCTTTTGGTGCAGGAAGGCATCGCCGATCGCTTCCACGACAAACTGCGCGCTCGGATGGACGGCTTACGTGTTGGCAACCCGTTGGACAAATGCATCGACGTGGGTGCCGTTGTCGACCCCGTGCAGCTTCAGACCATCAAGAGCATGGTCGAAAGCAATACGGTCGGTCACGTCCATCAGGCGGCTTGCGATCTGCCCGCGAATGGCTGTTACTACCCACCGACACTTATCTCGGGCCTCGAAACTTCTGATCCGCTGATGCAGGAAGAGATCTTCGGCCCGGTGCTAGTGTCGTCCACGTTCCGCACGCCGGAAGAGGCGGTCGAGCTGGCCAACAACACCCGCTACGGGCTGGCCGCAACGGTGTGGACCGAAAACGTGAACCTGGCGCTGGACATCGCACCCAAATTGGTTGCCGGTGTGGTCTGGGTGAATGCAACCAACCTGTTCGACGCCGCTGCCGGGTTTGGCGGTGTGCGCGAAAGCGGTTTTGGCCGCGAAGGCGGCTGGGAAGGGCTGGCGGCCTACACCAAGCCCAAGGGCAAATCCAAGCCGCTGTCACAGGTCGAAGCCACTGTGGGCGAAGGCTCTCCGGTCGATCCGATTGACCGCACGGCGAAGATGTATGTCGGTGGCAAACAAGCACGGCCCGACGGTGGCTATTCCAAGCCGGTCTGGGGTAAGTCCGGCCTGTTGGGTCATGTGGGCCTTGCCAACCGCAAAGACGTCCGCAACGCGGTCGAGGCTGCGGCGGGGGCCAAAGGCTGGGCCAAGACCACTGGCCATTTGCGGGCGCAGATTCTGTATTATATCGGCGAGAACCTCTCGGCCCGTGCCGATGAATTTGCCGCCCGTATCGACGCCATGACCGGCCGAAAAGACGGCGCGAAAGAGGTTGAAGCCTCGATCCAGCGTCTGTTCACCGCCGCCGCCTGGGCTGACAAATATGACGGTCAGGTGCACGGTGTTCCAATCCGTGGCGTTGCGATTGCGATGAAGGAATCCGTTGGCGTCATCGGTGCCTTGTGCGCCGACGAAGCGCCTCTGCTGGGCCTGGTCTCGGCCATGGCTCCTGCAATTGCGATGGGCAACCGGACAATTCTGGTAGCCTCGGAACCCTATCCGCTGGCAGCCACCGATTTCTATCAGATCCTGGAAACCTCGGACGTGCCTGCAGGCGTAGTCAACATCCTAACCGGCAGCCACGCCGAACTGGCTAAACCTCTGGCGTCACACCTGAACGTGGACGCGGTCTGGTCATTCTCGTCCACCGATCTGTCGAAAGAGATCGAGGTCGTCTCGGCCGGGAACCTGAAACGGACCTGGGTCAATAACGCGACGGCATTTGATTGGGGCGTGGACCAATCCCGCCGCTTCCTGCAGGCTGCGACCGAAGTGAAAAACATCTGGGTGCCCTACGGCGAGTAGGGCTCCCGCGACCGGAGAATCAGATTTGGTATTGCCAGTGGGTAAGAACGCAAGGGTATCTCTTGCTTGTCTTGTTGTATTCTCGCTGGCGGTCTCCGTAGCTGTGAGTTTTTTTACCAGCGGATTTCGAAACCCACGTGCTTCCGATTCTTGAAGAAACACGGAATGCAGTAGGCCGAGACAATCACGCAAACTAGCAGAGGATAACTAGGGAGGCCTACATGGATTTCGCAGGACAAACCGTTATCGTCATTGGTGGCACCAGTGGCATCAACCGAGGTATTGCCGAGGCCTTTGCGGCCTCGGGGGCCAAGCTGGCCGTCGCCAGCCGCTCGCAGGACAAGGTGGATGACACGGTCGCGGCGTTGAAAGCTGCTGGCGCGCAAGACGCCATCGGCGTTGCGTTTGACGTGCGGGACCCCGACGCAGTGGCCGATGGTCTGAAGAGGTTCCACGACGCATTCGGCGATTTCGACGTGCTGGTCTCGGGTGCCGCGGGCAATTTCCCTGCGCTGGCGTCCGAGATGTCGATCAATGCCTTCAAGGCAGTTATCGACATTGACCTGATGGGCACGATCCATGTGATGAAGGGGGCGTATCCGTACCTGAAACGTCCCGGAGCCAGCATCATCAACATCTCAGCCCCGCAGTCGTTTCTGCCTTATGAAGGACAGGCCCATGTCTGCGCCGCAAAGGCGGGTGTAGATCAGATCACCCGGACACTGTCGATGGAATGGGGTGTCGAGGGCATCCGTGTGAACTCCGTCGTTCCCGGTTTCATCGAAGGTACCGAAGGCGCAAAACGATTGGCCCCCACCCCCGATGCCGAAGAGGCCCTGCGCCGCGATGTGCCGATTGGGCGCTGGGGGACCACGCAGGACGTGGCCAATGCCTGCCTGTTTCTCAGTTCGGACATGGCCAGCTATATCAGCGGCACGGTGCTGTCCGTGGACGGCGCGCTGTATCAGCGCGGTTCAGGTAAATTCGGGCAGATGATGGGGCAGATGCTGCGCGACGCAGCTGGAAAAAAGGGCTGAGCGGCGCTCAGCCCCTTGATCATCAGTTCGTGGTTTCAAGACCTTCTGGCTTACCGACGACGGTGAAATGCAGCCCCTCTGGGTCGAGCAATTCGCTGGCCACGCGGTTCACCTCGTCCAGCGTCACCGCATTCACCTTGTCGTTGCGCGTGGCGATATAGTCGATGGGCAGATTCTCCATCTGCATCCCGACCATGATACCGGCAATCTGCCCGTTTCCATCGAACCTCAGCGGGTAGGCACCCGTCAGGTAGGTCTTGGCGTCGTCCAGTTCTTTCCGGGTCACGCCCTCGGTCGCGGCGCGGGCCCATTCGTCACGGATCACTTCGACAGCTTCGGCAATCCGGTCATTGGCCGAGGACACAGAACCCAGATAGACCGAGGCCAGATCCTTGGGCACAAGATAGGTCGCAACGCCGTAGGTCAGCCCCCGTTTTTCACGCACCTCTTGCATCAGGCGGCTTTCAAATCCCCCACCTCCGAGGATGTGATTCAGGACATAGGCGGCGAAGAAGTCCGGGTCGTCGCGGTCGATCCCCTCATGACCGAACAGGGCAACCGATTGCGGGGTGTCGAATTCGACCACGCTGATGCCGCCAGGAATGTCGACGTCTGCACGGCCCGGAATAGGTTTTCCGGTCTCGGGCAGATCGGCCAGCAGCGTGTCCAGCAGCACACCCAGTTCTTCAGCGGTGATATCCCCCACAGCTCCGACATAAAGCCGGTCTTTGGCGAAAGCATTATCGTAGGCGGTGACCACATCTTCCCGCGTCAGGCCACTGACGCTTTCGATCGTTCCCTTGCCTTCGGAGCCATACGGGTGATCGCCATAGGCCATCTGCGCGAAATTGCGTCCGGCAATGTCGTTCGGGTCACTCTGATCCGACCGCAGGCCGGACAGAACCTGTGCCTTCACCCGCTCCACCGCATCTCCATCGAACCGAGGCTCATGGATCGTGGTGCGCAGCAGATCGATCACTTCCTCCCGGTTTTCGGACAGAAACTGCGCCGAGATCGACACCGAGTCATCCGAGGCGTTGTACCGAAACGAGGCCGCCAGCGACTCCAACGCGCGGGCATAGGTGCGGGCATCCATGTCGCCAGCGCCTTCTTCGATCAGGCCGCTCATCAGGTATGTTGCGCCGCGTTTTTCTGGATCATCCAGCGAAGTGCCACCCCGAAAGCGCAACTCCAGTGCGGTAAAGGGGATCGAGTGATCCTCGACCAGCCAGGCGGTGATACCGCCGGGCGAGGTGACTTCTTCGATTTCGATCTCGGCCCAGGCGGGCAGTGCGATGACAACGGCGATCAAAGTTGCGAAAATGCGTTTCATTGCGTCACCTCATCGTCGCGCATCAGCCAGCCGGTGACCGATGATTCCGGTTGCAGAACTTCGCGGGCGGCTGCGATGATCTCATCGCTTGTGACGGCCTGCAGGATATCGGGCCAGGCCTGTACATCCTCGACCGTCAGGCCGCTGGTCAGGGCACGGCCATAGCGGTTGCCGATCCCGTCTACATTGTCGCGTGCATAGGTCTGGGCTGCACGCAGCTGCATCTTGATCCTGTCCAGATCCTCTTCGTTGATGCCCTCGGCGATAAAGTCTGCGACAGCCTGATCCATGGCATCCTCGGCCTCTTGCAGCGACACCCCTTCGGCGGGCACGACCAACAGATCGAATGTGGTGTCATCCAGCGAAACGCCGCGATAGAAGGCCCCCGTATAAACGACTTTTTGCTGCTCGAATTGCAGTTTTTCGTTTAGATAAGACGTGGTGCTGCCACCCAGCAATTCAGCCAGCAGGAACAGCGCCGCCGCTTTTTCCTGTGCACCGGCGTCCCGCTCGGGGGCCAGATAGCTACGCTGCACATAAGGCTGCGATACACGCGGGTCCTTATAGGTCAGACGGCGCTCTGCCGTTTGCGGAGGTTCCTGCGAGCGTACACGCTCGGGCAGGTCGGGGTTTGAGGGTATCACACCGTAATATTGCTCGGCCAACGCTTTGACCTCATCCGGCTCCACATCGCCGGTGACCACCAGAATGGCATTATTGGGCGCGTAGTGGGTCTGGTAGAAGGACAGCGCGTCGTCCATGTCCAGCGTCTCCATCTCGTGCCGCCAGCCGATGATCGGCACGCCGTAGCGATGGTTCAGGTATTGCGCGGCGTTCATCTGTTCCCCGAACAGGGCACGCGGGCTGTTGTCCGTGCGCTGGTTGCGTTCCTCAAGAATCACGTCACGCTCGGTTGCGATGTCCTCCTCGCTCAGGCGGATGTTGTGCATCCGGTCCGCTTCCATCTGCATCATCAGCTCAAGCCGGTCGGCGGCAACGCGCTGGAAATAGGCGGTGTAGTCATAGGATGTGAAGGCGTTGTCATTGCCACCATTGGCGGCCACAGTGGCCGAGAACTCGCCGGGTGCCAGCGTATCGGTGCCTTTGAACAGCAAATGTTCCAGAAAATGCGCCACGCCGGATGATCCCACAGGTTCATCCGCCGATCCGGCGCGATACCAGACCATGTGCTGCACGACAGGCGCGCGGTGATCCTCGATCACGACGACGTCCATGCCGTTGTCCAGTGTAAAGGTTGTAACCGCCTCTTCCCCATCGGCAAACAGGGGCGTTGCGGCGAACAGGGCGGCAGATAATGCCATGGCCCGAACCATAGGGCGTCCTCCGTATCGTTTGATGCTGTTCAAACTACGATGGTGCTGCGCAGGTTCAAGGCCGATGACGGAAAGTTAAGATTTATTCATTCGCCGGGGGCGCGGATGGCGTTTCCAACCCGGCGCGGCGCGCGGCCTCGTTCTGAGCGTCGGCATCCAGCGCCTCGCGACGATAGACTTGCGAGTAACGATCCACCTTGAACAGACGCAACCGGGTCCAGCGACCTTGTTTTCTGCGGAATTCGGCATCTTCGGTATCGACCACCTGCCGCGTATTTGCTGGCACGCCATAGCGGCTGGACGCTGTCAAAAGCGCCGCATCCGACGCCGGGATGGCGGTGTTGGGATTCAGCGCGGCGGCATTGCCACCCAGCGCTGCAACCGCGTCCGCTTTCGGAGTCGGATCGGTCAGGTTGGCACCACCCGGTGTGGGCGCAGGCAGGAACTGGTAATCCTTGGGCTGGGTCAGCGGTTTGACCGGCAGGACCGAGAATTCATCCGGCCCCGGACCTGGTGCCTCAAGGTGGCGCAAACCGATATCAGCGCAGCCCGCAACCGCAAAGGCCAATGTCACAGCAAGTATGGAACGCGGCAGCCGCATCAGAGTCTCCAGCCTGTTTCAGGCGCTTTTATCCCATTTCCCCGGGCAGGTCACGAGGGCTTTTTGCCATCGAACAACACAAGTCCGAATGCACCAGCAAAGATAAACACATCGGCCAGATTGAACACGAACGGGTTGTTGATGCCGCAGCAGGACATGTTCAGGAAGTCCAGCACATAGCCATACAGCACCCGGTCCAGCACATTGGCCAAGGCCCCGCCGATCAGCAGGCCGCCGCAGACCAGCATCAGTTTCGACGGGGCGGAACGCAGTAGCCAGATCAGCACACCGACCGAGATGACCAGCGAAATACCGATCAAAACCCAGCGGGCCGAGTCGCTGTCCCCCTGGAACAGACCGAAGTTGATGCCCCGATTCTCGCCGTATTTGAACACCAGCAAGGGGGGCAGCACATCGATGTTGCCCTCGGCCACGCGCATGACGTGAACGACCAGATATTTGCTGATCTGGTCGATCGCAAATGCGACCAGCGCGGCCCAGAGTAGAAGGCGATAGCGCATCAGTGACGGAAGTGGCGCATGCCGGTGAAGACCATCGCCAGACCGGCCTCGTCCGCGGCCGCGATCACCTCGTCATCGCGCATTGAGCCGCCGGGTTGAATGACGCATGTGGCACCGGCCTCGGCGGCCTCCATCAGCCCGTCAGGGAAGGGGAAGAACGCATCCGACGCCACCGCCGAACCGATGGTCAACGGCTGCGGCAGATCCAGCACGTCGGCCATGCGCTCAGCCTTTTTGGCGGCGATCAGGGCCGAGTCCACGCGGCTCATCTGCCCTGCACCGACACCCACAGTCGCGCCGTCCTTGACGTAGACGATGGCGTTGGATTTGACGTGTTTGGCCACTTTCCACGCAAACAGCAGATCGCGCATCTGCTCCTCGGTTGGGGCTTTCTTGGTGACAACCTTCAGGTCATCCATGCCAACAAAACCGTTATCCTTGTCCTGCACCAGCAGGCCACCGGCCACCTGACGCACGGTTTTGCCACCGGCGGTCACGTCAGGCAGGCCATCCGTCGTCAGCAGGCGCAGGTTCTTCTTGGCGGCGAAGATCGCCTTAGCCTCATCCGAAGCACCCGGCGCAATCACAACCTCGGTGAAAATCCCGGTGATTTCCTGCGCGGTTTCGGCGTCCAACGGCTGGTTCAGCGCCACGATGCCACCAAACGCCGAGGTGCGGTCGCAATCGAATGCCGACTTGTACGCTTGCAGCAGGGTCGCACCTTTGGCCACGCCACAAGGGTTGGCGTGTTTGATAATGGCACAGGCGGCGGTGTCCGCAGGATCGAACTCGGCCACCAGCTCGAACGCAGCATCGGTGTCGTTGATATTGTTGTAGCTCAGTTCCTTGCCCTGATGCTGAACGGCAGTCGCCACGCCGGGGCGACCTGTACCGTCCGTGTAGAACGCTGCCGATTGATGGCTGTTCTCGCCATAGCGCAGGGTCTGCTTCAACTCTCCGGCAAAGGCGCGACGACGCGGAGCCTCAGCGGCCAGCGCATCTGCCATCCAGTTCGAAACCGCCGCGTCATATGCAGCGGTACGGGCATAGGCCGTCTGCGCCAGAGTCTGTCGGAAAGCATAAGAGGTCTGACCGTCATTCGCCGCCAGTTCCGCCAACAGGGCATCGTAATCCTGCACGTCGACCACAACGTTTACAAAAGCGTGGTTCTTCGAAGCCGCGCGGATCATCGCCGGACCGCCGATGTCGATGTTCTCGATGCAGGTGTCATAATCCGCACCCTTGGCGACGGTGGCCTCGAACGGATAGAGATTCACCACCAGCAGGTCGATCGCACCGATGCCATGTTCAGTCATCGCGGCCAAGTGGCTGTCATTATCGCGCAGGGCCAGCAGGCCGCCATGCACCATCGGGTGCAGTGTTTTCACGCGGCCATCCATCATCTCAGGGAAGCCGGTGATCTCGCTCACATCCTTCACCTCAAGCCCTGCATCGCGCAGAGCCTTGGCGGTGCCGCCGGTCGACAGCAATTCGACTCCACGTTCTGCCAATGCCTTGCCCAGCTCGATCAGCCCGGTCTTGTCGGAAACGGAAAGCAACGCGCGGCGCACGGGGTGAAGGTCGGTCATGGGTCCAAGGGTCCTTTTGGAGTCAGTCGAATTCGGGCTCGTCCCGGTGCAAGTCGCGCACGGCATAGGCTGTATCCTGTGCCTTGCTCAACGTCCACTGGATGCGCGTCGCATACTCCATTGCGCGTCCAGATAGAACGATCTGTTTTGTCGCGCGTGGCTTTAAACGCCCTTTTTCAAGATAAACACTTGGTTCAACTGATAATTTTCCAACGCCGTCGTGACGGAAAACCCAGATCTCGCCACTTTTGAGCGCCATGGACACCGCCGCGCCACCCAGATCGATGGCTGCATCGACGTCTGGATGCAGATGAAACCGGATATCAAAGCCGATGCCGTTCAACCCCGAGGCGTCCAGCGCCTTGTCGAACTGCCGCTTGGATTTGTCGGTGGCGGTCAGCAGAATATCTTCTCCCGTCAGTTCTCGCCCGTCAAAACGCAGCTCGAACGTGCGAGCATGGGTCAGACCAAATACCTTGGTGTACCCGTCGTGCCCGACCATAAAGCGGGTACCTTCGAACGCGTCCTCAAAATCGGTCGGAACCTCTTGCGGGGCATCGATCAATGCCTCTTTCTCACTGCCGGGGCTTGCGGTTGCCAGCCGGGCGCTGGAATAGCCATCCAGACACAAAGTCGAATGGGACGGCGTTGCCCGCCCGGCCCGCCGCCATTCAGAACCGAAACTTTCACCCGAGCCGCAATTCACGATCAGCGGACGCCGTCCCGAAGTCAGCTCAAAAGCCAGCGTCGAAGCGTGCGCGTTATAAGATGCGTTTCCCTTGGGGGGCGCGCTGGAATCCACGATCACACTGGTGCGCGCCGCATAAAGCCGGGCATATCCCATCGCCAGGCCAACCGCGTGATGCGGCCTGACACCGCTTTGTGCCAGTGCCTGATCCAAACGGCCTTCGACCCCACGCCCACCGCCATGGAAACGGGCCAGCGCACCGTCGGAATGGCGCAGGCTACGCAGGGTGGGCGCAATGCGCTTGATCGCATCGGCCTGCGCACCGGGCGTTCCCCAGCCCAATTCGCTCAGCGCGGCAGAGGTCCAGGACAAGAGCATAAAGACCTCTAGCAATTCCTCAGGGTTGCGGGTCGTGATGCCACCCTGCGAGTCGATCTGCTTTTCGCATTCTTTCGCCAGCGCGCGCAGCGCCGGGTCAGCCATTTTCTCGAGCCCTTCCAGCGCCAGTCCAGCCTGCACCAACCCGGCGAGCGCCTCGAACCGGGGCAGGCCCGGCGTGGCCGCGTGCCAGCGTTTGGACAGGAACCACGTTTGCTGCGCCAACGCGCGGAAGAACACACGGCTTTGGGTTTCATCCGCACCGCGCAGCAGAAAGAGTGCGTGGTTAATCCAACGCATTACCCGCCGCCCGGTCAGATCCGGCGCCCAGCCCGGCCCATGCCCGCGACCGTGTGCCTTGATCCAGCCCCAGACCCAGCGCTGGGCCTTTTCCCGCGCCCGTATGTCCCCGACGGCAGCCAGATCGTCTAGCCAGGCGAATCCGTGGCGTTCATTGTCAAAGCCTGTGCTAGGGGCCACCACGTCCCACAATTCTGTGTCCTGCGCCTCCACCAGATAGCCGGCAAACAGCAGGTTACCCGCCACCAGCTGCCGACCCCGCGCAAAGGAACCGACCGTGCGCGGTTCGGGCTCTCCGACGAAGCCAGTAACCGCTTTGCGCCGTTGGCTGAGACGCGCGTAGAAACGGTTCTGAAACCGCGTCCACCGGTTGGTCATGGTGTCTGATTTTGACATGACGCTCGTTACTCTGCCTCTTGCGCTCTGCTGGCGCCTGAGACCCAACGATAGACCGCCGCGATCGTCAAGTCACCGAAAAGCGTCGCCTCAGGCGGATTTGTTCAGACAAGCGATATAGAACCCGTCCATGCCACCGCGATCCGCCCAGTAGTCAGGCCGCAGGCGCAGGCCGCCTTCTTCGGTAATCCAGCCCTGCTCGACACCGGCAACGGTCAGCGCATCGCGGTCAATATGCATATCCGGGTATCGCTCAAGGGCTTCTTCGACCTGCACCTCGCCCTCATCCGGCAGCAGCGAACAGGTGCAATAAACCAGCCGCCCGCCGGGTTTCAGCAAGGTCCAGGCATGGGCCAGCATCTGCGCCTGCAATTCGATCAGCCCACCGAATTCCGAACCGTCCTTGGCAAAGGGCAGATCCGGGTGGCGACGGATGGTGCCAGTGGCCGAGCAAGGCGCATCCAGAAGAATGGCGTCGTACTGGCCTTGATGTTCAAGCGCGTCACCGGCGATAACATGTGCGTTCAACCCGGTGCGCTGGAGGTTCTCGTGTACACGTTCCAGGCGCGCCTCTGATATGTCCAACGCCGTGACCTTGGCCCCGGCGGCCGCCAGTTGCAGCGTCTTACCGCCCGGTGCGGCGCACAGGTCCAGAACGTTTTCACCAGCTTTTGGTGCGAGAATCTGTACCGGCATTGCTGCCGCCGCATCCTGAACCCACCAGTCGCCTGAATTGAACCCCGGCAGAGCCGACACCTGCCCCGCATCCTGTACCCGCAGTGATCCCGTCGGAAGTGCGTCACCGGGTCCGGTTGCGCCCGGTTTCACAGAGATATCCAGCGGCGCGCCCGCAAAGTGCGCCAGCTCCATACCCGCAACGGCCTCAGTGCCCCACGCCATGATCAGCGGCTCTCGGAGCCAGTCCGGCAAGCGCGGCACCCGCATTTTGGGCCAGGCCTGAGGACCTTCGGCGGCCACTTTGCGCAGAACCGCATTCACCAACCCCTTCAGTCGCCCGTGTTTACGCGACCGGCCGACGATTTCCACCATGGAGTTCACCACCCCATGCGCCGCTTCTCCGTGACACAACTCAACCGCGCCGAGGCGCAGCGCGTTATGCACGGTTAACGCCGGGGTCCGGTTCAGGTGGTTGTCCAGCAACCGGTCGGCCCGTTCAAGGCCGCGCAGAGTCTCAAGTGTCAATCGTTGCGCCCGGGCACGATCCTCGGGGCTCAGCCGATCCAGCGCTCCAGCGGCCAGACATTCGGACAGCAACCGCCCCTCCCCCAGAATCTGATCCAGCAGATAGATCGCGCTGCGTCGCGCCGCTGTTGCGTTGTCAGACATGAAAACCGCCTTTGATGTGACCCTCGCCCGCATTGCCAAAGGCGGACGGGGGCGTATATCAAGCCCCTGCACGGAAAGGAACCCGATGTCATGAGTGACGACCGCAAAGACCTGCCTCCCGCCGCCCAGCGCGCCTTGGCCGAAGCCGAAGAACGCCGAAAAAAAGTGGAAGCTGAGGCCAAGGAGATGCCCAGGGAATTGGGTGGGCGCGACGGGCCTGACCCAGCCCGGTATGGCGATTGGGAGAAGAAGGGCATCGCGATCGATTTCTGATCGCTTACCCGCGCAGTGCCTGTAGAAAATCGTCGATCAGAGCACGCTGTTTCTTCGATTTCGAGCGCTCTTCGGGCCATGTCAGCCAATAGCCATCCCGCGTTTTCAACTCTGGCAGGTCCAGCCTGCGCAGCCGTCCCGCCTGCAGATCTGCATTGGCCAAGGGCACCGACCCAAGCGCTACACCCATTCCCTGACGTGCCGCGGAAAACGCGTGTTCCATCGAATCGAAACTGATGCGTGACGGTGTTACATCGCCCTGATCTGTCTTTCGCGCCCAGTCGCTCCAGGCGGGCCGCTCGCCTCGAAGGTCAATCAGCGGTGCGCCCCATTCCACACCCGGTGCCGCCATGGGCACCAGCACTTCACGTGCAATCAGTTCAGAATCCCGCCCTGGCCAGGCACCCCGGCCATAGCGGATTTGCAGCCAGGTCTTTTCCTCATCCAGCGAGGATCGCCGTGCCACGGAATCCGTCAGCACGCGCACTTTTGGGCGCACCTCCTGAAATCGGGTCAGGCTGGGCACCACCAGCGCATGGATGTTCGATGACAGCCCGGCCACGCGCAATTCGCGCGGAGACTTCCCGAAAAGGTCCTCGGTGTTGCGTTCCAGCGCCTGCAAACTGTCCTGCACCAACGGCAGATAGCTTTCCCCTTCGACGGTCAGAGACACGCCACGCGCCTCACGCACAAACAGGGTGCGACCCAGCCATACCTCAAGATTTCCGATGCGTTGACTGACGGCGGCCTGCGTCAAACCGAACTCGCGTGCCGCAGCCGAAAACCCTCCCAACCGACCGGCGGCTTCGAACACGCGCAGCCAGTCCAAAGGCGGCAATCCGATCTTTTTCTTAGCCATAAATTTTTCCAAGCCTCAGCAGAAAGAAGGATTAATTGTGGTAATGCCACAGGGCGATTAGTTTCTCAACCAAAGCCCGCGCCGAACAGGAGACCCCCCATGCTGCGCACTGCCACCCATGACGCCTCGGTTGTAACGGTTGAATTCGACACCGGCACTCAGGCCCGTTTCCACGCCATCTGGCTGCGCGACAATGCGCTGGACCCCGACACCCGCGCGCCGGGCAACGGGCAACGCCTAATCACCATCGGCGATATTTCTGCTGACATCTCGGTCAGCGCCGCCGAGGTCAGCAACGGCGATTTGACCGTGACATTCCAACCCGAGGGCAAGACCGTCATCTTCCCCGCCGGTTGGCTGGCGGATCACGTTTATGACCGCGACCACAGCCTCCCCAATGGGCGGACGGCCCCCGGCATCACCACCTGGGAACGCGGCATCAACGCCCCAAGCGCCGATTGGACTGAGGTCCACGCCAACCCCGAAGCCAAGCGCGCCTGGCTGGCTGCGGTGGCCGAATATGGCTTCGCCAAGCTGACCGGCGGCCCGACCGAGCCGGAATCGCTGCTGAAAGTGGCCGATCTGTTCGGCTATGCCCGTCAGACCAACTATGGCCCCTATTTCGAAGTCCGAACCGAGGTGAACCCGACCAACCTCGCCTATACCGGGCTGGGTTTGCAGGCCCATACCGACAACCCCTACCGCGATCCGGTGCCGACGCTGCAAATCCTGTACTGTTTGGAGAACTCGGCCGAAGGTGGCGATTCCATCGTTGTTGACGGCTTCCGCGCCGCCGAAAGGCTGCGCGACCAGAACCCCGAAGGATTCGCCCTGCTGGCGGGTTACCCGGCCCGGTTCGAATACAAGGGGGCGGACGGTATCTGTCTGCGGTCGCGCCGACCGATGATCGAGCTGTCGCCAGATGGTGAACTGATCGGCATTCGCTTCAACAACCGCTCCTCTGCGCCGTTCGTTGATGTGCCGTTTGATCAGATGGAGGCCTATTACGCTGCCTATCGCCAGATGGGTGAGATCATCGACGACCCGGCCATGGGCGTGTCCTTCAAACTGGAACCCGGTGAAAGCTTCATCGTCGATAATACCCGCGTCCTACACGCGC
The DNA here is from genome assembly GCF_056539305.1 of Ruegeria sp. BC1. Classification (NCBI taxonomy): domain Bacteria; kingdom Pseudomonadati; phylum Pseudomonadota; class Alphaproteobacteria; order Rhodobacterales; family Roseobacteraceae; genus Ruegeria; species Ruegeria sp. BC1. The sequence goes on from NZ_JBQFUT010000004.1 coordinate 30,922, forward strand.
GTCTGGGCTATTCCGGTGCGGGCTCGCGCTGGTTGCAGGGCTGCTACGCCGACAAGGACGGGTTGCTGTCAACGCTGGCCGCGATGGAGATGGCGCAGCCGGAGGCGGCGGAATGAAACCGGATTTCTCGACCCTGAACCGGGACAATATCGTGGCCTTCATCGGCGATATCTTCGACCGCCGTGGCGGCGAAGAATATCTGGGCGAACCCGTCACCATGGCCGAACACATGCTGCAAGGCGCCACCATTGCCGAACAGAATGGCCAGCCCGAGGAAATCATCGTCGGCGCGCTGCTGCACGATATCGGCCATTTCACGTCCGAGTTCGGCACCTACCATCCCGACGACACTGAAGACCGTCACCACGAGGACGCGGGCGCCGAGGTGCTGGAGCAGTTCTTCCCCTCGGTCATCACCGATTGCTGTCGCTATCACGTGGCAGCCAAGCGGTATCTCTGCGCCACAAAACCGGAGTATTTCGCCCGTTTGTCCACCGCATCGGTACATACGCTGGAACTGCAGGGTGGTCCGATGAGTGCCGAAGAAGTCGCGGAATTCGAGGCCAACCCGAACCTGAAAGAGATCATTCAGGTCCGCTATCTGGACGAGGCAGGCAAACGTGCGGACATGGAAACCCCGGATTTCGCCCATTTTGCCCCCATGGTGCAACGCATGGTCGACAAACATCTGGGTGCGACATGAACGCGCCGGAATATATCTTCGAAGCCAGTTCAAAACCGTCCCTGCCCTGGCACGAGGTTCCGCTGATCCGGGCCACTGACGAGACGGTGAAGGGCTATGGCTGTCTGGTCGATGATCCCGAAACCTTCGAGATTGAAATCACCCGATGGCCGCAGCAGGGTTGGCGACCCATCGACGAGGGCACCGGCGACGAGGGCGGTTGGGTCGAGGGCACGTTCCACGGCGAATGGAAAGGCGATGTGCTCTATGGCAGAAACGAAGCGGTGAACGGCCACTATGTTCTGGGCTGGTCTACCGATCCGCAACAAGCCAAAGCCGAGCGCCAAACCACGCCGCGCGATCAGGTGCTGTTGTGGCACATGAATTACCATCCGGACGGTGGGCAGATGTTTTGGCCGCTGGACAACAAGCCTTTCATCGTGCCCGCTGCCTTGCCCGGTGACAACCTGACCCCGGAAAAGGTCGTCGCCTTCTGGTGCGACGGCTCTCGTGGCCTCTACATCCACCCCGGCATATGGCACGAGGGGATTTTTCCGGTTAAGGACAACCAACGCTTTCTGGACCGTCAGGGCGCAGTTCACGCTCGGGTCAGTGCCGATATCGGGAAGGAGTTCGGCGTCTATCTGGCCTGCCCGTTGCGGGCAGACAAAATCAGGGATTTGTGACCAGCGCTCCCTGATGGCCCAAACGCCTACGCATGATCCATATCTGAACGATCAACAGATAAGGCACAAAGAATGCAAAATTCTGCACCAGATCGAAAGGGCCCGAGAAATCGGGCTCTGACCCAAGCCCTCCGGTCAGCAGGTACCAGATCGTGTAGTGGACACGGTAGAGCCACGAGCCAAGCGCCAGCCAGAACAACCGCAGACCCCAGGCCCAATGGCCTGCGCGATCCCGAAAGATCGCCATGCGCGCCAACATCAGCGCCGAGGTAAACAGGCACAGACCGTACAGGAAAAAGCCAGCAGACATCACCGGGCCACCGATTGTTCCGCGCAATGGGATATAGGTCATTCCCGCAAGGCCGGTGATCAGCGCCAGCGTGACCAGCATCGCTCCCAGTGCACGGTGAAACCCATTGAACCTGTGCCGAAGGGGGCGGATCAATTGCAACGGCACCAGCGTCACCAACACCGTTCCGGCAAAGATATGCAGCATCATGGCTGCGTTGCCGACGGTTCGATCTGGAACGAACAGATAGCTCTGTTGGGCCGCGTCATCAGACAACCCAATGTTGATCATCCCGAACCCATGCACCACAAACGGCAGCAGCGTCAGATAGAACACTGCCAACAACAATCCGATTGCCACGCGAGATTTCAGGATCCGCATGATCCGACCTTAGCGCCTCAGGGCGATCCGTCTATGGGCCTACAATCCCAGCACATCCAACATGTCATACTGACCCGGCGCTTTGCCCTGCCCCCACAGCGCCGCCTTTAGCGCGCCACGGGCAAAGATGGCGCGGTCGGTGGCCAGATGGCGCAGCACGATGCGTTCGCCGGGGGCTGCGAACAGAACATCATGTTCGCCAACAATGTCGCCGCCCCGAATGGCGTGAAAGCCGATATGGCCACGCTGGCGCACGCCGGTGATGCCGTCGCGGCCCCGGTCGGACACATCAGCCAGATTGACGCCGCGCCCTTCGGCGGCGGCCTCGCCCAGCATCAGCGCGGTGCCCGAAGGCGCATCGACCTTGTGGTGGTGGTGGCCTTCGATGATCTCGATGTCGAAATCCTCATCCAGTGCAGCCGCGACCTTTTTGGTCAGTTGCATTAGCAGGTTGACGCCAAGGCTCATGTTTCCGGCCCGCACGATCACCGCATGACGTGCGGCTGGCTCAAGCGCGGCAATCTGTTCGTCGGTCATGCCGGTGGTGCCAATCACATGCACACAACGTGCCTGCGCCGCCAGAGCGGCAAACTCCAGCGTCGCCTCGGGGGCGGTGAAATCGATCACCGCCTGCGCCTGCGCAAACGCCTCGAGCGGATCGTCGGTGACAGTAACTCCCAGCGCCTGTCCGCCCATCGCCTCGCCCACATCCCGACCGATCCAATCATGGCCCTTACGCTCGACCACGCCGACCAGGCGCGCCTGGGCGCTGTCTGTGACGGTCTTGATCAGCATCTGCCCCATACGGCCCGAAGCCCCTGTGATGACGATCCCCGGAATATGGGTCATTACGCTGGTCCTTTTCGAATTAGTCGGCTCAAAGCCTCCTACCCGGTTCGGGGCCGCTTGGCAAAGCCCTGCTTTGGGCTTAGATCGGGGATATGGCAAAGAACAAATTCCACGATGGCCCCGGCCCGTCCCAACGACAGCTGCGCGTCGGCGAACTGATCCGCCGCACCCTGTCCGAGGTTCTGGCGCGCGGCGACATCCACGACCCCGACCTGAACCGTATGTCGATCACCGTAGGCGAGGTGCGCACCTCGCCCGATCTGAAAATCGCCACCGCCTATGTGCTGCCTCTGGGCGGTAAAGGGCAGGAGGACGTGATCGAATTGCTGGCCCGCAACAAGGGCGAACTGCGGCGCGCGGTCGGCAAGAAGGTCGGCCTGAAATTCTCGCCCGATCTGCGGTTCCGTCTGGATGACACGTTTGACCGTCTGGACGACACCCGCCGCATGTTCCAGCAGGACGCGGTGCGCCGCGATCTGGACGAGTGATCCGCACTCTGGCCGCCTTGGGCGCGGTCTTCTGGGCCGCGCAAGCCTATGCGGTTACGTGTGAAAAGCTGACCCACGAGGATAAGCGCTATACCATCTGCGAGGTGGACGCAGCCAGTGAAGATCTGCGCCTGTTTCTGAACGATGAAAACGGCGAGTTGCTGGGTCATTTTTCCTCGGTGAACGAAGCGCTTGAACCAACGGGCAAGCGACTGGCTTTTGCCATGAACGCGGGCATGTATCACGATGACCGCTCGCCTGTGGGCCATTATGTCGAACACGGGCAGGAACAGATGCGCGTGATCCCGAATGCGGGACCAGGAAATTTCGGACTGCTGCCCAATGGCGTGTTTTGCATCCGTGACGGTCGTGCTGATGTGTTCGAGACGCTGGATTTCGTGGACACTGCCCCCGATTGCCGCTTTGCTACCCAATCTGGCCCGATGTTGGTGATCGACGGTGAACTGCATCCGCGGTTCCTACCCGATTCGACATCGCTTTACGTTCGGAACGGTGTGGGAACCAGCGAAGATGGCACGCGAGCTGTCTTCGCGATCTCGGACGACTACGTCACGTTCCACGAATTCGGCAGCCTGTTCCGCGATGTACTGAAAACGCCGAATGCACTGTTCTTTGATGGCAATATCTCTCGCATGTACGATCGCGGCAGCAACCGATCCGACATCGGGTTTTCGCTGGGTCCGATTGTTGGCGTGGTCGAGGATACGCCCTGAAATTGACAGCAGCAGAGTGATCCGGTAACTCGCGCGCCTCGGCAAAGGGCAAGGTGCAAGATGGGACGCAAACGCAAGGGTCGCGACATTTCCGGCTGGCTGGTGGTGGACAAGCCTGCGGGCATGACCTCAACGTCGGTTGTCAACAAGATACGTTGGGCGATGGACGCGAAAAAGGCAGGCCATGCGGGCACGCTGGATCCCGAAGCAACCGGCGTTCTGGCTGTGGCTTTGGGTGAGGCAACCAAGACCGTCCCCTATATCACCGACGCGCTGAAGGCCTATACGTTCACCGTGCGCCTTGGTCAGGCCACCAATACCGACGACGCCGAAGGGGAGGTGATTGCACACAGCGATGCGCGACCTTCAGACGACGATATCAAACAGGCACTGACCCCGTTTTTGGGCGAAATCATGCAGGTACCGCCCAAATTCTCGGCCGTGAAGATCGACGGCCAACGCGCCTATAAACTGGCCCGCGATGGAGAGGACGTGGAACTGTCCGCCCGGCCCTTGTGGGTCGAGGAACTGGTGCTGGTCGACCGCCCCGACGACGACCACGTAGTACTGGAAATGACCTGCGGCAAAGGCGGGTATGTCCGTTCCATCGCCCGCGATCTGGGCGCGGCTTTGGGCTGCCATGGCCATGTGAAAGAGCTGCGCCGCATCTGGTCCGGCCCGTTCGACGCCGAAAACGGGTTGAACATCGAACAGATCGACGAGATGGCCAAGACCAAGGCGCTGGACGACTATCTGCACCCGCTGGAAACCGGCTTGTCGGACCTGCCCGAGCTGAAATGCACCCCAGAAGGTGCCACCCGCCTGCGCAATGGCAATCCGGGCATGGTGCTGGCTTCGGATTTGGAATACGGCGACGAGGCCTGGGCCTCGCTCGACGGGAAAGCCGTGGCCGTGGGCGTTTACAAATCCGGTGAATTGCACCCCAACCGGGTGTTTCAGCAGTAATCTATTCAGGTCGGGTGATAGTAGAAAACCTTCGACACGATGATCCATTCGCTGTCGTGATGCAGCAGGGTCAGCATGTCGTCATACCGGTCACCCAGCCAGTAATCCTCGACCAGAACATGCGCAATATCGCCGATACGTGATACGGATTTGATCCGGAACCATGGATCAGGGTCCGGTCGTTCTACAGCGTCCCGCACGGTGGCGATGAAGGCTTCGGTATCTTCCCATTCCAAACCACCGTCAAAATGACCGATCACGCAGGCCTTGGGATGCATTGCAAGGCGCAGCTTGCCGGCATCCGCCTGGCACATGCCCTCAACGTAAAGACGCACCGTTTTGATGATTGCGCTATAGCTGCTCTCGGTGCTCATACTGACCCCTCCCCGTCCGTCTACCGCGCCATTCTAGCACGGATTGGCAGCAGAGGTGACAATTGCCCCTTGCGCCGGGTTGGCAGGTCAGGGCAGGAAAGCGGCATGATCACCCGCTCGCATACAAAGGGCGACGCGCCCTCGACCGCCGTCTACTCCGATTGTGAGAAGTACCGCTACAGCCTGACCCGTGTTTGGGATCCGGGCGGGCGCAAAGCGCTGTTTGTGATGCTGAACCCCTCGACCGCGACCGAGACCGTAAATTATGCACTACAAAGTGTTTTATTATTTGTTTTTCATATTGTTAGAAAGACTACAGTGTAGTCGCATATGTTTTCTTTTCCGGAGGTTGAGATGGCAGATCAGGCAAAAAAGTTCCCAAAGGAAGCGCATACGCTGCACGATCCGGGTGGAAAAGTGCGAATTCGCCTCCCAGACGGGGTTATAGGAAGCGCGACATTTTCCTCCTGTGGGCGATATCGCCAAACGTTAATCCGCGACTGGACACCAGATGGCGCTGAGCCCCGAACCATAATGTTCGTCGGCCAAAATCCGTCAGTCGCCACAGCAGATGTCTCGGACCCAACCTGTGACAGAGAGCTTGGTTTTGCCAGAAGGTGGGGATTTTCGCGCTACGTGAAAACCAACATGCTGGATTGGCGAGCCACCGAGCCCAAGAACGTACCAAATGATCCTGAAATTGCATGCAGTTCAGACAATCTAACAGCAATCCTCAGCGAAGCTGAGAATGCCGAGGAGATTTTATTGGCATATGGAAAACTACACAAGCGGTATGCAGATATCGTCAATAGAACGCTTAACGCCCTTAGGAAAACTGGAAAACCTCTCTCCTGCTTAAAACTGAATAAGGACGGTTCTGCCGGGCATCCGCTATACATAAGTAGTAAAACAGAACGGTTTCCATTTCCGGGCCTTTAGCGGCTTCTTGGGTACAAATACGGCTAAAAGCCGAAAGTGATTTGGAACTCTGGCTGGCCTTGCTGCACTAATCGGGGCGTGACCGAACTTCACATTTCCCAAGCGGATTTATCCGACGGGCCCTCTGACAGGTACACGAAGAACGGTGTAACGTTTGAGAACGGCGACGCAGATCTGGGTTCCCGCAACTTGTCGATCAAAATATCTTGCATCATGGATCGGCCAAGAAGCTTGATACAATTCATCTTGGCCTCGATACGGCTCCGGCGGCGGTATCCACTCCATCGTCGCCAGGTGGCCCAGCCCAAATATCGCGGGGCACTACTACGGCGGCGTCTTTAGAATTGGGCCATTTTTTGAATGAGACAATTTCAGTTTCTTGAATACCGTTATTATTGCATTTAATGCTGGAGATAGACGTGTATCCACCGTGCCAGACAAGGAGCCAACTTGTTTTGGTCTTTTGCGGATAAGTTTTAAAGGTAATGATCGTGCTGCGTGGCAGCTTCGGTAGCTTTTAGAACTTCTTCGGCCTCGACGCCTAAAGCCCTGCAAATAACAATAAGCTCAACGACGTCTATACGGCGTTCTTCGCTTTCTATTCGGGCCACTAAGGATTGCTGGCAATGTAGTCTTTCGGCCAATTGCTCCTGAGACAATCCTGAACGCTTCCTTGCGTCTACAATGGATTGGCACAAAGCTTTGTGCCCACTGCTTCTTATAGTTTTTGACATGACCGCCAAACATTTGTGTGCTTGACGATCCCTAATCTGGATTTTAGATTATCTAAAAAGTAGATAAAATGATCTGGAGCGATACGAGTGCTTGAAGGTGGTTCGTTGAATTTCATAGCCTTGGCGGATTTGGCGGCAAGAAAGGCCCGAGACGAAGTCATCGTTAAGAGCATTCCGCAACCTTTGGCGCGCCGTTTCGTAACGAGCCTTCTCGATCGCCCGTTCCTGCGCCCGCTTTTGGAACTTGAAATCAATGGGTGCACCAGCTTTGAAGGAGCACTTCTATTGGTAGGGCAGGAGCTTGCTCACGCCACGAAATTCCGATGCCGAAGCCAGCAGTTTCGTGGTGAAGAGTGCGAGGCTTTGGAGATATCCCCACTGGGTTGGACAACCTTGGCAGCAGAGCAAGTGGGATTGGAAGAGAACCGTTGGATGCATCTGTTTAGAGAGGCCATTCAGGGGTATGTATGTGTCGATCAAGGAGCTGGGATCTGTATGTCTCGAGCGCTCTACGAAACAGCACTTGAAATCCCAGACCCGGCTTTGCTTGAACGCGTCGTTTTAATTAACAACGGAACTAAACAGTTTCCGCATTTCCGCAGCGGTGCCAATCAAACCGACAAAGGGATTCGGCGGGAGCAGTCCCCATGGTGGAGCACGGATGGGCAAAAGAGGTCATGCGTAGACGTTTTTGACTTAAGCCGGGCGAATGAGGTTTTTTGATTTGACCAATAGCTGAAGCAGAGATTGAGATGCCAGATCAGACCGAAAAGAAGCTCAAACTTGGCATTCTTGACGGACAACTTGGAAATCCTCCTGACTTTATTGATACCCAAGGCACTATTGAAGGCAGACACAATGAAATGGCCGCTGAAGCAGCTGAGATACTCGGTTTGATGATACAGGAAGTACGGCTTCAGCATAAGATGTCAGTCGAAACGCTTGCCGAAAAAGCCGGATTGTCGGCGTTACAAGTAAAGCAGATAGAAGCCGGAGATTTGTGCGTACCAATCGGCGAGACATTTGCAGTTGCCGCTATGCTAAGCGTTCCATTGTATGAGCCCGAAGAGTATGATCCGCGATTTGTCAGCCCGCGGCTGCATGAGCAGAGACAGAAAAATGCTCTTCTACTGCAGCGGGCATTTCAAGTGCGACACAGGGAAGTGGATGACGATTTCTGACACTGCACCATAGTATTGTACGGTGCAGGGCGTGAGAAAGTGTGCCTTTCGAGCTTGGGATATCTACGTTCGCAATACCGCGCCCAAGCTGTTGTTACTCGCAGTCTTTGCATTGCAGATAGCTCGAAAATGCTCAACCCAGAATGCAAGGAAGATGAGCGCTCAGAAGATTGCAGACTTGGCATCCAGAAAGGCTGGTTGGAGCTGTCTCATTTCTTTGTCCCGGCACGCCACGCATAAGCCAAGTCGGCCGCATCTGGTCCAGCGCGGTGCGTCGTGGGTCGGTTCGCTTTAGTTTTGTAAACACGGGCCACGCGGGAGGTGGCTGGATTGCCGTCATCCGAAAATGCGTTCCATACAGCTTGGTCGAAATCCATGATTTGCGGACCGGGCCGTTCGAGCAATCGGTCAAGCCAACGTTGATCATACTCGGGCGCATCTGAGATCAAGCTGTTTTCCCGTGCAATATCCAGAAGCCACTGGCTGACGGCGTCAGCGTCCAATCCGGCGCTGAGAACGCTCAAGTACGGAAGACCGTGAATGGCCTCGGATTTCGGATCCCAATCAGCAGGATCCCAACCTGCTCGCGTGCGTATGAGTCGACTCTTTACAATGACCTTGCTGCCTTCGAGCCATGCCAGCCCAACCTCAATAGGCCAAGATTGGGGGCTGAGCGACGATGCTTCGAAATCAATAAAAATATTCATTTAGTCGGCTACCAGATCTTCGAGAAGGTGATACGGTGCTGTTTCGCGGAACTGCTTGACGAGTTCCGGATCATGCTGATCAGCCCCACCGGAGTGGTCCAATTTGATTGTTAGTGCATGACCGGCCTTGGGTCCATCTGGACGATGGTTTCGGGGGCCGGTGGGCGGTAGCCCAGAGCACTATGTGGGCGTTTCGTGTTGTAGTGTTTCCTCCATTTTTCGATCAGGATTTGAGCTTCTCGCAGGCTGTAGAAGATTTCACCGTTCAAGAATTCGTCTCGGAACCGGGCGTTGAAGCTTTCGCAATATCCGTTTTCCCAGGGGCTGCCTGGTTCGATGTAAGCCGTTTTTGCGCCAACGGCTTTGATCCAATCCCGCACGGCCTTAGCAACGAACTCCGGGCCGTTATCGGAACGTATGAACGAAGGTACTCCGAGCAGGATGAACAGGTCGCTCAAAACATCGATGACGTTGCCTGAGTTAAGCTTTCTGTCGACGCGGATCGCCAAGCATTCTCTGCTGTATTCATCGATGATGTTGAGCGTGCGGAACGCTTTTCCATCATCGGTACGGCAATGCACGAAGTCATACGACCAGACGTGATTGCGCCGCTCCGGTCGAAGCCGGACACACGATCCGCCATCGAGCCAGAGCCGTCCTTTCTTTGGTTGCTTCATTGGCACTTTCAGCCCCTCTCGTCGCCACAGCCTTTCGACGCGCTTATCGTTTACATGCCAGCCAGCATCTCTCAGCAACGCAGCGACCCGACGATAGCCATAGCGGCCATATTGCCGGGCCAACTCGATCATGTCGGCCACCAATCGTTCTTCATCAGATCGACCAACTGGCACCTTCCGCTGAGTAGATCGGTGTTGTCTCAGAACGCGGCAGGCACGGCGTTCCGAAACGCTCAGCTTCGCACGAACACGATCAATGCAAGCACGACGACGAGCGGGGCTCAGAAGTTTCCCTTTGCCGCCTCCGCCAAGATCTGCTTGTCCAACGTCAGATCAGAAACAGCTTTGCGAAGCCGCTCATTCTCTTTCTGCAGACGCTTCAGCTCCTTCAATTGGTCCGTGCCCATCCCACCGTACTTCTTCTTCCAGCGGTAATAGGTCTGTTCAGTCACACCGATCTGACGGATCGCATCAAGACGCGGCATCCCTTGCCCCGTCAAAACCTCAACCTGCCGTAACTTCGTGACAATCTCTTCGGGCTTCGGGCGCTTGTTGGCCATGTGTTTCCTCCGTTTTCCTAAACATAGCGGAGGACCACTTCAGTGGGGGAAGACCAATGCGAATGGTCACGACCGGCAGTATTGAGAAGATGCCGTGCGTACAGGACGCCTATGACTACTGTGCTGGCACCGGCGATGTTGAATGCTGTTTCGATCGCATTCACTTGAAGTCTCCCTGTTTTTTTTGCGGGCGAGCCAGTTCGCGGAAACGCTATGCCTGTGTAGTGTTACCAACTCTATTGTACTATCATTTGCCGCAAAGGGCGTGTGAGATGACAGGAGAACACAAGGGAAACAACGGCGTCAATGAGCGAGTGAAAGCTACGCTTGACGGAAAGTTGTCGCCAGACGATCTCACTGCAGAGGAGCAGGAGGCCTGGGATACGTTTTTCATGGAGAAGGTGACCAATCCTGGGCCGAGAGAGCGAGTTTTTTTTGAAGAGCGGCGGCGGAAGGGCCTTGGCGTCGGTTTCGATGAAGATGGAAACCTGGTGCGTGGGTCAGATCTCGGTGATCAGGTCAAAGCTGCCTTCGATGGACAAATCTCCCCCAGCGATCTGACAGAACAGGAATATGATGTTTGGTTCGATGCGTTCGCGCGCAAGTTGCCAACTCCAACAGTTGAAGCCGAAGAGTTTTTCGCTGAGCTCCGCAGCAAGAGCATTGACCCGGATCTGATTTTTGTTAGCCCGTTGGGCTTTTCTGGGCGAGATGTAATTGAGTATCTCAATCTCAAAATACTGCCTGGGAGTGCAATTGATCGAAACGAGCTTGTCGATATTGTCGAAGATGCGCTGAACCGGTTGCCCGAGAATCTTAGATCGAAATTTGGGCGCAGTACGACCGAGGGTTCGATTGTAGTTTCCGATGCAAGCGGTGTCTGGTTCGATGACAGATAAGAAATGGATCTTTGAAGCGCAGGCTGGTGTTGAAAATGAACACCGACGTCTGGAGGAAAAAGGGCCATTGTTGGAAAGATACCGGCAAGCCTGGTTTGATGAAAACCGTGCTGCGTTTTCTGCGCAGTCAGTATGGCATGAGCGAAACGGGCATCCACTTGCTGAGAACCGCGTCAGAGTTCAGAAAGATGAGTTTTCGTGATTTTAACGCGCTGCTTGAAAGCTGCTCGGGTGTTTTCAGTGCCGCGGTCTCTGACGCCACCTTCTTCATCTTCGCTCGATACGTCGGCAATTGCGCGACGATGATACTCGACCGCAGCAAGAATTGCTGCTACGTGAGCATCGTTTCGAGTACCTTTGATCGTTGGAATTCGCAAGCGGGTGAAACTGTGTAAAAAAGCAATTGGCTTCAACCCAAATGGCCAAGTCAAAGGTCAAAATCCCGTCCGTTTCCCGTATCAGTGAAACTGTGCTACTCTGTCGCTATGACACCCGATGAGATGATGAAAGAACTCTTTGAGAAAAAGCCAGGGCTCGAGCAGAGGATTGGTCGTCGGTTGCTCTGGCGGTACCCACTTTTTAAGCTGCAGATGCGCCTCGCGCGCCTCTTCCGGTAGTTGTCCAAAACAGATCCGTTTTTCCATGCCTCGCATGAAACGCGTGTTCCTTCTAAGCAGGACACTGTTTGTTGTTACATGTGCACGCGCAAACTGAGGGTACGTAAGTTTTGGCTCGAGAGTTTGGGCGCTCGGGATGACGGCATTGTATAGGCGTTATGGATCGCCGAGGTCGCAAAAAGTTGCACAAAATCATCTTTCTATGTTCAGGCCGTTCTTATGGAAAATTAGGGAGAAGGGTTCGTTTGTGAATTTCGTAAACCGACTATGTTTTCTCCCTTCGGAGCTCACGAGCGAGATTGGATCGCAAATTTCTTTGGGCAATCAGCGCGAATTTCTTTGGGCTGCTGCACGCAAACTTTCTTAATGATTTTGAGAAGTGACGTAAACGCGTTCGCGGTGTCATACATCTGGCGGTAAGCCTCTCTCAGCTTTGCTTGCTGAGGAGCGTCTGACGACGGTTTTGGAGTATAGTCCGCGCAGCTTTTCCGAGTTCTATCGGGTCTAAATTTGACTCCGCGAGGGATCGCTCAGAGTTTTCGAGTTTTTTGTTCATACGCAGTAACATAGCTCAAACTCAAGAGAATTCATAGACGTCGAAGCAGAGCAAACACTGTCCGAAATACCAGGCATGAACCGTAAATACACAAACTGTGTCAGTGAAACCTCACAGTTCGACAACTATAAGGTGTGCTATCTACTTTGCATGCTCATTGATTGACACCCTCAAGGCTCGATTTAATACTTCTGGAGAGGTTAATTAGTTTCAAAAATCAATGTCCTATTCGAAAGCTACTGATTTGTTGCGCCTTGCGGACTTTGCTGCAGCCCGACACCGAGGCGTTACTCTTCTGGAAATTGAAGATGAGTTTCAAGTTACAAGACGTACTGCGCAACGCATGACGAGTGCCTTAGAGCAAGCGTTTCCCTTCGCTGTTGAAATCTTGATCGATCCAGACCGTACAAAGAGATGGGCTCTTCTTGAATCTCCATTGGCCCGGCTGAAGATGCACGGGGACGAAGAGCTGGAAGCTCTCGACTACGCAATGGAAAGGTTGTCAGAGAGCGGTGATTTACGCCAAAGGAATGCTCTTGCTGCGCTCCGAGACCGATTGATGGCAGCGCTACCGGCGCGTGAGGCACGTCGTCTGGAAGCTGATGCCGAGTGGATGCTGGAAGCCTACGGTGTGGCGGCCCGGCCAGGCCCGGCGACGCAGATTTCCAAAGAGGTTAGCAAAACCATTTCAGATGCCATTCGAGGGCCCTACCTGTTGCGCTTTTCCTACAAAGACACGGTGCGCTTGGTTGAACCGCATGGCGTCCTTCTCGGTGCCCGTCGATACTTGGTGGCGAAAAGCCCGGGCAACCAAACCATGAAGCATTTCCGCCTCGACTTGATCTACGCGGTTGAAGTCATCGAAGAGTTTTTCGAACGCGATCCGAATTTCGATCTCAACGACCACGCAGCCCATGCATTCGGATCATTTCAGAGCGTCGATGAATATGGCCCGGTTCATTGGAGGTTCACTCCCTATGCCGCCCAACGTGCAGCGGAATGGCATTTCCATCCAGCCCAGCTGACTGAGTTCCAAGAAGATGGGTCACTTGACGTTCGATTTGTTGCTTCTGGCTGGTTGGAAATGGCTTGGCATCTATACCAGTGGGGAGACAGTGTAGAAGTCCTCCACCCTCCGCAATTGGCCAATCTGGTGAAGGGATTTCAACGCGACGATTTCAACGCACTACCCTAAGCATGTTCACATTACGTTCCCAGTCTCAAGAATTTTTTCCGCTCACTCACCACAGACCATGACAGATTTTGACACCCACGCATGAAAAGTTGGCCTCAACAGCCCTCGCTGGGTTTCCGTTCGCCATGAAAGGCTTGCACGATGACACGAATTCGGTTCCTCCACACCTCTGACCTCCATCTGGGCAAGCCCTACGGACGGTTTGATGAGGATGTCGCCGCAGATCTACGCCAAGCACGCGCCGAGATCATTCCTGCATTGATCGAGGCAGCGGATGCACACGGCGTAGAGCACATCCTTCTTGCGGGGGACACATTCGACCAGGAAACCCCTTCGCCTCGCCTTATACGCCAAACCATTACGGCTATGGCGGAGGCGAAACAGCTGAACTGGTGGATTATTCCGGGTAACCACGACAGTCTGACTGCGGATCTGATCTGGCAAACTTTCAGGGAACATGCCCCGGAAAACGTGCACGTATTGCGCGACGATGCGCCCGTCGCCATTTCGGATTGTGCCTATCTCTTGCCCGCCCCCTGCCCGCGCGTTGCACCGGGTTACGACCTGACTGAGGCCATGGAGCACAAAACCACGCCAGAGGGAGCTTTCCGCATCGGCCTTGCCCACGGCGGTGTCGTTGATTTCCGTCCTGACGAGCCAAGCGCGGAAACCATCCCCCCGAACCGCGCGGAACGGGCCAAACTGGATTACCTGGCACTTGGTGATTGGCATGGCGCCCTGGAGATCACGCCTCGCACACATTATTCGGGAGCACCGGAACGGGACCGTTTCAAGCACACTGGAGCCGGCACCTGCCTTTTGGTCTCGATCGCCTCAAAAGGCAGTGCTCCCGAGGCCGTGAGAATTCCCTTGGGAAAATATGACTGGCAGGAACTGGAATTGCCTCTGTCGCCCGGGCTTGATGCGGTATCCAATCTCATGGCACTCCTGCCTGACGATGGCAGCAAATGGCGCAACACTCTCGTCAAGTTGCGCCTTCAGGGGTACGTCCACCTTGATCAGAGGATGGCTCTGATGGAGCAACTCCGAAGGATCGCTCCGGAATTCTGCCATTTCGAATGGCATGACCATCAGCTTCACACCGAATACCAACCCGATGATCTGGACCAGATCGCCCGAGGCGGAGCTTTGCGCATCGCTGCAGAGGCCCTGAAGGAAGAAGCTGACGACGCCGATCTGGCCCGTTCGGACAGGGACATCGCCGACGCGGCACTGACGCGGCTGTACAGCCTTGTGAAGGAGGCCGCGCAATGAAACTCCTGTCGATACGCATGAATAACGTCCGCCGCTTCACAAAGCCCGTGGAAGTTTTGGACATTGGCCCGGGACTTAATGTGCTCACCGCACCAAATGAACAGGGTAAGTCGACCCTTTTCGACGCCCTGCACGCTTTGTTTTTCTTCGAGGCAAAATCCTGGAAGCAGAAGGAGGCAGCCAGCCTTGCTCCACATGCAGGTGGAAACCCTGAGATCGCTGCAGACATCGATGTAGACGGGAAAGCCTACCGCATTTCGAAGGTTTTCTCGTCGAAGAAGGGTCAACAACAGGTAAAGGTTCATCGGGATGGTCATCTGTTCAAACAGGCCGAAGACGCTGAAGAGTGGATCCGCACCCTGATCAAACCACCCAAGGATGGTGGCCCGGCGGGATTGCTTTGGGTGCGCCAAGGGGTAACGTCACTCCATTCCGGCAAGGACGATGACACCCTGGCTGCGCGGCGCGATCTGCTGTCCTCCGTTGCAGGCGAAATCGAAGACATCACCGGTGGTCGCCAGATGGAGAAGATTCGTGCCACGTTGAAGAACGACCTTGAGGCCTATCTGACAAAATCGGGTGCCACTAAAAAAAATGGCCCCCTTTGGGAAGCGGAGCAGACCGTCGCAAATCTGGATGAACAGATGGCGGATTTGCGGGGCAAGGTCGAACACCTGCGCGCCAAGCTGGTGGAACGTCGCGAATTGCAGGACGACAAATCCGAGCTTGCTGATCCCGTTGCCATAAAAGAAAGAGTAGATGCGTTGGATACTGCCAGGGCATCACTGCAAGCTGCCGTGGCCTATCGGGAAAATCAGGCGAAGGCCGATGAAGCCCACCAAACAGCTCAGCTTGTGCTGGATTCCCATCAGGGCCGGATCAGAACGGCCGAAAAGCAGTTGTCAGAATTCCGCGAAGCGAAGAAGGCATTGGATGAACTCCAGAAGGGCGTTTCCGACGCCGAGGACCAGCTTGGTGAGACAACAAGGGGCTTGGAAAAGGCCAAGAACGCAGAGCAGGAGGCACGGAAAAACCAACTCTCCGCAGAAGAAATCCGTGACGCAGCACACGCAGCAGAAGCCAACCGAAAAGGGGCAGAACGCCGCCAGGAGTTGGCAAAGCGCCTGGAAGACGCCCAACGTGATTCCTCTGAAGCCGCAGCAGCCAGAAAAACAATCGGCAGTTCGCCTGATGCACGCCAGATGGAACGGCTGGAAGAGGCTTGGCAGGAGCTCGAGCTTTTGAAGCGTGCCCGTGAAGCCTCGGCCGCTGCCATCACTTTAACCGCGGATGCAGATCAACAGGATCGGGTGACCTTGGACGGCGATCCATTGAAACCCGGCCATCGCGTGGCCCTACCGGACGGAGGCGACATCGCTATCGCCGGAGTTGGGTCCATCCGTGTGCACCCTGCTGAACAACGTGACAATGCCGCCCTGCACGGGGCACAGGCAGAGTTCGACGCGGCCCTCGACGCGACCGGATGCTCGACACTGCAGGCAGCCCGAAAGTCTGAAAAAGAGCGAAAATCGGCTGAAACCGCCTTGCGAGATGCAAACGCGAAACTGAAGATCGCAGCACCTGATGGGATGCAGGCCCTGATGGACGAGATTGCAACCTTGCCAGAAACCGTGGCGGAAGATGCATCCATTCCCTCCGCATCGGACGCAGACGCAACCTTTCGATCCGCAAGAGATAACCACAACCAACTCTTGGCTGATTTGGAAGGGGTACGCGCCGATCATGAAGCAAAAAACGGTGATGCCCGGGAACTTAGGGCCCGTCGAGACGAAGCACAAAGCCGGGTCGATCGAGCGACAAGCACCGTCGGAGATCCGGTCAAAACAGACCGTGAGTTGGCGGCACTGCGAGAAGAATCACCTGTGCTTGAGGAAACCCTGGAGAAGACCAAACAACGCGTTCAGGAGCTCGCTGCAGATGCCCCAGATCTTTCGCTCGCCCAAGCCGGGGCGACACGCGCGCAAAATGTGGTCGATCAGGCCGACAAACGCTCGAGGGAGGTCAACATTCAACTGGCAAAGCTCGAGACTGAAATCTCGATCGAAGCGGATCTATCTGTCGAGGAAAAACTTCGGGAAGTCGAAGGAAAACTGGAAACTGCCCGATCCCATGCCGAACAGGTACAGGCCGAAGTGAAGGTACTTCAACGGCTCGATGCGGCACTATCCGAGGCCCAGAAACTGGCGCATGACGCCTATATCGGCCCGATCCGCAATGAACTGCGCCCGCTCTTGAGCATGGTTTTGCCCGGCGCTGAATTGACCCTGGACGCCGACAGTGTGCTGCCGACCGGGCTGTCTCGTCCAGAGGGCGAGGATAGTTACGATCAGTTGTCCGGCGGCACCCAGGAGCAGATCGCATTGTTGGTGCGACTTGCCTTTGCGCGTCTTCTGACGAAATCCGGAACACCTGCTCCAATCATCTTGGATGATGCAATCGTCTATACCGATGACGACCGGATCGAGCGCATGTTCAATGCCCTGACCCAGCAAGCTGGTGACATGCAAATTATTGTTCTGTCGTGTCGCCAGAAAGTGTTCCGCGGCTTGGGCGGCCAAACACTCACGATCCGGCAGACAACATCGGAGGTCAACGCATGAAACGTGACAACGGCGCTCTTCGGCTTTCGGCCTCGGATCTGATGCAGTACATGGCCTGCCCACACGCGACGAAACTGGATTTGCTGCGCCTGGACGGTATGGGCCCCAAGGAAGTCGAGGACAGCGAAGATGCCGCATTGCTGCAGAAACGCGGCGACGCCCATGAGAGGGCTTATCTGGCCACTTTGAAGGATCGGGGAAAGTCTGTCGGCGAAATCGACACAGACGGCGTCTCTTTCGCCCAGTCAGTCGCCAAAACCCTGGAGGCGCTTCAAGAAGGGCCCGAGATCATTTTTCAGGCGGCCCTCGAAGGAGGTATGTGGGGCGGCTATTCCGATTTTCTGGAGCAGGTCGAACGCCCGTCAAAACTCGGTGCCTATTCATACGAAGTGGCTGATACCAAACTAAAGCGGAAACCAGCCCCCGGGCATGTGCTGCAGCTGGTTCTCTACTCCGACCTTTTGGAACAGATCCAAGGCCTGGCACCTGAACACGCCCATGTCGTGCTGGGAAGCGGTGACAGGTTCACCTTTCGCCTGACCGAATACGCGGCCTATGCTCGAGGAGCGCGGGCTCGTCTCGAAGAGTTCGTGTCCGACCCATCTGCAACGCGTCCGATCCCTTGTGCGACCTGTGATCTATGCCGCTGGCGCGAGCATTGTGCAGATACCTGGCGCGACGAAGACAGCCTCTTCGAGGTGGCTGGCATCAGCAAGGATCAAGTCGCAAAGCTCGAGGCGCGCGGGATTTCAACCCTACATGCCCTGTCCGCGTTCGACGGGACGGTGCCTCGCTTGGCTCCGGAAACTCTTGGCAAACTGAAAGCGCAAGCGCGGTTGCAGCAGGCTCGCAAGTCCGGCCCACCGACCCATGAAATTCGCCCGTATCAGACGGGCAAAGGATTTGACCTATTACCGCGTCCTGCCAAGGGAGACCTTTTCTACGATATTGAAGGGGATCCGCACTACGAAGAAGCCGGAGCGGATGGTCTGGAGTACCTGCACGGAATCTGGGACGGGGAGAATTTCACGGCTTTCTGGTCTCATGATCGGGCCCAAGAAAAGCAGGCCCTTATAGACCTGTTTACCTTCTTCGAAGAGCGCATCAGTCGAAATCCGAATGCCCGCATCTATCACTATGCACCTTACGAGATCACGGCCCTTCGCCGCCTGACGACACAGCATGGCGTAGGGGAAGCTCAATTGGACGGTTGGCTTAGGGAACACAGATTCATTGATCTCTACAGCGTTGTCCGTGGTGGTGTGGTCGCTTCGGAACGATCCTATTCGATCAAGTATCTCGAAGCCTTCTATGATATTGAACGCGAGGGAGAAGTGACCACCGCCGGCGGATCTGTTGTGGCCTACGAGAACTGGCGTGAAGTCGGGGGACAGGAAATCCTCGACGAGATCGAGGATTACAATCGCATCGACTGTGTCTCGACCGAAAGGCTGCGCGACTGGCTCCTCTCAATTCGACCGGATGATTTGGAAACCTGGCATGATCTCGTCGAGCCCGACCCCGAGAAAGTCCAGGTCCAAGAAGAAGCCGCGCAGCAATTGAAAGACATGCTGGAGGCCTCGGACCTGCCTCAAGAACGTCGTCAATTGCTCTACGATCTTGGTATTTTTCATTGGCGTGAAGGGAAGCCCGCTGCATGGGCGGTATTCGACGCAGCTCAGAAATCATTTGAAGAGCTTTGCGACGACTTGGATTGCCTGGCAGGACTGCGCGCCATCAGGCCACAGGAAGTCGACAAGCGGTCATGGGCCCGTGAATACAGCTATCCCCCTCAGGAAACCAAACTTCGTGCAGGAAAGGGCGCGGTTATGATGCTGGCCGACGGCCAAACCGTCGCGCTTTCCATCAAGAGCATCGACAGGACAAGGCGCCGGATTACACTGCGGCTTGGCCAGTCAAAAGGCGTCGACCTTCCTGAACGGCTGAGTCTCCTACCGGACTTTGCCATCAACGCTCGACCGATCCCCGAAGCAATCGCCGCAGTGGCGAACGACCAGTGCGGAGCCAGGGCAAACCGCGCCGCGGACGACCTCCTGTCCAGGAATCCACCCCAATTTCTTAACGGCTTTGCGTTGCAAGACGAACCGGACGGAGATCCCGTGGAGAACCTGAAAAACGCGGTACGAGCCATGGACGAGACCGTATTACCGGTCCAGGGCCCTCCTGGTACGGGCAAGACCTATGTGACCGCCCGGGCCATCTTGTCGCTTGTCAGGGACGGAAAGCGAGTCGGTGTCGCCTCAAACAGCCATGCAGCAATCCGAAATGTTCTGATGGGCTGTGTCGATGCGTTGGAGGACGACGATTTGGACATCACTTTAGAAGATGTGGAAATTGCGCACAAAGAAGGTCAGGGTATGGACCCGTTGCCCGACGGGTACGATTCCATCGCTGCAATCAAGGGCAATCAGGATCGGCGCCTGACTGGCTCGCATGTGGTTGGCGGAACCGCCTGGCTCTTTTCTCGCTCGGAATTGGCCGACACTTTCGACTACTTGTTTGTCGACGAAGCTGGCCAGGTATCTTTGGCAAACCTGATAGGCATGTCAAACGCCGCGCGAAACTTGGTTCTGATCGGTGACCCCCGCCAGCTTCCCCAGGTTGTTCAAGGCTCACATCCTCCACCAGCAGATCTTTCGTGCCTGGACTGGATGCTCGGTGAACATGCAATTGTGCCCTTGGACAGAGGAATTTTCCTATCCACGACACGACGGATGCACCCAGACCTGTGTGCCTACATTTCTGAACAGTTCTATGAAGGCAGGCTTCATTCCCATGAATGCACCGAGAACCAACAGATAGCGGCGGCAGCCATTCCGAAGACCGGTGCATGGATGGTCCCTGTTGAACATGACGGTTGTACTCAGGAATGCCCGGCGGAAGTCGATGCGATCGTTCAAACTGTCGAAACATTGCTGAGTGGAACATGGCGCGACAAGGAAGGGAACGAGCGAGGTTTAAGCCCCAACGACATCATCGTCGTTGCCCCCTATAACGCGCAGGTAAACGCCTTGTCCGACGCCCTACCGGGCATCCGCGTGGGCACCGTTGATCGCTTCCAAGGACAGGAGGCACCGGTAGCCCTGGTCTCAATGACGGCATCATCCGCCGAAGAAACGACTCGCGGCCTCGAGTTTCTGCTCTCCAGGGAGAGGTTGAATGTTGCTGTGTCACGTGGCCAGGCTCTCAGCTTTGTCTTCGCTTCGCCTCGTCTTACGTCAACACCCTGCGCAACTGTGGAGCAAATGCGACTGGTAAATACCCTGTGCGCCTTGCCTCGCTGGCCTCTTGAGGGAGCCGCCTCATGAGGAACATGCCGACGGACCTGAACTTTCAAGAATTGAATGACAAACAGCGCAAGTCTCGTGTTGGGTGTTCAGGTCGTTTTCCGCTACGAACAAACCGTACAATCAGCTGGCTCGGGTGCGCGGAAACCCACTTCAGAAAAACAAACTCCCTCATTTGTAGCAAATATAGCAACAAGAGTGCCCTTCATTGTTTCAACTCCCTGCTTGGCTAACCACGAAATCTCGAAAGCTCTCTAATTCCTCTGGTGAAGAAGCCGATCTGGCCGACATCGATTTGCAACGTCTACGCACGTCGGGAAATGGACCCAGGTTCTCTGCGGCCGACAACACCACTCGCCCGGTCATAGAGTTGGTGCGTCCACACCTTGCGACCGGAAAATGCCTGGTTGTAACGGGGTATCAGGATTTCTTTTCCTCGCTTTCGATTATCCTCAAGGAAATCCCTAACCTGAACGGGAGAGAGGATGTTAAGGTTCGAATTGCTTACGGCGTGGATACTTCAAACGCTTCAGGCATTTCCGGCTTCGGTAAGTCTATCGAAGATGAAGCCCGCCTTTACTATCTTGAACGCCATGGCCTCAATGTTGAGGATGCTGCGGATCTTCGTGCTGTCCTTGCAACCGAAGCGATCAAATCTGGTAAGATTGACCTTCGCATTTTTGATCCCCAAAAGGCTAAGGAAGTTCTCGGCGTATCGGGAGATCGACGTCTTCATGCCAAAATTTTTGTGAGCGAGCTCGGCGCAGTTGCTGGAAGTGCGAATTTCTCCAGAGCCGGTCTCTACCACAACATCGAATATGTTGACGAATTTGGACAGGCAGAAGGCAGCGCAGGCTGTGATCCGAGCACAAGAGCTGCGCAAGAAAGGCAGGACACCGCGGAAAAAATCTGGCAGGCCAGCGTGGACTGGAATGAACAGGCGCTGGAAATCCTGAGCCAGCTCTTACGCCCAGTCACGACCGAAGACGCGATCGCCAGAACAGTTTCCGAACAAACCGGATTCCGTCCTTGGATGGTTGGTGGGCAAAAGGACATCACAGGACGCCTGCCCTTCAAACACCAAGTAGAACTTACTTATGAGACCTCCTCCATTGTCTACGAGCATGGGTTTGCTTTCCTTGGGTCCCCGACCGGTTCCGGCAAGACCGATATTGGCAAACTCCTTGGGCAGACGCTGTCAGAATCCTTTAGTGGCGCTGTCGGTCCAGGTCACACCAGTCGGGTTTCCCGAGGGGGTGCAGTTGTAATCGCACCGCCCAGAGTTGTCGGTAATTGGGAGAAGGGATCCTTGAACTCCCTGAAGGCCATTCCCAATACTCAGGTCGTCTCGCGCAAAGCCATCAAAACCGAAGATGAACAAGATTCTTCACGGCAGATAGAGCACGCCGGTGTCATTATTATCGACGAGAGTCACACGGTCACACCAGGCTTCGAGGAAAGCTCTAAAAAAGCAGAAGCGATTGAGTATGCGCCTCCGTCCTGGAATGTCTGCCTGAGTGCCACACTTTTGGGAAACAAGGACGTCGATTGGCTAACACATCTCAAAGAGAAGCGCGCGTCTATCTTCATGTCGCCAGAGTACATCGAAGCGATGCGCCAGTTGTTCAAACGCGAAGGCGTGAATGCCGCGCTGTTCCGAGATCAGGATCGAACGGACGCCCTTTCTAATGAAGCAAGAGAAGATCTGGCCGACATGTTGGCACCGTTCCTGGCCCACAGACAGCGGTCATGCCTTGGAGAGAGCCGAAAGCGAGAAATCGGCGAGAGGGCCACCTATCCGCCGTTCAAGTTACACGGCCGCCCAAAACGACTGGAGTTATCGAACAAGCAGGAAACCATCATCAATGATATCGTTCGTCTCACGAGAGAACTTGCTCCAGGAAAGCGCCTGGCATCCATCCAAACCAGCCGCTTTGGAACACGGACAGAACGAAGGCACAATCAAAACAGCCTCTATGCGAGAAACCTACTCAATGTCCTGCGGGCAAACTCTGCCCAAGCTCTTTGGCAGATGGAACATGGTGCCATTGGGCGCAACCTGAAGAAATTCGAGCTCGATGAAGCCCGAAAACGTGTCCGGAAATCTGAACCGAACCCGCGGCAAGGCTCGCTTTTCGAATTTGAGGAGGACGATGTTACTAAAATCTCTACTCCCAAATGCGATGAACTAATCAAGCTTCTTGGCCGCCCGGAAATTCAACGGCTTGATGAACGCAGAATCGAAGAAGTTAAAAAGATTCAAGCGAGCCACAGACGCGTCGTCTTCGTTGCCGAACGTGTTGACACGTTGCAGATCTTTGCAGAGGAGCTCACTCGACGCAGTAAGAACAGCTCCGAAGGAAGCACTTGCCACACTAATTTCGTGGTCTCAGCTGACCAAGGTACTTCTGATGGCGGCGAAGCCAAACGAGCTCTGACCGATGTCTGTGGCATTTCCAAGCCAAGCTACAAGGCCATCAAGAAAGGATCCGATGTCGAGGCCTATTTCCGGGATGGCGGCAAGAAGAGCCCTACGGGCCCCGCGTCTGCGTTCATGACCTACCAGATGGCGGAAGGTATCAACCTGCAGAGTGCAGATGCGTTGGTATTGCTTGGCGTGACATCAAACCTGAAAGACTTGATTCAGGGCTTGGGACGAATTGATCGAATTGATAGCCCACACAGTCAGACACATTACTTTCTCATCGACATACCAGTTGGGAAATTGGCATCCGATGAAAAGGCGGCTCAACGGCTCGAAAACTATCGTGCCCTATCTGGCCGACAAAAAATCGAGCGTGCCGAAGAAGCAGAGGGTGACACCGAGGCTATTCTGGAAGGTGTCGCTCAATACTTGCGGGAGCCACGCATTCTGCGCGACAACAACTTTCATGACGTTCTGTCGGACCTTAAAGGCAAGCTTGATCCCGTTCGATTCCACGAGATCAGCACAGCAAATATTGAAGGAATGTGGGGGGCAGAACTGGCCCTACTTTCTGGAAAAGAGAAACTCGTCATTCTTCAATTGGAAGGAAGTGAAGGCGCCTCATGTAGCCCCGGGCAAGCTTTCGCACCGCCGCGAATCTTGGCCGTCAACGCCGACGGCTACGTCATCCGCAACCAGATTGCCTGCGCCCGCATTCTGAGAAATGCCTATCAAGAAACAGTGGACTCAGAACTGCACCGCAGTTCCCCAAATCCCGGTCGTCTTTCAAGAGCCATTGAGCTCCTTAGCCATCGGATTTCCCAATTGAGGGAATGGGACCTTCGGCCTGAAAGAACGGTCTCGCTCTTGGATTCCCTATCTACTTTTCTTTCCCCAGAAACCGAGAATGCCACATCTCTTCAAGAGGAAGTCTCGCTGGACGAAAGCATGTTTGGAAAACTGAGTTTGAGAGGCTTGGAGTACCTTACAGAAACTTGGGCGCGGGTATTGGACCCCTATTGGATCAAGGCCAAACAGGAAGTACGTGAGAGTTTCGCATCCGGAGGCTCACCTGAGAGCTACATCGCTGTTGATCAAATCGTCGAGCATCTTGGAAATGATCTTCTCGAAGCCTCCAGAATCCGAAGCACCATGATGGAAGCCGTCGAAGCTGCGAAGCGAATTGATCCCCCAAGTCAAAGGTCCGTAACCGAACGGATCTCGGTCGCATTCGTATCAATCTGAAAGCTGGCCGAATTCACCACTATTGATCGATAGCGGTTCACCAATCTCCACAGAATCCGCCCTGCTAAGACGATTTACATTTTTCCCAATAGATTTCCCGGAATTTCGAACGGTGACAAAACGCGTCATAGTTTGTCAAACACCGAACCAAACCGTGGGCTGAACAGGCGTTCATAAGTCTTCATAAGAAAGCTATCTGTCATTCCAGCAACAAAATCACAAATCACTCTGAGATCACGGCCCGAGGCTTCGAATGCTTGGTATCGATCTTTAGGTAAAAAGGCCTTCGGTTCTGAAGCCAGTGTTTCAAAGACTGACACCACCATTTGTTGGCCCTTAAATTCAAGGTGCTGAACTTCGGGACTTAAAATTACAACCTCACGCACAAGACTTTTTAGTGCACCAAGGAAAACACTCGCTCCTTCTTCCAATCCCACACGATATTTCAATAGTGGTTCATCAAATTCAGAGAGTTCCAAGATCTCAGAACGTCCGATAAAAAAACCTACCAGACGACTGATAGCGTGTTTGCGCTCTTGGCTCCCACCAAACAATTGCCCTAAGAACTTTGAATAAACGTCGTTTGCATATTCTTTAGGATACCTATCTTTAAGGTAGTCAAGATATGATGCGCAAATTGTTGGCGAGACAAAAATCTCGAAGTCTTCCCTGGTGATCAAGCCGAGCGACAGAACGTCTTCAAAATCATGGATACCGTAGGAAATGTCATCGGCCAAATCCATGATGCTACAGTCTAAAGATTTGTGTTGCGATTTCCCGTGCTTCTTTCCGCCCTCATCTGCTGTGAATGAGCGAAACTTTTCCTGATCAGTCGATGACACACCGAATAAGACCCAATCCACTACGTCTGCTTCGCTTTGCATGTAGCATTTGGGGGGCTTCGATCTACTCCGATCAATAAGCTGAACTGTACTGGTTTCCTCCATCAACAATGGCTGCATTCCAGCGCCGTGAACTTCGTTAAAGCCCACCGGGTATTTGAGAGTGCCCAGCAGAGTCCTCCGTGTCAGATCTGCTCCATCGGCCTCAGAAAACTTCTCTAACTTCGATAAAATCCGCAGAGTCTGTCCGTTCCCTTCAAACCCTCCGTTTCCACGCATACAGTAATTTAAGGCCACCTCACCGCCGTGCCCAAAAGGCGGGTGCCCCAAATCATGGCAGCATGCGATCGTCTGAATCAAAGGCAACTTAGGAAGAAACTTGAGAGCGCCATGGTGTTCGTTGTCCTGTTCGATTTGCCTGGTAACACCAGCTGCAATTTGGGCAACTTCGAGAGAATGCGTTAACCGCGTACGGTAAAAGTCGCTGTCTCCGAGGTTTAGGATTTGTGTTTTCCCTTGAAGGCGTCGAAAGGACGCAGAGTGAATCACGCGTGCATAGTCGACATCCCAATTGCTTCGAGCATCACTATCTCGCTTTTTCCATCCACTACGTCGTTCTTCCCACTCGACTGCCATCGGCTCACCTCAAAAAGTGTTTTTCTCAATCATTTCGCACAACTAATACGAAACTAATGAGGTGGCCAGTGTAGTTTTGATTGAAACCTTGCACTTCGGCGCACAGCGATGCAGAGAATATTCGGGTTTATTTTCACAAACTTTGCACTCGGTTTCGCCCATAATTTTGAACTCCAGTTTTCAGGAGTATTTTGCCTGTCTCGAGCGTTCGTGGTCGGCGAAGCTACCCTTTGCCATCGAAACTTCCGAAGTAGGCGAACGGCCCAGGATCGCCATTCATTAGGCCGAACATTCGGCAATGCAGCTTTCCAATAAGGCCACAGAGGGCGCGTAGCATTCATGCTATGTCAATGTAATTTAACGCGACTTCGCGGTAACATCCTTCTCACGATAACAAGCAGTGCGTTGTTCATATATTTCAAGGTACCGGATTTCTAAGTTGGGCGCCTTATGCACAACATGTCGCCAACTTTGACATCCATACTTGGCAGGCAGTTGCTCAGGGTACCGTTTGGCTATCCATCTGCCTGCCTCAGCCACCGGTGCCCATCCATCGACAGCCAACGCACAGAATGCTTCTCGCAAGGCACTTACTATGCTTGACGTATCCCAGTTTACTTTCACGTCGGGGGCAATTCCGTGGACAAATACCTCTTTGAATTCCTCCGACTGCAAGACCCGTGAGAGAACCAGGCGCATTTCCTCCATCGTACCAGCCCATTCACGAAGTTGCTCAAGGTTTTGGTCGATGCGGTTATATGCGCTGAACAATGCACCTTGCGCGCCACGACATCCGTCCAGGCTCCGGAGATCGTGCTGCTCGATGAAATGGTGAACCAGATTGTTCCGTAAAAGTACCATGTCTCTGAGTTCATTCTTTGCTCGAGCGAAATCTTCACTTGATAGGTCAAGTGACATCTGCACCGCGAACCAATTGGCTCCTTCAGGAGGATTGATCGTCGACCCCTCAGCAGGTTCGATCTCACCAGCAACGACATACGATCCGAGAAGATCGCCTACCAGGGTGCCGAGCGTCTTACGCGCCGTGGCGTCAACCTGCGCGACCCTTGAACGCTCCAAGTCATGAATCGGCCCTGAGAACCTATGATGCGCCACCATAGCTTTGATCAGCCGCTCATACTGTTGGAGCCGTAACAGACATCGCCCCAACAACTGCTGCACTTCGTGCTGTAGCGTGAGTAGATCGTTGTCGGCCAAGTTGATCATAGTGTTGTCCGGTCGCTATCTCGTGTACACCGAACATGTATCGAATAAATACAAGTTACTACCTGTAAGTCTTTCAACCTTGAATTCATTCGTAAGTTCCAACCGGCCCACTCCGAACCCGGAATGGGAACTCAGTTGCCGCGGGGCAGCAGCTGAAAGCAGACATCGATTTTCGGAATGCGACGCACGCGGTACTTTTGCAGTCAAAAAAAATGAACTCCCAGCGCCATCCCTGACATCAATCGAATTCTGGGAACTGCCTCCGCCTCAGCGCGAGCCGGTCGGCAAAGCGCTCATCAAGCTTCAAGAGGAGTACATTGAGGTAGGCCTTGTCTCCCTCAATGTCTTTGATGGCCACAGCGACCTGTGCCGCGAGCGCCTTCGCCAGATTACCCAAAGGGCGACGCAGTTCTGTGGTTTTGGGATCCGATGCCGCCGCAGCGACTGCCGCTCGCGCAGCCCAATCTGCCACTGCAAGGTATTCAAGGACACGTTTCTGCTCTGCCTCGTCTTGGGCAACTTGCAACGTTTGTAGCGCCCGTGCGGTTCCGAAATGCTGATTGAGCAACCTTCCAACCAGACGTGGCCAGTCGTAGCTGCCCTTGGTGTGAATCGGCAGGATTTGATTTGGTAATGCTTCCCCTCGGATTGGCTGAGCGTGCGAAAGCAGGATTTGCAGTAGTGCTCGCAGCCGGACGAGCTCGGCGGTAGTGATTGGCCTGCCTTTCAGAGACCGGCATCTTTCTTCGAACGCGTCGACTGCCTCTTTCATCTTCTTTGCGGTCGCCACGGCCCGTTTCGTTGCGTTCGCGGGCTTAGAGGCAATCTCTGGCTGCATAGGTTTTATATTTTCTTCCGGAGCCTCAGGTTCTGTCACGCGGAAATCCATGGCGGCGATGGTATTCAGCTCGCGGTCTTCGTCGGCATTCAAATCGACACTGACAAGGCCGATGATCCGGTTCAATGCAACGCTCAGCGAGTTGGCTGCGCTATCATGGTGTGTAGACAAAGATCCCGAAAATGCACTGCCTTGCATAATCGCTCTGCTGCGCGCACGAACGAACTCCTCATAGGTCAGGACGGCATGCTGCTGATCTTCGGACACCGGGGACGGCGCAGTCGTGGCTTTGGGCAGATTGCCGTCGTTCACGCTCGCCTCATCAAATTCGAGGGCTTCAAGCTGGTTCAAGGTCTCAATCAGGATCAGGTCTTCGTTCATGGTCTCGGCCAAGTTATCGGTCAGCGACTTCTTTCGGCCTTGTGCCGGAGGCAATGTGCGTACCGAAAGAACGTCGAGGTCGATGATCTGGACCGGCGCAGAAACTAAGCCGTCCGCGAAACGGACTACACCAGATCGGGGTCGGCGTGTTTCAACGTCCACATGCCATTCCATGTTGTCCCCCCGGGTGAGGTCGATTGGCTTGCCGAACTCAGAGCCATCCCTATCCAATAGGGCGATGGCAACAGGCTTTCGCATGGTTTTGCTCGTGGGGGGGGTCCAAGCGATCCGTCCCGACTGCAAGATCAGGGTTCCACCATCGGCGAACTTATCTTCATTAGGGCTTTTTACGGCAGCGAATGCCAAGTCGTGCAAATCCTTCATCTGCAAAGGCCTATTGCGGTAGGTTTCAAGACCGAGTGCAGCAAGCGCAGTACCGGACGGCACGCGTTTATATATTCCCGCCTCTGCATTGCCGCGGGCTACTGTTGGCCCAAGCAAAGCTGGCAAAGTGCAATTCATGCTACCGGATATCACGTGATCCCAGGATCGCCCCTGCGCAATGATCAGTTTTGCATGGACGAAACGCTTGTTGTCAGAAGCAGCAACCCGGAATAGCTCAACGTCGGTCAACCGTGGCAATTCGGACTTCGGAAAATACGTATTGTCTGCATCAATCAACAGATCCGCGGGTGGCGTTCCCAGATTCGCACGTAGGCGTGACAGTCCCTCAAGCTTCATATCCCAATAGGGCGATATAATGACCATCCGATCAATCGGATCACCACCAATGTTCGCTGCGATTTGGTCGACTATTGTAGCATTTGCACGATCTGTCAGCAGCGCAACTTCCGGCTCTGTATCTTCGGATGGCAGAGGGTTTTCGATCGAGTCTCGCAGCCAGGGCGCAGAGCGAAGCGCCCTCTGCATTGCGGTCGCGAACCAAAGGTCGCCCGGGGGAACCTTGCTGCGAATATAGGACAAAGCATCGGCAAAATGGCCGGCATTGCCGGGTGCCTCTTCGTTGTAGTTTAGGTTTGCGATCAGTTCCTTGTTGCCGCCAAGACCCAGAGCAGTGAGGTTTGCGGACCCGACCAAAAGTCTGCCCTTTTTTGCTCCGATGAGAAGCGTGATCTTGGGGTGGAAAGCGCCCGGGGCATCTGCCTTGATAAGGTGGTAGCTGCTACCTGCGAACTTCGGCGGCCCGAGTTCCGCGAAGCTCTGATTGGCCATCTGCCGGTCGGCGAGGATTACGATGTTCCGACATTTCGCCCCCCGTAGTCTCGAAAAGGGCACGTCCTCGAACGCCTGCGCGCCGAAGGCATAGGTCGTAAGGAATGCCGAGTGAAATCCGCTTTCGGCAAAGACGTCAAAGTACTTCATTCGACATCAGTTCCGCGCGGCCAAGAGCAGTCAGGCCAGTGTCATCGATCAGCTTCACGTCCCGGAGGAACTTCATCGCCTGCTCCAGGCGGGGGCTGCTTGGTGAAACCCGAAATCTATCCCTGTATCGCAATAATCCCTCTTCGGGCTCAATCAGGAAGGTATAAGCTTTCTGGTTGCGGAATTTGCGTGACGCCACCCATAGGTGGCGTTTCAGGACACGTTCGCGGATCATTGCATCCACGACGCTTTGGGCATCGTCGTGTGCTCTTGCTTCCAGAAAGCGAACTTCTGTCCTCAGGGAATGGAAGTGATCAGGTGCATCCAACGCATTATCTAACAACTCACCGAAGGTTGCCGCCTTTTTCGCGAGGGCCGCTATGAGCGCCAGGACAGCTTGCATCCGTTCAGAACGATCACCGGACGCACGCGCTTCCATCATAGTATCATCAGCAAATCTCGCGGAGGCGGCAGGCTCGCCCTTCTCCACGAGGCCAGTGGAATACTCTACCCAAGTCATCCCGTTGGGCACGTCGGCCAAATCGAGTAGCTCAGCAACGAGCGCTCCCAACGTCATTCGTCGCATCTCAGCGCCTTGCAAAATGTCCAACGCAAGATCAAGGGTGTTTTCGTAGGCAAGGCGCATCAGATCGCAGGCTTGATACAGGGCCCACATATCGCGCACGTCATCGGTATCGGAGTCATATCGCGCCTCCTGCTTTCCAGCACCAAACCACTCCCATTTCACCGCCTCAGCGTGGGGAACATCGTTCGCCACTGCGATGAGCTGGAGTAGCATCCGCGCAGTAGACCGTCTCAATTGGTCCGATACAGATGCAGACGAGACTCGGCCCAGAAGAACCTCGACCAACAGCGAATGCTCCTTACTGCCGGCAATGACCGAAGACGGCTTCATCGGCGCCAACCTATCGAGGTCTGGGAGAGACACCGTCCCGGCTTCCACGCGCCCCAAGAACAGAACAGCCAAGTCACCGATTTCCTCAGCAAAGGCGTTTGCCAGTGGGAGCGCACGGTCTGTACAGACCGAGATTGGGTTCTGATCGTCACCTAACGTGATGAGCCCCATCTCATACATCTGCGTCGCATAGATGCCACCAAAGGCACCACCTTTGTTCCGCAAGTAACGCTGGGCGAGGTCCGCTTCCGGATCAGCCCCCACCGAGAAGTCGATGTTCGCGGCTGAATTATCGGGGACGCCGGAAAGTTGCCTATGCGCCCAATCGATCCCAGCAACCCCCAACTCAGTGCTGCCCCGGGCGGCTATTAGGGCAAAAAGGGCTTCACAACGACGCTGAAATCGCCTGAAAACCGCAGGATCGGTGTTTCCATTCTCCTTGGCGTAGGCTTCGAGCATCCAGACAAAGAACGCATAGTACCTGAATCGCAACGTGATCGTGCTGATGCCTGGAAGAAGGGATTGATAAATCACCTCTATTGGCCGTTGCATCCCAAGGGGGTCAAGGCCACCATCTTGGCCGAGTTCAGTCCATTCGGGGAACCCCGATCCCAAATCCTTCATCTTCAAATCACCACGTTGAATCCAATGAGTGGACGATGGCGACAACCTTGATCGTACGCAACCTTAAGATGACATCCAGATTGGGCAAGCAAATGTAGATGGCGCTCCAAAGAGAGGCGCTATCATACTCATTGGAATGTCCGCATCCGCAGTGTGTCCGTCGTCAGACATGTCAGTCAAGGTCGCCGAAAGGCTCCTTTTACTGACGTTGTCATGCTAAATGGCGCCGTCAAACAGAATCCAAACGAATGCAACCTCGAAGAATTCGGGTACTGCTTGCTTGGCAGCGATTGTTAGGTAGCGGATCAGATCAAGGCAAGGGCTGTAAAGATGTGCATAATGCTGCTTTTGCAAAATCTCAAAAAGGTGTCCCCAGCTTGTCCGATGAAGGATCGGCCCGAAACTGCCACAACCAAGGCATCCTCAAACTCGAAAGGAAAACAGGATGCCAAAAACCAAAGCCATGAGTTCCAAAGCAGTCGCACGGATTCAAGCCGCAAATTCAGCCAAGACCGGCGGGAAGACGGCCAAAGGTAGTTTCGTTGCGCGCGCGCAAAGCGCTGCCGCGAAAAACGCTAACCAGGCCAGTTCCAAGAAATAAGCTGGTTGGGATGGTGGCAATGCCGCCATCCGGTTATCGAGGTGCCACATGCCCTACTCCAGAGATAAAGATTTGAACAAGATCATTTCCGAAACTGTAAAAACAGGCGCGCGTTTTGTGCACGGCAAGAAGCATGGAAAACTGTTTTTCCCGAATGGCGGGCTGATTGTGATCGCCAAGACACCCAGTGACGTCCGCGCAATCCGCAATGTTAAAGCAGAACTTGCCAGGCTGCGCCGCACCCAGGAGATACTGGCATGAACAACGTTGCTTCCCCTATACCGCAGCCATCCGAGATCGTTGCATTCCTGATCCGCGCAATGTCGCATATCGATGATGCGAACGAACCTGCGCTCAAGAAAGAACTTCAGCGCCTGCGCAAGGGCAAACCGCTTTCTGCAGAAGCTGCGAACGATATGCTTAAGCGGCATCTTGCGGACTTTTATGCGGCGAACGGTAATGACGTTTGGGGTGCGACTGATTTTTTGGGCGCATTGCAAGGTTATGCTGTTCTATGCCGTTCTCTTGACTGCGCGGCATTGCCCGCTGCAGCGATACGTGGCGTTTTTGATCGTATAGCGTACGGATTTTTTCAGGAAATTCTGCAAATCGTGCTCGCTGTCACCGGGTTGAAACCAAAAGATATTTTGGGAAAACCGGATTATGCGAGCGCGCTATTGTGGCAATGGCGGGCGAAAGATCATGGTTTTGCACGCCTTGCGACCGAGATCGAAAGCAAACTCGGCTTGCACCGAGGTCAAGAAAATTGGGAAGTTTCGATCAAACGTTGGTCCAGAGGAGAAAACCTCCCACAGGTCCATACGGTTCTTTCCTTGATGAAGAACTGGGACCGGAAATTTGCGAGGGCCCTGCTGGTAGCTCGGATGTACCAGAAATATTGCGAGCTTAGCTTGGTAGATCCCAGCAACCATATCAGCGGATATGAGCTGCAATTTGATGCAAATGCCATCCAGAGGGCCATTGTGGATGTAGCGAGATCTCAGGAATACCTGAAAACCTGCGAGCTTAGTGAGCGCCAGCTTCGTGAGGTGGACGAAATCGTGCAGTTCACGGATCCTCGCAAGCCAAAGACAGATGGAGACGCAGACAGGGCCAGTTTGAATTTTTCTGCGTTGGAAAGGTCACTAAAAGGTCAGCCCCGTTTGGCGGGCCTGAAGTTTTACCATGGGCGCTACTATGCTCAGCTCGGTCGATACAACGACGCTCTCCAAGCATTTGAAGAGGCCGCCATGTGGTTCGAGTTTCGCAGTGCCGAACAGATGAAATGCTGCCTGCATTACATACTCAACATCGCGCAGAAGCTGAAAAAAAAGAGTGTTTTCGCGAAATGGGAAGGTTGGTGTGAAGGCTTGGAATTGAATGTTGAAATTCCAGACGCTGATTTGGCATGTGTCAGAGACTTTCCAAACAAGTATCCAGAGGCGACCGAAGTTGACCGCGACGGTCCTTACAGAAAATACATTCTGGACTTGTCTGAATGGAAAGATCGAAAGCCAGATATGCGAAATGTCGACCGTATCGTTAAGGGTTATGGCCTGACTCCAGCACCGCAAATTGCCGTATTTGCCCATCTTGGACAGGTGGGAAAAGTCGAACAGTTGTTGAGTGCTGGCGCCAACCCCAATGCTTTAGACAAGAAAAACCGCTCAGTGTTGGCAAGGGCGCTGCAAGGTGGGAATGACGCCTGCATCAAGGTTTTGATGCAGAAAACTTCTCAACCCGCCATCAACACTACAGCGCTCGACGGAATGTCTGCATTGAGTGAGGCGATTTGTACGGGTCGCCCCGATTATGTGCGAACTCTTCTTGAAAAAGGCGCCGACGTAGAAACAGAGGGGCCAGATCATCAAACACCCCTGTTCATCGCAGTCTGCCACTTTGCCGACGTTGAGACAGGGATGCAATGGTACAGCTCAGTTGCAGCTACTCCGGCTGTTTTACGCAAAACAAGCTCTCCCTTTATTGACGAGGAAACTCAGGCGCAGGCGACGATCCGCTATTCGCCCGATGAGTTGGCCATTCTTCCCGACATCGCTCAACACTACGTCAAAGGCGACACACCTGATATGCGCAAGATAGTGCAGCTTCTGCTGGATGCAGGCGCGGATGTAAACGCACCAACCAGATCCTCCGGCCTGACACCGTTTCTATGTGCGGCGGAAATCGGGAATTCATGGCTTCTTGAGACCCTTATTGACCATGGTGCAGATGTGCGTTCTCAGGATGAAAGTGGCGGTACGGCCTTTTCGCGCCTGCACTTCTTTGGACATGCTCACTTGGCGGCAAAATTGTTACGTTGGGTATTGCCAGATGACAGGATTTGGCTGAGAGAGAAAGCGTTTCGCTAATCGGAAAGGTTACTTGCATTCTCCGGCGAGCCCCTGACCTGACAAACAAACTTTTTTGCATTTTCTTGTATTGAACACACGTCCCTCAAGCCAGCAACAAAAACTTAAGGGAAAGCGATGAACACACACGTACGTTTAAACAAAACTCTGATTGATGCGGTCGTAAATGGCAACTTGCTCCTCAATGAAGTCAATCGGCGTGTTCGTTTTGAACTCTATTCCGAAACCTGCTCGGTAAACGGTGCGCTGATTCCGCGCTGGGACTGGAGTGACACTCAAGGACGGCCTGGACTTATGTCGATGATCGAGCAGGTCGACTTCGAGTATTCACAGACCACCCACTTGGAGCTGTTCGAAGAGTCACAGGAGTATGAGGAGATGATCAACTGCCTTTTGCAAGAACGCTTATCGCCGGAACGATTGTGCAAGTTCGATCCGGACAATGGTTGGGTGCTGACGGCTTTCAATTCATTAGCCCTCTACGATCACGGTGAAGGTACTAAATTTTCCTCATGAAAATTTCGGGGCCGGATCTAAATGCACCACTTTTTGAAGCACATTGAGTGCTCGCTTTGCGATCGCAGTCGCCTGCACAATTAGCATCGTTAGATATCGACTGCACAGCTTCGAGATCCGTCCCCAAAAGGTTCGGTCAGGCGCTGCGGAAAGAGCTTTTTTGTCGTACGTCTCACCGAAAGGAGTTTGACACCTTAGAACCAAGAAACGGCTTCAAAGCAGATTCAGGCGGCGAATAAGTCTCGTTCGTCCTTGAGTGCAGCTGGATCAATCGAGTTCTGCAAGGTCGGCACTGAGTTGTCGAAATTGTAGATGCCTGCGATCCTTTCGCCGTTCCAATGAAATCGGTAATGCTCGCACTGGATCGGCCGTTCCAGGGCATCACCATTTAGAACCACAATGCGCGTACCTGTAGGCCTTTCAGAAGAGTGAAATAGCACGCCATCAAACTGAACATTCGTGTTCATTTGGATGACTTTTTCTCCCAACTCTCTGAGTTCCCATCTATTCCGTGGTGAGGTTGGGCTTCTCGCATTCAGAAAGCGCCCCTTTACCTTTCGTCGGAGCATTCTCATGTCGAGGCCGATCGGACCTTCTTTGGTTCGCTTTAGAAAAAGTTCTCTTTTTTCAACTGACACAGCAAGTGCAGTTTGAACATCTCCAGACATCTCGAGGCAAGGAACTGAGTTCGAAAAAAGAGCGCTCCCTTCGGGGTTTGGGTAAGTGAAAGGGGCAAGGTTCCAGCTGTGAAATCGAGCTGGTTCTTCATCCACGACATTTAGAGAACTCTTTGACAGTCTTTCTTTGGCGCGGATGCGAGGATTGGTCAGGTTCTCAACTTCTGCAACCTCATCATCTCTGCCTGCTGCTATCCGCTCAAAAAGACCCACAGGTGGAAAGCGAGACGGTATCAATGTAAAGAAAGCCGCATCTACGTCCATAATTGGATAGTTATCCACCTCGTTGGGCATTCACATACTCCCGAACCTTGTAGATATCAGCAACCAATCCACCGAGCATCACTTCCAAAGCGGATTGGTTTCCAAAAAATTGATTTTCTTTCCTCACCCACCCATCAGCTGCATTGGGATCGGGCAAAAGGATTTGTAGAGCTTTATAAATACTCAGCAGGTGTGAAATTCGCTCAACGGTGTCGTTTGGAAGGTTTCCACCCGATTTTTTCCATTTGAAGAATGTCGAGCGACCTGGGGTTCCAAGCAAAGTAATTTGTTCCTCTGTGGAAAGACCCCACGCGTCGGACAAACTCGAAAATGCTTCCATTGCGGCCGGAATCTTATCCTTTCCCGCGACCGCTGCCAGTCCGGGCTCTGAATGTGTCATCAACTTAGATCCTCCCAGTCCTAAAATAGACTTGACGCCGATATTAGTCCAAATGCATACTGGTCCACATCGGGACTCTTTACGACTATCTGTCTAAAATGTCTTTGATGCAAGTGAAACCAGCCGCTGCGGCAATATCGAGCAAAGGACCGCTGCCATGACTACCAATTTGATTGAAGCCGAAGACCTCCTCGCCGTACTCCAGGCCGGGCGCAAACCTCGGGACCACGGACCTTACAAGGTAATGGTTGGGGATCCCAACCTTGCCTTCAGTGAGGTTCATCTCGATGACCCGACGCCCACCGGCCGTCAGGTCATCGAAGGTGCTGGTCTCCGCAAAGCTGAAGAGCACTTGGTGTTTCAGGTCCTGCGAAACGGTGAGCTGGAAGAGCTTCGTCTTGAGGAAACCACGGACCTCCGCCCAGGACAGGTTGAGCGTTTCCTGATCTTCCCCAGCGCTGAGTCTTACCGCTTCGACATCGACGGAAAGCGTCTCGATTGGGGCCACAAGGTCATCAGCGGACGGGTCTTGAAACGCCTCGCGGGTGTCGACCCTGCAAAGTTCGGTGTTTGGCTCGAGGTCCGCGGTGAGGAAGACCGCCCGATCGCCGATAACGAGCTCGTCCGGCTCGACGATGAAGGGCTCGAGCATTTCTTCACCGGGATCTGCGAGACCACGGAAGGGAGTGCGTGATGAGTATCTTGCCTTCCAAGGATCGCCGCTACCTCAGTGTACGGGGCATCGCCTACCGCGAAGTCGAGCATGGAGGTCAGAAGGGAGTGATCCTGACGGACTTCCCGTTGCCTGACGGTAAGTTCCAGGTCTCGCAGGCCAACATCCTCATCGTGTTGCCGCCAGGGTACCCAGACGCGCCGCCTGACATGTTCTATGCAGTTCCGCACCTGCTCCTGGTTTCCGGAAAGCGCGCTCCTCGGGCAACCCAGGTGCAGCTGAACTTCGACGGAGGGAACTGGCAGCGGTGGTCCCGCCACAACAACCAGTGGCGCCCGGGCGCCGATGGGCTATGGACCATGATCAAGCGCATCGAAGTAGCGCTGGAGGTGGCAGCATGAAACGCACAGATATCATTCTCCAAGAGCGACACCGCGATGAGCTTCGGAAACTGATTGCAGATGAGAACGGCGCAGAAGGCGCCGCCTATGTCCTCTTTGGCCGGAGCGTGATTGGCCGGGACCCGCTGACTTGCGAGCCGCGCAGCCGCTACACGTCGTTTGAGGTTATCCCGATCCCGGACGAGGACCGGGTTTCCACCAGCGATCGGCACGTTACCTGGAGGACAAAGTCGTTCGTCAACCTCTGTCGCCGGGCCAAGGAGGAACAGCTCATTCCTGGGATCGTGCACAGCCATCCAGGAGGCTTTGATGGCTTCTCCAAGCAGGACGACAAGAACGAGCTGGAACTCTTCAACCTGCTTCGAAATCGGAACAGAGAGGGCGTTGAGCTCGTGAGCATGGTCGAGGTTGGAGGAACACTCTATCGCGGCCGCGTTTGGGTTGAAAGTGCGAAACCTCCCAATTGTGAGCGTGTAAGCGTGGTCGGACAAAACGGCATTACGATCCAAGGGGGCAGTCTCCCTCCGGGCGATCCTGCTTTCAATCGCCAAGCCTTGGCTTTCGGTGATGAGGTTAACGGGTTGCTCAGGCAGCTCGCCATCGGCGTGGTGGGTTGCGGTGGAACCGGAAGCGCCGTGGTCCAGCTACTGAACCGGCTCGGCGTAGGGCGGATGGTTGTGATCGACGATGACGTTGTCGAGGTTTCCAACCTTAACCGACTGCATGGAGCCACCGTGCAGGATGCTCTCAAGAAAGTGGCAAAGGTCCGTGTCGTTGCCGACGAGGTGCTCAGATCAGGCCTTGATGTTGGAATTCACCCGATCAAAGGCTGGGTGGACTTGAAGGATGCACGTGACGCGCTGAGATCGTGCGACGTGATCTTCGGTTGCACAGATGATCACTCCGGGCGGATCTTCCTGAACCGCCTTTCACACTTTTACCTGATCCCGGTGATTGATGTCGGTCTCGCACTCATACCGAGGTCCGATGGAAAGCCTGGCCTACAAGAGATGGCTGCACGAGCAACAGTCCTATTTCCTGGAGCGCCGTGCATGATTTGCCGTGGGATTGCTGATCCGGTCCGGGCGCGCGACGAAGATCTCAAACGTCGCAACCCGGAAGAGTTCGAGCGTCAGAAGGCCGAGGCCTACGTGGTGGGCGCCGGCAATCCCGCCCCGGCCGTGGTAACTTTCACGACCGAGGCAGCCACGATGGCGGTCAACGAACTGCTCCAGGGCCTCGTTGACTACCGTGGCGAAGGCAAATGGGCCTACAACCGCTACAGGCGCCTCAGTACGGCGGAAGAGCGCCGGCAGGGTGTGAAGCACCGCGAGGATTGCTCGATCTGCGGAGACCTTGACAACTGGGGTCGTGGTGACGTCATCCCCTTCCTTGACAGGGTGGGGTGATGGTCATGATGCGAAATATGCTCCGGAGGGTCCTCGAGACTCTCCGGCTTATCCCACGCAGCAATTTGTCGTGTCGGATTTTTTCCCGTCATCCCTCCCCCGACCAGCTCGTTTTCGGCGAGGTGGTCGTAGTGCGCGATCCGAAGGACAAATGGGCATGTTTTCCTTGCCCGTGCGGGTGTGGAGAGACCACCAAGCTGTCGTTGAATCGGGCCAGGAGGCCACGATGGCAGATCACAATTGACCGGCTGAACCGTCCGACGATCTCTCCCTCGGTTAGGCAGACATCCGGGTGCAGGAGCCACTATTGGGTCAGGGATGGCGGTATTGAATGGTGCAAAGATTCTGGTGGCGGCAAAGAATAAGAGCTTCAAAAAAAACGCTTTGCGTTTTTCGATGGCCGCAATTCGAGTGTCGCGGCCATTACACTTCTCAAATAGGTCGTGCCATTGACCACGCTCCTTTCGATCCAATCAAATTTCAGAAACTCGATCTTGATATATACCAAATAAAATCAAACGCGCCCTCGAACCCAATTGGCGAAAAACACTTTGAGGATGCTTTCCTGCGACAGCTTGCTTCTTAGTTTGCTACTCACGCGCGGCAAATCCCTTTCAATGTCCAGTGTTGCCCTGGCCTCTACCGGAGCAGTCCTTATTAGTTCAGATATATTGACTGGCAGACAGTTAGGCGAACGACGACAGTTAAAACGGTTGAAAGGATTTGTTGAATACGAGGGGCGATCACCGTTGTTGTCCGGTTGCCACCTTTAATGCTTCCATCTCCGTTTTCTTTACCAATGTTTGATGTGTTGTCCGACACGCCAGCCGTCCATTAACTAAAACCAACCCAATGCGGCTCATCTCTTCTTCATCAAGGAAACGGGCAACAAGCGGTGCCAGAATCTCAATTAAAGGACCATTGTTTCCAAGAGCATCCGCCACACCGCCCTCCAAAATCTTGTCGATGTCGATGGGCGCAATCTTGCGAAGACCCTTCCTAAGAAGTTCGAGTTCGTTTCGAGTTTTGCGAAGCCTTTCCACCTCAAGTCGAACGAACTGCCGGTCGTCAGCACTCGGGATTGTCTCAATTGCTTCTTCTAAACGGCGTCGTGGGGGAGACGGCCGCCTCGGGAGTAAGGGCTTTTGCCGCTCGTCTTCACAGGCCTTAACGAAACTCAAAATACCTGGGTCGTTGTGTATAAAAGCCCTTGTTGGTCCAGACCAAGAATCATCCTTTGCTCGGCGTGCGCGAACGTAGCGATCAATTGACGACGGCGTAATCTTCGGATTCAGCCCAAGTCCGAAATCCTTGCCATATGCCGCTTTTACAGTGTTTGCCGCTCGACCACTGGCAATATCCTCGCAGGCTTGCGTGAGGCGATTGAGAGTTCTCAACCGTATCTCTGGTCTGTCCATGGCTTTGGCTTCGTCGCGAAGGCGGGCCAGGATGATTTCAGAAGCCTTTGGAGTATATTCAACCATATCAGGTATCCTTACTCCTCAATATCTTGTCGCTCTCATCATTGTCACCACCTCCGTTCTCTGAGTAATTTGATACATCCTTCCTGAGTTCGGGAAGTTTCGATGCACCACTTAAGAGTTCTTCAATGAAATCGGGTTGCTTACCTGCGCAACTTCTCGCGTGACGGTTAATCAAGTCACCAAACGCGTCCATAGCCACTCGTCTTTTATCGGGGTCCAAGCGATAGAAAAACTCAACCGCATCATTTCGACGCGCGATCTCCATGAGAATTTCATCGCGCTTTTCACGTGTTCCTCCCGGCACATCCATCGCACCTCCAGTTGTCAAAGAAGCAGTTGAGACAACTTCATGAAACAACTCCAATGCGTGAACCTCATTGAATTTTCCGGACAACTCTTTGTAGTTCACAGCCACCAGTGTATTCGCGGTCGCTTTTTTGCTTAAACCGGCCTCTGCTTTCCTTATAGTAACGAGTTCGGCCGCCCATTCGGCCCAAAGTTCATCCCGGAAGCGTCGATGACGCCGGATCCGGGCCTCAATCCTTGAAGCTGACCGACCTGCATCTTCCAATCGAGCGACTTCGTCGGCTAACTCTTTGTCTACACAAAAAGAATTCGTGATTTCTACCATTATAGCATTCAACCGGAGCACGAGCCCATTGAGAAATGCCGGTCCAGTAATCCGGAAACGACATCTTGAACATGCTTGTGGTCGAAATACTGGTTTTATCCGACTGCTTCCGTCATCAAGCCCGACATCACAGGAAGCACTTGGGCAAATTCCGTGGGAAAAGACCTCGTAGGGATTTGGTTCGCCATCGATAATCCTACTCTTCAACAGATCAGTACCTTCTGATCCTGCGCTATCTGTGCCCCCGAGGTAATAGCGAAGCACATCGTCCACCTCTTCGTCGGTTGAAGCCGCCTCAAGTTTTCTGAGAGCACTTTCACGGCGCGCCTCCAAACCTGCTTGGATTTCTTTGTGAGTCACATCATTTCGCACCGCATTGTAGTGCCAAGTCATGACAACGCTCTTATGGCCAACAAGGATTGCAACGACGTCCGGAGAAACGCCTGCATCTATCAATGTTGTGACAACTGTGACGCGGAGACTATGCAGGTCCCAACGCGGCTTTCCATCCGGCCGAAGCAGAGGTTCCCAACGGAATTCCGCTCCCAATTTGGCCAAATTAGCTCGACGTCGCCCGTTATAAATTGGCTCGCAGTGTCGAAGAAGCGCATTCCAATAATCATACAATGCAGACCGAGTTAGAGGGGTTCCATGCGGGCGGCGAGGGTCCCGGAACACAAGAAAAAACCTCGCCAATCTCTTCCGGTGTGGATAGGTCCTCTTCAAGACGATGGCGGGTCGCCACAACCGGTGTTCTACGTGGATTGTGCTCAATCTGCCAATCTCGCATCATTTCGAAGTAGCTCGCGTTCACCGCATCGACCCAAGGCACCTCGTACGGTTCAGTCTTGTTGATTGCCAAGTACATGCCGACGGTATTTTCGTTGTGTCCAATCTGCGTAATTCGTAAGTAGCCGTTTTGGGATCCTTTCTCAGCAATGGGGAGTGGATTTGGAACTTCGCAAATCCTCTCGCGGTCAACCCAGAATTCGTCACGCTCACCGCTGTCCATCCACAAAGCACTCCGTGATCTCATCCCGGTGTTCAAGATCATGTCCAAAACAATGGGGGCTGCGGGAAAAAAAACTTCTCGGGTTTC
Source organism: Ruegeria sp. BC1 (assembly GCF_056539305.1). Lineage (NCBI taxonomy): Bacteria > Pseudomonadati > Pseudomonadota > Alphaproteobacteria > Rhodobacterales > Roseobacteraceae > Ruegeria > Ruegeria sp. BC1. The sequence goes on from NZ_JBQFUT010000004.1 coordinate 72,681, forward strand.
TGTGCTTCCTCGCACCTGAATGGATCGGAACTGTGAAGGCAAACCGCGAGCAAAAGCAAACGGCGCCCCTTCAGAAGTCTTCCTACGATTTTCCTCAATAATCACTTCAAGGAGCTCTTCGTGCAGGGACTTTCGGTGTGTCCGACCTACACGCGGCTTTCCCCTCTTTGTTGGGCAGTCCTGAACGACATCTATCGGCGAAACAAAGTCAGCCCAGCTTTCACGAGTGGCCACCAGTCGAATGATTTGGTTAAGGGTCCGCAGGGTTCTGGTTTTAACGAATGGCGTGCGGTTTGCGGCGAGAAAGTCCGAAAAGGTGGGAAATGAAAGATTGCCGCCGAGGCGAATATGTTCATTTCTGCCAATGTCGGACCAGGTCTTAGGTGAATTCGCTTCTCCAATCTCCCATACGTAAAACAACCAATTGGCCATTTCGTGTGTTCGCGTATACTTGACCTTGATCGGTAAAAGAGCAACGCCATCACGCATTGCCTCTGCCCAATCCGATACGTATTGTGGAACCTTTCCATCACGGGTGAGCAGTTGTTTGCCAAGCTCAGCTCGCATCCGCCTGGGATCCTCCACCCACGCATAAACTTCGGTTGAGTTACCTACCCCGAGTTTTACGCCATAGCCAAAATATCGTACGGCATCCCGAACATTGGGATGTTCCATGTCCAACCCCGCAGCAGAGACCAAAAGCCGAAAGTAGCGGTTTGCGTGGCTGCTGAAACGTCCTTTCTCTGAGGCGGGATTGAGACGCCTTTGTATTTCAATATCTTCCTTAATACGAGGGAGTATCCAACTATTGAATTCAGGAAGTTGAAAGAAATTTGTTCTGAGGAGAAGTTCTCGGTGAAATGGCAAAATCGAGGCAGATTGCTTGTCACCTTTAAATACCCCCGCACAAACTGATCGCCATTGCTCAGGTACTGCAAAACTCCAAAAGAGCGGCTCCAAACTTTGAGGCAGAATCCATGAGCCTTCTGAAGCGCTGATGTGTGGCCAAAAGATGATACCTTGCCTCGAAAGGAAGATCGCGAACAGAAGGTCCGCGCACCTGCGAGGTTTCTTTTTCTTTCTTGCCTCGAGATACTCACCAATGTCGTAAGCCACCTGAGACAAGGCATCGCGAGCACTGCTAAATTTGCAGAGCCTATGCTTCAGTTCATTTAGACCAAACCGGACACCTACGGCTGGGAAACGCGTGTCAAAGATATCGTCAAGCCCATCAGCATCTGCAAAAAGCTGTTCCATGATCCGTCTCTGCGAACCAGTGTCGAGTTCGAATATTCGATCGACTAAATTTCCCCTCCCCCTGGCGAGTGCTTTGCCAAGCGAAAGCCTTGTATCAGATATCGGAACTACGTCAGTTGCCAGGCAAGCGGCTAAGACCGGTTTCTTTCGCAACCAGTTCAAGCTTGGCTGTTCTGCACCGCTTCTTTTGAATCCAACAACTGAATTGGTCGGACAGGTAAGTTTATCAAAGACAAACCGGCGGTTAGGATTGAACTGCCTAAACTCGGCGGGCGTCATTGATAAGATCCCAAGAAGTTCGTTACGGAACTCATTTAGAAATGATTCAAGAATTCCCTTGAATTCCTCGATGCTCAAATCGCGCCGAAGAACGAATGATTTGGCCTCTCGGGAAACAATTCCGCTACCGTCCGGTTGTATACTTAGATCTGCTTCGTCAATCGAAAGAACTTTGTAAGACAAGAAGGCCTCCTGAGTTGAATGTTCATATCTTTCGGGCAGACAACGCATCATGAATTGTACGCGATGACCGTCCGTAGCTTTCTTGGCTTTCGATTGACGCGTGACCGAGGCAGACTTGGACGTGTTCTTCGCTTAGCCCAATCTCGTTTCGCAAGAACCACTTGTAATGATGCCGCATGCCGTGCAGATTTCGCCCGAACCTTCGAGGCTCCAACCCCACTCTCCTACATGCTCTCTCAAAAGCAGACTGGACAGCAGAGATCTTTACGGGGTCACCTCGCCAATACCCAGAACGATCGCTCATGTTGACGTATAAATAGGGGTGCTTGCTCGACGTCCGTTCAATATCGTGAAACGTCGAAATTTCATCGTGGCATTCTTCAAAAATCTGGCATGCTCGATGGTCTGCCCAAAACACTTGATGGGTATCATGCGCACCAGATACAATTGTTCCTTTCCAACCAGCTCTAAGTGGATTCCCAGCCGATAGGTTGCACCTGGGTGCGATGCCATATGTATTCTGAAGGTAGATACGGCGCTCGACGGAATCCGCGCCAACGACCCCCGTATAAGTTGATGTGATCGGGTGGGCTCTCAGAAACACTCTCTCCAACAACTCCTTTTCACGAAACTCAGGAAAGAAATATGAACGGTACACGTCAGGGAGGATGTCACACGACCAAGTATTAAGTTGTTCGCTTATCCTGAGGCCAGCGAAAGCTGCTGTAACCCATAGAGCCTTATAAGTTGGATTTCTTTCGGCATTTATGATTGCCCAAACCTCTTCCGTAGGAGGGAATGCCCGAATGCGATTCACTCTTTTCGAATACCTAACGATAAAAGGCCGATTTGCTTCTTCTGGAGAACGGACTTCTTGCCATCTCAACCTGGCTGCGGAGAGATGAGCAAAGAAGTCTCTATTACTCAGCTTGCGCATTTTAACCATGCGCTTGAGCATTTGCGGATGCTCCGCCATAGTCCAAGTTCGTCCCAACTCAGCCCGGCCGAAATTGGTAGAGCAAAACTCAAAATACCGAAGGATCGCCGCGTATTCCCTCCGTAAAGTCGCCGATCCGATGGGTTCCCAACCGAGCTCGGATATTGGGTCTGAATGATCGAAAACTGCCGTTCCAGATGCCCTCGTCGCCAAATAGGCGTAAACTAAGTAATCTTGCTGCCCAATATCAAATGGCCTCCTCGCGAGAGCCACAGCAGTAAAGTTGGCGAGGCGGGCGAGTGTTCTGACCTCGGTGTCAACTGAAGCCGGTGAATGTGTAACGCTTCGAGCCCTGGCATACGCAAACGCGTCTAACACTGGGGAAACATCTCCATCGTCCATCGCACAAAAGACTACCGGAATGGTCGTCGTAACGCCGTATTTCGAAACAGAAATGTCAGCGACTACTGCGACAGGGAGCCTAACATCCGTCAAAACGACATTCATTCCACCGATAGTTCCACCCATGGGTGGAACTATCGGTGGAATGAACTACTGGCACAATAGAAAACCACTTAAACAAAACACTTTTGGATAGGGCATAGTTGTTCAGAACGACCCCACGGTGGAACGCTGCGAACGGCGCGCACGGGCGCTGGGTTTTGGGGCGTTTCAGGTCACCAATATCTTTGCTTGGCGCGACACCGACCCGCGGAAGATGCGCGCCGCCGCCGATCCGGTAGGGCCTGAGAATGACACCGCCATTCTGGAGGGCGTCGATTGGGCGGATCAGGTGATCGCCGCCTGGGGCACCCACGGCGCGCATCTGGACCGTGGCCACGCCGTCGAATCTCTGCTGCGCGGTAGCGGGCATCCGCTGTTTCATCTGGGGCTAACCAAGGATGGGCATCCCAAGCACCCGCTCTACATCGCCTATACTCAGCAGCCCGAACCGTGGTGACAAAGGGTTAACCACAACTGCATTCCGGTTTTGACCAACCGCTTGATCGCATGGGATATTTACTCTCGGGGCAGTGCGCTCTCGGAGGTGTCTCATGTTTATGATCGGATTACTGAGTATTGCTGCCCTCGGCGGTGCTGCCTACGCCATGAGCGATGTATTCGTTGCCGGCGATGATCCTGAAGAGGACGACATAACGGACGAGGAGGCGGGCGACATCCCCGAGGGTGAATATCTGGATATCGGCGGTAACGTCGATGAACCCACGACCGAGGAGTCGCCCGTTGATCCCGGGGCCGAGCTTGAAGCCAACACCGATCCGGATATCGAAAATCCTGTCCTCTCAACCGGGAGCGTAGTTTCTGAGTTTGACGGTGATCTGGTCATTGCCGGTGCCGAGAATGTCGATCTGCTGGCCGGGCAGGACGGGGATGATCAGATAAACGGCTATGATGGGGATGACACCATCGGCGGTGGCGCCGGGCACGACGTTCTGTATGGGGGTGAGGGCGCGGATAACATCTCTGGAGGGGAAGGCGACGATGTCCTGCAAGGCGAAGGCGGTGACGACCAGCTAAGCGGAGATAACGGTGACGACAGCCTTTATGGCCATTCCGGAGAAGATCAACTGTCGGGTGGCGACGGCAACGACATGCTCAACGGAGGTCAGGGCGATGACACTCTGGCTGGGGGTGACGGGGATGACGCCCTGCATGGCGGCTTTGGCGATGACACACTGCAAGGTGGAACGGGTGAGGATGTCCTGTTCGGCGGGCATGGCAGCGACGTTTTGACAGGGGGCGGGGACTCGATGACCGACTTCCTGAACGGCGGCGACGGGGATGACACGATTCTGGCCGACAGCGGTGACATCGTCACCGGGGGCAACGGCGCGGATGAGGTCATCCTTGCCCCCGAGGCCGGGGATGACACCATCACCGTGATGGATTTCCAACCCGGGCAGGACAAACTGTTGATCTCATGGGAGGGGCAGGATGACCCAGAGATCCGGGTTGAGGCCGATGCTGAAAACGAAAATCTGACACATGTGCTGGTCGATGATCAGGAGGTGGCGCAGCTGTTAGGGGCCGACGGGTTGACTACCGACGACATTCAGGTGATTTCCGGAACGGAACTGGCGCAGCTTTCCGCATTGGGCTGACAGCGCAGAATCCCTTTGCCATTTGCTGAAAATGCGCATATACGCGCGCATCCGCATCGGAATCGGTGCGGTTTTCTCCATGGGCCTGTGCTGGACGACATCCCGGCCTGTGCCATCAACCCTAACCTTTTAAAGGAGACCCCGATGTCGATTACTGCCGCTGAAAAAGCACGCGTCATGAAAGAATTCGCAACCAAAGAGGGCGACACCGGTTCGCCTGAAGTTCAGGTTGCCATCCTGACCTCGCGCATCACCACCCTGACCGAGCACTTCAAGACCCACAAGAAAGACAACCACGGTCGTCGCGGTCTGCTGAAAATGGTTGCCCAGCGCCGCAAGCTGCTGGACTACCTGAAGGGCAAAGAAGAAGCGCGCTATCAGGACCTGATCAAAAAGCTGGGCATCCGCCGCTAAGCCCGGAACCCACCGCTATTCGACTTCAAACGCCCGCCAATTCGGCGGGCGTTTTTTTTTACTGACGCCTGAGGAAAGTCGACAACATCATAATATCAAAACGACGGCAGCACTAAGCAATGTCGGCTGTACGGACAAAGCCGACTATTTCTTTATGGTTGCCCGGGCTTAGCCTACACTGCCAGCGGGGCTTCAAAAATGGAGATTTCTGGAAAGGTTACGCCATGCAACGCTTCAAAAGAAACCGCGCTTGCGAAAGCCATATTGTTCGAAGCAGTTTTCGGGTTGTCGACGCGACAGTTCTGACATGAGAGATACGATCAGCCCCTCATCCGAACTCGCCGCGATTGTGGAACGATGGATCAATGCCTACGGTCGGGGCGATGGAGAGACGGTGGCACATCTTTTTTCTGAGGACGCTGCTCTGTCATACTTCGGCTCAGCCCAAGGTGAGGCTTGGAAAGGCGATGCTCTGCGTCGCGGCATAGAGCAATACATCGGAGAGGTTCCACGGTTTAAATGGCACGCAAAGGAATTGAGAGGATTTGAATGCGGGTCGCTCGGTTGGGTTGAATGGGAAGCAACTATTGAGGGAATTGAGACTGGGCAGTCCGCGCATCTGCGCTCCACAGTCATTCTGAAACTCGACAAAGGATCCTGGAAAATTGTGCACGTACACAATTCCTTACCGGTCAATAATGTGGAGGGATTTGGGTATGAGGCCAGAGGTTTTGAGGAATTGCTCGATGCCGCCCTCTCCACACCCTACGAACTAGGGCAAAGCGGGATAGCGACCATCATGTTCACCGATATCGCTGACAGCACAAAAATCGCTGAAGCCATAGGCGATACGCTTTGGAGCGACGCCCTCGCAAGACATCTGCGACTGGTTGAAACGCAGATCGTCGCCGGCGGTGGGCGTTTGGTTAAATCACTGGGAGACGGGGTGATGTCGTCTTTTGCCTCTGCACGAGCAGCGTTGTTGGCAGCTCAGAAAATTCAACGTGCAAATTCGGCAGAAACCAACGAGCCAAAGCTGCGGGTACGCATTGGTTTACATACCGGTGAAGTGATTACTTCGGATGCCGATCACTTCGGAACAGTTGTCAACAAGGCCGCACGTATAGCTGCCCTCGCAGCACCAAGTGATATTCGCGTCTCGGATGCCACGCGGATCATGGTGGGCGGATCACCGGAGTTTCAATTTGCCGAGCAAATGACAGTTCCGCTTAAAGGCCTAGAAGGGGAACATACAGTTTTCAAACTGAGCTGGCTTGAAGGAACTTGAGACCGCAAGCAGTGATCGATTTAGCAATTTTGTCTATAGAGGTGACTTATCGGAATTATACAGCCACATAATATTGGTATGGGATCACTGTAGTCATTCGCTGCAGAGCAGCACGTCACGGTCGGATAAACGACTGCTCTGGGTTTAATGCCGACAATCATTTCCCCCAAAAAAATGCCCGCCGGAAGGCGGGCATTTCGTATCTCCAATAGCTTTAGGGACTACATCTTTGACCGTTCCGATTTAAGCGCCAGCCACAAGCAGTAGCACATGATCAGAACGACGAAAGTGAACGGAATACCGGTTGACACCGCAGCACCTTGAAGCGCCGCAAGGCCACCGCCCAACAACAGGGCAATGGCGACCAGACCTTCCAGCGTGCACCAGAACACGCGCTGGACCACTGGCGCGTCCATTTTGCCGCCTGCGGTGATCGTGTCGATCACCAGCGAGCCTGAATCCGAGGACGTGACAAAGAAGATCACGATCAGGACCAGTGCGATCGGGGCAACGATGGAATAGAGCGGCAGCTCTTTCAGGAAGCCGAACAATGCACCCTCGGGCGCGTAGCTGTCGATCACTGTGGCGCGGACACCTTCGGCTCCACCTGCGTTCAGCATATCGATGGCGGCACCGCCAAAGGTGGACATCCACAACGCGCAGACCGCAGTCGGCGCCAGCAGCGCGCAGATGACGAATTCGCGCACCGTGCGGCCCTTGGAAATGCGGGCGATGAACATGCCAACGAACGGTGACCAGGCAATCCACCATGCCCAATAGAAGGTCGTCCAGCCATGGAAATAACTGGTGTCCTCGCGGCCGAACGGGTTAGACAGTGCAGGAAGGTGCAACACGTAATCGGTCATTACGTTAAAGTATCGAGCAATGGCTGTACCGATACCGGTGACGGCGATGACGAAGATGAACAAGCCGACGGCCATGATCATGTTGATCTCACTCAGCCGTTTGACGCCCGCATCCATACCCATCAGAACCGATCCCAGGGCAATCATGGTGATACCAATGATCAACAGCACAACAACCGTTGGGCTGGGTTCGATGCCGAACACCTCGTTCAATCCGGCGGCAACCTGTTGCGCGCCAAGACCCAGCGAGGTGGTCAGCCCGAACAGCGTCGCAAAAACCGCCAGCGTGTCGATGACATGACCCCACCAGCCCCAGACACGCTCGCCCAGGATCGGGTAAAACGCCGAGCGCAGGGTCAGCGGCAGGCCGAGATTGTAACTGAAGATAGCAAGGCTCAGGCCAACTGCGGCATATACCGCCCAACCTTCCAGGCCCCAATGGTGAATGGTACCGACAACGCCAATATATTCATTGCCAGGCACTGCAATATCGATACCCAGCGGGCGGGCGTTGCCGTCTTCAGCAAAGTTGTAATAGACCGGCTCCATCACGCCAAAAAACAGCAATCCGATACCGATGCCGGCCGCGAACATCATCGCGATCCACCCGGCATAGGAATAATCGGGTTTGGCATCCTTGCCCCCGATCCGCACGCTGCCGACGGGCAGAATGATCAGCACCAGACAGAACAAGGTAATCAAGTCCACTGACAGGACCAGGAACCAGTCAAATGTACTTGTGAGCCAGGGCCGCAGCCAGCCAAAGAATGAAGCGGCTGCTTCCTGATTGGCCAATGCAATCAGAACAAACGCAAAGATCAGAATACTCGATATCAGGAAGACCGGATTGTGGATATCCAGACCGAACGGGCGGACATTGTCCTGCCCCAGTTCGTACTCGGTTTCGAAATCATAGATCCGCGGATCAGGATCCAGCATTTTCTTTGATTGAGCCATACGAATGCCCCTCTGTTCGCTAGGTGCAAACGCCAAGGTATTCGGCCGGATGACGGATATGAGTGATCTACCCCCTTGGCGTGTTTCCGTCTTTTCGACCGCGGGTCACATGGTAACAGGCTACACCGCAATCACTTTTTCTCAAAACGCATTCGCGCGTACGAATGTGATGACTCGGCGCGTACCCCTTGCACACAACTCACCTTTGGGTAGATTTGGAGCATTCCAAGTTTATGAAATTGACAGGCTTACAACTGTGATCCTTATTCTCAATTCGCTTCTGCTTTCGATTCGCGTGACGCTTCGAATGATTTTCCCCATCCTTGTGATCATGGTTGCTTCGATCATTGTTTGGACGGTTCTGGGGATCTTCACCCTGGGGATGGCCGGATACATCAGCGAGCCTGTCACATCCGCCTATATCACCCTTTTTGGTATACGAGTGGCCCTTGAGTTGAAAGGCGACAAGCGGCACACGGATTTCCGGGCCATGGTCCTGTACTCCGCAATGTATGGGTTGTTTTTTGCCGCCGCTCTGGCCGTGATAGTATTTGTTATCAACATGTCGGCGATCGGTTTTGCCATGTGGCAGGTCGGAGAACCCTTCTCGTTCAAAGCCATTCAGAATGCCGCCCGGTCCACGCAGGTCGCATTTGCCTTCATCGCCGTCGGTAGCAGCCTGATCGCGTACTGCATCGCGCTGGCTGCGTTTCATGCGGTGATGGCCGTGCCCATGGCCAGCGCCGCACAGGCCTCGGGTCAGCGTGCGCCAAGCAACACTTTTTTCAATGGGTTCGGGCGCAGCTTTATCCCGTTGTTTTGCGTGTTCTTCGTCTCAATCTTCCTGCAGGCCTATTTCGGTTTTTTCGCGGCATTGTACGCCTTGGTGCCGATCCTTTTGTCGGTGGTCTCGATCCTCACAGCACAAGCTCTACCGAATTTCGATCTTGAAATTCTATTGAACGGGCTCGCCGCCGGAGGGGCCTTGCTATGGCTGAATTCCTGGGTCTGGTCGGTCTGTGCGCTGGCATTCCTGAAATTCAAAGGGGATGACACACCGCGTACGCAGGCCCCTTCTCCGGCCCCGGAAACACTGACGGATATTCGCGCCTTGCGAAAATCGCGCGAGCGCACATTCTAAACGCAGGCAAAATCCCCGCCACAAGCAAGACCTCTTTCAATCCAGCCCATTCTCATGTATGCGCGCGGTATCTGTGACGTTGTGCCCTGACCCCGGCACTCGAACGAAAGATAAATTGGGGTCGGCGGCAATGGGGCCGCCATGCAAACGGGAGACCCGGAGGGCCGGGAGTGCTCCCTTCTAGGATACGCATATGTTTGATGTAACAAAGAAATCGATTCAGTGGGGCGAGGAGACGCTGACACTGGAAACCGGCAAGGTTGCCCGTCAGGCCGACGGCACCGTGATCGCCACGCTGGGCGAAACCAGCGTCATGGCGAACGTGACCTTTGCCAAGCAACAAAAGCCCGGTCAGGATTTTTTCCCGCTGACCGTGCACTACCAAGAGAAATACTATGCCGCCGGTAAAGTTCCGGGTGGCTTCTTCAAGCGCGAGGCGCGCCCGACCGAGAAAGAGACGCTGACCGCGCGTCTGATCGACCGTCCGATCCGCCCCTTGTTCGTTGACGGCTTCAAAAACGAAGTTCTGGTGATGTGCACCGTACTGAGCCACGATCTGGTCAACGACCCCGACATCGTTGCGATGATCGCGGCATCCGCTGCCCTGACCATTTCCGGCGCGCCGTTCATGGGCCCGATCGCCGGTGCTCGCGTAGGTTTCGTGGATGGTGAATATGTCCTGAACCCAACCGTGGACGACATGCAGGACCTGCGCCTGAACCCCGAACAGCGTCTGGACCTGGTTGTTGCCGGTACCAAAGACGCCGTGATGATGGTGGAATCGGAAGCCTACGAACTGTCCGAAGCTGAAATGCTGGGCGCCGTGACCTTCGCGCACGAGCAGATTCAGCCGGTGATCGACCTGATCATTTCTCTGGCCGAAGAAACCGCAAAAGAGCCGTTCGACTTCCAGGCCCCGGATTACTCGGAGCTTTACGCTGCTGTTTCCGCCGCTGGTGAAGAGCAGATGCGCGCCGCCTTCGCAATCACCGACAAGCAAGAGCGCACCGCCGCTGTTGCCGCTGCCCGTGAAGCGATCAAGGAAGCGCTGACGGAAGAACAGCTGGAAGACGCCAACCTGGGTTCGGCGATGAAGAAGCTGGAAGCTGGCATTTTGCGTGGCGACGTCGTCAAAGGCGGCAAGCGCATCGACGGTCGTTCGACCACCGATGTCCGCGCCATCGAAGCCGAAACCTCGCTGCTGCCCCGTACACATGGTTCCGCCCTGTTCACCCGTGGTGAAACGCAGGCTCTGGCCGTGACCACGTTGGGTACCGGTGACGATGAGCAATTCATCGACGCGCTGCACGGTAACTTCAAATCGAACTTCCTGCTGCACTACAACTTCCCTCCGTATTCGGTTGGTGAAGTAGGCCGCGTTGGTTCGCCCGGCCGTCGTGAGATCGGCCACGGCAAGCTGGCATGGCGTGCGCTGCAGGCGGTTCTGCCTGCGCCGACCGACTTCCCCTACACCGTTCGCGTGGTGTCGGAGATCACGGAATCCAACGGTTCCTCCTCGATGGCCTCCGTCTGTGGCGGTTCGCTGTCGATGATGGATGCGGGTGTCCCGCTGAAAGCGCCGGTTGCCGGTGTTGCGATGGGTCTGATCCTGGAAGATGACGGTGACTACGCTGTGCTGACCGACATTCTGGGCGACGAAGACCACCTGGGCGACATGGACTTCAAAGTGGCGGGTACCGAAAACGGTATCACCTCGCTGCAGATGGACATCAAGGTCGCAGGCATCACACCCCAGATCATGGAAACCGCTCTGGCACAGGCCAAAGACGGCCGGATGCACATCCTGGGCGAGATGGGCAAAGCCCTGTCCGAGACCAACGAGTTCTCGGTTCACGCTCCGCGCATCGAGACCATGAACATCCCCACCGACAAGATCCGCGAAGTGATCGGCTCGGGCGGTAAGGTCATCCGCGAAATCGTCGAAGTTTCGGGTGCCAAGGTCGATATCAACGACGACGGCGTCATCAAGATCGCCTCGCCGGATGGTGAATCGATCCAGAAGGCCTATGACATGATCTATTCGATCGTGGCTGAGCCGGAAGAAGGTCAAATCTACACTGGTAAAGTGGTCAAGATCGTCGACTTCGGCGCCTTCGTGAACTTCTTTGGCAAGCGCGACGGTCTGGTCCACGTATCCCAGATCGAAAACCGCCGCCTGAACCATCCGTCGGACGTTCTGAAGGAAGGTCAGGAAGTGAAGGTCAAGCTGCTGGGTTTTGATGATCGCGGCAAGGTGCGCCTGTCGATGAAAGTGGTCGATCAGGAAACAGGCGAAGAGATCGTTCCTGAGAAGAAAGAAAAGAAAGAGGAAAGCGCAGAGTAATCTGTTCCTCGCTCACATGATAAAGGCCCCGGTGGAAACGCCGGGGCCTTTTTGGTTAAGAGCACACATTTCTTATTGAAACAGCTCTCCGCTACGCCGACTGATTAGGGAGTCATTTGTGAGGAACTGCAATGATCATGGAACTCCGCCACTACACTCTCAAGCCCGGGCGTCGAGAGGAATTCATCACTTTCTTCGAACAATATAACCGCCCCGCTTTGCGCGAAGCCGGTATGTTGGTTTTTGGGCCGATGCGTGATTTGGATCACGCAGACAAAGTACATTGGATACGCGCCTTCCCGTCAATGAAGGAAAGGGAACGGATAAAGGACGGCTTCTATGGTGGACCGGCCTGGCACACACAAATCGAACCCAAGGCCATGTCGATGATTGACCGGTACGAGGCCGAGTTGGTCGAAACCACCGACGGTTTTGAGACTTTCAACGGCTCTCCGGCGCTGACTGGCTAGCGTAAGGCGTGGCTCAAATTGCCAACTAGTGCGCCACCCCTGTCGGCCCATGCTTCATCACATGCCACTGACCATAGCTGTCGGTCAGGTCCAGTTTGATCGCCGCATCCGCCTTGGTCGAGGCGCTGCCGATCTCGGCCAGGGTAAACTCAATTCCACCGGGGATGTCGATCCGCACGCGATGCGGACCACCACCATGCGGTGCCTCAATCGGGCGACCTGTTGAATTCAGCACGTCCCCGATGGTGACCGAAGCTGTCCGCCCTTCCATATCCATTTCGAAATCAATCGGCACATACAGGGTCTCGTGGACGTTGTCGCACATCGTGCGGAAGACATGCCAATGGGTGGCCATTTCCTCGGTCTCCTCACCGTGAAAAACCTTTTCCAATGCAGCGCGCTGGGCGTCCGAAGCGCTTGGGTCGATGATAACCTGCATCTCACCACCGCCCTCGAAGATCGGGCCGGGCCAGGCGTAGATCAATGCGGCCTTTGTGCCGCTCAGGTCCGTGTCACCGAAATGTCCCTTGGTGACCTCGATAACCTCGAAACCCCGGCAATGGCCGTGGGTGGGCAATTCCTCAAACTGGCAAGGGCAGGCATAGCCGCAATTGCAGTTCCCGAACGCATCCCCTTCAACATACCAATCTACAAATGCCATCGTCATCTCCTGTTCAAAACAGTCTGAAGTCCCGACGTTTATGGTCACTAGCCTGTAGTTTTCCCCCACCCACACCCTAACACAAATTGACCAAATTCAGAACCTGAGGGCCTGAACCACCGGCCAGTCGGCATAAACCATGGTGCAATTTGCCCGAATTCAACCAAAGGGCAATCGCAGCATCAGCGATGCAAACCCAATTCAATCGTATCGACAGCACGCAAAAAGGAGATGCGAAATGGAAACGTTGAAAATGCTGACACTGACCGGGTTGATTGCAGTAACACCTGTTCTTGCTTTGGCCGACGTTGAGTTGGGTGACACTTTGGGAACAAGCACTTCCGAAATCCGCACTGCCCTCGAAGCGCAAGGGTATCAGATCGAAGAGATCGAATTCGAAGACGGAGAGATCGAGGTTGAACTTGTCAAGGATGGCGTGGAAACTGAACTGGTCCTGTCCGAGGCAGACGGCGTGGTGACCGCCATCGAAATCGAAGAGGACGACGACTGAGCGCTTGAACTCAAAGGAGCAGCATGAAGATATCCCAGACGTCTTTACTCTGGCTCTTATTGGTGGTGCAGGCAGTCTGCGCCGCCTTTTTCATGACCGATGCAGCGCTGGATTGGACCGGGGGTGAAAGCGCCGGGTTTCGCCACCTGCACACGTTCGAGCTGTTTCTGGCTCTGGCACTTGTCGGCGGCCTCGCTGCCACCATAGCCTTGATCCGTTCCCAGACCCGCCGGGTGCGCGACATGCAACGGCAATTGCAAACAGCCCAGGGCGCTTTTGCGCAGGTTATTGAAAACCAGTTCGCTGACTGGCAACTGAGCAGCGCTGAACGCGATGTTGCGCTACTGTCCATCAAAGGCTTGTCCATCGCCGAGATCGCTGAGTTGCGACAAACCAAACAGGGGACGATCAAAGCACAGAGTGCTGCAGTTTACCGTAAGGCCGGCGTCTCGGGCCGACTGCAGTTGCTGAGCTATTTTATCGATGAACTATTGTCTGAGCCTCTGGTCAAAGGCGGTTCGGAAGAAACCGATCCAATAACACAAGACTGAGGCATCGCACTTGGCCTCAAACCATGCACCGGCCGCATTTCCGGTAAGGTTCTGGAGATGCCGGAAAGATACTGGTCTTAGGCAAGTGGGGGGCAGTTGCCCCCCTGACCCGGTTAACGGCTTATGACGGAGCCTTTGTTTTGCGCAGATAGGGAAAGATCGTTTCGAACTCTCCGAACTTCTCTTTCGCTTCTTCGTTGGATACTGCCGGCGGAATGATCACGTCCTCGCCCGGCACCCAGTTCGCGGGCGTTGCGACCCCTTTGGCCGACATCTGCAACCCGTCCAGTGCGCGCAGAATCTCGGCAAAGTTCCGGCCTACGGTCATCGGATAGGTCATCGACAGTTTCAGCTGCTTATCAGGCCCGATAATGAACACCGAGCGCACGGTTGCACTGTCGGCTGGGGTGCGCCCGTCGGGCAGGTAGGCCTCGGCGGGTAACATGTCGAAGGCTTTGGACACAGCAAGCCCGTCATCGGCGATGATCGGGAACCCGGGATTGGCGTTGCCATAGGCCTCGATGTCTTTTTTCCACTTTTTGTGGTCCTCGACCCCATCGACCGACACACCCAGGACCTTGGTGTTGCGCGCCGCCCATTCGTCGTTCAGCTGCGCCACGGCCGAAAACTCGGTCGTGCAGACAGGAGTGAAATCCTTGGGGTGCGAAAACAGGATAGCCCAGCTGTCGCCAATCCAGTCATGAAACTGAATGGTGCCCTGATCCGTTTCTGCGGTGAAATTCGGAACCGTATCGTTGATACGCAAACCCATAGTGATTCTCCTCTTTTGTGAACAACTCGAGTCGGTTGCCGTAAACCTAACCACTTTGACCGATTGTTAAACCACACAAGTGTGGGAAATAATTTGATCAAATTTTTCCTTGCCCCGATCACAGCCAAATGACAGAGTGCGCGACGAAACGAAATCGGGCCTCAGGACCAGGAGGGTGCGCCATGATCGACAAACGCGAATTCTATATCAACGGCCAGTGGGTGGCCCCCTCAGCCCCGCATGATTGTGAGGTAATCAACCCCTCGACCGAGGAACCTTGCGCGGTGATTTCCCTTGGGGGTCAGGCTGACACCGATGCGGCAGTGGCTGCGGCCAAGGCCGCCCTGCCCGGCTGGATGGCCACGCCGGTCCAAGAGCGCATCGCCCTGGTGGAGAAGCTGGCCGAAATATACCAGGCCCGCGCCGAAGACCTGGCACAGGCCATGTCGCTTGAGATGGGCGCGCCGCTGAACCTGTCGCGCGGTTCGCAGGCGGGCGCAGGCAGCTACCACCTGACCAACTTCATCAAAGCCGCGAAAGAGTTTCAGTTTGAGCGCCCGCTGAATGATTACACTCCCAACGACCGGATTATTTACGAAGCCGTCGGTGTGGCCGCTTTGATCACACCGTGGAACTGGCCGATGAACCAGATCACGCTCAAGGTTGGCGCCGCGGCAATTGCTGGCTGTACCATGGTGATGAAACCTTCTGAGCAAAGCCCGCTGAACGCGATGATCTTTGCCGAGATGATGGACGAAGCAGGCTTTCCTGCCGGTGTCTTCAATCTGGTGAATGGCGATGGAGTGGGCGTGGGCTCGCAACTGTCGGCCCACCCGGATGTGGATATGGTCAGCTTTACCGGCTCGACCCGTGCGGGCACGGCGATTTCAAAGGCTGCAGCAGATACGCTGAAAAAAGTACATCTGGAGCTGGGTGGCAAAGGCGCAAACGTGATCTTTGCCGACGCCGATGACAAGGCCGTCAAACGCGGCGTGCTGCACATGATGCAGAACACAGGCCAAAGCTGCAACGCGCCCAGCCGGATGCTGGTCCAGCGTCCAGTCTACGATCAGGCGGTCGAAACCGCAGCCGCAGTGGCAAACAGTGTCGCGGTCGGCAACGCGTTGGAAGAAGGCAACCACATCGGACCGGTCGTGAACGAGTTGCAGTGGACCAAGATTCAGGACCTGATCCAGAAGGGAATCGACGAAGGTGCCCGCCTGGTTGCCGGTGGAACCGGACGTCCCGAAGGGCTGAACAAAGGCTATTACGTGCGCCCAACGGTGTTTGCCGACACCAATAACGAGATGAACATCGCACGCGAGGAAATCTTTGGCCCGGTTCTGGCCATCATGCCTTTTGACACCGAAGAAGAGGCTATCGAGATCGCTAATGACACACCCTACGGTCTGACCAACTATGTTCAGACTCAGGACGGTGCGCGCGCAAATCGCATGGCGCGGGCATTGCGGTCGGGCATGGTCGAGATGAATGGCCGGTCGCGCAGCGCCGGGGCTCCGTTCGGGGGGATGAAGCAATCCGGCAATGGGCGCGAAGGCGGCATCTGGGGGATCGAGGATTTCCTAGAGGTCAAGGCCGTTGGTGGCTGGACCGCAGAGTAAATCGCATCAGGAACTATCAAAAGGTGAGGCACCATTCGGTGCCTCGCTTTCTTTTCAGGCATCCGCCTGAGCGGCCTCAAAGGCCAGCATGGCGCGTTTGACTGGCAATCCCCAGTGATAGCCGCCCAAACCGCCGGATTTGCGCAGGGCCCGGTGACAGGGAATCAGCCAACTGACTGGATTGCGGCCCACCGCCGTTCCCACGGCGCGCACGGCCTGCGGTGATCCCACACGCTGCGCGATCTCGGAATAGGTCGTAACCTGACCCGACGGAATATGCATCAGCGCCTCCCACACTTTGATCTGCAATGGAGAGCCAATCAGATAGAGCGGCGTTGGCTGCAACCGGTCGCTGACCGAGCCGAACGCGCTGAGAACCCAAGGGCGCAGGCGCATTGGGTCCTCGACAAAGTCCGCCTTGGGCCAGCGCGACAGCATGTCTTCCATCGCGTCTTCCTCGCCGGTTTCAGCGCCGAATGCGATACCGCAGATGCCCTTGTCGGTTCCCATCACCAGTGCCGGTCCAAAGGGACTTTCGAACCACCCCCAAAAGACCGTCAGGCCCGCCCCTTTGCGGGCGTATTCGCCGGGGCTCATAGATTCCCATTTCAGGAACAGATCGTGCAGACGGCCACTGCCCGAAAGGCCAACGTTATGCGCCGTCTCAAGTGTGGTGAACCGTTCGCGTAGCAACGCTTTGGCATGACCCAGTGTTAGATATTGCTGATACCGCTTGGGCGACACGCCGGTCCAGCGAGAAAACAGGCGCTGGAAATGGGCTGGGCTCATGTCCATCTGGCGCGCCAGTTCGTCAAGACTCAGGTTTTCGCCGCCCTGATCAATGAATTCGATCGCGCGACGCATGACGTTGTAGTGATATCCGCTTTCCGGGGTCTGGACGTTCATGGTTTCACCTCTTGGTCTGCAATAAACCATAGCGCGCGGGCAACGTCACGACGACCCGGATCATGCGCATTGGGGCTGAAACGTACCTTGTGTTAGTCTGGCGCCGCTCAGGAGATTTGCCCCATGCCACCGCCCGACTCGTTCCACCTGTCCGACGCTGCAGCCCGAAAGTATCAGAATCATTCAGTTCCCGCGATGTTCGCTCCGTTGGCCGAAGCCACCGGAGACCGGCTGGATTTACCCGAAAACGGGCACGTCCTTGATGTGGCCTGCGGCACCGGAGCGTTGACGCGCGTATTGCTGGACCGCCTGCCTGGGCAGGGCCGCGTGGTTGGAACAGATCTGAACCAAACCATGATCGACGTTGCGCGTTCTTTGGCAACGCCGACAGGACATGATCTGGATTGGGTCGCTGCTGACGTGACAAACCTTCCGTTTGAAGATCAGAGTTTTGATCTGGCCTGCATTCAGCAAGGTTTGCAGTTCTTCCCGGACAAAACTGCGGCCCTGTCCGAAATATTTCGGGTTCTGAAAACAGGCGGAACCCTGTGCCTGACCTGCTGGCGGGCGATCTCTCCGTTCAATTACGCACTGGCCGAGGCCCTGAGTGCGTTTGTCAGTGACAATGCAGCCACCAAGGCCCGCGCGCCCTTTTCCTTTCGCGACGGCGCATTGATCACGTCTTTGCTGGAGAAGGCAGGGTTTGTAGTGGCCGAACATGACGCCATTATTCTGCAACGCAGATTTGAGGACCTAAGCGCTCAGGTTCTTGCATTACCCGTCGAAAAAGATCTGCGGGAAAAAGGCGCAACCGCGACCGAGCGAGTTATGGCCGATATCGCGGCCCGACTTGCCCCATATGCGCTGGGTGACGTGTTCATCGTGCCGCAGGAGGCGCATTTCTTTTTGGCCACCCGCCCCTGACGCCCTTTACCAGACAGGCTGCACACGGCATTAAGGCGCGGATGGCAAAACAACTCGATTACCACACGATCCGCGAGATCTTTACGCGCTTTCACGAGGCCGACCCTGAACCCAAGGGTGAGCTGGAGCATGTGAACGTCTACACCTTAGTTGTTGCCGTAGCACTTTCGGCGCAGGCAACCGACGCAGGTGTCAACAAGGCCACACGGGCACTGTTCAAGGTCGCGGACACGCCGCAAAAAATGCTGGATCTGGGCGAAGAAGGTCTGATCGAGCATATCAAGACCATCGGCCTGTTCCGACAAAAGGCCAAGAATGTGATCAAGCTCAGCCGTATTCTGGTCGACGAATACGGCGGTGAGGTGCCCAATTCCCGCGCCGCGCTACAGTCGCTGCCGGGTGTAGGGCGCAAGACGGCCAATGTGGTGCTGAACATGTGGTGGCGTTATCCTGCGCAGGCCGTGGACACCCATATCTTTCGCGTCGGCAACCGCTCGGGCATTTGTCCAGGCAAAAATGTGGACGCGGTGGAACGCGCCATCGAGGACAACATCCCGACCGATTTTCAGCTCCATGCGCATCACTGGCTGATCCTGCATGGGCGTTACCACTGCAAGGCACGCAAACCGATGTGTGGAACCTGCATCATCCGTGATCTCTGCGAATTTGAGGACAAGAACCTATGAAAACCTATCAGCTTGTCGGCATCGGAAATGCCGTTGTGGACGTGATTTCCCAGGCCGATGACAGTTTCCTGGAACTGATGGGCATCGAAAAAGGCATCATGCAGCTGATCGAACGTGATCGCGGCGAGGTGCTTTATGCGGCGATGGAAGGCCGGGTGCAAACACCCGGCGGCTCGGTCGCCAACACGATTGCCGGCGCAGGTGCGTTGGGACTGGATTCAGCCTTTATTGGCCGTGTTCACGACGATGCGCTGGGCCGGTTTTACGCCGATGCAATGAACGAGGACGGCGTCGATTTCGTCAACCCACCAGTACCGGGCGGGGAACTCCCGACCTCGCGTTCGATGATCTTTGTCTCACCTGATGGCGAACGGTCGATGAACACGTATCTAGGGATTTCCTCGGAATTGTCGTCCGAGGACGTATCCTCTGACGTAGCAGGCAATAGCCAGATCATGTTTCTTGAGGGCTATCTGTTCGACAAGGAAAAGGGCAAGGCAGCTTTTCTCGAGGCAGCCCGCAACTGTCACAAGGGTGGCGGCAAGGCCGGTATTGCCATCTCGGACCCGTTCTGCGTCGAACGCCACCGGGTCGATTTCCTGTTGCTGATCGAGAACGAGCTGGATTTTGTGATCGGCAACGAGGCCGAGATCAAGTCGCTGTTTGAAACCGACGATCTGGAAGAAGCACTGGCGAAAACGGCCGAGATTTGCCCCTTGGTCGTCTGCACCCGCTCGGGTGATGGTGTGACGGTGCTAAATGAGGGGCAGCGTATCGACGTGCCGGTCGAAAAGGTTGTGCCTGTTGACGCGACCGGTGCGGGCGATCAGTTCGCCGCCGGGTTTCTCTATGGCATGGCCACGGGTCGCGACTATGAAACCTGCGCACGTATCGGCAATGTCTGCGCCCGCGAGGTGATCAGCCACATTGGCCCGCGCCCCGAGGCGAATATGCAGGAACTGCTGCGCGCGGAAGGGTTGCTGTAAGCCCTCCCCTCAGATCCCTGCGGCAGCGTCATTCAAGGCCCAGTCGTATGTATAAGCCCTGACGCGCGGCGCGTTTTGTAGCCGCGCCATCAGATCGGGTTCTGCTGCCGTTTCAATATGGGCAAGCACCGCTTTTTCGTTTGGCCCGTAGTCCTCGCGGAACCAGATGTAGATTTTCGACAGGGTCAGCCTGCCGCGATCATCGAAACGCACACCGCGCGGATCATTGACGTAAGCGTGCTCAGCAGCAGCGAAGTCGCTTTCCAAGGTCTCGGCCTGCCAGGCGCGACCCATCAAGTTGGGGCAGCCCACAGCCGCGCAATTCAGGGCGTAATGGACGCGGGGTTCATTGAATGTGGGGCGAATGATGCGGTGTTCGATATCGTTCAGGGTCAATGTCTCGCCTGTCACCTGAACCAGAGGCCGATCCCATGGACCAAATGACAGCGGCCCATCGGTGATGTTGCGGATCGAGGCGACTGGATAATTGTCGAGGATCACATCCACCGTCACCGCATTATAGAGGTTGATCCAAAACGCCAGTTGCTGATCACGGGTCAGATGTGCGGGATCGACGGACTGAAGATCGTCCAAATACCCGTTCAGCCGCGCCCGGTCCGCCTGAGTGACCTGTCCATAAGCCACCCGGTTCACACCCTGCCCGTCTTGCGCGACATAGCGGTTCAGAAACGCGGTCCAGTCTCGGTGATCAACATACTCCCCCGGGGGCGGAGCCGTGCGGGTCAGCGCCGAGCCCGGCAGCGGTTCCGGCTTGGGCAGGGCCAGACGCTCCACAGACGCGCAGGCGGTCAACAAAGGCAGGAACACGAACAAAAGCTGTCTCATAGCGCGCCCTTCCGGTTTTGCCGCAAGGCGCGTACCTGCCCTTTGAGGCGCTTCAGGGGTGCCAGCGCAGGGTCACCCAATTCTGGCAAGTCCTGGCTGGCAGACAGGCGTGGCACGGCGGCGTTCCACCAGCTTGGACCGCTCGGGGTGTCGATCCGGTCTGGCGAGGCCAGATGCAGATCGCGCTGTGCGTTGTGGGCGCACATCGACAATGGGCCATTGGCCGTGGCGACCATGAACACACAAGAGGCGCAACGGTCCTCCTCAAGCGCATCTGCGGCCATGAAGTCATGGATGAACACCGCCTGACGTTGTACGGGACCGCGCAATAGCCCCGCCCCCAGGCGTAAGGCGCTTGCCAGCAGGTGCACCCCCGCCCTGACCGCAAGAAATGGATTGCGCAGGATCACGCGTCGCACAGCATCGCGGATATCTAGATACCCATCCACGGACCGGTCGGCGCGTTCCAGCACCGCAATCACCCGATGAACCAGCCGCCGGTTTGACAAGAGCGAAACCGCCTTCCCACCCGCCGTGAGAACACTGGCATAACGGTTGCATTTTGAATGTCCAACGGCGGCTGTGTTGAAATGCAGAGATGTGCCATAGCCTTCTTCGACCGCATCTGCCACGCTGTTCTGCGTGATCGAACCGGGGCGCGCACGCAGGACGCCGCGCCCGGTATCGGCCTGCATCTGGAACGAGACGAAAGCGACCTCGGGACAGTCGCGGAAGAATCGCGCCAGCGCCGGAAGGTCGTGGAAATTGCCGCCAAAGACAGTGGTGTTAAACAGAACGCGCAGCCCCAGCCCCCGTGTCCGGCGGATATAGGAACGGCGCACCACATTCAGGTCGGCTTCGCAATCGAAGCCCTTACGCTCTTGCGTCATGTCAACGTGAAAGGCCACATCATCCAGCCCTGCGGCCGCCAGCCGCGCCAGAAACGCCCGGCTGGCACGGATACCGTTGGTCATCAGGCAGGACCGCATGCCCAGTTGGCGGATTTCACGGCACAGCGCCTCAAGGTCTTCAACTTTGCGCAGTGTGGGATCGCCCCCCGTCAACTGCACCGAAACACCGGGACCGTAATGGCTGTGGATTGTGGCAAGGCGCGCGAACAGAACCGAGAGCGGCGGGTCGTAGGTCATCTCGGCCCGGTCGGACAGATAACAGAGCGTACAGTCCAGATTGCAGCGCTGCGTGACCTCAAGCGCAACGCAGGCAACGGGATAGAACCGGCCCGCCGTCTGCCCCGCGCCGTATTCCCCACAATTTTGAAGACCGTCGCGAAGCGGTGCGCGACGGTCTGTGCCTGTAAACTTGCGCCCGGCTGGGGCAAGAGAGCAGAGGGGGTGCGCGGTAGTATCTTTCATGCGCACCAAGCTAGAGATGCTTATTGCCCCGATCCACGCACCCTCACGCCAACGTGCGGGTCAGTGAGCGATCAACCGCAGCAGCCACCGGATTGTTTCACTTCGGTCGCCGACGGAGCCTCGTTCGCATTCGCACCCCGACCCAACCATGTGCGTTCGGCCAGGTAGAAATCGGTGAATCGGGCGAGGAAGTCCTCGGCCACGGATTTCTGCGGGATACCCGTTGCCTGCAAGGCCTGTTGCCAGGCTTTTACCTTGGGATAGTCGGCCAGCATGTCGTGCCCACTGTGATCAGCGACAATCGCAGCGCGGTGCAACAAGGGCAGCCATGCCATATCCACATTGCCCAGCGTTTCCCCTGCGAAGAACGGACCTTCGTCCAGTTGCATTTCAGCCTTGGCAAACGCGGCGTTCAATTTGGCCACACGTTCGCCGAACATCGCGCTGTCTGCACTTTGCATTGTACTGCACTGAACCAGATAGTGCTTGCTGGCCTGATAGCTCCAGGCTCGGTTCAGGGCGCGCTGTTCGGGGCTCAGGTTAGGCTGCAGCAGTGCCGTGACCTCATCGACATATTCGATAATAGCATCGGATTCGAACAATGCCGTTCCGCCTTCGGTTACCAATACGGGCACCTGACCGGTGGGCGACAGATCTAGGAACCAGTCGGGCTTGTTGCTGAGGCTGATATAGTCGATCTGATACGGCACCTGCTTGGCTTCGAGCATCGCTGTTACGCGTTGAACGAAGGGGCAGATTTTGAAACTGATTATACGGATCATCTATCTTTCCTTTTTGGTGGTTTCCCCCGTCAGACGAAGCCCGCCCCAAAAAGACGACGATCAGATCAGCATTTTTTGCAGGACTTCGATTTTTCCTGCACCTCCGCGATATTTCCCCGCACGTCCATTGAGATTTCGCAGCATGCCTCAAACGCTTTTCGCAACTCAGTCCGGCCCTTCTGAACGCGGGATTTAAGCGTTGAATAAGACAGTCCCTGCGCCTGTGCGTAGTCGCGCTGTGACATGCCGCCGATGTCGATGGCCATCAGCATTTCCGCTGTTTCAGGGGCAAGGCCGCGAATGAAAGGTTCGACACAGCCTTCAAGGCCCTGCCGGGTTTCGGGGTCGTCGCGGTGGTACCACAGATCGTCTGGGTGCGCCTGTGCCCGGCCCGATTTGCGGTAATGGTCGATGATGGTACGGTCGGCAGTCTGAAACAGCCATGATTGCAACTTGGCCGGATCTTTCAGAGCGGGCAGACCGGTAAAAACCTTGACCGAGATCTCTTGCAGCAAGTCGTCCACATCCGTCGCGTTTGAAACACGGGAATGCAGGAACGCCTTCAGCCGGGCGCGGTATTTCGGCCAGATGTCTTCGATACGCATACCGATTTATGACAGAGGGTCAGCCAAGGCGTCCACCACCTGATCAGGGTCTAGGTGTTAGAGAAAAGCGCCAGCCAGACACCCACAAACATCAGAGCTCCGCCCAGATTCACCCAAATGTGCCAGATAGCATAGCGATACGGCAGGGTTTTTCGGGCGTAGAACGCCGTCCCAATCACATAACTGGCAGCACCGCCGAGAATGCACCACAGAGTTGCCGCGGGGACGTTGGTCATGTCGGGGATGGCGGACAGCCCGATGCCGCCCAGCCCCAGATAGGATGCGGTCGACCATTTCGACTTGACCGTTTCGTTCACGACCTTGTTCCAGACGGCGACAATGGTCAGCCCCCAGCACATCCAGAGCAGCGTCATGGTCCATGCCGTGCCTGCCTGAACGAAAAACGGCGTGAAAGTCCCGCAGATAAGGGGGTAGATCGCCGCGTGATCTATCCGACGCAGCACCACGCGACGGTCATGCCATGGCCCAAAGTGATAGGCACAGGACGCCAGGTTCGAGGCAAGCGCGCTGAGAACATAGATCACAACCGCAAGAAACAGCCCGGTTTCCAGGCGAAGATACGCGTTGACAACCAGCAGGCTTCCAGCCGCTAAAATCAGGAATAACCCGACCGCGTGAACAACCATGTCAGCATGGCGATGCGCGCGTACGGCGCTTGGGTAAGTCGTTAAAATCATGAAGAGCCCGAAAAGAACGGGCCCGCGCTATACGCCGCGCCATGGAATGTCCAATTTGCCCTCGCGTAAGTTACGCGGCAATACACGCGGTGTACCTAACGCAGGTAGCCCTCAAAAGCCGCCAGCACCTGCGCGTAGACGTCGCGTTTGAAGGGGACGATCTCTTCGATCAGCTTTGCGGGGTCTTGCCATTTCCAGTGGGTGAATTCCGGATGGTCCGTTTCTATGTTGATCTGATCATCCCGGCCAGTGAACTGCAGCAGGAACCATTTCTGCTCTTGCCCACGGTAGCGTCCTTTCCAGATCTTGGGCACAATGTCATGGGGCAGGTCATAGGGCAGCCAACCGTCGGTCTCGGCCATAACCTCGACCAGATCGGCGGTGACACCAGTTTCCTCCCACAACTCGCGCAGGGCTGCGTCGCGCGGGTCTTCGCCCTTGTCCACACCGCCCTGCGGCATCTGCCAGGCATCCTTGTGGCGGTCATTGCGCTGCCCGACAAAGACCTTGCCCTCGGCATTGATCAGCATCAGACCGACGCAGGGACGATAGGGCAGTTTGGCGATTTCTTCGGGTGTCATGCGCGGCCTCGTACATTGCTCTGGCCACTCTGTATCAAGCGGTTCAGGAACAGCAAAGAGTGTGACGTTAGGTTCTGCGTGACAAAGGTGACGTGAACGTCAATCTAACACATAAGAATCGGGAGGGAGAGTTCGCCATGACTGCGTACCCAAACATGCTGGCCCCGCTGGATCTGGGCTTTACCACGTTGAAGAACCGCGTCCTGATGGGCTCGATGCATACGGGGTTGGAAGAGACCGGCGACTGGAACCGCGTGGCTGAATTCTATGCCGACCGGGCCCGTGGCGGTGTGGGGCTGATGGTGACGGGTGGGATTGGCCCAAACCTCGAAGGCTCGGTTCTGCCCGGCGCGTCGATGATGACCAACGACAAAGAGGTCGCGAACCACTCGATCGTAACCCAGCGCGTGCACGAGGCAGGTGGCAAGATCGCCATGCAAATTTTGCACGCGGGGCGCTATGCCTATGGTCCCAAATGCGTGGCCCCCAGCCCGGTGAAGTCTCCGATCTCGCCCTTTCCACCCAATGAGCTGGACGAGGAAGGCATCGAAAAGCAGATCAGTGACATCGTGAATGCCGCCGTTCTGGCCCAGAAGGCAGGCTATGATGGGGTCGAGGTCATGGGATCCGAGGGGTATTTCCTCAATCAGTTCCTCGTGACCCACACCAACAAACGCACCGATCGCTGGGGTGGTTCCTACGAAAACCGAATGCGCCTGCCCATCGAGGTGGTGCGCCGCACGCGGGAGGCCGTGGGCACCGATTTCATCATCATCTACCGCCTGTCGATGATTGATCTGATCCCCAATGGCTCGACCCATGAAGAGGTTGTGGAACTGGCCCAGCGGATCGAACAGGCCGGGGCCACGATCATCAACACCGGCATCGGCTGGCACGAGGCGCGCATCCCCACCATCGCCACCAGCGTTCCGCGCGCGGCCTTTGCCTGGGTGACCAAGAAACTGATGGGCAAAGTGTCAATCCCAGTGATTACCTCGAACCGGATTAACACGCCGGAAGTCGCCGAAGAGGTCCTGTCGTCCGGTTGCGCCGACATGGTGTCGCTGGCGCGACCAATGTTGGCGGACGCTGATTTCGTGGCCAAGGCGATGTCAGGTGAAGCCGCAAAAATTGCCCCCTGTATTGCCTGTAACCAGGCCTGTCTGGATCACACATTCCAGGGCAAGCTGACCTCGTGTCTGGTTAACCCGCGCGCATGCCATGAAACCGAACTGGTTATCGAAAAGGCCGAAACTTCGAAAACTGTGGCCATCGTGGGTGCAGGCCCGGCGGGTCTGTCCACTGCGATGACTGCCGCCCAGCGCGGCCATGATGTCACCCTGTTCGACCGCGCATCCGAGGTCGGCGGACAGCTGAACATGGCCAAACAGGTGCCGGGCAAAGAAGAATTCTGGGGTCTGGTTGACTGGTACCGCACCATGATGGACGATCTGGGTGTGAAATTGGAACTGAACCGCGAGGTCGGTGCCGATGACCTGACCGGTTTTGACGAAGTGGTCATCGCCACCGGCGTAACTCCGCGCGATCCGCAGATTCCCGGGCAGAACCGCGACAACGTCGTCAGCTATATCGACGTGCTTCGCGACAAGGCCGATGTCGGCAAATCCGTCGCCGTGGTCGGCGCGGGCGGTATCGGGTTCGACGTGTCGGAATTCCTGCTAGAGGACGGCCACAGCATTACCACCGACCTGCCTGCCTGGATGAAGGAATGGGGTGTGACAGACCCGGCCGCGAACCGCTCGGGTCTGGCGCCGGAAGGCCCGCAACCCGCCGCCCCTGCGCGCGAGGTCACATTGCTGCAGCGTAAGAAACAGGTCCACGGTAAGGGGCTGGGCAAGACCACCGGCTGGATTCACCGCGCCACGCTGAAGATGAAGGACGTCAATTTCGTCGGCGGCGTGAACTACGAACGCATCGACGACGCCGGCCTGCATGTCAGCTTTGGCGAAGAGCGCGCCGATCCGACGGTGATTGCAGTGGACACCATTGTGTTGTGTTCGGGGCAGGTCTCGGACCGCAGCCTGGCCGATGTGCTGATCGAGCGAGGTGTCACTCCGCATGTTATCGGCGGTGCGGACGTTGCCGCGGAACTGGACGCCAAACGCGCGATCAATCAGGGTACACGGCTGGCTGCAGGGCTTTAAGCCCGGTCAGTCCGCCAGTGCAAGTTTAACCCCGAGCACGCCGAAAGCCGTTGCAAAGCATCGTTTGATCCAGGCCATCACAGATGGGCGGTGAACGATGTAGTCCCGCGCCAAGGCTGCGCAAGCACCATAGGCGATGAATACAACAAAGGTCATCGCCATGAAGGCGAGCGCCAATTGCACCAATGCCAAGCTTACATGGGTTGCTTCCGCAGGTAAGAATTGCGGCAAGAACGCAAGGAAGAACAGCGAAAGCTTGGGGTTCAGCACGTTGATCAGCGTGCCGGTCGCCGCAATCTTAATAAGGCCTTTGGTGGATTTCTCGGCAGCGACCTCCATCGCACCGCCCTCACGGACGATCCCCCAAGCCATATAGAACAGGTACAGCACGCCAATATATTTGAGGATCTGAAAGGCCAGCGCACTTGTGTGAAGCAGCGCGGCAAGCCCGATGATGCTGGCGACAGCGGCGGGCACGATCCCAAGTGTGCAGCCCACCGCCGCCGCAACGCTCGCGCGAAACCCTCGACCGAGCCCGATTGCCAGTGTGTAAATCACACCTGTGCCCGGCAAGAGCACGACGATCAGGGATGTAAGAAAAAACTCAAGCGACATAGAACCCTCCGACCACGCGTCGGAGAATTCCTTACATCAACACGAAAGTAAACAGGTGCATGCGTATGCCTATTCCACCGTAATCGTAATCACCTCGGACACAATTGGCGTGGCGTGCGGCACGTGACCCGCATCACCCAGGACCAGTTGCAGCGTGTGATCGCCGGGGGTCAACTCTAGCGTCACCTCGGTCTGACCACCGCCGAAATGCAGGTGGTTGTCGTCCGAGGGCAGACCATAGGCCAGTTCGTCCGCACCATCCTCACCCTCGCCCAGCGGCGGGCGGTCGATCAGCAGATGATGATGCCCGGTATTCTCTTTCTCGGTCCCCGCAGGGGCCACTCCCATACCGCTGAGGCCAAAGACCACGGTGACAGGGGATTGAACGGTATCGCCGTCGGACAAATTCACGAAGTAAACCGAGGCATCGGGGTTGGAAGGCGTCTCGCCTCCGGCCTGAACAAAGTTCGCAAACAGGCATAGGGCTGCAATGGTGAAAAAGGCTCTCATGATCTCCTCCGTGGACACAAATTTGCCATTCTCATGTTAGCACAGTGCGGCAAATATCCATAAAACCCTTGGGTTTATAGGTTTGTGGCGATACTGGAAACCACCGTTTCCACGTTTCCCATACGCAAACGATCCCATTTAAATCCCTGATATTATCCCATGTCCGCCAATTTTCCGCCCAGATTGGACAGCACAGTTAGACAACGAACAAAGACCTGGGGAACGAGAATGGATCGACTAACCGAAATGGAGGCCTTTGCCAATGTGGTGGACCAAGGTGGTTTCACCGATGCGGCCAAGAAAATGGGCATCTCCAAGTCGGCCGTGTCAAAGCACGTATCGAGTCTTGAGGCTCGATTGGGCGCACGGCTGCTGAACCGGACCACACGGCGCGTTTCACCGACTGAGATCGGTCTGGCCTATTATGACCGCGCCCGGCGCGTGCTGAATGACGCGGGCGAAGCGGATGCATTGGTGACCTCGATGCAATCGGCCCCGTCCGGCCTGTTGAGGATCAGCGTCGCAACGGACTTCGGGGTGAATCATCTGTCTCCGGTGCTGTCGGATTTTCTGGCCGCATACCCGGACATTACCGTCAACATGGTGCTGAACAACCGCTATGTAGAGCTGATCTCGGAAGGGTTTGACGTGGCTGTGCGCATCGGCGAGCTGGAAGACAGCACCCTGCGCGCCCGCAAGCTGACCGAAACCGTGAAACGCATGGTGGCTGCGCCCAGCTACATCGAGAAATTCGGTCGCCCACAGAAGATCGACGATTTGAACGAACACAAACTGCTGCATTATTCCAGCCAATCTTCCGGCAATGTCTGGAAATTGACTGCCCCATCCGGCGAAAAGCGGCAGGTTCGCACTGCTGGCTGGCTGAGTGTCAATGACGGACAGTCGCTGTTGAACGCGGCCATCTCGGGTCTTGGGATTGCGTATCTGCCCAGCTATCTGTACGCGGACGCGCTGAAATCCGGCGCGGTGCTGGACGCGATGCCATCGCTGCCCGATGAGGTGCAAGGCGTCTATGCCGTCTATCCGCCCGGCCGCTTTACCCAGCCCAAGGTGCGGGCATTTATCGACTTCCTCGTCGAGTCCTTCAACGACAAAGGGCCGATGGACTGGTAGAATCTCCCACGGTGAACCTTGATGGCCCGCGCATCTGTGCGGGTCTTTTTTTGTCCTGCGTTCAAAAGCGTTCGACCCAGGGACGCAGGGTCAGTTCATTGCTCCAGGCTGAACGGTCCTGATGGACCAGATGCATGTATTCGCGCGCAATGGCATCCGGGTCCAACATACTGTCGGGATTGCTCTCAGCTTCAATTCGCTCGGGACGGGCCGCATTTCGGATGCCGCCATCAATATTGATCCAGGCCACGTGGATGCCTTTAGGGTGCAACTCGCGCGCCATGGATTGCGCCAAACCGCGCTGCGCAAATTTACCCATGGCAAATGGCGTGGACAGCGGAAAGCCTTTGACGCCTGCCGAGGCCCCGGTGAACAGAATGGTCCCGCGCCGGTTATCGCGCATCTCTTGGGTCAACATCCGGCGTGCGGCGGCCTGTCCCAACAAGAAGGCACCGTGGGCCGTAATCTCAACCGCCTTGCGGACGGTTTCGGGGTCCAACTCGGTAATCGGCCCGCGCTGTCGGGCCGAAGGGTTATAGCAGGCCACGCGCAGCTCACCCGGCAGACTTGCGACCAGGTCTGCCATACCTGCCGCATCGGTCCCGTCCACCTGATGCAACGTGGCGCCGGTTTCGGCCGCCAACTGGTCCAGTTTGGAAATATCGCGGGCGGTCAGATGCAGGCTAAAGCCGTCCCGCGCCAACGCCCGCGCAAATGAAGCCGACAGACCAGCCCCCGCGCCGACAATCAATGCCTGAGAGTTTTGCGCTTGGTCCGACATGACTGCTCCTGTGAATGTGTTCGGTCGTTCACTTAACTTGTGTCAGTATCGTCAATTGACCAGCAAAACCGCCTCGACCCGACGGTTCAACTCGCGGCCTTCCGGTGTCGCGTTCGAAGTGATCGGCGCCAGATACCCGATCCCCCGCGCTTCAAGTCTGTCGGCGGCGACGCCATACGCGTTGATCAGACGCGCGCGAACCGCCTGCGCCCGGCCAGTACTGACCGAGATATTGGCATCCAGCGTGCCGGTGTCGTCGGTATGACCCACAAGCGCCAGTCGCGTATCTGGGTTGTCGGCCAGATACTGCGCAATCTCCTTAAGCGAGGCAAACGGGCCGTCGCCCAGCGTCATCTCACCGGTACGAAAATGCAGATCAGCCAGGATGACAT
The DNA here is from genome assembly GCF_056539305.1 of Ruegeria sp. BC1. NCBI lineage: Bacteria > Pseudomonadati > Pseudomonadota > Alphaproteobacteria > Rhodobacterales > Roseobacteraceae > Ruegeria > Ruegeria sp. BC1. The sequence goes on from NZ_JBQFUT010000004.1 coordinate 103,041, forward strand.
GTCCGTCTTGCGTCAACCCAGCGAGCAGATCACCGGGCTGGCTGACCTGTTCCTCTATAACCAGAGGGGGCGGGGCTTCGGCCTCGGTCGGCGTCACACGGATCATCTGCACATAACCGCTGGGCAGGTTGCGGCTGACCAGCAGGCTCAGTACCTCGTCCCCGCGCGTGGCAGACAGAAAGCGGTAATCCTGAATGGCCACATACATGTCGGGTGTCGGGACCACCTCGGTTGCGAACCGGAAATCAAAGCCGCCGCAAGTGCGGGCTTCGCATTCGAACACCACGTCATAACCCTGTGCAATGATCTGGTCACGCAAGGGTGCCAGCAATTGCAGCGTCGTGCTGGATCCCGAACGCAACTGCCAGGTGATCCGTTCGACACGACCTTCGGCCTTGCGGACAGGCAGGCTGCCATTGTCAAATGGTCCTGTTGGCAATTCATAACTGTCGAGTGGGCTGACGCGGTCACTGATCTGGCGCGCGCCAGAAGGCAAAGTCAATTCCTGCGCGGTGAGAGGGCCGGCCAGAAACACTAAAATCAATGGTATAAATCGGTTCATCGGGCCTGCATTTGGTGATTGGTCAATTAGAGCACTACTTCTGGACACGCTGACGGTAGTGGTATTCGCCGGCAATCTCCATCCCGAGCGCGCGATACAGCCCGTTTGCCCCGTCATTTGCCTTGGTGCAGATAACACTAAGGGTTCGCGCCCCGGTATCTTTGGCCCAAAAGGCCGCGGCACGCATCGCACATTGGCCCAAACCCTGACGACGATGGTCAGGCATTATCTCAAGCGCATGAACCATCGCCACCCCGTCGTGGATCGCAACAAATCCAGCGCCGGCGGGTTGATCTGAGTGACGCAACAGCAGGCCGGTTTTTGGCCCCACCGCCCGCTCCATGATCGCAACCCGTTCAGGCCCGATGCCCCCCTGCGCCCAGATCTCGCGCATGATGGCCAAAGGCTCGGGGGTGGGAAAAACGGTGACCGGGGGCAGCGGCTGGTCCGTCAGGTGCTCGACCGGGCAGGTATAGATATTGACCGGGTCCAGAATTTCGTACCCGCGCGCGCCAAGTTGCTGGTCTAAAGCCTCATCCCCCGGGCGCAGGCAAAAGATCTGTTTTTGCCCCATCGCCTGCATGGCAGCCTCGGCGGCGTCAATTTCGGCGTCGCTCACCGGACCCAGAGCATTCGCGGCTGACACGCGCGAGCCACCGCCCTGCCCTTCACGCAGCCGAAATGGCCCCACCTGACTGTATCTCGCGGCGGGCCAGGTGCCATCGACAATATCGGCCCAGTTGAAGGTCACAGATCAAGCTCTTTCGCCAGCCGCGTCGTGGCCGCGTCAACCCGGGCACCATCCGTGCCGCGAACAACCACGTTGGCCCCAAAGACGCCATTGATCTGAAACGGATAGCAACCGATGGAGAGATCAGCAAAATCCTCGGCCAGCACGGCCAGAGTGGCCGCGATGTCCCCCTCGCCCCGATCCACTCGCAGCGTCTGGGACAACAACGGGCGGCCACCGGTCACGCGGGGCAGAACGCTGGCCACCATCGCCTGAAACACCGAAGGCACACCGGCCATGACATGCACATTTTTAAGGATGAACCCCGGTGCGGTCGAAACCGGATTATCGATCAACGCAGCCCCGTCGGGGATGCGGGCCATGCGCAGGCGGGCCTCGTTCAACTCCTGCCCCGACGTATCGTAATGCGCCTGCAACAAGGCGCGCGCATCATCGCGAATGTCAATTGGCGTATCGAAAGCCCGAGCGATGCAATCAGCGGTTATGTCATCGTGGGTCGGACCGATCCCGCCACTGGTGAACACTTGATCATGCGACTCGGACAAGGCCCTGACCGCCGCCTCAATGGCAACAGCATCATCCGATACAATTCGAACTTCTTTCAGGTCAATGCCGTGTTTTGTCAGCTCTTGCGCCAGATAGTGCATGTTCGCATCGCGGGTCCGGCCCGAGAGGATCTCATCCCCGATCACCAACATTGCGGCGGTTGGATTGGACATGGCGCGTGCCTCCCTCTTGATCGACCCTAGGGGCAGGTATAGGCCGGGGGGCATGAATTTTGAAACCCCCCTTATCCCCGCTCGCCTGATCCGCCGATACAAACGCTTTCTGGCCGATTGCGCGCTGGAGGACGGGCGCGAGGTCACCGCCCACTGTGCCAATCCCGGCAGCATGATGGGGCTTGCCGAACCGGGCGAGAAGGTCTGGCTGGAACCCAACGATGATCCGAAGAAAAAGCTGAAATACGGCTGGCGGCTGGTCGATCACGAAAATGGTCACTTCACCGGGGTCGATACATCCGTACCCAATAAGGCCCTGCGTGCGGCGTTGCTGGCCCGTGAGATTCCCGAACTGTCCGCCTACGAAAGCGTTCGCCCCGAAGTAAAATACGGCGAAAACAGCCGCATCGACTTTCTGCTCACCCAACCGGGCCTGCCCGACACCTACGTCGAGGTCAAAAGCGTCACCCTCTCACGCCAACCCGGTCTGGCCGAGTTCCCCGACAGTGTCACCGCGCGCGGCACCAAGCATCTGGGCGAGCTGGCGGCGATGGTGGCACAGGGGCACCGGGCGATCATGCTGTATCTGGTGCAGCGGACGGATTGCCAGAGATTCGCGTTGGCCGCGGATATCGACCCAGCCTATGCAGCCGCGTTTGACGTGGCACAGGCGCAGGGGGTCGAGAAGTTGGTGTATGGAACGCGGATTTCGCCAGAGGGGGTTTGGGTGAGCACACGGGTTTTTGGCGATCAAAATGCCTAGCATTGCAAAACAACGCTGCCTGAATTGTGCGGCAGTTCTTAATGGATCCAGGAATGAACACGAGAACTATAGCAAGGAACCAAAAGCTGGAAAGACTGGTTCGAATAGCGTCTCTGATATTGATATGCTTGGGTGGCACACCCGTCCTGATCAGGTTTGTCGGTGTGCCATTTGTCCCATCTCCATCGTGGGTTTCATCGGTTTTTTGGCCGGCATGCGTTGTTGGTGCAATTGCAGGGGCAATCGCACTTTGGGCTGTCCATCTCAGTCTGGCTGATAGAGTGCAAAACTCGGACCCATTGAAAACGGTACTTGCGATACTGTTTGTGCCATTGGTCGGTTTCGCTGCAGGTTATTTAATTGTTACGGCCACGATACCATTGCTGGTGTCCATTCCATCATCAAAACCCGTGGAAATAACCTTTGTTGTCGAAGACCCGAATATGGGCGACTATCGACGGTGTCCTCGGCCAATTTCTTTGCAGGACACTGCGCCTGCGGTGAACATCGTTTGTGATGTTCCCGACAGTGTTCTTAGCCGCCTTAGAACTGGAAGAACCGTGGTTCTAGTCGGTGTTGGCAGCAAACTTGGCGTATTCCCGCGCGACTTTCGCCTCCCTTAATTCTTGTATTCGTCTTGACCAGCGTCACGCTCATACCAAATCCAAGAAATACTGCAGCGACCCAACGCCCTCTGGTACTTTCTGCACAAGCAGCGTAAAAGGAATGCTGCGCGAAACTTTTGGAGCCACGCACCGATGAAAGAACATCGTGGCCGTCTGACCAAAGACGGTATCCGCATTTATGAACAGGGTGACTTTGCCGGTATGCATACGGCAGGGGCCTTGGCGGCGCGGATTCTGGATGACATTGCAAGCCATGTCTTTCCCGGCCAAACCACCGGTGAGATTGACCGCCTGATCACTCAGATGGTCGAGGATGCGGGCGCGACATCGGCGACGATTGGCTACAAGGGTTATCAGCACGCCAGTTGCATCAGCGTGAATCACGTGGTCTGTCACGGCATCCCCGGAGACAAGCGGCTGAAGGATGGGGACATCCTGAATATCGACGTCACCGTCATTGTTGACGGCTGGTTCGGCGATACTTCGCGCATGTATGTGGCCGGGAAACTGCCTCGCAAGGCCGAGCGCCTGATCCAAGTGACCCACGACGCGCTGTTCAAAGGCATCGAGATGGTCAAGCCGGGCAACACATTCGGTGATATTGGCCACGCTATTCAGGCCTATGTCGAAGCCCACCGGATGAGCGTCGTGCGTGATTTCTGCGGCCACGGGCTGGGCCGGGTTTTCCACGCACCGCCGAACGTTCTGCACTATGGCCGTCCGGGTACCGGAGCCAAGCTGGAAGAAGGTATGTTCTTTACCATCGAACCAATGGTCAATCTGGGCCGACCTGAGACAAAAACACTGGCCGACGACTGGACCGCCGTAACCCGCGACAAATCACTGTCGGCTCAGTTCGAGCATTCAGTGGGTGTGACGGCGGATGGGGTCGAAATCTTTACCCTGTCACCGGGCGGCAAGTTTCACCCGACCTATTCCTCGTGATCGGCTGACTGGTCGCGCCACAGCTTCAGCAACACGGTGTCCTGTCCCCACGGCGTAACCGCGTCGTGGATGAACACCGGTGCGCGCATAGGTTTGGGCTCCGGGCTCGTGGTGGCCTTGGCATCTGATGAAATCGCCCAGATCGGCGGGGTGATTGCGCGGTCCATGGGTCGAACTTAACATAAATCAGGACCGGTTTGCATGTTACCAGCTGCAAGCCTCACGCAATGGCTTGATTACCTCTTCCAACCCGGAAATATCAAATACCGCCTCCAACGAACTTTCCGAGTGTGGCGTTGCTTTGATGTATAACCGCTCGTGACCCATTAGTTGCTTCAGAAATGGAATAGCCGATCCTCCAGACCACAGGCCAAGTGACTCGTGGTTGTTGGATTCGAGGAAGTTTTTTCTTTTGGCTTCCTGCTTGTCGATGCGGTAGGTAATTCTGCCATGCTGGTAATCTGACATGAAATGGCCACCGAAATGAAACCAGATATTGGTGGAGTTTTCCCGGCAGGCCGCCAGAAAACTCAGGCGCGTTTGGTTGCCAAAACGCCCTCTGTTGGGTTCTAATGCCTCAGTTATCAAAATCACATTCTGACTGTCGTCCACATTTGAAATTGACGTGCGGACAAACCAGTTTTCCGTGGAAACGGTATTGTTGCCTGCCGATTCAATAGGTTCCTCTTTTTCAACAAAAGTCGTCCCGAATATTGCGTCGTAGCAGGCCAGCCTGACACTCGCATCCGACAATTTCGTACAGTTTTCCGGTGAACCGGATGCCGATGCAGCGCTTGAAACCACCATAAACAGCAGAACCGAAAAGATTTTTTTACTGAACATAGATCGAAACTTCGCCTTGTAATTTGTTCTGCGCTCAGTTTGAGCTTAAGCTATTCGCCTTTCCAATGTGACAAAAGTGTCGCCGTATTTTCGGACATCCAAATGTTCGAACCCGTCACCCGCCTGCATGGGAGCGTTTTCTTCCCAGACGATCAGCGCATCTTTGGCGATCCAGCCGCCGGACTGAGTTGCCGCAATGGCCTTTTGTCCCAGCCCTTTACCGTAAGGCGGGTCCAGAAAGATCAAATCGTAAGGCGCGCCCGGGTTTTCACCCAGCCGCGTTGCATCACGGCGGATCAGATCGGTGCGGTCGGCACTGCGCGTGATCTCGGTATTCTTGCGGATCAGGCCCTGCGCCACGCGCCCGTCATCGACAAAGGTCACATGGGTCGCGCCACGCGACAACGCCTCGAGCCCCAACGCACCGGTGCCGGCAAACAGATCCAGCACGCGCAGCCCGTCAAAATCGATCTGATGGGTCAGCACGTTGAACAGGCTTTCACGCACCCGGTCGGTGGTCGGGCGCAGATGTGCGCCCGTGTCTCCTTTGCCAACCGAGGCCAAAGCCCTGCCCCGGAACTCTCCGGCGATGATCCTCACGCCTTGAGCAGCGGTTTCAAGTCCGCATCTGGATCAGCAACCACGGCAGGATCAGCCGTCTTGCCGCTTTCAATCAGGCGCTTTCCGACCATATAGGCGCGCGGATCGTTCATCGCATCCACTGCGATCAACTGATCGCCCTTGTAATACCAGAAGGACACCGTCTGCCCCTCGCCCTTGCGGGTCACGACGCGGTCATAACCGGTGTTCAACCCGGCAATCTGCAGTTTAACGTCATACTGATCCGACCAGAACCACGGCGTAGCCACGTAATCCTTGGCCGCGCCCAGCATGTTCTGGGCCACAACCTCGGCCTGGTCGATGGCGTTCGGCACGCTTTCCAGCCGAATACGGTCTCCCCCATGGGGGAAAGAGGCGCAATCGCCTGCTGCCCAGATCGACGGATCGGAAGTACGGCCATGAGCGTCGGTCTTGATCCCGTTATCCAGTGCCAACCCGGCCATCTCGGCCAGCTGCGTCGAAGGGGCAATGCCCACACCAACAACAACGAAATCAACCTCCAGCTCTGTGCCGTCGGTCAACACAGCCCCAGTGACCTTGCCGTTCTCACCCAGCAGACGGTCCAGTCCGACACCTTCACGGATATCGGCACCGTATTCGCTGTGCAGCGCGCGGAAATAATCGCTGGTCTCGCGTGCAGCAACCCGTTGCAGGATGCGATCGGCCATTTCGACCAATGTCACCTTGACCCCGCGTTTGGCGCAAACCGCCGCGGCTTCCAGCCCGATATAACCACCGCCCACGATCAGAGCCCGCGCTCCGTCTTTCACCCGGGGCTCCATCTCGTCGATATGCGCCAGGTCGCGCACCACATGTACGCCCTCAAGATCACCGCCAATCGCGGCAGGCAGACGGCGCGGGTCAGATCCGGTAGTCAGGGCCAGCTCGTCGTAGGAAAGGACCTCGCCACCCACGGTCACAGTCTTGGCTTGCGGATCAATCGCCGTCACACGCTGGCCCAAACGCAGGGCGATGTTGTTATCGGCATAAAAGCTCTCGGGACGCAGGAACAGACGTTCCAGCTCCATCTCACCCAGCAAGTAGGCCTTGGACAAAGGCGGTCGCTGGTAGGGCAGATGCGGCTCGGCCCCGATCAGAGTGATGTCCCCCTCAAACCCGTCCTTGCGCAGTCTGGCAACAAGCGAAGACCCCGCTTGCCCCGCGCCGATCACGACAATATGGCTCATGTTCCTCCCGCCCTGTCGAATTCCCGTGGTCTCATCCACGCGACCACCTATATTGCGGCTGAGCCCGACTCTGCAAATCCAAACGACAGGAGCTTAAAAATGATTTCAACAGGTGACATGCTGCCCGACGCCACGCTGACCCAAATGGGGGCGGACGGCCCCGAAGAGGTGCGGATTTCCGACAAGACCAAAGGGCGCAAAGTGGTGATCTTTGCGGTGCCCGGCGCGTTTACTGGCACCTGTTCAACTGTACATGTACCCAGCTTTATGCGCACTAAGGATCAATTTTCGGCCAAAGGCGTGGACGAGATCATCTGTATTTCGGTCAATGATCCGTTTGTGATGCAGGCGTGGGGTGAGGCCACGGGTGCTACCGCTGCGGGCCTGACCATGCTGGGCGATGCTGCCTCAGAGTTCACCAAGGCCATCGGCATGGATTTTGACGCGCCGCCCGCAGGGCTTATTTCGCGATCAAAGCGCTATGCGATGCTGGTCGAAGACGGCAAGGTGATCGCGCTGAACCTGGAAGAAAATCCCGGCGCCTGCGAAGTATCGGCGGGTGAGGGGCTGCTGGACGTGATCTGATCCCTTTGGCCCCGGCTCTCACGGGGCCATGATCGCTAATTCACTTGATGCAACGTCCTGATCAGCCAATAGTTGAGGCATACAATCAGGGAGGTCGTTGATGAAACTGAAGATAGTCACGCTTATTTTCGGTACCGCGGGGGCGCTGGCGGCTTGCGGACCCGCGCCTACGCCACAACAACAAGCAGCACGGCAGCACGAAATCGCCTGTCTCAGTGGAACGCTCGGCGGTGCGCTGATTGGCGGCGCCATTGGCAACCAGTTCGGCGGTGGGTCTGGCAGATCGATCCTGACAGGTGCAGGCGCAGCCGCCGGCGCCGTTGAAGGCAACAGATTCGCATGCTGAGGAGAGCCGGAATGACACGTGGAATATTGATTGCGGCGACGGTTCTGATGACAGGTCCTGCCTGGGCTGAAACAGTGGGCGAACTACACGAAAACGAATTGAAAGCCATCGACACAAACAACGACGGGTTCCTGTCCAAGGACGAGTTCAACGCTTTTTCGGACTACGCCTTTCAGGAGATGGACGACGACAAAAACGGCACTTTGGGTCTGGACGAAGCCAAACCGTTTCTGGACATAAAACAATTTCAGGATGTTGATCGCAACAAAGACAACGCTATTTCCAAGGCGGAATACGACGCACAGATGAATGATGACTTTCTGGCGGCAGACAAGAACCAGAACGGTCAATTGGATTAACACGAACCGCCTCGCCGCGGGCGGGGCGATACAAATAGGGGTGTGCCATGCGCAAATGGGGCTTTCTTGCCGCTTTGGGTCTGTTCGGGGCTTGTGACGCACCGCAAGCGCCGGTGGTGACCGGGCCTGGCGGACAGACGCAGATTGAGATCAATACCAGCGGCCTGACCTGTTACAACAACCGCTGTCTCGACATTAACCCCGCTGCGCGAAGCGTGCGTCAGGTTGGTAATCGGACAACAGGCATTCCGCGCGGCATTGATGTCAGCGATGGCACCGTCACACCTGCCGAGTTTGAGCAGATGGGTGTGGCCGCGTCCCTTGCCGGTGGAATGGGATCAGGCAACCGCTAGCAGAGGCTGTCCATCTTGCGCGCCAATTTGGCATCCAGCGCCGACAGCCCATTCACATCATGTGTGGCAAGCGTCACTTCAACGGTGCGGTAGATGTTGGACCATTCGGGGTGGTGGTTCCATTTCTCGGCAAAGATCGCCACCTGCGTCATCCAGCCGAAGGCGTGCACGAAGTCCTCGAAGATAAAGGTTTTAGTGATCGCATCCCGGTCTTCGACCATGGTCCAGCCGTTGTTGAACAGCGGGTCCAGAAGCGGTCCGCGGGTCTCGGGCGACAATAGTTCGGTCATTGCTGTTCCTCCGGGTTCGATTTCCTGAACGGGCCGTATTCCGTCAGAATCTCAATCTCTTCTCCCACTGCGTGGGCCTCGGCGTCCAGATATTTCTTGATCGCATCGGCAAAGCCAGGGTCGGCGACCCAATGCAAGCTATGCGTGCGCGTCGGCAGATAACCACGCGCCAGCTTGTGTTCTCCCTGCGCGCCAGCCTCAACCCGCGCCAGACCTTCCGCAATGGCAAAATCAATGGCCCTATAATAGCACAGTTCGAAATGCAGGCAGGGGTGATGCTCGATACAGCCCCAGTAGCGGCCGAATAGCGTTTCGCGTCCGATAAAGTTCAGCGCACCAGCAACCGGATGGCCGTCGCGCTCGGCCAGGATCAGCGCCATGTCATCCGCCATGGTTTCCTGCGCGATATCAAAGAATTGCCGAGTCAGATAGGGTGCCCCCCATTTGCGCGACCCTGTATCCTGATAGAATTGCCAGAAAGCGTCCCAATGTTCGGGGCGCAGGTCATCGCCCGTCAGCGTTCGAACCTCACCGCCAAAACCGCAAGCCTGCGCCCGCTCTTTGCGGATATTCTTGCGCTTGCGCGACGAAAGAGCAGCCAGAAACGCGTCGAAATCGACGTAATCATCGTTCAACCAGTGAAATTGCTGCGACTGACGCAACATCAGGCCCATCTGCTCACCGGCCAGTGCCTCGTCCTCGGTGCAGAAGGTAGCGTGGAGGGACGACACCCGGTTGTCGGCCGCCAGTTGCACCGCACCCTGCACCAGCGCCGACATGCCCAGCGCCTCGTACCCCGATCGTACCAGAAAACGGCGTCCGGTGGCAGGGGTGAACGGCACCGCGATCTGCAGCTTGGGATAATACCGACCACCTGCGTTCTCATACGCATGCGCCCAACTGTGGTCGAAGATGTATTCCCCCTGGCTGTGTGACTTGGCGTACATTGGGGCCGCGGCAATCAGCATTCCGTCCAAATATGTGGTCAGGTACTGTGGCTGCCAACCGGTGCCGCGCCCAACCGAGCCGCTGTTTTCCAGCGCGGAAAGGAACCGATGAGTGGTAAACGGGTCCAGCGGCCGCCCACCATCGGCGGTCTCGGGGCAGGCGCAACCGTCCCACTCGGCCGCAGAAATCTGCGAGAGCGATCCCAATACCCGAACTTCGATTTGCGCCTGATCCATGTGCCCTCCGAGTCCTGCCCTTTATCTGTGACACCCGAAGGACGGTTCAACCCGGATGGGGGGCTAAATACCCTTCGAAGGTCACATTATCGGCAACGGCACGGGCCTGCGCCTCTTGTTCCGGCGAGCGCACCGTCCAGCACAGGATCGGCACTCCGCGCGCCTTCAACTCGGCCACACGAGGGCGGCTCAGATCATCGGCTTCATGACTGATGAAGCTGGCACCGACTCGGTCGAAATCAGGAATGTCGCGCAGGTGATCGCAGACGGCCTGCGGCAAAAGCTCGACTTTGGGCTGGTAGGAACAGGTTACTATGCCGCGCGGCAAATGCGGTGCAAGGCGCGCAAGCTCGGCCACGGAATTGGGGTTAAACGACATCAGAGCCACCGGTCCGTCATAACCTTGCAGCGCACGTACGGCATCCGCCTCCAATGTTCCGACAGCGGGGCCCATCGCCCCGTCCTGATCCTTGAATTCGATCAACAAAGGCACCCGGCCCGCAACTATCTCCAGCACTTCGTCCAGCGATGGAATCCCGTCATCCGCATGCAACAGCGGGGTGGCTTGCGCCTGCGCCGCCGAGATCTGCTGAATCGGACCAGGCTGACCTGTCAGGCGTGTCATGTCATAGTCATGAAACACCATCGCCCGGTTGTCCGAGGTCATCTGCAGATCAATCTCGATCCCATACCCGGCCTCAACAGCGGCGCGAATGGCCGCCCGGCTGTTTTCCGGGCGGTTGTCCGTTTTGTCATGCAGCGCCCGATGCGCGATCGGGGTGTGCAGGAACTCTGCAGGCAAAGCTGGCGTCATTGGACCTCGAAAATGCCTTCGATTTCGACGGCCACGCCCAGCGGCAAGGCTGCGGCGCTGACGGCGGACCGGGAATGGCGGCCTGCCTCGCCCAGCGCCTCGACCAAAAAGTCCGACGCGCCGTTGATGACCTGCGGCTGTGCGGTGAAATCGGCGGTTGAATTCACAAAACCGGTCAGTTTGATCACCCGCACCAGCTTATCGATGTCGCCACCGCAGGCCGCCTTGACCTGTGCCAGCAGGTTGATGGCGCACACCTGGGCTGCCGCCGCACCCGCTTCGATTTCCATATCATCGCCCAGCTTGCCGGTGATCAGATCGTCAGCCTTGGAAATCTGCCCCGAGACGTAAACGATATTGCCCACCCGCACGAACGGGACATAATTTGCGGCCGGTGCCGGGGCGTCCGGCAGTTTGATGCCCAGACTTTCCAGTTTCGCTGCGATGCTCATGACGTTTCTCCCAATCTCTGAGTCGGGGCGAAGCTAACCGGGAAGACCCGGTTCGGAAAGTGCGAAATCTTGCGCGGACAGGTCCGCAGGCTGGGCGTAGAATGTCTTATTCAGAACATTTGAGATTGTGTCACTTTACCTTGAGCAACCGGACAGGTTAAACGCTAGCTGTTTCATATTGAGTGTGAAACGGCTATGTGAAAACGGATTGGGTCGCGCGAACGGCCACAGGCAGTATTGATTGAAAGTTCGGGCATAAGACGCCTGATCGGTTTGGAGTGGCAAAGAACGTGTTGAGCAGACCCAGCTTTAAGCACTTAATCGCTCTGTCCATCATGACAGTTCTTGGCGCCTGCGCCACGCGACCACCCGAGGGGACCCCACCCAACGAGGTTTTCGATCCCTACGAACGCAACAACCGGGGCATTCACAAGTTCAATCTGGGCGTTGACCGCTTTCTGTTCCGTCCGGCCTCGAAAGGCTATGTCAAGATCGTGCCCGATCCGATGGTGACGAGCTTCAACCACTTCGCCGAGAACCTGACGATGCCAGGGCAGGCGCTGGACTATCTGCTTCAGGGCAATCTGAAACAGTCGGGCAATGCGTTGCTGCGGTTTGTTATCAACACGACCGTGGGCGGTGTCGGCCTTTCCGATCCGGCCAGCGAACTGAACCTGCCGCCGGTGGATACCGATTTCGGGGAAACCCTGCATGTCTGGGGCGTGGGCGAAGGTGCCTATGTCGAACTGCCATTTTACGGCCCGTCAACCCAACGGGACGCGATTGGGGTCGTGGTCAACCTGTTCTCGAACCCGATCAATTTCACCCCTGTGCGACCGGTCGACAATATCGGGGTATATGCTGAGGTCGTACGCCGCATGGGTGATCGCGGCCGGTTCTCGGATACGGTCGACTCGATCCTCTATGAAAGTGCCGACAGCTATGCGCAGGCGCAGACAATTTTCATCCAAAACCGCCGCTTTGAACTGGCGCGGGACGATGAGGATGCCTATCTGGGCCTGTATGATGACCCCTATGCCGAAACCGGGACCGACCCGGTCAGGGACCCCTACCTAGACCCTTACGAGGACCCCTATGCCGAGTAACTATTTGAACCGACGTCATTTTGTAGCCACAGGCCTTGCCGGCCTGGCGCTGACCACCCTGCCTTTGCCCGCCTTTGCCCAGACCGAAGCCAGCGCCAAGGCGCTGGTTGTCAGTGTTGTAGACGACATCAACCGCGTGATCGCCTCGGGCAAATCCGAAAAAGCCATGATCCGCGATTTCGAGAAGATTTTCGTGCAATATGCCGATGTTCCGATCATGGCGCGGTATGTGTTGGGGGCCGATGGCCGCTCGGCCAGCCCGTCGCAGCTGAAACAATTCACCAAGGCGTTTCAGGGCTATATCTCGAACAAATACGGTCGCCGCTTCCGCGAATTCATCGGCGGTCAGGTCACCGTTCGCAATGCCCGCAAGATCAAGGCAGGCTACGAGGTGCGCACCTCGGTCAAGCTGCAAGGCTCGTCTCCGTTCGAGGTGACATTCCTGGTCTCGGACAAGTCAGGGCGTGACAGGTTCTTCAACATGTTTATCGAAGGGGTGAACATGCTGCTGACTGAACGCACCGAAGTCGGTGCCATGCTTGACGCACGCGGCGGCGACCTGAACCGTCTGATCAAGGACATGAAACAGAACAAGCTCAGTTAAACTGGCTTAAGGTTTGAAAGCGCCGCGTGATCAGATCACGCGGCGTTTTTCCTTAGTTCAACCGCTCACCAGTTTCCTTAGCAAAGTAGGACACTTTGCTCATGTCAAAGGCGAGGTTCAGCATCTTGCCTGCCTGTGCACTGGTTTCAGCATGCAGTCGCGCAGTAACCTGTTTGCCGCCCAATTCCGAAACCACGTAAGTGTCAGCGCCCGCAGGTTCGACCATGTCGACCATGCACGCGGCCTCTTGCACACCGGCCCCGGCGCGGAACCCGGCCTCGGCGATGTCCTCGGGGCGCAGACCCAGAATCACATCTGAAGGCAGCGACAGGTCGCGGGCGTCGTTCAGCACCAGTTTCTCACCCGCGCCGCGCTCAATTGCGATCTGCATGCCAGAGCCTTCTTTGCTGGCTTGCGCTGGGATCAGGTTCATTGCCGGTGAACCCATGAAATCGGCCACAAACAGGTTGGCCGGGTTGTTGTATATCTCGGCCGGGCTGCCGATCTGCTGCACAATCCCGCCTTTCAGCACCACGATCTTTGTCGCCAGCGTCATCGCCTCAATCTGGTCGTGGGTTACGTACACGATCGAGGCATCCAGCGTCTGGTGCAGCTTCTTGATCTCGGTCCGCATCTCGACCCGCAGCTTGGCGTCGAGGTTCGAAAGCGGTTCGTCAAACAGGAACAGCTTGGGATCACGCACCAGCGCCCGGCCCATCGCCACACGTTGACGCTGACCGCCCGACAACTGGCTGGGGCGGCGGTTTAGCAGTGGTTCAATCTGCAACAGCGAGGCAACCTCTTTCAGCTTGGCCTCCTGTGTCGCCTGATCGACGCCACGTACTTTCATGCCAAAGGTGATGTTCTTGGCCACTGACATCGTTGGATACAAAGCGTAGGACTGAAACACCATCGCGATGTCACGATCCTTGGGGCTGACATGGGTCATGTCCTTGCCGCCGATGGACAGCGTGCCGCCGGTGATCTCCTCCAACCCCGCAATACAGTTCAGCAGAGTGGACTTGCCGCAGCCCGACGGGCCGACCAGCACCAGGAAATCGCCCGGCTCGATCGAGATGTTGATGTCTTTCAGAACCTCGGTCGTGCCGTAATTCTTGTACAGATTGTTGATATCGAGGATGGGAGCCATGGGTCTTATCCCTTCACAGAACCAGCGGTCAGACCGCGGATGAAATACTTACCGGCAACGACATAGACGAGCAGCGTCGGCAGTCCCGCGATGATCGCGGCAGCCATGTCGACGTTGTACTCTTTGACGCCGGTGGTGGAGTTTACGATGTTATTGAGCGCCACGGTCACGGGCTGTGTGCCCGCCTGACTGAATGACACGCCAAACAGGAAGTCGTTCCAGATCTGCGTGAACTGCCAGATCACGGTCACCACGATAATCGGCAGCGACAATGGCAGGAAGATCGACCAGAAAATCCGCAGGAAACCGGCACCATCCACACGCGCTGCCTTTGTCAGCTCGGACGGAATGGTGACATAGTAGTTGCGGAAGAACAGCGTGGTGAAACCCAGCCCGTAGATCACATGGACGAAGATCAGGCCCGGAATGGTGCCAGCGATGCCCATGAGGCCCAGAAGGCGCGCCATTGGCAGCAGCACAACCTGAAACGGGATGAAGCAGCCAAACAGCATCAGCGAGAAGATGATGTTCGCGCCTTTGAACCGCCACTGTGCCACGACATAGCCGTTTAGCGCCCCCAGTAGGGTTGAGATGGCGACCGCAGGCACCGCGATCAGGACCGAGTTCCAGAAGTAAGGCCGCAGACCTTCGCACTGGATACCGGTACAGGCGCTCGACCACGCGGTTTTCCAGGCGTCAAAGCTGACCTCGCGTGGCAGTGCTATCAGGCTGCCGGTGCGAATCTCCTCAAGGCTTTTCAATGATGTCGTCAGCATCACGAAAAGCGGCATCAGGTAATACAGCGCGAACAGGCCCAGCAGGACATACAGCAACCAACGTAGGGCAATCTTGCCGGTGGCGCTTTGGGTGCGGGTTTGGGTTTGGGGCATCGACAGATCAGTCATTTTTCGCCCTCAGCTCTGAGTAAAGATAGGGAACCACGATCGCAAAGACGACCAGCATCATGATCATCGCGGACGAGGCCGCTTGCCCGATATCGCCGCGCGAAAACGCCATGGCGTACATATACGTGGCTGGCAGATCGGTTGCGTAACCCGGACCGCCGCCGGTAAGGGCGATGACAAGGTCAAAGCTTTTGATTGCGAGGTGGGCCAGCACGATGAAGGCCGACAGGAAGATCGGTGCCATCGACGGGATGATGATCGCCGTATAGATGCGCCACGTTGGTATACCATCGACCTGCGCGGCCTTGATGATCTCTCCGTCCACGGACCGCAGACCGGCAAGGAACAGCGCCATAACAAAGCCCGAGCTCTGCCAGATCGCTGCAATCACGATAGTGTAAATGGCGTAATCGGGGTTCACCAGCCAGTCGAATTCGAAGTTGGGAAAGCCCCAGCCTTGTACCATGGATTCGATGCCCAGACCCGGGTTCAGAATCCACTTCCACGCGGTACCGGTCACGATCATCGACAGCGCCATCGGGTACAGGTAGATCGTGCGGATGGCCCCTTCGACACGGATTTTCTGATCCAGCAGGATGGCCAGCAACAGGCCCAGCACCATCGCGATCACGATGAACAGCGCGCCAAAGATATACAGGTTGTTGATTGCCGTATCCCAGCGGGGCGAGTCGAACAGGCGTTCATACTGGATGAAGCCCTTGATCTCGTATTTCGGCAGTAGTTTAGATCGTGTCAGTGACACCCACGCCGTCCATCCGATAAAGCCGTAGACAAAGATCAATACGGCAATGAACGACGGTGCCAGCACCACCTTGGGCAGGTGGTTTTCCAGCCATTCGGACATTTTAGCCTCCGGGGAAAGATGCTCTGCCCCGTGTTATTGGGGGCAGAGCGTGTTGGATCAGTAGCTGTTTGCCACTGCGTCCGCCAATTGCTGAACCGCGTCAGCCGAGGACATATCCGAGTTGAAATGCGCGGTCACAACATCGGTGATCGCACCGGCCTGCGACCCGCGCAGCGCCATGCCATGAGCGTAAGACGGAAGCAGAGAACCAGCGTCCGACGTCGAGCCCATGTCTTCGGCCGACAGGTTGGCACAGATGTCGAAGTCATCCAGCACCACGTCGGTGCGTGCAGGGATCGAGCCCTTGTTCAGGTTGAACACTTTCTGGAAGTTCGGCGCGACGATCAGCTTGGCCAGCAGGTCCTGACCGGCTTTCTTGTCGTCACCGTCCACATCGAACATGGCAAAGCTGTCGACGTTGTACAGATATCCGTCGCCGGGGGTTGAGGCGCACAGGAAGTCCTCGCCGGGCTTCTTGCCAGCTGCCAGGAATTCACCTTTGGCCCAGTCGCCCATGATCTGGAACGCCGCTTCGCCATTCATCACCATGGCCGTTGCCAGGTTCCAGTCGCGGCCCGAAAAGTTCTCGTCCACATAACCACGCAGCGTGCGCATTTGGTCAAACACCTGAACCATCGTGTCCGAGGTCAGCGCCTCGGGGTCCAGATCAACCAGCGCTTTCTGGAAGAACTCAGGCCCGCCAATGCCCAGAACTACGGTTTCAAAGACGGTCGCGTCCTGCCACGCCTGACCACCATGGGCCAGCGGGATCACGCCAGCGGCCTGCAGCTTTTCAGCGGCGGCGTTGAATTCGTCCCAGGTGGTCGGCATTTCGATGCCATTGGCCGCCAGAACGTCGGCGTTGGCCCAAATCCAATCCACACGGTGCACATTTACCGGTGCTGCACACCAGGTGCCTTCGCACTTCATGTGACCTGCGATCGACGCGGGCAGCACGTCGGCCCAGCCTTCGGCCTCAGCGACGGACGAGATGTCAGCCAGAACGCCCTCTTCATACCATTCCTGAATGGCCGGGCCTTTCAGCTGAACGGCCGTCGGCGCGTTACCGGCCAGAACGCGGGCGCGCAGCGCGGTCATTGCGGCATCACCACCGCCGCCTGCCACCGGCATATCAGTCCAGGTGCCGCCGTTCGAGGCAAACTCTTCCTGCAGAACGGCCACCGATTTGGCCTCACCGCCCGATGTCCACCAATGCAAAACCTCGGCCTGCGGTTCGGCCATGGCCGATGACCCTGCCGCGACGGCCAGTGTCGAAACCGTTGCGAATGCAAAACGCTTCATGTCTTGTCTCCTCCCTGAGAACTCCGTGCCACCTTATCAGCGGCGATGGACGCTATTCTGGCGCGGGAAACCCATCTGGCAACGCGCAATCCTGGTCTTGCACCCCTAACGATCCAAATATTCACCGCTTTTGTTACAACGTGTTACGTTGACATTGAATCTGTTTCCGTTCGTTACAATTGACGGCACCAGAGGGGCGCAGATCGGGAGGAAAGTTACAGTGAGCATTCCGCGGCTTTTGGTGGTGGATGACGACCCGGACATGCGGTCGATGATGACCCAATTCCTGCATCAGAACGGCTTCATCGCTCTGCCCGCCAGTTCCGAAAAGGAAATCCGGACCCACCTGAACGCGGGGCGGATCGACCTGATCCTGCTGGATGTGATGCTGGGCGACGAAAACGGGGTCGAGATCTGTGCCCGCCTTCGGGCCGAACAGGACGTGCCGATCATTCTTGTCTCGGCCCTGTCCGCAGACCATCAGCGGATGGCAGGATATGAGGTCGGCGCTGACGATTATATTGCCAAACCGTTTAATCCGAAGCTGATGCTGGCCCGTGTCCGGGCGGTGATGCAGCGGGCCCGGCGCACGCCGTCGCTGACCTACCGCCGTCGTACGCGGACCTTTCGGTTTGACGGCTGGGTCTATGACGGCAAACGGGACGAGGTGCATTCGCCCGAAGGCTATCTGGTCTCTCTTTCACAGCGGGAAACCGCGCTGCTCAAGGTGCTGCTGGCCAACCCGCATATCCCCCTGACCCGTGATGAGATCGCCGCCGCGCTGGACGTCACCGGCGACAGCGACAAACCCGAGGCACAGGGCCGCGCCATCGACATGCTGGTCGGACGGTTGCGATCCAAGATCGAAACCAACCCGAAAGACCCCCAGATGCTGCGCACCGAGCGCGGCGTTGGGTATGTCTTTGCCGTGGATGTGCAGGCGGAAGAGGACGCATGAACCCGCGCGCGCCGCGCCTGCGCAGTCTGGGCTGGATCTGGACCGGAGCGGCCTTTGCCTCGGGGCTTTTGTCTGCCGGGCTTTGGTTCGCTTCGGCCCGCGCATGGGACGAGTATTTGACCCGCGCCTATGTCGCTGGCTTTTCCGTCTACGAGGAGCTGCGCGTGAACAAAACTCCACCGGCGGGAATCAGGGTCACTCCGTTAACGCCAGAGGCCGCGCAATTGGCTGGTGCGGGGCGGTTTGAGCAATTACCGGGCCTGTCAGGCCGCAGCTTTGTAACCAACCTGTCGATTCTGACAGACAACACTGCGCCACTTGCCGGGCGGGAACTGACTCTGGCCGTAATGTCCGACCGGCTGGTTTATCCGGTCTCCGACATCCTGTCGCGCATCGACCAGACCGGACCGGAAAAGATGGGCAACCTGACCCGCCTTTTGGCAACCTATTGCAGCGAGCCCATTCTGATCGCCCGGTTTGGACGCAATGACTGGCAGCAGGTGGACGGCACCGACATCTGGGGCTGCAACGCCGCGCCTGCCGATCTGCGCCTGCCCGCCATTCTGGCCGCCATTGTGGCACTGGCGGTTATTCTGACCTCGGTCGGCAATGTTTCGGACAGTTTCACCCGGTTCTCAAGCGCCCTGCGCGACCGCAAACGCCGGGGAGGGCCTAACAGCTATGATGCCGATGGCCCGGCGGAATTGCGTGACATCGTCTCAGCGGTGAACGACCATCTCGATGCGGAACGGATGCAGCTGGAAAAACGCGCAACGGTATTGTCCGGTGTCAGTCACGATCTGGGCACACCCGCCACACGGGTCCGCCTACGTGCGGCCCTGATCCCGGATGAGGAACTGCGCGAAAAGCTCGAGGCTGACGTGGATCAGATGACCGGCATGATCGAAAGCGTGCTGACCTATACCCGCTCGGAACTCAGCATCGAAGAACCCCGTCAGATTTCGCTGACGTCATTGGTCGAGTCCATGGTTGCCGATTATCAGGACATGGACCTGCCGGTGACATTGAAAAAGATCGCTCCTGTCGCGATAGAGGGCGCTCCGTCGGTCTTTATGTCTCGCCGTGGGCGCGGATCGTTGCCGGAAACGCGGCGGATGCTGGTGATGGGTCGGCCGATCTCGCTGAAGCGGGCACTCACCAACCTGATTGACAACGCACTGAAATACGGTCGCCACGCCGAGGTCCAACTGGAAACCGACGCAAGCACTGCAACCATCACAGTCGAGGATAAAGGTGCTGATCTGTCCGTATCAGATATCGAAGCCCTAATGGCCCCGTTTCAACGGGGGGCCAACACCGGGTCGTCGGACGGGTTCGGCCTGGGGCTGACCATTGCCTCCACCATTGCCGAGCAGCATGGTGGAAACCTGAGTTTTGAAGCGGGAGACCAGGGCTTGCGCGCCCGGTTACAGATCACCCGACAGTGACCGCTCAGGTCATGTAACTGCGTACCAGCGCCCCGGCAATCAGCGACCAGCCATCCGCGATGACGAAGAACGCCAGCTTAAACGGAAGCGACACTGTTGCTGGTGGCACCATCATCATGCCCATCGACATCAGCACCGCAGCCACCACCAGATCGATGATCAGAAATGGCAGGAAAATCAGAAACCCGATTTGAAAGGCGCGCGCGATCTCGGACAACATGAAGGATGGCATCAGGATCGATAGCGGTGCCTCTGGCGACAACGCGATGGCTTCGCCGCCGGGCCTCAGCGCTGCCATGGCGTGAAACGTATCGGGGTCCAGACGCGCGGCCATGAAGGCGCGGAAGGGTTGAACTGCAACCTCCAGCGCCGGTTCGACCTCCATCGTCTCCTCGATCATTGGTTGGATGCCGGTGGTCCATGCCTCGGTAAAAACCGGCTCCATGATGAAATAGGTCAGAAACAGGGCCAGGCTGACGATCAACATGTTGGGCGGCGATTGCTGCAGCCCGATGCCTTGCCGCAGGATGGCCAGAACAGTGATCAAAAAGGGAAAACAGGTGATCATGATCGCCAGACCCGGCGCCAGGCTGAGCACCGTTATCAGCAGAATCAGCTGGATCGTCCGCGCCGAGATCGACCCACCTTCGCCCAGAGACAACGATAGCTCCTGCGCAGCAGCCAACGAAGGGGACAGCGTCACCAGTGCGACCACTAGCCAAAGCAGGACCCGCATCAACCGATCCCGTTTTGCAGATCCGCAATCTCGGTCAGGCGCACGGCGAGCTGACCGGCCTGATCGCCCTCCATCTCCTCCAACAGTCCACGCGCAACCAGTTGGTCACCGACATACAGATCCACCGGATCTTCGATCCTTTTGTCCAGCGTAAGAACAGCGTTTTCGCCCATGTTCAACAGGTCGCGGATCAATGGTCGGGCACGGCCAACAGAAACCGTGACCTCAATCGGGACAGCCTCGAACGGGTTGGATTTTTCGGGATGCGGAGTTTGCGGATCACTCATTGGTCACTGCCTCTTTTGCCTCAAATACATATGCGTCGAATGCCCCCGAGATTGAGGCGAGCAAGTTGCTGCAATCGACCTCGCGTTGGGAAATGCCAACTTGCAGACGGGCCTGTCCGGGTTGCAGCGACGGATCCTCGATCACGCGCGTGGGCGAGGACAGGTCTTGCGGCAGCAACCCCTCCACGTCACCCGCGCACCCTTCGGGCACGAAAATCTGCATCGGCTGGCCAATCTGCTCCCGTGCCATGCTGCTCAACTGCTCAACCAACCGTGCGGCAAAGCCCTGATCCAAGGTTTCGGGTAGAACAACGCGCACCAGACTTTCGAACATCGGCTCCAGCGACAGGGTCATCCGCGTGATGGCCTCGTGATAGGTAAAGGACATATCCTCAAGCGATTTGCCCAGGTCCGCCGAGACCTGACCGTTGCTTTTTTCCTGCGCTTGCACCGCGTCTTCCCAGCCTGCGCTGTAGCCTTGCTCGAAGGCCGCCAGCCGCTGTTCTTCCAGCGCATCTTCATCCAGCAGATGCAGCTTGCCTCCCCCGGCCTGCAATGTGAAATCCTCAAGAAGATGGGCTATCGACATCACACACGCTCCTCACCTTCTTCCAGCCAGCTGCGCAGGATTTCGACAGTTTCCTCCTGCTTGTCACCGATCATTGCCCGCAAACGGTCCACCGGATCCGCACTGGTCTGTGTGGCAAGCGCCGGGACATCACCAGCGAGGGCCTGCCCCGGCAATGAAGAGAACTGACCATTATCATCGGTTGCAATTTCGCCGGTCAGAACGGCCTCGGGTTCCGGGATCGCGCCCGCTGGCAAAAGCGCAGGGGCCATTGCCGGTTTCATCAGGATCGGACGGATCACGAACAGACCCAGTACCAAGGACACAATCGCAAGAACCGCCATCTGAATTAGGGACATCGCGTCAAAATGCACCTTTTGCCAGATCGAAGCTGAGGCCAATGTTCCCTGCGGCTTGACCACCGGCAAGTCCATGGATTTCAATGTAATGACATCGCCACGCTCCACGTCGAACCCCACAGCCGACGCGACAAGTTCCTGCAAGGCCGCCATTTCAGTTTCGGGCATGGGTACAAATGTTTCGGCGCCCGCGGCATCGGTCGTTCGGGAGCCGTTGACCAGAACTGCCACGGTCAGGCGCTTGATCGCGCCGGGGACGTTGTGCACCTCCAACTCGGTCTCAGAGACCTCATAGTTCACCCGTTCGCGGGTCTGGGTCGCGGTAGAGTTCGATTCGTCCCCACCAGCACCGTCCCCGTCCGGCAGGTTTGACGCGACCGTAACGTCCGCAGACTGATTGCGGGCACTGTCAGAGCGTTCCTCGACATCGGTGCTTATGGCCACGCGCCCGTTGGGATCAAAGCGGCGTTCACGGATAGATTCTGTTTTGGTGACCGTATCAACGCTGACCTCAACCACAGCATTTCCTGTCCCGACGCGGGCCTCGACCAGCCGCAGAACACGCTCGCGCAGTTGGCGGGCCTTATCATCCGCCGTATCCGCAGCCACCGTATTATCCTGTGCGCCGATCACTGCTCCATTGGAATCAACAACTGTGACATTGTCGGGCGCCAACCCACTGACGGCAGAGGCCACCAGAAACCGGATCGCTTTGGCCTGATCGGAGGTAATCTGCGCCCCCGACGGCACCAGATAGACCGACGCCGTCGGTGCCACGCTACGCTGAAACGGATTGTTCGAGCCATTGGCGATATGCACCCGCGCCTGGCTAACATGCGGGCTACCGACGATGGTACGGGCCAGCTCACCCTCTTTCGCGCGCCAATAGGCAGCATCGAACATCTGCGACGTGGTGCCGAAGCCGCTCAGCGAATCCAGCAGTTCATAGCCCTGATTGCCATTTGCGGGCAGCCCTTCACTGGCCAGGGTCATGCGCAGCTCATCCCGCTCGTTACCGGGCACATAGATCGAGCCGCCACGAATCTCATATGGCACGCCACGCTGATCCAGCGAACGCACAATGTCCCCTGCAGCACCGCTTTCCAGCCCCGCATACAGCAGTGTCATCGACGGCGACGTTGCCAGCCGTGACATCGCAAGGACTCCAAGAAACACCAGCACAACAGCACCGGCGAGGATGATTTGTTTACGCCTGTCCAAACTTGCCCAGATAGTTCCGATCTGCTGCACGCTCACCTCCGACTCGCCGACATTCTGCCCGGCGCATCC
This sequence comes from Ruegeria sp. BC1, assembly GCF_056539305.1. Lineage (NCBI taxonomy): Bacteria > Pseudomonadati > Pseudomonadota > Alphaproteobacteria > Rhodobacterales > Roseobacteraceae > Ruegeria > Ruegeria sp. BC1. The sequence goes on from NZ_JBQFUT010000004.1 coordinate 126,019, forward strand.
CTTGTTTGGACGATTGCCCTTAACAATCGGTTAGTCCCTGACAGGTTATGACGATGGCAGAACACACAAATGAGGACGTCATGACTGACGCGACTGCAGAACCGGCAAATGCCGCTGAAAAGCCTGGAAAAAAGGGGCTGATCATTGGACTGATTCTGTCTCTTGCCGGAGCTGCTGCTGGGTATGTCCTGACCACATCGGGGTTGTTGCCCATTGGTGGCAATCCCGCGAAGGAAGAGGTTGGAGACTACGATAAAGGCCAACCGGTCAAGGCTTTGCCACAGGTCGGATTCATCGACCTTGCCCCGGTTATTGTGTCCGTGAACGCGGGCGATTCACGACATCTGAAGTTTCACGCCCAGTTGGAGGTGAACGCCGAATTCATCGCCGATGTGGAAAAGTTGAAACCGCGCATCATGGATGTCCTGAACGGATATCTGCGCGCGCTCGAAGTGTCTGATCTTGAGGATTCTCTGGCGCTGATGCGTATTCGCGGGCACCTGTTGCGGCGCATCGAGATCGTGGTCGGAGAAGGCCGCGTACGGGACGTTCTCGTGATGGAATTCGTATTGAACTAGGAGGCCAAGTTGGAGCTGATTGCAGATATGTTTCTGGTCGCCGGCGCACTGGGCGCGGGTCTGTATTGTTTCGTGTTGTCCCGCAGGCTCAAGCGGTTCACCGATCTGGAAAAGGGTGTCGGCGGCGCGGTTGCCGTCCTGTCATCCCAGGCGGATGAGTTGAAAAAATCGCTAGGCGCCGCGCGTGAGGCGTCGGATCAATCCGGCGTGGTTTTGAAAGAGCTGACTGAAAGGGCGGAATCTGTGGCTCAGCGGCTGGAGCTGATGATGGCGTCCATGCATGATGTCATCCCAAAGGAGGACGCCCCGCAGACTTCGGCGGCCTCCCTGCCCGTGGACAGCGCATTGGACGAAGTTCCAGCCCCATCGGAAGACGAGACAAATCCTGAAAGTCCCCAAACCGAAAAAAAGACCAGCCTGAATCCGAAACGGCCGGGCGGATTGATGTTCTTTCGGCATGCCCGCAGTCGCAATGAGGCGGCAACATGACCCGTGACCAAAGCGGCAAGCGCCAAAAGGGAGGTGTCCTTGCCGTTATCTCCCTGCTGATGATCGGATCTGCCGCGATTCGTCTTGGGTTGGAGGCCGGACCCGCGCTGGCAAAAACGGCCGAACCAGCGTCCCCGTCGACCAAACAGACAAAGATCGATTTACCCGGAGCGCAGGTTCTGCTGACAGAATTGCTGCGGCGGGAAGAGGCCCTGAAACAGCGGGAAGCCGCAGCCCTAGACAAAGAAAAGGCGCTGGCGATCGCCGATCAGGCGATCGAGACCCGACTGGTTGCCTTGCAGGAGGCTGAAGAAGCCCTGCGCGCCACACTCGCTGTCGCTGAAAAGGCGGCTGAGACTGATCTGACGCGCCTGACGGACGTTTATCAAAGCATGAAACCCAAAGACGCCGCAGCCTTGTTTGAGACGATGGACCCGAGCTTTGCCGCAGGGTTCCTGTCACGCATGCCGCCGGATGCGGCTGCTGGCGTTCTGGCCGGGTTAAGCCCAGAGGCCGCCTATACGATCAGCGTCATTATGGCGGGCCGCAACGCTTCGGCCCCTCAGGAATAAAATTTAACCGCGCACAGGAATTTGCTGGAGATCACGCATGATCGGTCTAATCGGAATTGTCGTCATTTTTGCCATGGTGTTCGGTGGCTACCTGGCTGCGGGTGGCAAAATGGCTATCATTTTGAAATCGCTCCCGTTTGAGATGATGATGATTGGCGGTGCAGCTGTTGGGGCGTTCCTGATCAGCAATGACATGAGCGCGGTCAAACACACGGCCAGGGATATGGGCAAAGTGTTCAAGGGACCGAAATGGAAGCCCGAAGATTACCGCGACCTTCTGTGCCTGCTGTTTTCCCTGATCCGCATCGCCAAGGCCAACCCGGTCGAGGTTGAACAGCACGTCGAAGACCCCGGTAACTCGTCTGTGTTCTCGGCCTATCCAAAGATCCAATCAGATAAGGAAGCGGTCGATCTGATCTGTGACACCATGCGGTCCGCCTCAATGAACTATGACGATCCGCATCAGGTGGAAGAGGTTCTGGAAAAACGGATGGAGGCAAACTTTCATCACGCCATGCACTCCAGCCATGCCTTGCAGACGGTGGCTGATGGTCTGCCTGCACTGGGAATCGTGGCCGCTGTTCTGGGCGTTATCAAAACCATGGGCTCCATCGACCAGCCACCCGAAGTATTGGGCAAACTGATCGGCGGCGCTCTGGTCGGGACTTTTCTGGGTGTATTTCTGGCCTATGGCCTGGTCGGGCCTTTCGCTGGCAAGCTGAAAGCGGTGGTCGAAGAGGACAACCATTTTTACCAACTGATCAAAGAGGTTCTGGTCGCCAATCTACACAACCATAATGCAGCAATGTGCATAGAAGTCGGGCGCCAGAACACACCGACTCATAACCGCCCCGATTTCACCGAGCTTGAAGAGGCGCTGAAAGAGATCAAGCAGGCGGCCGCATGACTAGGGTCGTTTTCCTTGTCTCGGCTCTGGTCACGCTTGCCACTGGTGTCGCCGCGCGGGACGTTACGGTACGCTCGGGCGAGCACGACGGGTATAGCAGACTGGTGGTTCAGGTGCCGCCAGGTACAGAATGGGGTCTGAAACAGACGAAAAATGGGGCCCGTCTGAATGTCGCTCTCGAAGATGTCGTATTTCAGACGGGTTCCGTCTTTCAGCGCCTGTCACAAGATCGGCTGGCCGCGATTTCGCAACCAAAACCCGGAGCTGCACTGGAGCTGGAATTTGGCTGCGACTGCAATGCCTCAGCTTTCCTGTTCAAAGACACAATGATCGTAGTAGACATAGCACCCAGCGCGTTCCCGTCACCGATTGCCCGCGACATCCCCCCTTTGGCTTTACCTGTATCACGGGCGAAAGATACGACGCCTCGGCCGGATTCGAGCGGGGGCACTCTGGCCCTGCCTCTATTGAACCTCAACACAAGCCGGTTTCAGGACCAGCTATCAACGCGGCTGGTGCAGGGTGTCGACCGTGGAATTGTTGACTTGAGCCTTGCCCCGGTTGGTCCCAGAGCATCCGCTGATAACCAGAACCTGTTTATACCTCGGGATCTGGAACTGAACGTCAGCGTGACGTCAGTACTGGATGACCTGAACGGGCTCTTAGGTCCGGATATCCCTCAATTCGAAAGGCACCCCCCCTGTATTTCCAGCGCTGAACTGGCATTTGAAGACTGGGCTGACGCACGACCATTTGTCGAACAAACAGCGCAACTTCGGTCGGATTTGTTTCTGGAGTTCGACGCCATTGATCAAACAACTGCGCTGAAATTGGCAAAGCTCTACGCCTATTTTGGTTTTGGCGCCGAATCGATCAGAGCGCTGGAATTGCTGGATGAGCAGTCCAGCGAAACCAAACGCATCGCTGTCGTTGCCCGCGCACTGGATGACGCATCATTACCGAACTCCAACCCATTTGCCGGTTTGCAGCGTTGCAACGGCGACGCCGCCATGTGGGCAGCGCTGACCGAGGGCCATCTGCAGGACGATGCTAATCTGATTGCAATCGAACGAACCTTCGCCAGATTGCCGGATCACCTGCGGCGCCAAATTGGGCCTTTGCTGTCGGATACTCTGGTGAACGGGCACAAGATTGAAGCCGCCAGGCGGGTTCTGCGTTCAGTAGACAGGGTTATGACTCAGACCAGCGCGAGCACAACGCAGGCCAAGGCTAAAGTAGCAAAAGTCGAAGGCGATACCGCCCAAAGCGAAGCTCTGCTGACCGAAATTATCTCGTCCCCGGATGCCACGCTTGAAGCACCGCTGGCCTTGGCTCGGCTGGTTGATAAACGGTGGTCTGAACGCGGGGCGATTTCGCCCCGGGAACTGGAACTGGCTGCTTCCTATGCGATTGAACTTCGCCGAGCCAATATTGGGCTCAGAATGCGCCAAACACATGCGGTCGCGCTGAGTTTAGGTCATGAGTTTGACGCCGCGCTGGATTTGGTGGCGGACCTGCCAGAGAACGCGGAAACCACGGAAGCGCTGAACCGGGTGGCTATTTTGCTTACTGAACGGGCAGACGACACGACGTTCCTGCGACGTACCCTGACCCTGCGGCGGGCTCAGTCTCAGAATCTGTCAACTGATGTCGCAATTGCAATTGCGGACAGGCTGGCCTTGCTTGGGTTCTCACAACAGGCGCTGACATTTGTGAACCGGCCCCAGGACAAACTCAGGCGCGGCGAACGCGCCCGTCTGCGGGCAAGGGCTGCTCTGCTGGACCAACGACCGCATCAGGCGATACTGGAATTGGCCGATGATCGGACGGAAGAGGCCAATGATCTGCGCACAGCGGCAATGCAAGAAGCCGGCGATTACGCGGCAGCCGGGAAAATGATGCTCACAAAGGGTAAGTTGGATGAAGCAAACCGTTTCTTCTGGTTGGCGGATCAACCTAATGAGGCACACGCGGATGCCAGCTTGAAATACGGGCGTGTTGTCGGAACAACTCTGGACCTGACGGCTCCGCCGCTCCGATTACCTGACAAACAGCTGGCGGACGCAGAAAGCCTGCTGCACGACAGCGTGAAAACGCGGCAGAGAATCGAAGATCTATTTGCAACGCTGGATCAGGAATGATCCGGTCAGGAATTCTGGCAGCTGTAGATCAATGAAGACAAATCTGCGTATCGGCTTGCTGGTGAAACCCACCCAAGCACGGCGTCACGGATCGCCTCGGCCCGTTCAGCCCCAACGACCGGAGTGGCAAATTCCATGTATTTGGCTATCACTTCGTCGCGGCTGAATGGCGCCTCCGGGCCGCCACGGGCGTGAACGTCGCCAGAGACCAAAATACGCCCATCCGTTGTTGTGATGGAAACGTCCGCCCAACGCCCCTCGGGGAACCGAGCATTGTGGCGGTCACTTTCCGCTACATGTACGCGCGTCACCAGATCGGCTACGGCCGGGTCAGTCAAACCGCCATCCGAAATATGCTCGACCCCGATCCGGCCGTGAATGGCTTGTACGGCCACTGCAAACGGCAGCGAATACTGCGCCTGAGACGTCGTTCCGGGCATACCGCCAAATAGGCAGGCTGCCTCATGGAAGCTGTTGATTTTTATGGATTGAATCTGATCAGCGGTCAGCTGGTTTTCCAACATTACCGCCCTGACGGCATCGATGGCCGCGTGTGCCCAGCGGCAGATTGGATAGGGTTTTACGTATTGATGTTCGACCTGCCAAAACTGACCCAAATCGGTCCAATGGGGCGCTGCGGACTCCGCTTCGATCGTGATGGCCGGCGCGCCGGTAAATCCACGCTCGGCCAGTATGGCAGCCGAGATGCCGACCATAGCCCCCCACCCTGATCCGTCGTGCAACATGGTCGGATTGGCAATTTCGCGCATCATCTGACTGCGGGGACCATGATATTCTGCGATACCCATCGCCTGCCGCATCTGTTCCTGAGTGTGCCCGCGCAGTCGCGCCGCCATCGCCACAACACCCAGTGCGTTCCAGGCGCCGGATGTGTGGTAATCACTGACCGATGCGTGCAGAGACAACCCGGCCCGCCCGGCAATTTCGTACCCAGTGACCACGGCGACCAAGGCTTCCGGGCCGGACAGCTCCGGGCAGTGTTCGGCCAAAGCAGCCAGCGCAGGCAGGACCACGACACCGATATGTCCCTTGGTTGGGTTATACCCATCATGCCCGTCCAGATTGTCGGTCTGGGTCGCTGCCGCATAGGCCGCCCCTGCCATACTGACCATGCGCCCATCGAACATCATCCGCGCGCCATAGGCCGGATCGGAACTGGCATAAAGCAATGACGCAGTATCGCGGGCGATCACGCCAGCCTCCATCGGTCCGGCGGCGATCAGGATGCCTATCGTGTCCAGCATCATCAACGCCGCGGCCTCTTTGGCACTGTCAGGCACATGCTCCGCGCCGCGTTTCAATGCGAAATCGGCGACACGGGCAAAGGTGTCGGTCATTTGGCCCCCTCCAGAGCCGGTTGAGTGTCACGTAATCTGTGGCCTAGGGGATCGAACGGAGGCTTGTCGAGAATACGCGCCTTGTGCGGCTTACCAAGAATGAAAATCTCGACAGTATCGCCCGAAGATGCCACTTTCGGATCGGCATACCCAATAGCCAGAGATTTGCCCACCGAATAGCCATAAGCTCCCGACGTCACCCGGCCCACAGGCGTACCGTCAGGCGTGAAGATCGGTTCACCCCCAGTGGCGTCCGCCACGGCGGCATCGACCTCGAAGATCGACAACACTTCGCGCGGCGCGTTGTCCTTGATCGACAGATAGGCGTCTTTGTGCAGGAATTCCTTGTCCAATTTGATCAGCCCCGCCAATCCGACTTCTTGCGGCCAGTATTCTTGTGAATATTCGCGACCCCATGACCCATAGCCCTTTTCGATCCGCAGCGACCCCAGTGCACGACCGCCGGCCGGGCCGCCTTCCAGCGCTTTGGCCGCATCCAAAAGCACTGTATAGAGCCTGATTTGATCGCTTTCGGCGCAGTGCAATTCCCACCCCAGATCGCCGGTAAAGCTGACCCGGATTGCCAGACAGGTGACTCCGGCCACCTCGATGGTGGCCGAGCGCATGAAGCGGAAGGCGTCATTCGAAAGGTCCGCATTGGTCAGCCGCTGCAACAGATCGCGCGCCTTTGGCCCGGCCACGTTGAACCCCGCGATACGGTTGGTCGCGACCTCGAATGTGGTGCCCTCTGGCAAGTCCACCATGTTGAAGAAGCGTTGATGATAGCGTTCGGCCATGCCCGATCCGATCATCATGTATTCGTCCTCGGCCACTTTGGTGATCGTGAAATCGCCCGCCACACCCCCGCGGACCGAGATCAGCGGCGTCAGACACGACCGCCCGATCTGCGTCGGCACCCGGTTGGCGACCACACGGTCCAACCAGTCATAAGCGCCTGGGCCCTTGATCACGTAGTTGGCGAAGTTCGAGATATCGATGACGCCCACATGGTCGCGCAGCATCTGTACCTCGCGGCCCACCGGGTCCCACCAGTTCTGGCGGGTGAAACCGTTGGTCTCGACCGCGCCGGGCTGCTCGGCGAACCACAAAGGGTGTTCCCAACCGCAGTTCAGGCCGAACACGCACCCCATCTGCTTTTGCTTCTCATAGGCCGGACGCACACGGGCCGGACGCCCGGCGCTGCGTTCCTCGTTCGGGAAATGGATGGCAAAGCGGTGAGTGTAAACATCCTCCACCTTGGCCTTAGTGAATTTTTTGTCCGCCCAGTCGCCAAAACGAGCCAGATCCCAGGCGAACATATCGTATTGCGGCTCGCCTTCGATCATCCATTGCGCCGACAACAGGCCCAGACCACCGGATTGCGAAAAGCCGGGGATGATGCCGGTGCAGCAGAAATAATTTTGTAACTCGGGCACCGGCCCCCACAGCGCATTGCTGTCCGGAGACCAGATCATCGGGCCGTTGATCACCCGCTTGACCCCCGCCGTGGCCGCGACCGGAACGCGTTCGGTGGCGCGGATGACGTTCTCCATGATGCGGTCCAGATCATCGGGGAACAGGTCATGGGCAAAGTCCAGCGGGGTGCCGTTTTCGGCCCAGAACCGCATGTCTTTCTCATAGGCCCCGATCAGCAGCCCGTTGCCTTCCTGCCGGAAATAATACTCACCATCTCGGTCGGCAATCGACGGCAGGCGACGACCAACTGCGGCCACCTCGTCAATTGCTTCGGTGACGAAGTACTGATGCTCGGTCGGTTGCAGGGGCAATTCGATCCCGGCCAGTGCCGCGACCTCGCGACCCCAAAGTCCTGCGGCATTCACCACCCATTGCGTGTGAATGTCGCCCTTTTCGGTGCGCACGATCCAAGAGCCGTCGGGCTGCTGTTCGGTCCCTATTACAGGGCAAAACCGCTCAATCGTCGCGCCCATCGCGCGCGCGCCCGCCGCATAGGCGTGGGTCACGCCCGAGGGGTCCACATTGCCGCCATCGGGTTCATACATGATACAGCGGATATCATCGAACTGCGCCAGCGGATGCAGTTCCTTGGCCTGTTCGCGGCTGATCTCATAGAAGTTGAGACCATAAAACTTCGCTTTGGCCTCCTGCAGGCGCAGCTGATGTTCGCGGTCTTCGGTCTGCGCCAGATAAAGCGAGCCCGGCTGGAACACGCCACAGCCTTGCCCAGTGTCTTTCTCCAGCTCTTTATACAGATTCATCGTATAATGCTGGATACGGGTGATGTTGTTGTTGTCATGCAGACCGTGGATACCGGCAGCGGCATGCCAAGTAGATCCCGAAGTCAGCTCATCACGCTCCAGCAGGATGACGTCGGTCCAGCCAAGCTTGGCGAGGTGATACAGGATCGAACAGCCAACAAGGCCACCTCCGATCACAACGGCCTGAGCGTGGGTTTTCATTGGGCATTCCTCCTGCTGGTGCGCGTGCGCGCCCTTTCAGGAAAGTCAGCCACAGGTCAAAAACACCTTATGTTCTGTTCCCGACGCGAAATGTCGGGAACAGAGCTCTCATGACTCGAAAAATTCTCAACCAGAATTGAGTTAATATGGCGCCTCGACGTCATTCATTGAGACGTAAACCGTCTTCATCTCGCTGAAGTGGTTGATCGCCAACTTCGAATTCTCTCGCCCCACACCGGACATTTTCGAACCGCCAAACGGGGCTTCGACCGGGGCCAGATTGTAAGTGTTGATATAGCAGGTGCCCGCCTCGAACCCGGCCACAACACGGTGGGCGCGGGTCAGGTCATTGGTGAACACACCGGCGGCCAGACCGAATTCGGTGTCATTGGCGCGAGCCAAAACTTCTTCTTCAGTGTCGAAATCCAGCACCGACATGACCGGACCAAAGATTTCTTCGCGAGCGATGGTCATATCGTCGGTGACATCGGCAAACACGGTGGGCTGCATGTAGAACCCGTCGCCTTCGATCCGGTCACCGCCATAAACCAGACGCGCGCCCTCGGCCTTCCCTTTTTCAACATAACCCAGTGCAATGTTCATCTGGTTTTCACTGACCATTGGGCCAAAATTGACGTCCTCATCCAGCGGATCACCGATTTTCACAGTTGCCAGGCGCCCCGACAAACGGGCCAAGAAAGCTTCTTTGATGCCTTTTTGCACGAACACGCGAGTACCGTTCGAGCACACCTGACCCGAGGAGTAGAAGTTGCCCAGGATCGCACCCGAAACCGCGTTTTCGATATCGGCGTCGTCAAAAACGATCATCGGTGATTTACCACCCAATTCCATGGTGACGTGTTTCATACCGTCTGCGGCGGCGGCATAGACCTTGCGGCCTGTCGGCACCGACCCGGTCAACGACACCTTGGCCACACGCGGATCAGTCACGAGCGACGCACCGACATCGCCATAGCCCTGAACCACGTTGTAGACGCCTTTGGGGGCACCGGCCTCGATCAGGATTTCGGCCACTTGCAGCGCGGACAGCGGCGTGGTTTCCGACGGTTTGAACACCATCGCGTTGCCACAGGCCAGCGCGGGTGCGCCTTTCCAACAAGCGATCTGAGTCGGATAGTTCCACGCACCGATGCCCACGCAGACGCCCAGCGCCTCGCGGATGGTATAGACGAAATCACCGCCACCCAGTGGGATATGCTCACCGGTCAGGGACGCGGTCAGCCCGCCGAAATATTCCAGCGCGTCAGCACCGCTGGTCGCATCCGCCACCAGTGTTTCCTGCAAGGGTTTACCGGTATCGTGGGTCTCGATAATCGACAGCTCTCGGTTGCGCTCCCGCATGATGTCCGCGGCGCGCCGCAGGACGCGCCCCCGCTCGGTTCCCGACAAGGCGGCCCATTCAGCCTGAGCCATTTTTGCGCTGGTTAGAGCCTGTTCTATGATCTCTGGTGTAGCGGAGTGCAGCCGCGCGATGATCTCACCAGTGGCGGGGAACACAACGTCGATGGGGGCACCGTTTGTGTCCTCTACATATTCGCCATTGATGAAATGGCTGGCCTTGGGCTGAAACTTCATACCGTGTCCTTTTCTAGTCTTGCGCGCCCTGTTGTCCGGGAACCAGCGGCGGTCTTATTCGGCCCTACCGGTTATTGATTGACCAGTCAATAAATTCATCCGAGCGGCAGGATCACGCCAGCACCAACCCCGCTATTCTTGAAAATTTTAACTAATGTTCTATATTTGTTCCATCCAGTCAGAGGACATACCAATGACCAGAGACATGAGACACTCAGCCCTTGGCGGGCCTAGCAACGATTATCACCTGTTGCCCGTCACAGACCGACAGATGCGCTACGCCCGCGCCATCGCCGAGCGATCGGCTTTGGAAATTCCGGCCGAGGTCCAGCGCGACCGCAAACTGTTGTCCGATTGGATATCGGCGCATAAACCCGCCGCGACTTCGCCCTTTGACGACTATCCCACGGGCAAACAGGTCGCCTTTGCCGAACGCATCTCACGCAGCAAACGCCGCCCGATCCCGTCCGAGTGCTTTCGCGACAAACGAATGATGTCGCGCTGGATTGATCAAAACAAATAACCCTTAATTAGATCCGTTTTTACCGTGGTGGCGGGAATAGAGCGTAACCGCCGCGGCCACAAACATGCCCAGCAGGACGTATCCTGTCACCGCCTCGGCAGCAGCCAATGCGCGGCACAGACCCACCGGCGACATGTCGCCATATCCGACCGTGGTGAAGGTGACGTATGAGAAATACAGAATATCGGCCGGTCCGCGCGCGCCGAGGACACAGTGATCGTTATAACCGAAGGCACCGTAGACGGCCGCAAAGAGGAACGGCACCACTTGAATGAAGGACACGCCCATCAGCAACAGCAACCGGCGCGGCGATTTCACTTGCGTCATGTAATACCAGGACTGTGAAGCGATCCATATGATCAGCCCGACCGAGGCCGCAGAACCGATCGTGTTCCCTGCCGTGGCTTCGTTCAGGCGCGACAACCCATACCAGGCCAGAAAACTGGCGATGACCAGCCCAAAAGCTGCGATCAGAGTCGACTTCCATTCTTCCAGGGTTCTGGGCTCGCGGGACATGGGCGCTCCATTTATTAACCTGCGTGATATTCCGGCCAATGGCGCCAACCCGCAACCGGAATTCAGTCGGACCCCAGATGTTCACCACCACGTTGGCGCGCCAGTAGAATCTGTTTCTGACGCTCGCGGAACCGCATCTTGTCCGCCTCGGAGGTCTCATCGATGCATTGATGGCAAGACACGCCGTGCTCGTATTCCGGGCGCTTTACGTCTTCGGGCAGGATCGGACGGCGGCAGCCATGGCACAGCTTATGCGGTCCCTCGACCAGCCCGTGACCAACAGACACGCGGTTGTCAAATACAAAGCACTCGCCCTGCCAAGTGCTGTCCTCGACAGGCATTTCCTCGAGGTAGCGCAGGATGCCGCCTTTCAGGTGATAGACATCCTCGACCCCCTGACCCAGCAGGTAATTTGTTGACTTCTCACAGCGAATGCCGCCGGTGCAGAACATCGCAACGCGCTTGTTGTGGAAACGTTCTTTGTTCTCTTCCCACCATGCGGGGAAATCACGGAAACTGGCCGTTTCAGGGTCAATAGCACCCTCAAATGTGCCAATCGCAACCTCGTAATCGTTGCGGGTGTCTATCACCACAACATCGTCCGAGCGTATCAGATCGTTCCAGTCTTCGGGCTCGACATAATTGCCGACGCGGGCGCGCGGATCAATGTCCGGTTGGCCCATTGTCACGATCTCTTTCTTCAGGCGCACCTTCATCTTGCCGAAGGGTGGGTGGTCCGAGGTTGCTTCCTTCCACTCCAGATCAGCACAGCCGGGCAAGGCACGGATATGCGCCAGCACCGCGTCGATCCCAGCGCGCGGGCCGGCGATGGTACCGTTGATCCCCTCTTGCGCCAGCAACAGTGTGCCTTTGACCGATAGCGCACGGCACAACTCTAACAATGGGTCGCGCAGGGCCGCGTGATCCGTGAAACGGGTGAAATGATAGAGAGCAGCGATCGTATACATGCGCGCGGTCTAAACCTGCCGGAACAGAGTCGCAAGAGACCGGATTGACCGCCATGCACACGCCCCGTACCGATAGAACAACCAAAGGAGGCCCCGATGACCCACGCCCTGATCGTAATCGACGTCCAGAACGATTTCTGCCCCGGCGGCGCGCTGGCTGTTCCCGAAGGGGATCAGATCGTTGCGCCGATCAATGCGATGATGAATGACTTTGACGCCGTGATCCTGACGCAGGACTGGCATCCGGCCGGGCATTCCTCATTCGCCAGTTCTCATACGGGGAAAAACCCTTTCGACGTGACCGTATTGCCCTACGGCCAGCAGGTTCTGTGGCCGGATCATTGCGTGCAGGGTACTGATGGCGCTGACTTTCATCCGGACCTGCGCAAAGATGGTGATCTGATCATCCGCAAAGGGTTTCGCGGCGCGATCGACAGCTATTCGGCTTTTTTTGAGAATGATCAAACAACACCCACCGGGCTTGAGGGCTATCTGAACACACGGGGCATCAGGAAACTGACAATGGTCGGGCTTGCAACGGATTTCTGCGTCCATTTCTCGGCTGTGGATGCTGCTCGCCTTGGGTTTGATGTCACGGTCCGAATGGATGCGTGCCGAGCAATCGATATGGATGGGTCTCTGGCCGCCGCTGAAAACGCAATGCGGGCCGCTGGCGTTAACCTGGCCTAGGGCGTGGCGCCCGCGGCTGCGAGGTAGCGAAGGATCGCAATCACCAACACCGCCAACCCAAGCGCCATCCCGATCCGCCACTGAACCGAGCGCCTTTTTGGCGTGTTTACCGGCGCTTGCTGCAAGACTGGCATCGGTTCAGGCGCTGCACGGACAGGTTCGGCCTGCGGTCGCGCTCGTTTCACTTCATCCAGAAATTGCCAGAAATCAAAGTCCCCGCAGTATTCTCCCTGCACACCCATATTGCGGATATTTGCAAACAGCCGCTTTAAGATCCGCTCGCGGTCCTGAGCATCTTCGGATGCGTAAATCCCATGCGGCAAGCCACCATTGCGCGATTCCAGGCTGAAGCCCGATTCCAAAAAGATTCTGCGGATCTTCGGGGACGCGCTGTGAAGCGCATGAACTGTTCTGAGATCACGAAACGTTGCACGAACAGCGCGGTTACCAGTCATCGCGGCCACGCCGTGTTCCGGGTCAACCTCATCCGGCGCTATCGCTACAATATCAAAATCGTACTCAAGAACCATTCACTAACTAAACCTTGTCCTTCCAACCCCTTCTTCCCACTACCTTGTGAAAAGACCTCACAATATGCTCGCTTTGTGACCTGACCTTGTCATTGTCACCAATTTAGCGACTCTTGCCAATTCACGCACCTATTGATCTAACAACGGAAATCGCAGGAGTTCCCCATGGTCGACATTGCGACACGCGTGTACAATCATAAATGGAAGATTGACCCGATTGTCCGGTCTTTAATCGACACAGATTTCTACAAACTGCTGATGTGCCAGTCAGTGTTTCGAAATAAGCCCCAAACGGATGTGGTTTTTTCACTGATCAACCGGTCGAATCACATTCCCCTAGCAAAATTGATCGATGAAGGCGAATTGCGCGAACAACTGGATCATATCCGGTCGCTTAGCCTCAGCCGTGGCGAAAGCACTTGGCTGCGGGGCAATACATTCTATGGAAAACGGCAGATGTTCCGCTCGGACTTTATGGAATGGTTTGAAAATCTGCACCTTCCCCCTTATCATCTGGAACGTAAAGGTGATCAGTACGAACTGACCTTCGAGGGCAAATGGCACGAGGTCATGCTGTGGGAAATTCCAGCCCTTGCGGTGTTGATGGAACTGCGATCCCGCGCGGTACTGAACGACATGCGCCGGTTTGAACTGCAGGTGCTTTACGCCCGTGCCATGACCCGCGTATGGGAAAAGATCGAGAAATTACGGGAAATCAACGGTCTGGGCATCGCCGATTTCGGCACCAGACGGCGGCATTCTTTTCTGTGGCAGGATTGGTGCGTGCAAGCCATGATTGAAGGCTTGGGCCCTGCGTTTACCGGCACTTCGAACTGTTTGATCGCGATGCGGCGCGAGGTTGAGGCGATCGGCACCAATGCCCATGAGTTGCCTATGGTCTATTCCGCATTGGCGGACAGCGACGCCGAGCTGGCCCAAGCACCTTATGACGTCCTCAGCGACTGGCACGAGGAACATGACGGCAATCTGCGCATCATTTTGCCTGACACTTACGGCACGCAGGGGTTTCTGGACCGCGCGCCCGATTGGCTGGCGGGCTGGACCGGCATCCGGGTCGACAGTGGCGACCCGGCACGGGGTGCCGAAAATGCGATCAATTGGTGGAAATCACGCGGCGAGGATCCTTCTCAGAAGCGCGTCATTTTCTCGGACGGACTGGATGTCGCCAAAATCCGCGAACTTCACGACCAATTTGCCCGCCAGACCAATGTGTCCTTTGGCTGGGGCACTCTGCTGACCAATGATTTTCGCGGGCTCGTCCCAAATGACGCACTGGCGCCGTTCTCTTTGGTTTGCAAGGCCGTATCGGCCAACGGTCGCCCGACCGTGAAATTGTCGGACAACCCGGAAAAGGCAATGGGTCCAATGGATGAGATCAACCGTTACAAACGGGTGTTCGGCGTCGGCGCGCAAGAGTCGATCGAGGTTATTGTCTAGCCCCTATCCATGGAAAGCCGCCACGGTTTTTACCTGTGAGAACCCGTAAAGTGCCTCAAACCCTTTTTCACGGCCATGGCCGGATTTTCCGATCCCGCCAAAGGGCAGCTCAACACCGCCACCTGCGCCGTAATTGTTGATGAACACCTGACCGGACCGAAGCCGCTTTGCCAGCCGCATCTGCCGTGCGCCGTCTTGGGTCCAGATACTGGCGACCAGCCCGTATTCGGTGCCATTGGCGATTTTCACCGCGTCTTCTTCGGTTTCGAACGGGATCAGGGTCTGAACCGGGCCGAAAATCTCATCCCTGGCCAGAACGTGATCCGGCGGGACATCGGCAAATAGCGTTGGCCGCACGTAAGCGCCATCTGCCGGGGCACGGTCAACGATATGCCCCTGCGCTGCAACGCTCAGGTCGGCACCATTGGCCAGAAATCCCTCAACAATATCTTTCTGGCGGGCCGAGATCAGCGGACCAACCCGCAAATCCTCGTGCGCGGGACCAACGGTCAGCTCGGAATAGGCAGCGGTCATCCGGGTTTTGACCTGCTCGTACACACCGCGCTGCACCAGAATGCGTGACGAGGCCGAGCAGGTCTGTCCAGCGTTCTGAATGCCTGCGTTCACCAGAAACGGCAGGGCTGCGTCCAGATCGGCATCCTCAAACACCAGCTGCGGTGATTTCCCTCCAAGCTCCAGCGTCACGGGCACCACATTGCGCCCGGCGGCCTGTTGCACCAACGCCCCGGTCGAGACCGACCCGGTGAACGAGATATGCTGCACACCTGGATGCCCAGCCAAAGCTGCACCAGCCTCGCCCCCCAGCCCCGGCACCACATTCAACGCGCCCGCAGGCAGACCAGCCTGCTGCGCCAGATGCGCAAAGGCGAGTGCGGTCAAACAGGCCTCTTCTGCGGGTTTTAGCACGCAGGCGTTGCCCATCGCCAAAGCCGCCCCCACAGAACGGCCAATGATTTGCATCGGGTAATTCCACGGCACGATATGGCCTGTAACCCCATGCGGTTCACGCAGGGTGTAGACGGTGTATCCATCCAGATACGGGATCGTCTGGCCCATCACCTTATCCGCCGCACCGCCGTAGAATTCGCAGTATCGTGCCAGCGCCACAGCATCCGCCCGCGCCTGCGTCAGCGGCTTGCCCACATCCATCGCCTCGAGCGCGGCCAGATCCTCTATCCGTTCCAGCACCAGCTGCCCCAAACGCGTCAGAATTCGCCCCCGTTCCAGCGCGGTTTTGCGCCCCCAATCGCCGTCCAACGCGGCCTGAGCTGCCTGCACCGCAGCGTCGATATCGACCTCAGATCCCCGCGCAATCCCGCAAATCTCAGAGCCGTCCGACGGGTTAACTAACGTCAATTCCGATTTCAATGCAGCGCCGACCCAATTTCCCCCGATCAGACACAGACCGGGATCAAACCACAGAAGGTTGGTCATTTCGGATCTCCTTTTCCGGCTCTAAACATGGGTTTCAGGCCACACTCTGACCAATATTGGGCAAGGTGGGCACGGCATCGATCAGCGCGCACGTGTAGGGATGTTGCGGGTTCGTCAAAACCTGTTCGGTTTCACCCTGCTCGACAATCTGACCAGCCTGCATAACCATAACGCGATCGGTGATGGTGCGCACAACACTCAGGTCATGGCTGATGAACAGATAAGTCAGATCGTAGGTGGTGCACAGATCCGCCAGCAGATCTAGGATTTGCGCCCGAACAGACACATCCAGGGCTGAGACTGCTTCGTCGAACAGGACCAGTTCAGGTCGGATAATCAGTGCGCGGGCGATGGCGATCCGCTGGCGTTGACCGCCCGAGAATTCGTGAATGTATTTGTTCGCATCATCAGGGTTGAGACCGACGGCGCGCAGCATTTCGGCAATGCGATCTTGCCGCTCAGATTCGACGGGAGGCGTTTCCAGCAGGTGAAACGGCTCAGAGATCAGGCGCGCAACGCGGTGACGGGGATTGAAGCTGCCGTACGGGTCTTGAAACACCACCTGCATCTTGCGGCGCACACCCAGATTGGGCTTGTGCCCTGAGAACACCGGCTGGCCATCCAGAAAAATTTGCCCCTCCTGCACCGCTTCAAGCCCCAAAATAGCCCTTGTTAGGGTCGATTTTCCGCATCCGGACTCTCCGACCAAACCCAATCGCTCACCCCGGTTTAGGGTAAAGCTGACCTTGTCCACCGCCCGATGGTGGCCTGCTGCATCGAACAGGCGTTTTCGGGGCAGGCGATAGTCGCGAACCACTTTGGTCACCTCAAGCAGTGGGGCCGGGTCCGGGGGGGCGGGCAGAGATACCTGGTGGCCCGACGCTTCGAACAGCATCCGCGTATATGGGTGCTGCATATGGCGCAGCAGATCGTGGGTTGCGCCGCTTTCGACCACCTCACCCCGGCGCATAACGACGATTTGGTCGGCCATATCCGCTACCACCGCCAGATCATGCGTGATCATCAGCAGACCCATACGGTATTCACGGACCAGCCCCTTGAGCAGATCGAGAATCTGCGCCTGAGTGGTGACGTCCAGCGCGGTTGTCGGCTCATCCGCGATCAGCAGCTTGGGGCGCAGCGCGATGGCCATAGCGATTACGACACGCTGGCGCTGACCGCCGGACAATTCGTGCGGAAAACGCGACATAGGAAAGCGATCTGCGGGAAGACCGACGCGGTCCAGAACTTCGATGGCACGGGTGCGCGCCTGCGCGCGGGGCATGGCCTTGTGGACCAGGATGGTCTCCATCACCTGATCGCCTATGGTCTTGACCGGGTTCAGGGCCGTCATGGGCTCCTGAAACACCATTCCCAGTGACGCGCCGCGCAGGGCGCACATTTCGGCCTCGGAACGGGTCAGCAGGTCCTGCCCATCAAATCGGATCGCGCCATCGACATTGGCGCCGCCCGGCAGCAACTGCATGACTGAAAGCGCGGTTATCGACTTGCCCGAGCCGCTCTCGCCGGTCACGGCCACGATCTCACCAGGCGCAATGGACAGGCTGACCTGTTTCAGAATGACCGCCCCGTGAATGGACAACGACAGGTTTTCGATCCGAAGCAAACTCATGCGCGCGCCACCCGGATTCGCGGGTCCAGCCAATCGCGCAACCCGTCTCCTAGCAGGTTCAACCCCAACACCGTGACAATGATCGCCAGCCCCGGAATCAGAGCCAAATGCGGGGCAAAACTGACCATTGTCTGCGCATCGGCCAGCATGCGTCCCCAGCTGGGCGTAGGTGGTTGCGCACCCAGACCGACATAGGCCAGGCCTGCTTCGGCCAATATTCCCAAACTAAACTGAATCGTACCCTGAACGATCAGCAGATTGGCAACATTGGGCAAGATGTGCTCGGCGGAAATGCGGGCCGCGCCTTTGCCCGCGACACGGGCGGCGAGGATAAATTCACGCTCCCACAGGGACAGGGCCGCGCCGCGGGTGATGCGGGCAAAGACGGGGATGTTGAAGATGCCGATGGCAATGATGGCATTGATGGCCCCGGCCCCGAAAACTGCGGTGATCAGGATGGCGATGACTAGCGAGGGGAAGGCAAAGACCAGGTCATTGCAGCGCATGATTACCTCTTCCAACCACGACCCCTTTCGCGCGGCTGCCGTCAGCCCCAAAGGCACGCCCAGCGCCATGCCGATCCCCACCGCCACCAAAGCCACCGCGATCGAGGTACGCGCACCCACCATGATCATCGAAAACATATCGCGCCCGAAATGATCCGTGCCAAACCAGTGCTGCGCATTGGGTGGCTGCAACTTGCCCGGGATGTTCAGTGCAGCATGGTCGTAAGGCGTCCAGACAAAGGACATCAGCGCCGCCAGCAAGACCAGCGACGACAAACCTGCGCCGAGGATGAGGTTGCGGCTCATGTCCTGCTCCTCAGCCGTGGATCAACGGCGGCATAGGCCAGATCGACCAGAAAATTCACGGTGATGACGGCGAACACCAGCAGCATGACCACGGATTCCACCACGATCAGGTCGCGGGCTGAAATGGCCTGAAACACCAACCGTCCCAACCCGGGCAGATAGAAGACTTGCTCGATGATGATCGACCCGGCCAAGAGGAACGAAAATTGCAGCCCCATGATGGTCAGAACCGGTATCAGCGCGTTGCGGATCCCGTGCCGCCACAGGGCTTGACGACGAGACAGGCCCTTGGCGCGGGCTGTCCGCATGAAATCCTCGCCCAGAATATCCAGCAGCGACGACCGCATGACCCGCGCCAGAATGGCCGCCTGCGGCAAGGCCAGTGCTATCGCCGGCAGAGTCAGCGACCGCAGCCCGGGCCACAGCCCCAGTTCCCACCCGGCAAAGCCACCGGCGTTGAACCAGCGCAGGTTGATGGCAAAGATCAGCACCAGCATCATCGCGAACCAGAAATTCGGCACTGCGATACCCAGTTGCGTTGCCCCCATCACTGCCAGATCACCCGGCTTGCCCCGGCGCGCGGCGGCATAAATCCCCGCAGGAAAAGCAATCAGGGTGGACAAGGTCAGCGCATACAGTGCCAGCGGCAAGGACACCCACAGCCGGTCTGCGATCATCTGCGACACGGGCGTGCGATAGGTGTAAGAGGTTCCGAAATCCCCGACCAACATGCCACCGACCCAGTCGGTGTATCTCTGCATCTTGGACCCATCCAACCCAAGCTCGGCCCTGAGCGCCGCAAGCGTATCCTCTTGTGCGTTGACGCCCAGCATGAAGGATGCCGGATCACCCGGTGCGACCTCGATCACCGCAAAGATGACAGCCGAGGAAACCACGAGGCTTACGATCAGTGAAATCAGGCGTTTAAGGGTATAGTGAAGCATCAAAGCCACGTTAGGGCTGCATGCGTCGCGGGTCCAGCACTAGGGTACCAGAAGATAAGCGAAAACCGCGTAGCCGACGATGGCCGCATAACCCAGCGGGTAAATCCATTTGATCGCGTAGTTGTCCAGCTTCCTGGCCCCGCTTTCATGACCCGAGACCTTCAGTTTGCGCAGGGCGACGTTGAACACGATCAACGCCCCGGTCATCAGAAACATGCATTGCAGGACGAAATCCAGAAATGTCAGGTATCCCAGTTTGGGCAGATCGGCGGAGATCGCCCAGTTAAACGCCACGAAGACCAGTAGATTGCCACCCGCGATCTCGATCCGCCGACGATATTCATCGAGAAAAAACAGCGCCCATCCGACCGTGATCAACACCAGCATCGGAAGGAACACACGAATAACGTAATAGGTCAGGTGTCGATGACCTTCGAATATCAGCGCCACCTGGTCGCTTTCCCGTCCGGACAGGCCAATGACCTGAGAGGTCTCTACCCGCGCATTGTCCAAAACCCATTCCTCTTCACCCAACAAATCGCCGAGTCCCGAGAACTCCTCCAGTGCGTGATAGCGCACATATTCCGAAGGGAAGATTGACACGACATCGAAATGGAACTCCTGCGTATCAAAGGGGTACTTCCGAAAATCGAAATGCGGGGCCTGCAACGTCAACGAGGATTTCTCGACATAAACGACGTGCCCGTCATACCGCAGAGAGGCCGCAGATTCGTGTATCCATTTGTTGGATTGCTGGTTGTGAATGACAAAAGCGGGCAGGACTGCCCCGATTTCTGCTGCATGATCCGCCAGTGTCGGCGGGTTAAAAACCCGAATGTCCCGCCCCTGCTCTTGCGCATCGAAGGCCAGCGCAGGATCGGTCCACTCAACGCGCAGCACCACCACGGCACCATAGTTTTCCGCCTTTTGGTCGACACTGGTGATCTGGTCGATCTTGATGCCGATCCCGACGTTCAGTGGGTTGTCAGGTGTCCCGACCAAGGCATCCATTCGACCATCAAGCGCGTTCTGTGCTCCGACATGCCCGACGGGCACAGACATCAGGCCAATGGCAAATATGATGAGCCGAAGAACACGAAACATGATCATAGTCACATACGCACTGGAACAAAGGGGACCGGGGCCACGATCCGCGGCCCCGGTGATTGGTTATTCGGACCAGCTGATTTGGGTCAGGTCGACGGCCGCAGTGGGCGCGTTTTTCCATAGGCCCTGCACTCCGGTCTTGGCGACCCCCAGCTTGGCCAACTGAAACAGGTAGCCGTTGACATAATCGTTGGCGATCAGACGCTGCATCTCGCCCAGCAGCTTTTTACGCTCGTCCGGGTCGGTGGTTGCATTCAGCAGGTCCATCAAGGTTTGGGCGTCCAAGCTGTCATACTGGAAATAGTAATCGGGCCGCGCATAGATACCGATATCCATCGGTTCGGTGTGGCTGACGATGGTCAGGCCGTAGTCCTTGCCTTTGAAGACCGATTCCAGCCATTGCGCCCATTCCACATTGATGATTTCGGCCTTGATGCCGACCTCTGCCAGTTGCGCGGCGACAATCTCGCCCCCGCGCCGCGCATAAGAGGGCGGCGGCAGATGTAGCGTGGTCTCGAAACCTTCCTCATATCCCGCATCGGCCAGCAGTTCGGCGGCCTTCTTCGGATCATAGGCTGAGTCGCCGGTCAGATCGACATAGGCCGGGTTGTGCGGTGCGAAATGAGTGCCGATGGGCGTGCCGTACCCGAACATCGCCCCGTCGATGATCGCCTGACGGTCGATGGCATGGGCCAGCGCCTGCCGCACCTGGATATCGTCAAACGGGGGTTTCTTGTTATTGGTCGACAGGATGGTTTCCCCTTCGGTCGTACCGACAAGAACCTGAAACCGAGGGTCGGCCTCGAACTGGGGCAGGTTTTCCGGCGCGGGGAAGTTGTCAAACACATCGACATCTTCGGCCATCATTGCTGCAAATGCGGCGGTAGGGTCCGAAATGAACTTGAACGTCGCGGATTCCAAAGCGGGCTGATCACCCCAATAATCGGGATTTCGGTTCAGGGTGATGCTGTCGCCCTGCACCCAGTCGCCAAAGGTGAAGGCACCGGTCCCCACGGGATTGGTCTTGATGCTGTCGATGCTTTCGGGTGAGACAATGACTGCGTCGCCCCAGGCCATGTTGAACAGGAAGTTGCCATTGGGTTCGGAAAGGGTGACTTTGACGGTCAGAGGGTCCACCACCTCGACACTTGCGATATCGGCAAACAGGGCTTTTTGCGCGTTGGCGCTGTCGGGCGCCATGGCTCGGTCGAGGCTGAATTTGACGGTCCCGGCATCCATCGTGGTACCGTCATGAAAGGTTACGCCGTCCCGCAGTTTGAAGGTATAGACGGTGCCGTCGTCGGAAATCTCCCAGCTTTCAGCCAGCCCCGGAACCACCGATCCGTCGCCCATGAAACGGGTCAGGCCTTCGAATATATTGGTGTACACCACCGAATCGATGGCCTGAGCAGCAGCGCTTGTCGGGTCCAGATGCGGCGGTTCAAGCTGCATCGCTATTGTGATATCGGATTTGGCCAGGGCCTGCGTGGTAAAGGCGCTGACCCCCAGCAAAAGTGCTGCGGCAAAAGTCCGAAACATTTGCTTTGTCATAAAAATACCTCTCCTGTTGAATACTTTGCACCGGCCGTTTTACAGTCGTTTCTGCAATCAATGTCCCTTTAAACCTCAGGTCATTCAAGGAAATGTTCGCGCAACCGGGGTTTATATGACCTTGTTCAATCTGCTATGCCGCACTGCAACATGAACCCCGGAGGAGCGACGATGAGCGCCACCGCCCGTAAAAAAGCCCCCAATGCCGAGGATATTCGCGCCCGTAAAGGTGGCGAGCCGCTGGTCAGCCTGACCGCCTACACCACGCCCATGGCGCGGCTGATGGACGATCATTGCGATTTCGTTCTGGTCGGTGACAGCGTCGGCATGGTGCTGCACGGGCTGGAATCGACCCTTGGGGTGACGATGGAGATGATGATCCTGCACGGCCAAGCCGTCGCGCGTGGCCTGAACAGCGCGATGATGGTCATCGACATGCCATTCGCCAGTTATGAGCACGAACCGGCCGAGGCCTTCCGCAACGCCGCCCGCCTGATGGCAGAAACCGGCGCCGGCGCGGTCAAGCTGGAAGGCGGTGTCGAGATGGCCGAAACCATCCGCTTTCTTGTCAAGCGCGGCATCCCGGTGATGGCCCATATCGGCCTGACGCCTCAGTCGATCAACACACTGGGCGGCTACAAGGTGCAGGGCCGCGATGACCAGGCCGACGCGGTTCTGGCCGACGCAATGGCCGTCGCTGACGCCGGTGCGTTTTCCGTCGTGTTAGAGAAGGTTCCGCAGCGCCTGGCCGATCAGATCACGGCCGAGATCACAATCCCCACCATCGGTATCGGCGCCTCGGCCGGGTGTGACGGGCAAATTCTGGTCGTCGATGACATGGTGGGCTTTTTCACCGCCTTCAAACCCAAATTCGTCAAACGCTATGCCGAGCTTGGCCCGCAGGCCGAAGCTGCCATCGCCGAATACGCCGCCGAAGTGCGCGCCCGGACATTTCCGGCAGATGAACACGTATTCGCTGATCAGGCCCCGACCAAAGGACCCAAGACATGACCACCCCGATCCTGCGCCGTCTGGCTGACCTGCGCGCTCTGACGGCCAAATGGCGCGGCAATGGCGAGACAATTGGTGTTGTCCCCACAATGGGCGCGTTGCACCAGGGCCACCTGTCACTGGTCGAGGCTGCAAAGGCGGGAACCGACCGGGTGGTCGTGACGATCTTTGTGAACCCAAAGCAATTCAACAACCCCGAGGACCTGGCCAAATATCCGCGCACAGAAAACGACGACGCACAGAAACTGGCGCGCTATGAAGTCGATGTGATCTATGTGCCCGAGCCCGAGGAAATCTATCCGCAGGGATTTGCCACCAACGTGTCCGTCGCAGGCTTGACCGATGTGATGGAGGGGGAATTCCGCCCCGGCCATTTCGACGGCGTCGCCACTGTGGTCGCCAAACTGTTCCTGCAAACCCAGGCTGATCGAGCCTATTTTGGGGAAAAAGACTATCAACAGTTGATGATTGTCCGCCGCATGGCACGCGATTTGGATATTCCGATCGAGGTGGTCGGTTGCCCCACGGTACGCGAACCCACGGGGTTGGCCATGTCCTCGCGCAATCTGCGCCTGTCACCCGAAGAATTGGATGTCGCCGCGAACTTGAACCGCGTCATGCGGGAACTGGCCACAGCACTGAAAGGCGGCGCGTCGATCGAACCCTTGGCGGAGCAGGCCAGTTCCGACCTGCTTGCTGCTGGTTTCACCCAGGTTGAGTATGTGCAACTGCGCTGTACAGACACGCTGGAACCTCTGACACAAGCGAGCCGACCCGCGCGGCTGCTAGCGGCGGCCTGGACGGGTGGCGTGCGCCTGATCGACAATATTCCCGTCTGAACGCTCTGGCACGATTGTCACTGTTTGCGCTAAAGTCCCGCAGAACCAAACGGGAGAGGCGCGGGCGTGACTTATATTCTTGCTATTGATCAGGGCACTACATCATCGCGGGCCATTTTGTTCGACGCAAATATGCAGCGCGCAGGCACCGCGCAGCATGAGTTTACCCAGCATTTTCCGCAAGAAGGCTGGGTCGAACATGACGCCGAAGAAATTTGGACCAGCGTCTTGCGCGTCTGCCGCGAGGTGATGGACAGCACCGGTGTAACTGCAGATCAGATCGCAGGCATCGGCATTACCAACCAGCGCGAAACCACTGTGGTCTGGGACCGCGCTACCGGCGAGCCGATCCACAATGCCATCGTCTGGCAGGACCGTCGCACCGCCAAAATTTGCGCCCGCTACAAACAGGCGGGATGCGAGGATGATGTGACCGCCCAAACCGGCCTGCTGCTAGACCCCTATTTCTCGGGCACCAAGGTCAAATGGCTACTGGACACCGTTCCCGGTGCCCGCGATCGCGCCGAGGCCGGAGAGTTGATGTTTGGCACTATCGACTGTTTCCTTATCTGGCGCCTGACCGAGGGACGCAGCCACGCTACCGACGCTACCAACGCTGCGCGGACACTGCTGTTTGACATCCACAAGGGCGCGTGGAGCGTGGAGATCTGCGACCTGCTGGACGTGCCGATGGCCATGCTTCCGGAGGTACATGATTGCGCCTCGGACTTCGGAGAAACGACCTTATTGGGGGGGGAAATCCCGATTCTGGGCGTTGCGGGGGATCAGCAGGCCGCCACAATCGGGCAGGCCTGTTTCCGTCCCGGCATGATGAAATCAACCTATGGCACGGGTTGTTTTGCTCTGTTGAACACCGGGGACAAGCCGGTCGAGTCGAAGAACCGCCTGTTGACGACAATTGCCTATCAGCTTGACGGCAAGCGGACTTACGCATTGGAAGGCTCGATCTTTGTGGCCGGGGCTGCGGTTCAGTGGCTGCGCGACGCGCTCAAGATCATCGACTCGGCCCCGGAAAGCGGCGAACTGGCTCAACAGGCCGATCCGAACCAGCATGTCGTGCTGGTTCCCGCCTTTACCGGCCTCGGCGCGCCCTATTGGAAACCCGATTGCCGTGGTGCGGTGTTTGGCCTGACGCGCAACTCCGGGCGGGCGGAAATTGCCAAGGCGACACTGGAAAGCATCGCGTTTCAGACCCGTGATCTGTGGCATGCCATGCAAGGCGATTGGGGTGCCGAAACCAACGTTACCTTGCGCGTGGACGGAGGCGCCAGCGCCTCGGACTGGGCAATGCAGGGTCTGTCGAACTATCTGGGGGCCGAGGTTGACCGGCCAGTGATGCAGGAAACCACCGCTTTGGGCGCGGCATGGCTGGCAGGGATGCGCGCGGGTGTTTACCCGGATCAACAGGGATTTGCCGAAACCTGGGCGCTGGATCGCCGATTTGAACCGAAACTTTCCACCGAAGACCGTGACACCGCCTATGCCCGCTGGCAGCGCGCCGTGTCCGCCGCCATGGCGTTCTGAACCCGAGGAAGGATCAGCTGTGATCCTTCATCAGCCGCTGCTTCTGCCGTGACCAGTCACGCTTGGCCTGAGTTTCGCGCTTGTCATGGGTTTTCTTACCCTTGGCGATTCCGATTTTGATTTTGGCCATGCCTTTGTGGTTGAAATACAAAACCAGCGGCACTAGCGTCATGCCCTTGCGCTGAGTCGCGTTCCATAGGTTCGACAGTTCCTTGCGCGAGACCAGCAGCTTGCGGCGGCGGCGTTCTTCGTGCTTGAAAACCTTCGCCTGCTCGTAGGGTGCAATGTAGCTGTTGATCAGCCACAGCTCTCCGTCGTCGACCGAGGCATAACTGTCGGCGATGTTCGACCCGCCGGCGCGCAGGGATTTGACCTCGGACCCTTCCAGCATGATGCCGCATTCGATATCGTCCTCGATCGCGTAATCGAAGCGCGCGCGCCGGTTTTCGGCGATGACTTTGTAATTCGGGTCTGTCTTTTGCTTGGCCATGACGCGTTGATTTAGGCGGCTTAGGCCGCCCTTGCAAGCGGGGGACGTCAGGATTTGGCCGAGATGATCAGATCCGGGCCGAAAATCGTGTCCGCGTGATTTTGCAGATAGATCTTGAGCCAGGGCGTAAACCGATCCGGGTGGCGCTGCACTTCGGCCAGCAGATCGTGGTAATCAATCCAGCGGATTTCCATTACCTCGTCTGGGTTAGGCTCAATACTCAGGGGGCCGCGAACATGGGCCAGAAACACGTCGACCACTTCGTGTTCGATCATGTTGTTGCCAACATCAGCGTGGTATTCCAGCCGATGGCGGTATTCCGGGTACAGGCCGGTGATTCCCAGTTCTTCGCGCAGACGGCGCACCGCGCACGCCGACGGTGTTTCGCCCCAGTCAGGGTGTGTGCAGCAGGTATTCGCCCACAGACCCGGCGTGTGGTATTTGCCCATCGCCCGACGCTGCAGCAGGATCTCGGTTCCGCGCACAACAAAGACCGATACAGCTTTGTGCCGCAGGCCTTTTTCATGCGCCTCAAGCTTGTCCACAGGGGTCAATTCGCCTTCGACCCAGGCCGGGATCATGATTCCCATTTGTCGTCTCCTACTACCGATCCGCCTCATGGGCCGGGCATTTCTCATTAGCTGCGGCCGGATCGGCTTGGCGTTACGGCGCACAACCCCAAATAGCCTGCGCCGCCTGATCTAAAAGTGGGCCTGATGCACTAACAGATCAATCGCACGAAAGGCCGCAGGGGCTGCGGCCTTTCGTTGTCTTTCAGAGTGTCCGGAATCAGACGTTATTCACCGGAAACGCTGACGATATAAGCATAGACGTCTTCGCCGCCTTTCTTGAGCTTGAAAGTCATCTTGGACTTGGCAGCGGTTTCATCCAGATAAGTTTTCAGGAAAGCTTTGGGGTCTTGCGCGTATTCAGTGAAGGTCGTTTCGTCCCAGACCAGCCCGGCCTCACCTGCTGCGACGAGACTGTCACCGTATTTGAACCCTTCCTCGGTACCTGCGGTGCGCCCTGCGATACCATACAGGTTCGGCCCGGTCTTGCCGCCTTTGACAATTACTTCACCCGCAGGATCCGCGATCTGATGGCAGGACTTGCACTTGTTGAAGGTTTTCTTGCCGGCCTCAGCGTCACCTTCGGCATATACGGGTACGGCCAGCAGGCCGACAATTGCGGTTGCGAGGATGCGATTCATAACTTTTGCTCCGATACGAATTGGCTGCACCGAATGGACATTCGGCACAAAAAAGAGTCAACGCGCAGATTGCCGCGCGAGGGCACTGTGCCACTGCGTCATATAGGGCGTCCTTAACTTATGTCATGTACCTCGGACCAACAGGGCAAAAGGTCCCCTCTTGAGGGCGTCGCCAGGTAAATGGCACGCGCAATGGCCCTTGCCAGACAGATCGAGGCTGTGTGCCCGATAAGCCCCAGTTCCTCTTCTTTGCCCAAGGGACGCGCACCGGTGCTGACGCCG
The DNA here is from genome assembly GCF_056539305.1 of Ruegeria sp. BC1. NCBI lineage: Bacteria > Pseudomonadati > Pseudomonadota > Alphaproteobacteria > Rhodobacterales > Roseobacteraceae > Ruegeria > Ruegeria sp. BC1. The sequence goes on from NZ_JBQFUT010000004.1 coordinate 153,662, forward strand.
AATACCAGATCGCCGTCTCCCGGCGTATGGGCGGGCACAATGGCGCGGGCAATGCCGTCATGCGCGGCCACCGCCAATCGCTGGCATTGCGGTTTGGACAGTGCGGCGTTGGTCGCGACGATGGCAATGGTGGTGTTGGTCCGTTCTGATGCGGCGCGCCGCATGGCTTGCGCCTTGCGGCTTGGCGGCGGCAAGCCCAGACCGGTGCTGGTATCAGGGCCCAACCCGCCAAATTCGCCACCTGTTTCAAATGACGCGGCCCAGAAATGCTTGTCTCCAGGGGTCGTGACGCTGCCCAAGGGATTGGCCGCGACCAGCGCCCCGACCGTGATACCATTTTCCAGCACCAGCGAGGCCGACCCCAGCCCGCCTTTGTGCATCGCCGCCAAAGCTCCGGTACCCGCACCCGCCGTCCCCAGCGCAAAGTCGTCGGACGCTGCGTCAAAGGCGGCCCGCCCCAAGGCGCGATAAGGGTTATCGATCCAATTCTTTTCGCCGCCGTTCAACAGATCAAACAGGATCGCGCCCGGCACGATTGGCACCACGGTGTCTCCGACCGGAAAGCCCCGCCCTTGTGACCGCAGCGCGTCGGACACCCCTGAACAGGCATCCAGACCAAAGGCCGACCCTCCGGAAAGCGCAATGGCATCCACCTCCGTGACGGATTTATCAGGGGCCAGTAAATCGGTTTCCCGCGTCCCCGGCGCGCCCCCCATCACGTGAACTGAGGCGGTAAAGGCCCGGTCCGCTGTCAGCACTGTAGTGCCGGATTTCAGGGTGTCATCCTGTGCATTTCCGACGCGAATGCCCGGAACGTCGGAGATCAGATTGCGCGGCCCCGGGATCATGTCTGCCTTAGTCCTTGGTGTGGGAAAGCGCGCAGGCGCGCGACCTCCGGCGGGGATATTTTTGGCCAGATGAAGTGCGGATCAGATGCAACGGCCACCGTCGACCTCCATCGCGACACCAGTGATCATGCTGGCCTCGTCCGAGCACAGAAAGCAGGCCGCGTTGGCCATGTCTTCTGGTGTGGAAAACCGCCCCAGAGGGATTGTCGACAGGAATTTGGCGCGCATCTCGGGCGTGTCTTCACCCAAAAAAGATTTTAGCAACGGCGTTTCTCCGGCCACCGGGCAGATTGCGTTCACACGCACACCTGCTGGGGCCAATTCAACCGCCATGGTCTTGGTTGCAGTGATCATCCAGCCCTTTGAGGCATTGTACCAGTTCAAATTGGGGCGCGGTGACAGGCCCGCCGTCGAGGCAACGTTCAGAATTGCGCCCCTACCGCGTGATTTCATGGCGGGCACCAAAGCGCAGGCAGTCAGATAGACCGACTTCATGTTCACGTTGAAAACGCGATCGAAATCCTCTTCGCTCACTTCATCAAGCGGAGCCGGAAGATGCGTTATCCCCGCGTTGTTCACCAGAATATCAAGCGCGCCGAAACGATCACGGGCGGCATCGGCCATAGCCTGAACCGACGCGCTGTCAGCAACATCCACCTTTTGCGCAATGGCGTTCGGGCCCAATTGATTGGCCTGCACCTCGGCCGCATCTCCGTTGATATCGGCAATCATGACGCGTGCGCCTTCGGACAGAAATTTCTGCGCTATTCCGGCGCCAAAGCCGGACGCGCCACCGGTTACGATTGCGGATTTTCCCTCCAGCCTCATGGTCTTGCCTCCCCGTCGTCTGTCACAGTCAGAGTAGCAAGGCGCGACGAAACTACCAGATCAATCTTCTGAGATTTTACCGCGCAGCGCCTTCACGTCCGATCGCGCCTTTTTTGCCGCCAGCCGCCGTTTGACAGACCCATAGGTTGGCTTGGTCGCGATCCGCCGCTTGGGTTTGATCAGAGCGCGGGCGATCAGCTCGGCCAACCGGGTGCGCGCGATTTCCCGGTTGCGGGCCTGGCTGCGGGTTTCTTCACACTGAATGATGATCGCACCCTCTTTGGTCCAACGCCGTCCCGCCAGACGTTTCAGCCGCGCCTTGACCGGATCAGGCAAAGATGGTGAACGCGCGGCCTCGAACCGCAGCTCCACTGCAGTTGAAACCTTGTTGACGTTCTGACCACCGGGACCGGACGAGCGGACAAAGCTTTCGGTCATTTCCCAGTTTTGCAGGGTGATATCGTCGTTGATGCGCAACATTGGTGCGACCTTACAATTCACATGGGGAAACAGAAAGGGCCGCCCCGGTGGGACGGCCCTTCGAAAGTTCAGGAGGTCGGGTCGGTTAGATCATTCGACCAGCCGGAGCGAGCGCTCCGCCAAGGGCTGCCTCAGCAGGTTTTCCCCCCGGTTGTTCCGACACCTCTCTCCAATCTCTTTCTCGACACTGGATCACCTCCTTTTCTATCTGTTGCGGTTAACTTTGAGCCTGACACAAGATGCGCCATTCTCAAAGCACTTTTTTACGCAGGCTGTGCAGTCAAGCGCGCGACGATCACCTTGAAGGGGATCAGCGCGATCATTGCCAGCGATAGTTTCACCAGCCAATCCGCAAAGGCCAGTGTCACCCACAGCGGGGCCATCGGGCCGGACAGCATGAAGGGCACGGGCTCCCACGCCCAGCTGATCGCGGCGTCCGCATTGGCACCGAAGAACGTGACCGAGGCCGAAAACGCGATGGTGAAGAACAGTGCGGTGTCCAGCGCCGACCCAACCAGCGTCGAAACCAGCGGTGCGCGCCACCAGCGGCCGCCACGCAGCGAGTTGAACACGGTGACGTCGGTCAGCTGCGCGATCAGGAAGGCGGTACCCGAAGCTACGGCGATGCGCAGCGGCACGGCAGCATAAGTAAAGCCGTCACCCTGCAGCATGATCTGGCTGCCGATAAGCGAGCAGATAATGCCGGTGACAAACCCGGCGAACACGACCTTGCGGGCGGGGCCCACGCCATAGACGCGGTTCATGATGTCGGTGACCAGAAAGGCCAGCGGATAGGTGAATGCACCCCAAGTCAACAGCCCGTCAAAGATCAGGAACTGGACCAGGATGTTCGAGGCCACAACGATAGTGGCCATGGCAAGGATGCCGGGAATATAAGCGCGATTCATTTTCAGATGCCCGTTTTGACAAGGTAGCGGCGACTTGGCCAAGGGACCGTCCCAAGGCAAGCCGTGCGTTTAGACCTTTGCCCGCACCCTGTCAATCGGGCAGAAGATATTCCACCAACTCTGTCCGTTGCAGGGCCAGAAAGTTGTCATCCGAGATCATTGTCGCCCGCAACCGACGCAGATCATCGCGCCAGACCGAGAGACCTTCGAGGTTGTCATGCGCTCCGGTTCCGGTCTGAAACAGGGTCTCCTCTGCGATTGGCACATCCTTTTCAATCCGCCAACGGCGCAGGCGTGATCGGAACCCGGTAAGCGATACGGCGCGCTCCAGCAAATAAAACCGTCCATCCGGCCCGAAATCTGCGGCAACTGGCAGGAATTTCCCCCGTGGTGGCAGAACAAAAGGCGTCGACCACGATTGACCATCCCAGCGATAGACAGGGATGTCACCCTGCGCGGTCCGATTCTTTTCAGTCAGCGTGTAAAGCCGTCCCAGTTCGTCAATGGCTAGCGCTTCGAATGACCCGTTTCCATCCAGGCCCCTGAATGTGTCAGGCCGCGGAAGAACGCGCGCATGCGCATCTGGTGCGGCGTAATACGCAACCCGGTGAACCCCTTCGAACGAGATGTAAAACCCGCCATCCGGCGCGATGGCAATCCCCTCGGAATCGCCGACATGACCGGGCAATTTGCGCCCGGTGCTGGACAGAACCGGCCAACGGTCGAGGATCTCTATACTTGCAATCTCGTCGCCATCCCGCTTGATCCGTGCGTAAACCAACCTGGCCCGGTCGCTTAACGCGATCATCGCGCCCCCCGTGTCCGAGATTTGGAGAGCGGAAAACCCTCCAAACCATCCGGCGTTGGACTGCCAAGCAAAGCTGCCAAGAAATTTGGCTGTCTTGACCTCGGCGGCTGCGGCCGGCCCGGCCAGCACTAAAGCGGCAATCAGTTGGATTGCAGAACGGCGGTGCATTGCTGAGGCAGGTCGGCCAGAACATATTCCCGGCGCTTCTTGGGCGGCGGCGCGTTTGGATCCGGTGGCGGTGGATTGAGGATGTTACGCACCCACTGCTGCGCCTCGGCACAGCCGTCGCCCTTGGGCGGCGGGTCCTGATTGACGCATCCGCGCGACCCTTTGGGGCATTTCAGCCGCACATGGAAATGATAGTGATGCCCCCACCACGGCCTGATCTTGCGCAGATAGGCGCGATTACCCTTTTCCTCGTTGCACATCTGCACCTTGGCACCGGGGAACACAAAAATCCGCGCCACGCGCTTGTCCTTGGCGGCCTCGCGCAGCACCGCGTGGTGTTGCTTGGTCCAGTTACCGTTGACATATGCCCCGTTGGCGCGACGCAGTGAGATCGACGAGATGTTCTCGCGCGCCTTGCGGGAAAGGCGCATGTTATCGCCGGGCAGCATCCATATATCGATATCCAGACCCAACTGGTGAGAGCGGTGGCCCGAGGTCATCGGCCCGCCCCGAGGTTGGCTGATATCCCCAATATAGAGACCATTCCACCCCGGCTGCTTGGCCGCGAACCGGCTGAGGTCCTGCACATAATCGACAGCTTCGGGATGGCCCCAGTTGCGATTGCGTGACAGACGCATTGCCTGCCAGGTGGGCCCCGTTTCAGGCAGTTGCACCGATCCGGCGGCACATCCGCGCGAATAACTGCCGAACGCAGCCGGTTTTTGCTGTGAACTTTGCTTTTGGGCCCCGAACAATTGCTTGGCCAAGGGTTGCGCCCCCGCCGTGCCCGCCAATGTGATCGTAGCTAATATTGCCAAAAAACGTAGTAAAATCATCTGCTCTGATCCCCTTCCGGTTTAACCCAGCGCATTAGGAACAGTCCCAGAATAAACAACAGAATGATCGGTGACACCCCCAGTCTTGCGCTGCCAGTTGCGGTGGTGGCTATGCCGATCAGCAGCGGCGCGGCAAAGGCGGTGGCCCTGCCCGACAGACCATAAAGACCAAAGCTTTCAACCGGAGCCTTGGGATCGGTATGACGCACCATCAGGGACCGGCTGGCCGATTGCAGGATGCCACCCATGCCACCGATCAGAATACCGCAGCCAAAAAATACCAGATCCGGCAGGCCCGATCCTTCGGGCAACGAGATGCCGTAGATTTGCGTCCGATCCATCGACACCACCGTGACGCAGACAAAGATCAACACCCAGATTGCCACCAGGATGACCGGTTTAGGGCCGTATTTCTTGTCCAGCTTGCCCCCGATCCAGGCAAAAATGGCCGAGGCCAGCACGCTGACAATCCCGAACACGCCGATCTTGATCAGGTCCCATTCCAGCACCAGCCGCGCATAGACGCCACCAAAGCTGTACAACCCGTTCAGCGCATCGCGATAAAACATGGACGAGCCCAGATAGGTCGCCAGACTGACCCGATGCCGCAGATCGGACACGGCTTTGCCCAGTATGCGCAGCGCCTCGCCAAAGCTCCCTGTTTTCTCACTGTTCGGATCGTCACGGACCCACAGGAAATACGGCACCATGAACAGGATGAACCATCCAGCGGTGAAGGGGCCCACAAATCGGGTACCTTGTTGCTGGGCGGCGTCCAGTCCGAAGATCGGGTCCATTCCGATCAGTGTTTTGCCATTGGGTTGTTCGACAAACAACGTCAGCATGATCGCAAGCGAGATCAGCCCGCCGAAATAGCCAAATGCAAAGCCCGAACCCGAAATCTCTCCGACTTCATTGTCGTCCCCAAGATCGGGTAACTGCGAGTTGATGAAAATCAGCGCGTATTCAGCCCCGACGAACCCCAGACCAAAGGCCGACAGCATAAGCCACATATTCGACCCGTCCGGCAACGTGTACCACAGCGCCGCAGAGCCCACCGCATACATCACCGAAAATGCGAAAATCCATGGAATGCGCCGCCCCGAAACATCCGCCATTGCCCCCAGCAACGGCGCGCCAAAGGCTATGATCAGCCCTGTGATGGTCAGGCAATTGGCCCAAACCGTCTGCGCCTGCGCAGCAGCGGCCTCCGCATCCAGCCCCGTGTTCGCGTAGTATCCGGCGGCAACCCCGGCAAAATAGGGACCAAATACAAAGGTCACCAAAAGCGTGTGATAGGGCTGACTGGCCCAGTCGAAAAACCACCAGCCCCAGATACGCTTACGCTTGGAAATCTCAGCCATGCCTGCCCCTTGTCGTCTTTTCCCTCATAAGACGGAGCCTTGACCCATTTCGCAAGCGTTGTGTTGGCACGGGCTTGCTCTTTGCTGCAGCGGCGCTTAGGTCTCGGATCAGTAAGAAAACGGAGTGCCCATGCTGTCACTGATCCAAATCCTGCTGCTGATCCTGGACATTGTCTGGTTCATCATCCTCGCCCATGTGATCATGAGCTGGCTGATCAACTTTCAGGTGCTGAACCTGCACCAACAGCTGGTCGCACAAATCTGGTATGGCCTGAACCGCATCCTAGAGCCGATCTACGGCCCGATCCGTCGCATCCTGCCCGCAATGGGCGGGCTGGACCTGACGCCGCTGGTCGTTCTAGTCGGCGTCTATGCGCTAAGGATCATCCTGATCAACAATGCGGTCTATTTCTACTGACCTCTTGTTCCCTGAATCTTAGTATGTGATTGTCCTGCTTTAAGAGCAGACAAACCTTAAAACAGGGCAACCCCACACATGTTCGACGCCGCACCCTTGCTGCGAGATGTCTTTGGATTCGACGATTTCCGCCCCGGGCAGGAAGAGATTGTCGATGCCGTCACGCTGGGCGAAAACGTGTTGGCGATCATGCCTACCGGGGGTGGCAAGTCCTTATGTTTCCAGCTTCCCGCCCTGCTGCGCGACGGGGTGACGGTGGTAATTTCCCCTCTGATCGCCCTGATGCGCGATCAGGTGCGCGGGCTGCAGGAGGCAGGCGTTGCCGCCGGGGCGCTGACCTCGGGCAACACCCAGGAAGAAACCGATGCCGTGTGGGAAGCATTGGAGGCAGGTCGCCTAAAACTGCTCTATATGGCCCCCGAACGGCTGGCGGCCGGATCGGCTTTGGGGTTGCTGCGGCGGATCAACGTTAACCTGATTGCGGTGGACGAGGCCCACTGCGTCAGCCAGTGGGGCCACGATTTCCGCCCCGATTACCTACGGATCGGAGAGTTGCGTCGCGCGCTGAACGTACCACTCGCCGCTTTCACCGCTACGGCAGATGCGGAAACACAGGATGAGATCGTTCAGAAATTGTTCGACGGCTCTGAGCCGCGCAAATTCCTGCGTGGATTTGATCGGCCCAATATCCATCTGGCCTTTGGCGCCAAGGACGGGCCGCGCAAGCAGATCCTCGAATTCGCCGGTGCCCGCAAAGGCCAGTCCGGCATCGTCTATTGCGGCACCCGCAACAAGACCGAAGTGCTGGCGCAGGCCCTGCGCGCCGAGGGCCACACGGCCTGCCATTATCACGGCGGCATGGAGGCCGAGGATCGCCGCATCGTCGAAACCCGTTTCGCGCGCGAAGACGGGCTCATCGTGGTCGCCACCGTGGCCTTTGGCATGGGGATCGACAAACCCGATATCCGCTGGGTTGCGCATGCGGACCTGCCCAAATCTATCGAGGCCTATTATCAGGAAATCGGTCGCGCCGGGCGTGATGGTGGTCCTGCTGAAACCCTGACCCTGTTCGGACCCGACGATATCCGCCTGCGTCGCTCGCAGATCGACGAGGGGCTGGCACCGCCCGAGCGCCGCATGGCGGATCACGCCCGCCTGAACGCGTTGCTAGGTCTGGCTGAAGCGCTTGTCTGTCGTCGGCAGACCCTGTTGAGTTATTTTGGCGAACAGATTGAACCCTGCGGCAAATGCGATTTGTGCGATACCCCGCCCGAGGTCTTCGACGGCACCACCCCTGTCCGCATGGCCCTGTCCGCCATCCTGCGCACCGAAGAATGGTTCGGAGCAGGCCATCTGATTGACATTCTACTGGGCAATGAAACCGACAAGATCCGTGCCCGCCGCCACGATACGCTGTCGACTTGGGGCATCGGCAAGGACTGGTCGCGCCCACAATGGCAAGCGATCTTCCGGCAAATGATGGGGCATGATCTGGTCCGCCCTGACCCGGAGCGCCACGGTGCGCTGCGCATGACCGAAATCGCCAAACCGATCCTGAAAGGCGAGGCGCAAATTAACCTGCGCAAGGACACGATCCGCAAAGCCACCCGCCGTCCTGCGGTCAAGGCAATGGTGTCCGAGGAAGACGCACCGCTACTCTCTGCGCTCAAGGCCAAGCGCCGGGCGCTGGCTGAATCTGCCCGCGTTCCGGCATATGTCATCTTCCCCGATCGCACCCTGATCGAAATGGCCGAGAAACGCCCTGCGACGCTGGACGACATGGCCCGGATCGGCGGTGTCGGAGCAAAAAAGCTGGAGCGTTACGGCGACACCTTTCTGGAAGTCGTCACCGGAGCGGCTGAGGTCGTGCATCCCGCGCGCCGCAAGCTGGCCGGGCGCAATCAAGGCGACATCTATGATCAGCTGCTGGCCGTCCAAAGTGAACTGGCCTGCGGGCCTGACGGGATCGACAAACCACTGAGCTGCTCTGCCTCGCAACTGGCTAAGGTTGCACAGCTGCGACCCGACCCGCGCGCCCTGGAACGGGTTTTGGGTGACCGTCGTCACGAAAGGTTCGGCGCGGCCTTTCTGGACGTGCTGCGGCAAGCGGGCTAGATACCTGCGGACAGGCAAGAAACGAGGACAGACATGCTGATTGTGATTTCCCCGGCCAAACGGCTGGACTGGGCAGAACGGAATGTCGATGTCACTCAGCCCGACTTTCAGGACGACGCCATCCGCCTGTCGAAAACCGCCCGCAACCTGACACTGGGTGACCTAAAAAAGCTGATGGACCTCAGCGACGATCTGGCCCGGTTGAACCGCGACCGGTACCGTGCCTTTTCGGATGCGCCTGCGGCCGACGTAACCCGCCCTGCTGCGCTGGCCTTTGCTGGGGATACGTATCAGGGGCTCGAGGCCGCATCTCTGGATGACGAGGAATTGGCCTGGGCACAGGAACACCTGCGCATCCTGTCCGGGCTTTATGGTGTGCTGCGCCCACTGGATGCCATTCAGGCCTATCGGCTGGAAATGGGCAGCCGCCTGAAAACCCGGCGTGGTAAAAACCTCTACGAATATTGGCGCGACCAGCTGAGCAAGGTGCTGAACTCGCAGGCGGCGGAAATCGAAACGGATGTATTGGTGAACTGCGCCAGTCAGGAATATTTCGGCGCGGTCGACCCGAAAGCGCTAAAATTGCGCGTCATCACGCCGGTCTTCATGGAGGACAAGAACGGCACCCCAAAGATCGTCAGCTTTTTCGCCAAAAAGGCGCGCGGCGCCATGGCCCGCTATATCATCCAGCACCGGCTGACCGACCCCAAAGGCCTGCTGGATTTCGACTCCGGTGGCTATGAATACCGTGCGGACCTGTCGGACGACCGCAAACCCGTATTTGTGCGCCCCTATCAGGCCTGATCCAGCATTGATGGGTCATAAGCGACCAGTTCAACCGTATTGCCCTCGGGGTCTTCGGTGAAAATCCCGCGCCAACCGATCCAGCCGAATTGTTCAACTCGGTACGGCTGACCCATCTTGTCATACCACCGCATCACGGCCTCTTGTTCTGCGAAGGGCAGCGACAGCGCGATATGATGCAGAGACGACCCAGCTCCGGTTGCAGGCATTTCCGCACCGGTCGGATGCAAGCCGGGCCGAGGGGGCGCCGTGTGGTGAAACAGGGCCAATACCTGCGTATGTCCGCCGAACCCTTCGGCGATGCGAAAGAAGGCGATGGCGCTGTTGTGATCGCCGGACAGGCGCTCCAACCCAATCACATTTTCATAAAACTCCACCATCGCCGCCATATCGGCGCAGCGAATGGCGATCTCACCCAACGCGCGAGGCTGAAATCCACGGTCTGACATGGGTTCAACCTAGTCAGCCTGTGCGTCCTCGGCAATGACAGGCAATACCTCTTCGGGTCGGTGATCCAGAATCATTTGCGTGATTTTCCGCTTTTGCAGTGGCTTGGTCAGGTAATGATCCAACCCCGCCGACAGAATGCCCTGATCATCCCCGGCCATGGCATGCGCAGTCAGAGCGACAATCGGTACATGGCGATTGGTTTCAATCTCGCGCCGACGGATCTCGGCGGTGGCTTGTTTGCCGTCCATTTTGGGCATCGAGATGTCCATGAAAATCAAATCCGGTTCGAAATCCCGATGCGCTTCCACCGCCTCGAACCCATTGCTGACGAATCGTAAATCGACGCGCAATTCCTTGACCATCTTTTTTAGGATAAGTTGATTGGTCCGGTTATCCTCGGCCGCCAACACCCGCATGAGCCGCTCTTCCTCATCCAGTTGCAGTTGGTCTTTCTGTCGCGCCGGCGGTGCGGGCTTTTCGTCGGACGACGCCTTCCCCAGCGCGGTCAGGCGTGCGTAAAGCTCGGCCCGGGGAATGGGCTTTTGCAAGACCCCCTCGATCAGTTGGCGGGCCGGGTTTGCGTGGAGGACGCCGGGATTGGCAGACATCACCACCACAGGCAGATCACCCCAACCCCGATCTTTCAAAGTTGTCGCCAGTTCCAGCCCATCCATATCCGGCAAATCATGATCGCACAGCAACAGATCAACACTGTCATCGACAGCGGCCAGTGCCTCTCCCCCCGAGGCGCAGACGGTGACCTTGGACCCCAACCGCCCCAATTGCTTTGACAGGATGGCGCGGTTGACAGCCAGATCCTCGACAACGACAACGTGGCGCAGGTGACCCGCCAGATCCGGCGGCGTGAGTTGCGGGCCCTCCGCCGCAGGCAGCGTGACACGAAACCCGAAACACGATCCTTGCCCCGGTTCACTTTCAACCCAGACAGACCCTCCCATCAATGTGACCAGCCGCTTGGTGATAGACAGGCCCAGACCGGTGCCCTCAAACTCACGGTTTTTCTCGTCTTCGACCTGATTGAACTCGCCAAATATATGCCCGATCTTGTCGGCTTCGATTCCAATGCCTGTGTCTTCAATCGCAACGTGGATATCGCAAGTATTGGCATCGGAATTGGGCACGCCGGTGACGCGGATCAGGACATGCCCCTCGGACGTGAACTTGACTGCATTGCCAACAAGATTAGTCAGAACCTGCCGCACACGTCCGGGATCACCGACAAACAAGGTCGGCAGGAACAGGTCATAATCAACCAGCAACGACAACCCCTTGTCGCGGACGCTGGGCTGCAAAAGCATCGCAACTTCAAGGATACAGCGTTCGAAATCGAACTGTTCCGGGTGCAGTATCAGCTTGTCGGCTTCGATCTTGGAATAGTCCAGAACATCGTTGATGATCACCAACAGCGCCTCGCCGGAATTACGGATCGTATTGAGATAGAGCCGCTGTTCTTCATCCAGAGGCGTCTCTGACATCAATTCCGTCATCCCGACAATGCCGTTCATCGGGGTTCTGATCTCATGGCTCATATTGGCCAGAAAGGCCGATTTTGCGCGGTTCGCAGCTTCGGCCCGTTCACGCGCAGCCTTCAGCTCGTCCTCATGCCGGACCGAGGCGGTTATGTTCAGGCCGAGGCTGACCACATCGCCACCACTGCCGCGCTGATCCATCAGTTTGAAAAACTGGCCATTCCACAGCTTGATCACCACTGATTCTGGCTGAGGCTGCGCCCAGCGCGCCGACATTCTGGCCCGCCAGTCTTCGGCCGCTTCTGCACCGATATCAACCAGCCCTTCTTCGGTCAGAATTTCGAGTATCCGCCCGTAGGTGATGCCCGGCGTTACCTCATCCAGACCCTCGAACAGGCTGAGATAAGCGGTGTTTGCGCCGATCAGTCGGCTTTGATCATCGAAAAAGGCAAAACCGTCCTGAATGGTCTGAATCGAGTGCCACAGTCGACGTTCGGCCACTTCGATCTTGGCGTTCGCCAGCGTCAGGTCGGATTTGACCTTTTCATTCTCATCTCGGACCGTTTCGACCTCGGCCTGAGTTTCTCCAATGCGTTTGGTCAGCGCCATTGCATGCAGGCCGAGCTTGCGATTGGCCGCCGACAACTCGGCCTGTTTCATTTCCAAAAGCCGCTCGGCCGCCAGCCGCGCGCGCCGTTCCTGTGCCAGTTTGGTTGCAAGACTCATTTTTTGCTGATCCCAGTTAACCTGCGCCCAGCATCCGGGCAGAGCGTGAAAAAGTGTTTAAGCCGTTGCCTCGCCATCGGAGCCCATGCCAAGGTTTTCTCAAGACCGGAGGTCCACCATGCGTCATTCACCCTGTATTGCGATGTTCTGTGCCGCCGTATTTGGCACCCAGGCCGGGGCCAACTGCGCTTTGGATGCGCAGGTCGATCAATACGTACAGGACTATCTGTCCAACACGCCCACAGCAGCCCTATCTGCGGATGGCCGCATGGCAGATGCGCTTTGCACACAAACAAAGATAGTCACCGCGTTAGAGCCGCATTTAGGGCCAGTGATCGGTTACAAGGCCGGACTGACAAGCACCCCAGCACAGAAACGTTTTGGCGCGTCGGAACCGGTTCAAGGCGTCCTGTTTCGCGACATGATGCTGGAAGATGGTGCGACAGTACCAGTCACTTGGGGCGCACGACCGGTCTTTGAGGCTGATCTGGTGCTGGTTGTCGGTGACGATGGAATAAACCAGGCGACTACTCCTGCAGAGGTCATTTCTCATGTCTCGGCCATCCGTCCGTTCATCGAGCTACCCGATCTGACACTTGCCGAGGGCGAACCGATCACACCGATCACTTTGACCGCCATCGGCGTCGCGCCGAAATTGGGCGTGTTGGGCCCTGAAATCACCGTGACGGACCCGCAGGTGATGACACAGGCGCTGGCAGATATGACTGTTACGCTCAGCGCTGCGGATGGAGAGGTTCTGGCACAAGCACCGGGTACAGCGGTTTTGGGACATCCGGCGAATGCGGCCCTGTGGCTGATGTCCAAAGGGATCACGTTTCAACCCGGAGATTTGATCTCGGTCGGGTCCTTCGGGCCATTGGTGCCACCTGCGAAAGGCAAAGGCGGGGCGTCGGCCACCTATACGGGCTTGCCCGGTGATCCGACCGTCAGTGTGGTTTTCGAGTAATCAGCGCCGCCCTTCGCGCAGCCAACCGCTCAGCAGAAAGCCACCGGCCAACAACAGCACCAGCCAGGGCGGCAGCAGCCCGGACTGGGTCACATCGCGGGTTTCGTAGGCGTTGCGCGGCGTTAGTCCGATCCAGCCTCGCCCAGCAGCCGGACGTCCTGCGCGGACGTTACGGATGGATGGCAAGCCGTCTTCCAACCGGACAGCACCGCCACGCAGTTCTGCCAGAACCGGGTCAACAACCTCTGCCGTGGCTATGGTACGTTCAAATTCTTTCGGCGCGGCAGGGCCCAAACCGATTACCGCCATGTGGTCCCCTTCCTGCAACCGGTAAAGCCCGATCTCAGGGCCGAAATAGATCGCCTCGAACCGGCCTGGAGAGATCTCGTCCAGTGTGACTTGGAGCGTTTCTCCGTTGGGACGGGTGATGGTCACCGGCCCGACCTCATCCTCCAGCGTCTGGCGGATTATTCGCATGACCTGACCATTGGCCTCGGCCCACAGGGCTTCTTCTTCCAATTCAGGCTCTTTCATCATCCAATGGGCCAGACGGCGCAGCAGTTCCAGCTGAGGACCTCCACCTTCAAAGCCCCGGCTCCACAACCAGGCATGGTCTGAGGCCAGCAGCGCCACGCGCCCCTCGCCCACGCGATCCAAAACCAGCAGGGGGCGCTCGTCCACGCCGGTCATCAACAGCTCACCCGTGCGGTGTTTGACATCGATCTGGCGCAGCCAAGCGCCCCAGTCTTCGGAATCGCCAAGATCCGTGGTCACCGGGTGACGATGGCCCAGGTCGGTGACTGTGGGCACAAAGCGCTCTTCGATCACCCGCGCGGTCGGTTGCGCCGGAAGGATCGGAGCCAGCGGAGAACGGAAGATACTGTCGGCACTGGCAAAATCAGGACCGGCGGCAATCAGGACCGCGCCACCTTCGTTGATATAGTTGGTGACATTGTCCAGATAGATCGCGGGCAGAATGCCGCGCCGCTTGTAGCGGTCAAAGATGATCAGGTCGAAATCGTTGATCTTTTCCAGAAACAACTCGCGTGTTGGAAACGCGATCAGCGACAGCTCGTCCACTGGCACGCCGTCTTGCTTTTCAGGTGGCCGCAGGATGGTGAAATGCACCAGATCGACCGAGCTGTCGGATTTCAGCAGATTGCGCCAGGTCCGCCCGCCGGGATGCGGCTCGCCCGAGACCAGCAGCACCCGCAACCGATCACGCACCCCGTTCATCTGGATCAGCGCGGTGTTATTACGGTCGGTCAGTTCGCCCTCGGCCTGCGGCACGGTAAACTGGATGACGTTGCGCCCGCCATGGGGCAGCGTGATGGGCAGTTCGAAATCGACGCCCACGGGTATGTTCAGATGCTCGGGCTCGGCCCCGTCCACGGAAATCTCAAGCGGAGCGGTGGCGGCACCAATGGGCGCGGCACCGCTGTCTTCGACCCGCAAGGTCAGCGTGACAGGCTCGCCAATGATCGCGAAAGCAGGGGCGTTACGCACGCTCAGGCGGCGGTCCCAATCACTTTCGCGCCCGGTCTGCAACAGATGCATCGGCGCGGGCAGGTCGGGGGCCTGATCTACATCATGCACAATCCCGTCCGACACCACCAATATCCCGGCAATGCGCGCGCGTGGCTCCTCGGCCAAGGCCGCATTCAGCGCCGCCATGACCTGCGTGCCTTCGTCGCCGTCACCATCGCCCACTTTGATCCGGCGCAGTTCGGTATTGTCGCGGGCTTCGATCTCGGCGGCCAATTCCTCAGCCGCCTGCGCAGTTTGATCGGCGCGATCCGAAAGGGTCTGGCTGGCGCTTTCATCTTCGATCATCAGCACAATATCGGTCAGTGGCGCGCGGTCCTCGATCTGATAGACAGGCCCTGCCAAAGCCGCAATCACGACCAGCGCTGCCAGTCCCCGAAGGGCCCAACCAGACAGGCCTCGCCATAGGGCCAGAACAACCCCAGCCACCGCTATTGCGGCCACTATGACCAGAACAGGCCATGGGATCAGCGGATCGAAGATGACGGTTCCTGTCATTGTCCCAACCTGTCCAGCAGAGCAGGCACATGCACCTGATCGGATTTGTAGTTCCCGGTCAGCACATGCATCACCAGATTGACCCCAAAACGATTGGCCAGCTCACGCTGGCGCTCGCCCGCATAACCCCGCCCTACCGGCAACAAGGCCTGCCCGTTGCGATCCACCGCCCAAGCAGAGGCCCAGTCATTGCCACCGATCACCACCGGGGTCACGTTGTCGTTGAGGTTGCGGAACGGCATACCTTCGATCTGTTCCGCGTCCACCGGTGCGGCCTCGACCCAGACCTCGGTCCCGGCATACCGGCCCGGAAAGTCCTGCAGCAGATAAAAGGCGCGGGTCAGTACGTGGTCGCGCGGAACAGGCTCTAACGCAGGGATATTCAGCGGCGCGGCCAGTTGTTGCAGTTTACGTCCATTGGGGCTGGAGGCCCCGAACCGCGCCACATCCGAGTCGCGCGTATCAAACAGGATCATCCCCCCCGACCGCAGATAGGCATTAAGCTTGGCATAAGCCTCGGCTGACGGTTGCGGTTGCTCGGGCGTGACTGGCCAGTAGAGCAGCGGAAAAAATGCCAGCTCGTCGCGTTCCAAATCCACGCCGATGGGTTCGGCAGGCTCAACGGACGTGCGATAGAACAATGTCTGCGCCAACCCACGCATGCCCGCCCCTGCCACATCATCGACCTGCGCGTTGCCGGTCAGCACATGGGCCAAAACCAGCTCTTTCGTGGCGTTCAGCGCAAAGTCGGTATCCTCAGGCGTCTGCGCCTGCGCCTCGGGCACCAGCAGCATCGCACCCAGGGCAACAGCCGCCGCTTTGGCCAGTCCAAGACGCCCGGACAACGCCAATGAGGCGATCACGTCAATCGTCAGCAACAGCAGCGCCAAGCTCAACAGAATGCCCCCAATGGGCGTTTCATTGGTGACCTCCTGCCCTTTGATCGGCACATCCGAAGGCCACGTTACCGGGCTGAGCACCGTATCCTCTGACAAAACATTCAGCGCCAGCTTCTGCTTTCCACTTTCATAAAGCCCAGGCTGCAATTCGGGCCCGATGGTGCCAGTGGCGAGCTCGACCCCATCCACCCCGGCCAGATTGCCCGCGTCAGACAGGGTGCCAAAGCCGTCCATGACCTGAATGGGCTCCCACGTGGTGCCTTGCAGTTGCGATTCCTGCCGAGATTTGGCGGCCGAAGCCACGGCCAGACGATCCAGCATTTCGACGAACAGGCCAGACAGTGGCAGGCTGGACCATTCCGCATCCGCCGTCACATGAAACAGCACCACCTGACCCAATCCCAACGCTTTGCGCGTCACCAGAGGGGTACCATCCGACAGGGATGCAATCACCCGATCCGCCAGGTTAGGATCTGGTTGTGCCATCACCTGCGTCGTCACGGTGACATCCGCGGGCACCTGCAATCCATAAAAAGGCGAGTTCTCGGGGAACGGTGCAAGCCCCTTGGCCTCACCCCAGCTCATGGCGCCACCGACAGATCGGCCACCGCTGCGCAGACGCACAGGCAGCAATTCATCCTCGGCCTCACGCCCCAGATCGCTGGCGGCCATGCGCGGCCCAGCAAAACGCAGCAGCAGCCCGCCCTGTTCGACCCATTCAATCAGCGCGGTGTGCTCAGCGTCCGACAGCTTTGCCACATCGGCCAGCACGATCACGTCCGGGTTGGCGGGCAACACATCCAGCAAACCGCCTTCGACGAAGTCCGCCGTGGGGATCAGTACCTGCGTCAGGTAGTGCAGCGGCGACAACAGCTCCAGCCCTTCGCGGTTCAGCGTCCCGGCGATCAGGGCGACTTCGCGCCGTCGCAGGCTGTCGTCGGTCAATGTCACAGCCCCGGCTGAACGTTGGGCCTGGATTTCAAAGCGGGTTATACGAGCCCGCAGCTCCGAGGGCAGCGCCAATTCGATCTGCGCTAAGGTCTCGCCATCTGGAAATTCCATCTCGGCCGAATGCAGAACACGCATCGCGCCAGCCGGGTCGCGCCCCTGCGCCAGCACAGTGATGAGGTTCGCCCGGCCGACCTCTGCGCGCTGCGCAGTCAGCTGGATGACACCGTCCTGATAGGCAGCGGGCCTAATTGCCAACACAGGAGTGGGCGACTGATACACCGTCACCGCACCGCGCGTTTGCAGCGCCGCCAGAACCCTGTCGTGCCCATCGTAGTCCAGACCGTCGCTGAACCAATGAGTGTCAAACCCTCCGTCAACCTGAGTCAACACGGCCAGCGCCTGATCAACTTGCGCTGCTTGGGGCTGCCAGGGTGTCGGCATCAGACCGGGCAATCGTCCACGCCAAGCCTCGGCAGCTTGAAACACAGGCGCTTCGGGTTCGGTCAGGCTAAGGATAGCGACGGTGCGCCCCGCCCGTCCGGCCTCGGTCAATTGTGCGTCAATCTGGTCCAGCGTTGACGACCACCCGGTCGCCCCCGCCCAACTGGCATCCAGCACCAGCAACAACGGCCCGGACCCGGTTTCATCCCGTGACGGGTTCAGAACCGGCCCGGCCAGCCCGATAATGATTGCCGCCGCTGCCAGCATTCGCAGCAAAAGCAGCCACCACGGTGTCCGATCTGACACGCTTTCATCATCTTTCAGACCCAGCAACAGTGTGACGGCCGGGAACATACGGCGGATCGGTGCGGGCGGCACCGCGCGCAGGATCAGCCATAGGATCGGCAGAGTCAGAAGACCCAGCAGCACCCAGGGGGCAGTAAAGCCGATGCCTGCCAGAACCGTCATCGCGTCCCCCCGTCCAACGCCCGATAGAGCCACAACAGAGCCGCCTGCGCGCTGTCTCCGGTGTGATGCAAGCCCAGTTGCCAGCCGGTCGCACGGCATAACCGTGTCAGCGCGTCCTTGCGCTGCGCCAACCGATCCAGATAGCGGTCTCTCAGATCTCCGGCCTTAAGCGTCTCATGCCGGACCGACCCACCGACGCTTTCGAAAATGGTGCGTCCGCGATAGGGAAAGGTCTCTTCACCAGGGTCGAGAACTTGCAAGATGACACCCCGGACGCCCCGGTCTGCGGCCTTGGTCAGGGCCAGTTCCACCTCGTCCAGCGGTCCCAGAAAATCGGAAATGAACACGGCGCGGGCATGTGGAATCATGGCGCGATGTTCTGGCGGGGTATAATCCGTTTCCGCGTCTTCGGACCACGCTTGCGCCAAGCGGATGATCTGCGCGTTGCCACGCCGAGGGGGCAGGGTGGTGCCGGTCAGACCGACCCGCTCGCCCCCGCGCACCAAAAGAATGGCGGTCGCTAGACCCAGCAGACGAGCACGGTCCGCCTTGGTAGGCAATGATTTGTCCGATGCAAACCGCATCGACGCGCCCTGATCGACCCACAGCATCACCGATTGCGCGATCTGCCATTCGCGTTCGCGCACAAATTGCTGATCCCCGCGCGCAGAGCGGCGGTGATCAATCATCCGGCGGCTGTCGCCAATCTGTGCCGGGCGGTATTGCCAGAAATCGTCGCCCATCCCCGACCGCCGCCGCCCGTGGTCGCCCAGCAAAACGGTTCCGGCCAGATGTTCCGCCCGTGCCAACAAGGGTGGCAGCCGTGACGCTTCGGCCTCGGATCTTTCGCGAAGGGTCAGCGCCGCATTCACGCTGCGGCCTCGGCATGGGTCAATCCGGTGGCGGTGGTGTCAATCAGGTCAGCGAGGCTGTCACCCCGCGCCCGCGCCGCGAAGTTCAGCGCCATCCGGTGACTGAGCACCGGACGCGCCATATCAAGCACGTCCTCGGCATTCGGGGCCAGCCGCCCTTGCAACATCGCCCGCGCACGTACCGTCATCATCAACGCTTGCGCCGCGCGGGGGCCGGGGCCCCAGGCTACGGTTTCCGCAACGCGTTCAGAGACGCCAGCCTCTTCGGGGCGGAAGGCGCGGACCAGATCGAGGATCAGTTCCACAACTGAATCCCCTACCGGCATCCGGCGCAACAAAACCTGCGCGGCCAGTAATTCCTCTTTGGTGAAAATCTGGTGCGCCGCGTCTTCTTCGACGCCTGTTGTCGCCAGCAGAATATCCCGCTCGGTCTGGCGATCGGGGTATTCAACGTCGATCTGCACGAGAAACCGGTCCAGTTGCGCCTCGGGCAGGGGATAGGTGCCTTCCTGTTCAATCGGGTTCTGCGTAGCAAGAACATGGAACGGCTCGTCCAGCACGCGATCTTCACCGGCAACCGTCACCGTGCGTTCCTGCATTGCCTGAAGCAAAGCCGACTGAGTACGCGGGCTGGCGCGGTTGATCTCATCCGCCATCAGCAGCTCACAGAAGATCGGGCCCGGGATAAAGCGGAAATGGCGGCTACCGTCATCTGCGGTGTCCAGAACCTCGGACCCCAAAATATCAGCGGGCATCAGGTCGGGCGTGAACTGGATGCGATTGCCATGCAGCCCCATCACCGTCGACAGCGTTTCAACCAATCGCGTCTTACCCAGGCCGGGCAGGCCGATCAACAGGGCATGGCCGCCGCACAACAGCGCGGTCAGGGCCAGGTCCACCACCCGCTCCTGTCCGATAAAGCGTCGGGTGATTGAGGACTTGGCCTCTTGCAACTTGTTTTCCAGCGCTTCGATCTCGGCTACGAGGTCGGCAGGTTCGGTCATGACTTTCCCTTCCGTGGACTATTATGATTGAAGTGTATCGCGCTGAGAGGAAATGGCAAAAGTAATGAGCGGACAAAAACCTGTGACCCCTTCTCCTGATGGCCTAGCTGCATCAGTCAAAGCGGCCAAAACCAAGGGATTGCCCCCCGTTCACCTGTGGAATCCTCCGTTTTGCGGCGATCTGGACATCCGGATCGCAAAAGATGGTACTTGGAGTTATTTAGGATCGCCCATCAATCGGTTCGAGCTTGTGAAGCTTTTTTCCTCAATTCTTAAGAAAGAAGACGGGAAGTATTTCCTCGTCACCCCGGTCGAAAAGGTGGGAATCACCGTTGAGGACGCGCCCTTTGTGGCCATCGATTTCGACGCGGCGGGTGAAGGCGAGGCTCAGCTCCTGACATTCACCACCCATGTCGGGGATACAGCTGTCGCCGGACCGGACCACCCCATCCGAATTGTCATCAACCCGGAAACAGATGAACCCTCGCCCTATATATTGGTGCGCGCAAACCTTGAAGCCCGCATCGACCGCAAAAGTTTCTATCGCCTTGTGGACATTGCGACTCATAAGGGCGGCTGGTTCGGGGTCTTGTCCGGTGGGCAGTTTTTCCCTCTGATCCGCTCGGACGACCTGCCGGATTAGGCCGGTCGCGCGGTCCGCCGATCCTGCGCCAGCACCACGGCCAGCGCAACGATACCGGCGCCCAGCGCGCGGGTACTGTTCCATTCTTCTCCCAAAATCTCCATGATCACCATGACGTAGAACGGTGCGATGTTGATGTGGAACGAGGTCAGCGCCACGCCCAGCCGCCCTACGGATGCAATGAAAAACACCTGGCTCAGCCCCATTGAGATTAGCGCATAGATCACCAGCATCCCGGCCTGCTGCAGATCAAAGGCGGCTGCGGGAATGACATCCACGCCCAACAGCGCCGCACCGGACAGCATGACTGTGGCCATGACCAACCCTCCGGTAAAGGTGATCGTGGCGCGACCTGTCTGGCTGAGTTCGGGAAAGTCCCGTGCTGTAGCCATGCTGGCCCAGCAAAACAGGCCGGTCGATGCAATCGCAAGGGCAGCGCCCAGCCCCAACTGAGCCGGCGCCACTGCGCTTGTTGCAATCAATCCGCCAACAATCGACACCAATACGCCCAGCGCGAAATTCCAACTCAATCGGCGCGTTCCTGCGGTCAGTTCCAACAGTGTTGCCACCAGTGGTGCGCATGAAGCGATGATCGCCACCGTGACCGGATCGGTCACTTTCTGCGCTAAGATCAGAAGGAACATGCCAACTCCGATCCCGCCGCCGCCGACCATCATCGCGCGCATCCAGCGGGCATTCACCACTTTCCGCGGCCCGTCAATCAGCAACCAAATCGGCACCATGACGGCCACTGCCAGCGCCAATCGCGCCGCGAACAGCGCCACAGGAGGCCACGTCTGCAACAGCACCTCGGCCGCCGGAAAACCGGCTGCCCAGGTCAGCATCGAAGCGACCGCCAATCCATTGCCGGACATTGCGGATCCCCGCCCGCCAGACATAGAGAGGTTGTTCCCGCGCACGGGGTCAGGGCTCATCGCCATTGTGTTCAGACCTTCTGTTGGCACGGCGGTCCAGAAATGATTCGCCGCGTTGTTCAAAAGGTCTCTGATTCACCGGGCGCGATCTGGCCGATTTTCGACAATCTGTCGTTTTTGAGCCTCTTCCCCGGAATTCGCCGCACGGCTAAAGTCCGGCCATCAACGACCCCGAGACCGCTCATGCCAAAGTTCGCCGCCAATATCTCACTGCTCTTTTCTGAACTGCCATATCTGGAGCGCTTCCAAGCTGCAGCCGAGGCGGGGTTCACGGCGGTTGAAATCCTATTCCCCTATGAGCTGGCCGCCAAGGAAACCCGCCGCGCCCTGCTGGCCAATGGGCTGGACTTGGTGCTGATCAATGCACCCCCGCCCAATTACACCGGCGGACAGCCCGGCTATGCCGCCAATCCGGGCGGTGCGGCGCGGTTCCAGTCTGATATCCGCCGCGTCCTACGCTATGCAGACGTTCTGAAGCCTGAACTGATCCACATCATGTCGGGCTATGCCTCAGGGCCGGATGCGTTGGACAGTTTCGTGCGCAACCTGCAATGGGCCGCCGATTTCGCGCCTGCGCAGCAATTCACAATCGAACCGCTCAACCCGGTGTCGCAACCCGGATATTTCCTGAATGATTACGATCTGGCAGCACAAGTGCTGGACCGTGTGGCCCGTCCGAATGTGGGCCTGCAATATGACAGCTTCCACGCCCACATGATCCATGGCGACGCACAGGCCGTGTGGGATCGTTTTCACCTCAAGGTCGTGCATGCCCAGATCGGAGCCGCACCC
Source organism: Ruegeria sp. BC1 (assembly GCF_056539305.1). Classification (NCBI taxonomy): domain Bacteria; kingdom Pseudomonadati; phylum Pseudomonadota; class Alphaproteobacteria; order Rhodobacterales; family Roseobacteraceae; genus Ruegeria; species Ruegeria sp. BC1. Next base: position 175,920 of record NZ_JBQFUT010000004.1, read on the forward strand.
GACCGCAGCGAACCAGGGAACGGACCAACGGATTTCGATCGCCTGTTCGACGCTATGGACAGCACCGGATATTCCGGCTGGGTGAGTGGTGAATACTCGCCCTCGACACCGCACACGCCCGATAGCCTAGGATGGATACGTGCCTAGCACTGGCTTTTCCAAAGAATATAAGGCACATCAAAGACATCACGACAATCAGGATACCTGTCATGTTCCCTGCCCGTCTTTCCCGCGCCGTGTTCTGCCTGATCATGTCCGGCCTGATGTCCTGCATCGTGACAGGCATCGCGACAGTTAAAGCCATCGGGTTTGGCCCCAGCACCCTCGGTGACTGGTTGGCGTCCTGGGCTTTTTGCTGGCCCATCGCCTTTACAGTCATCCTCTTGCTCGGCCCATCTGTGCAACGACTGGTCAACCGCATGGCCAAGCCACAGGACTGACCCGCAGCGAATAGGGTCTGATGAGCGGCGCTGCTAGTGCGCCTCTGCCCAGTTCGCGCCCTGCCCTGCATCCACGCTCAGTTTAACATCAAGCTTCACTGCCGGGTCCGAAGCACCCTCCATCACATCACGCGCCACGCCAATGACCTTATCTACCGCGTCCTCGGCCACTTCGAACAGCAATTCGTCGTGCACTTGCAACAGCATTTTAGCAGGCAACCCGTTGATCGCATTCGGCATCCGCACCATTGCGCGCCGGATCACATCCGCTGCCGTCCCCTGAATCGGCGCGTTGATCGCTGCCCGGCGCGAGAACCCCGCATGTGGCCCCTTGGCGTTGATTTCAGGTGTGTGGATTTTCCGCCCGAACAGGGTCTGCACATAGCCATGCTCTTTGGCAAAGGCGACGGTGTCGTCCATGTATTTCCGAATACCGGGGAACCGTTCGAAATAGCGGTCGATAAAACCCTGCGCCTCAGACCGCGGAATGCGCAGGTTGCGCGCCAGACCAAAACCCGAGATGCCATAGATCACACCAAAGTTGATCGCCTTGGCCTGGCGCCGGATATCCGGTGTCATCTCATCCAAAGGCACATCGAACATCTCGGACGCGGTCATGGCGTGAATGTCCAACCCGTCGGAAAATGCCTGTTTCAGGGCCGAAATATCCGCGATATGCGCCAGAATCCGCAGCTCGATCTGGCTGTAATCGAGGCTCACCAGAACGTTCCCCGGCTCGGCTATGAAGGCCTCGCGAATGCGGCGACCTTCTTCGGTCCGCACCGGGATGTTCTGCAGGTTCGGATCGGTCGAGGCCAGACGGCCGGTGTTGGCCCCGGTGATCGAATAAGACGTATGCACCCGCCCCGTATCGGGGTTGATATGGGTTTGCAACGCGTCCGTGTAGGTCGATTTCAATTTTGACAGCTGCCGCCAGTCCAGTACCCGGCGGGGCAGTTCATGCTCGGTCGCCAGATCCTCGAGGATATCGGCTCCGGTCGAATATTTCCCGGTCTTGCCTTTCTTTCCGCCTTCCAGACCCATCTTGTCGAACAGTATCTCACCCAGCTGTGCAGGCGATCCGACGTTGAAATTCTCGCCAGCCAGCTCGTGGATTTCAGCCTCTAATCCGGCCATTTTCTGTGCAAAGGCGTTTGACATGCGCGACAGCACATCGCGGTCGACCTTGATGCCATGCATCTCCATCTCGGCCAGCACCGGCACCAGCGGGCGCTCCAGCGTTTCATAAACCGTCGTCACCTGCACTTGATGCAGTTGCGGTTTAAACAGTTTCCACAGACGCAAGGTGATATCCGCATCTTCAGCAGCATAGGCGGTCGCCTCATCAATCGGCACCTTGTCGAACGTTATTGCCGATTTGCCCGAGCCCAACAGCGGTTTGATCGGAATCGGCGTGTGGCTCAGATAACGTTCGGACAGAGTGTCCATGCCATGACCGTGCTCGCCGCCATGCATCGCATATGACATCAGCATCGTATCATCTATCGGTGCGACATTCACACCGTACCGCGCGAAAATCTTGGCGTCATACTTCATGTTCTGCCCGATCTTCAGGATCGACGGGTCCTCGAACATCGGCTTCAGCTGGGTCAGAGCTTCATCCAGTGGTATTTGTCCCTCGGCCAGCGCGTCTGAACCGAACAGGTCGTCACTGGCCCCCTCGCGATGGGTCAGCGGGATGTAGCACGCCTCGCCCGGTTCAACGCACAGCGAAATACCCACCAGATCGGCAATCATCTCGTTCAGGCCGGTGGTTTCGGTATCCACTGCAATCCAGCCACGCTCATAGGCCTGATCGATCCATTTCTGCAGCGCAGCTGCGTCGCGAACACAGTCGTATTTCGAGGAATCAAACGGGGTCGCTTCGGCCTCTTCCGCCTCTGCAACAGGTGCGGGCGCATCGGCGATCACCGGCGCTTCGGCCCCCAGCTTATCGGCAATGCGCTTGGTCAGGGTGCGGAATTCCATCTCGGCCAGAAAGCCCAGTAAGGTCTCTGGGTCGGGTTCCTTCACCTCCAGATCGTCCAATGAGAAATCCAGCGGTGTCTGCTCATCCAGTTGCACCAGCTTCTTCGACAGCTCAATCTGGTCGCGTTTTTCAATCAGGGTCTGACGGCGCTTGGGCTGCTTGATCTCTTCGGCCCGGTCCAGCAGCGTTTCCAGGTCCCCGTATTCGTTGATCAGCAAGGCCGCGGTCTTGACGCCGATTCCCGGAGCACCAGGCACGTTATCAACTGAATCCCCTGCCAAGGCCTGCACATCGACCACGCGTTCCGGGCCGACGCCGAATTTCTCGAACACGCCATCGCGGTCGATGCGCTTGTTCTTCATCGCGTCCAGCATTTCCACGCCATCCCCGACCAACTGCATCAGGTCCTTGTCGGAACTCACAATGGTCACACGACCACCCGCCTCGCGCGCCTGAACGGCAAGGGTGGCGATGATGTCGTCAGCCTCGTACCCCTCAAGCTCTTTACAAGCGATATTGAAAGCACGCGTCGCCTCACGCGTCAAAGGCATCTGGGGGCGCAAATCCTCGGGCATCGCCTCGCGGTTGGCCTTGTACAGGTCATAGAGGTCATTGCGGAAGGTGTGCGAACCCTTGTCGAAGATCACCGCCACATGGGTCGGTGCGTCCGGTCCAGCGTTATCCTCAACATATTTCTGCAGCATGTTGCAGAACCCTGACACGGCCCCAATCGGCAGCCCGTCAGATTTTCGTGTCAGCGGCGGCAGCGCGTGATACGCCCTGAAAATAAAAGCAGACCCGTCAATCAGATGCAGGTGACAGCCTTTTCCGAATTCGCTCATGCGCACTCTCCCTGTCGGTCAGGGATGGTTCTGCCACAGGGGCAGGCGGGTGACCAGTCAGGAACGTGCGTTACCCACCAAAGAGGCCGCTGAAAACGTCCGAGAAACTGTTCAGCAGTGCCATGATCACCAGAACACCGAGGAATGCGAAGAAAGCGAAGGCGAAGAACTGGAACAGGATTGCGCCAATGCCGACTGCAACACCCGCAATGGCAGGGCGCATCCGTTCATGACGTAGAATGCCAATCACCGAGACGACTATTGCCAGCCCGCCCAGCATCGCCACGCCAATTTGAAGGTAATCGTCCAGATCACGGGTTTGGACCGCGGGTTCGGGCTGCTCAAGCCCGGCTGCAGCACGGAGGGTGGACTTGCCAAGCTCTGCCGCCAGTTCACCCAACGATACGCCGGTGGATTGTTGCGGTGCGAAAGGGCCGGCCCAAAACACAAACAACGCGGCGAACAGAGCCATTGCCGCAAGGAAAAACCCGATCCAACCATATACCGGGTTGGCCGTGTCAGTGGCAGTCATGTCGGTCATCACACTCACCCATGATGGTTGCACCAAGGCACTACCATGAAAATCGCGGCGAGATTTGGGCGAAACCCGGTTAGGCGGGCAATCAGCCCTGCTCTGTGCCCTTCAGAACATATTTGCAGTCGCAATAGGGGCACTCGACCCAGCCGATATCCTCGGGGATCTGCAGCCAGACACGCGGATGACCCAGCGCACCCTCACCACCATCACAGGCGACACGGGAGGTCTCAACGATCTTGGTTTCCGGCGCATCAAGTGTCACGGCTGGCGATCCTTCTTTGGTTGTCGGCCTCGCGGGCATGTATTAGGTGCGTTTATGAGCGATGAGCAAACCGGGGGCAAGAGCCACATGGCAGATGCGGCAATCAGGATCGACGGGCTGCGTAAAACCTATCGCGGCGGCAAAGGGCAGCCCGAGAAACACGCACTGAAGGGCATCGACCTGTCGGTTCCGCGCGGTTCGGTCTTCGGGCTTCTGGGTCCGAACGGGGCCGGGAAATCGACTCTGATCAACATCCTGGCCGGACTGGTTGTGAAAACGGCGGGCGCTGTGTCGATCTGGGGCTTTGACCAAGACCAAAACCCGCGCCAGTCGCGTGCCGCCATAGGCGTCATGCCGCAGGAATTGAATCTGGACCCGTTCTTCACTCCGCGCGGTGCATTGGAAGTTCAAGCTGGGCTTTACGGCGTGCCAAAGGCGCACCGGCGCAGCGACGAGATCCTCGAACTTGTAGGCCTCAGCGACAAGGCCGAAGCTTATGCCCGCACCCTGTCCGGCGGCATGCGGCGGCGGCTCTTGCTGGCCAAGGCGCTGGTGCATCATCCAAAGATACTGGTTCTGGACGAACCCACCGCAGGGGTCGATATCGAATTGCGCCAGATGCTCTGGTCGAATGTGCGCAAGCTGAACGAGCAGGGCATGACCATCATCCTGACCACCCATTACCTGGAAGAAGCGCAAGAGATGTGTGACGAGATCGCCATCATCAATCACGGCGAAAAGATCGCACAGGACAGCACCGCCAATTTACTGGGCCGTATGGACAGCCGAACCATGGTGATCACACCTGACAGCCCGGTCGTTGATCTGCCCTCAACCGATGGCGTCGAGGCCAGTCTGCGTGAAGATGGCAGCTTGGTGCTGCAATACCGCAGCACCCAAACCAGCGCCGAGCACGTTCTGGAATCAGTGCGCGCCGCGAATATCCGCATCCGCGACGTCCGCACCGAAGAAGCCGATCTCGAGGATGTATTCCTCGCGCTGACCTCCACCCGCGCGGATGAACCCCCGGCAGAGGACCTGATCCAGCCCCACCGGGGGATGCACCGGCTCAAGCTTTAAGCCCGGTCGATCCGCGCCTGATAGCAGTTGTTCCGTGACGAGCGGACATGGATATAGGCGATGTCCGAACGCGAGAATATATCCGTGACCACTGCACTGATCTGGCCCGTGGGCGTGATCGCGCCGGTGCCATAGACGATCCGGTCATCCTGCCCGTACCCCTTGATCAGATAGTCCGGGGATGAGGTCAAGATTTCCGGCAGTTCCTCCCCCTCATACCGATCGCAAGGTTCAGCGCACAAAAAGATCGGACCCGTTTCCGCATAAGGTTGTGTCTCTAAAAAGGGCCTATGTGCCAATATCAGCATTTCGTTCCCCTCGGGGATGTTCTGCAGGCAATGACGGCAGGGATTGCCTGTGCCGGTCGAAACGGCACGTTCCGGCGCGGCACCGTAAGCGTCGGGCCCTCCGGCCTGAAGGGCGCGCACTTCGTCGGTGGGTAAAGCCGTGATTTTGAACATATCGGGCCTCCTGTTTTTGCAACCTTGGCCATCAAGGCAGCCCTCGGCGACCCGTTTTCTGCGCAAAGGACTCGAAAAAGAACAAAACGTGAATATAATAGAGAATCGTCATGTATGCCGAGCTGTCGATTACGTCGAATTTTACCTTCCTCACCGGGGCCTCTCACCCCGAGGAGTATATGGAGCGCGCCGTTACTCTGGGCCTGCCCGCCATCGCCATCGCCGATAATAACTCGGTCGCCGGGATCGTCCGTGCCTATACCCAAGGACGCGAGATCGCCCGCAAGGTGCGTGAACGGCTGGAGTGGGAGGCGCAGAATACGTCCATAGGCCCGCCCTGCCCCGACCACATCCCCAAACCACCGTCATACCCCATCCATGCGGTGCCCCGCCTGATTCCGGCGGCACGGCTGATATTTTCCGATGCGCCCACCGTCACCGCCCTGCCGTTGAACCGGCAGGGCTGGGCCAATCTGTGCCGCATCCTGTCCAAAGGTCGCCTGCGTACTGAGAAAGGCGACTGCATCCTGCACCTGTCGGATCTTTTGGAGTTTTCCGACGGTCTCCACCTGCTGCTCTGGCCACAGGCGGCTGGCTCTCCGGGCAGCGCGGACGCGTGGCGGACACAGGCGCACCAGTTGACGCGCCGCTTTGCCGGGCGGGTCCATCTGTTGATACACCCCCGATATGATGGCGCCGATAGTGCGTATTTTTCTTTGTTAGAGACTGAATCAAAGCATCTCGGCATTCCCACGCTCGCCAGTGCCACCCCGCTGATGCATCACGGAGCCCGTCGCAAGCTGGGTGACGTGCTGACCGCCATCCGCCTGCGTCGCAAGGTGGATGAGTTGGGCCGCGATGCGCTGGCCAATGGCGAACAGCGCCTGCGGTCCGAAGCCGAGATGTTGCGCATCTTCAAAGATCACGAAGGGGCCGTTACCCGCGCTCATACGCTCAGTGAAGACCTGGAATTCTCGCTCGACGAGCTGCGCTATGAATACCCCAGCGAGGGCAATGAGCAGGAAACCCCGACCGAACGCCTGCACCGTCTGGCTCATGAAGGGTTGAAATGGCGCTATCCGGCGGGTGCGTCCGAAAAGGCCAAAAAGATGCTGGCCCATGAACTCACCCTGATCGGTAAGTTGAAATATGAGCCCTACTTCCTCACCGTGCGCGACATCGTCAAATTCGCCCGCTCTCGTGATATTCTGTGCCAGGGGCGCGGCTCAGCGGCCAATTCGGTGGTCTGCTACTGCCTCGGCATCACCGAAGTCAGCCCCGAACTAGGCACGATGGTCTTTGAGCGCTTCGTCTCCGAGGCGCGCGATGAACCGCCCGATATCGATGTGGATTTCGAACATGAACGTCGCGAAGAGGTCATCCAACATATCTATGACCGCTATGGCCGCCACCGCGCAGGGCTGTGCGCCACTGTGATCCACTATCGCGGCAAACGCGCCATTCGCGAGGTTGGCCGCGCCATGGGCCTGACCGAAGATACCATCTCGGCCCTGTCCTCGCAGCTTTGGGGCTTCTTCTCTGCCGCCGGGCTCGAAGCGGAGCGGATGCGCGAAATTGGCCTCGACCCCAATGATCGGCGGTTAAAACAGACTCTAATGCTGGTTTATGAGATCAACGGCTTCCCCCGTCACTTGTCCCAGCACGTCGGCGGCTTCATCATCACCGAGGGGCGGCTGGACGAGCTTGTCCCCATCGAAAACGCCACGATGGAGGACCGCACGGTCATTTGCTGGGACAAGGACGACATCGACTCGCTTGGTATTCTCAAGGTCGATGTCCTCAGCCTTGGGATGCTCACCTGCATCCGCAAGGCGTTCGATCTGATCGGCCAGCATCATCAGACCAGCTATACGCTGGCCACCCTGCCGCCCGAAGATCCAACCGTCTATGACATGCTCTGCAAAGCCGACAGTATCGGCGTGTTTCAGGTGGAATCACGTGCACAGATGAACTTCCTACCCCGGATGCGGCCGCGCAATTTCTATGATCTGGTGATCGAAGTCGCCATCATCCGCCCCGGCCCCATTCAGGGTGACATGGTCCACCCCTATATCCGCCGCCGCAACGGAGAAGAAGAGGTCAGCTTCCCCTCGGACGCGCTGGGCGAGGTGCTGGGTAAAACGCTGGGCGTGCCGTTGTTTCAGGAACAGGCGATGCAAATCGCCATCGTCGGCGCGGGCTTCACCCCGGAACAGGCTGATCGCCTGCGCCGCTCGCTGGCGACGTTCAAGAAACACGGCAATGTCAGCGAATTCCGCGCCTTGTTCCTGCGCGGGATGGAACGCAACGGCTATGAACAGGATTTCGCAGAACGTTGCTTTTCACAGATCGAGGGGTTTGGCTCTTACGGCTTCCCCGAAAGCCACGCGGCCAGCTTTGCGCTGCTGGTCTATGCGTCGGCCTGGATCAAATGCCACCATCCGGGGATTTTCGCCTGCGCGCTGCTGAATTCGCAGCCGATGGGTTTTTATGCCCCGGCCCAGATCGTGCGCGATGCGCGCGAACACGGGGTGCAGGTGCGCCCCATCTGCATCAATGCCAGCTTCTGGGACAATGTGATGGAACCCGACGGCCACGGCGGGTTGGCTCTGCGGCTAGGGTTCCGCCAGATCAAGGGCCTCAGCGAGGAAGACGCCAGCTGGCTCACCGCCGCGCGGGGCAATGGCTACCATCAGGTCGACGATGTCTGGCGGCGTGCCGGGCTGGGGCCGTCGGTGATCGAGCGGCTGGCCGAAGCCGACGCCTTTGCCGCCTGCGACCTGACCCGGCGCGAGGCATTGTGGCAGGCCAAGGCGATTGCCACCGCCAAACCGCTGCCGCTGTTCTCGCAGGATCTGGAGGGCGAGGCGCTGGATGAGCCCGAAGCCTACCTGCCGCAGATGACGCTGGGTGAACAGGTGGTCGAGGACTACGTCGCCACCCGCCTCAGCCTGAAGGCGCATCCGGTGGCCTTGCTGCGGCACCTGCTGACACCGGAGCCGCGCGACAAAACCACCCCTGTCGCGGGACAGTGAAACCCGATATGCGCCTGAATCAGAGTCGAAACTGGGGATATTCATGACCAGACCCACGCTACCGCCGCGCTTTCCCGCAACGCCGGATCAGATCAACGCGCAGGTCCGCGCGTTTTATGCCCGCGTGCGAGGAGACACGGTCCTGGGTCCCGTTTTCAACAAACACGTCCACGACTGGCCCGCGCATGAGGACAAGATCGCAGCTTTCTGGCGCAACGCCATCCTGTTCGAGCGCAGCTATGACGGCAACCCGCAGCGCGTCCATATCGAGCGGCCTGACGTGAAACCGGAATTCTTCTCTCACTGGCTGGACCTGTTCGAAGAAGTCGCCACCCAGACGCTGCCTCCGGAAACGGCTATTCCGTGGGTCACACTGGCTCGACGTATCGGGGTGGGAATGAAGGCCGGCGTGCAATCCGCGCGCCAGCCCAAGGACGCGCCGCCGATCCTACGATGATCCCAAGTCATAGCAGCCTTGCGATGTTAGCGTTAAAATAGGGGCTATGCGCCCCGGCAAAATGGGTTTACTCAAAGGCAAGCCAGCCGGCGCAACGCCCGTGCTGCGACGGCGCACTGCCACCACACCGATCCATCACCCGAGGCTGCAGCGATGAGCACTCAAAACACCACCCTCCGGGGACTTGGCTATGCCTTTCTGGGCTTTGCGGTCTTTGCCACCCACGACGCTCTGATCAAGGTGCTGGGCGGCACCTATTCTGTGATGCAGATCATCTTTTTCGCCACGCTGTTTTCCTTTGTGCCGATGGCTGTGACAATTCTGACCGACCGCACGACCGGAAACTTCCGGCCTCATCATCCTTGGCTGGTGCTGCTGCGGTCGGCCCTGATGGTGACTGCAATGGTCTGCGCCTTTTATGCCTTCTCGGTCCTACCACTGGCCGAGGTTTACTCGCTGCTGTTTTCCTTCCCACTGATCGTCACCGTCCTGTCGATCCCGATTTTGGGAGAGGTCGTCCGCACCCAGCGCTGGGCCGCCGTTGGTGTCGGCCTGATCGGTGTTCTGATTGTCCTGCGTCCCGGTGCGACCGATATCACGCTTGGCCATCTGGCTGCGCTGACGGCAGCCTTCTGCAGCGCCTTCGCATCAGTTCTAGTACGCAAGATCGGCAATGAGGAGCGTTCGGCGGTGCTGATCCTTTACCCGATGCTGTTGGCTATCGTCGTGATGAGCCTTGCCCAACCCGCCGTCTATCAACCGCCATCCCTGCTGCATCTGGCGATGATGGCGCTGGTCGGTGTGTTCTCAGTCATCGCCCAACATCTGATCATCCTCGCCTATCGCGCTGCCCCCGCCGGAGTCGTTGCCCCCAGCCAATACAGCCAGATCATCTGGGCCACGTTGTTCGGCATGACCTTCTTTGGCGAGAAACCCGACGGCTGGGTCGCGGTTGGGGCCAGCATCATCATCGCCTCGGGCGTCTTTGTGGTCTGGCGCGAGAGCCGCGCAAACGCCTCGGCCAACACCCCGGTTCTGCGGGTGCGGTCACCGCGGTCTGATACGGGTGCGACACGACCGGGAGAGTAGCCCCAGCGCGCTTTAGGGATCTTTACCCGTCTTTGGGTCTAATCTTCAGGCCTCCGTTTACGCCTGCCTCTTCAAACTTTCCTGTTGCACGAACAAGATCACTCAAGCGCTCGAACCCGTATGATCGAGTGTCGAAAGAGGGGTAATTCTTGAGCAATTGATTTCCGATCCAGCCAAGCTCAGCCCATCCGTCAGGCTCTGCGGACTTGAGTACAACATTCCGAATGAGCTGGAATGCATGGTTGAGTTCCTTTAGGGACGCCAAATTCTTCTCATTGGTGTCGCTCGCAGCCTGCGGTTCATCCTTCTTAATGTTTTCGATAGAAATGTAGCGGTTGCATGCGGCCTTGAACGCCCAAGGCGCCTTTTCTTCGCCAATCCCGAACACACTCAACCCCTGTTCACGGATGCGACTAGCGAGCCGGGTGAAATCGCTGTCCGAGGACACTAGGACGAATCCACCGAAACGTTCAGAATGCAGAATATCCATCGCATCTATAACCAGGGCGATATCGCTGGAGTTCTTGCCGGTTGTATTTGCAAACTGCTGATGGGGAACGATGGCGTATTCAGCCAATGATTGGGCATTCCAACCTTGCGGTGACCCGTTGGAGAAATCCCCATAAATCCGCCTTAAACCAGCGTCTCCCAATGTAGCGATTTCCTCAAAAATCTCTGCAGCGTGTTTTGCGGGCACGTTGTCCGCATCAATCAGAACCGCAAGGCGATCAGTATTCCTTGTAGTCACTTCTTTCTCTCAACCTAAAATAGTATTTCTGAAAGTGAATGTAGCAACGAAAAGGGCGAGCAAAAGCCCGCCCTTAGAAATTATTCTATATTGATCAGTAAACTACGACCGACCGGATGCTCTCACCCTTATGCATCAGGTCAAAGCCGTGGTTGATGTCGTCCAAGCCCATGGTGTGGGTGATCATCGGGTCGATCTCGATCTTTCCTTCCATGTACCAATCGACGATCTTGGGCACGTCGGTCCGACCGCGCGCGCCACCGAAGGCTGTCCCGCGCCACGACCGGCCGGTAACCAGCTGGAACGGACGGGTCGAAATCTCGGCCCCCGCAGGCGCCACGCCGATGATGATCGATTCACCCCAGCCTTTGTGCGCCGATTCCAACGCGTCGCGCATCACGCCGACATTGCCGGTGGCATCGAACGTATAGTCCGCACCGCCCTTGGTCAGATCGACCAAATAGGGGACCAGGTCGCCTTCGACCTCAGTCGGATTCACGAAATCGGTCATCCCGAATTTGGTCGCCATTTCCACCTTGGAGGGGTTCAGGTCAACGCCGACGATCTGATCGGCCCCGGCCAGACGCAGGCCCTGAATGACGTTCAGGCCGATACCACCCAGACCGAACACGATGGCGCGGCTGCCGATTTCAACCTTGGCGGTGTTGATCACCGCACCGATGCCGGTGGTCACGCCGCAGCCGATATAGCAGATCTTGTCGAAGGGCGCGTCCTCGCGCACTTTGGCCAGCGCAATCTCGGGCAGGACCGTGTGGTTCGAGAAAGTCGAGCAGCCCATGTAGTGCAGGATTGGATCACCATCCAGCGTCGAAAAGCGCGAGGTGCCATCGGGCATCAGGCCCTGGCCCTGCGTCGAGCGGATCGCCTGGCACAGGTTGGTCTTGGGATGCAGGCAGTATTCACACTCGCGGCATTCGGGGGTGTAAAGCGGGATCACGTGATCGCCCGGCTTCAGGCTGGTCACGCCCGGTCCGACCTCGACCACAACACCTGCGCCTTCATGGCCCAGAATCGCCGGAAACAGGCCTTCGGGGTCGGCACCCGACAGGGTGAATTCATCGGTATGGCAGATGCCAGTGGCCTTGATTTCCACCAGAACCTCACCCGCCTTGGGGCCTTCGAGATTCACGTCCATCACTTCCAAAGGTTTGCCCGCCTGAATGGCGACGGCGGCACGGGTACGCATTGTGCTTGTCTCCCTGTCTTATTTGCCCCGACCCTGCGTCAAATACAGGGTGTTTTCAACTGCGCTTTCATGGCAGGTTCGTTAAATATTTGATATTGCAGAAACGACATTGCCGGAAAGAAGAGCGCCAATGCACCGATTTATCCCGATCCTGATCCTTTTGACAGCCTGCGCCGAGACACCGTCCGCGCCGGAAGACAACCCGACCCCGTCCGAAGCCGCGCCGGTTGATCTGGCCTTCTGCGAGGGTGACGCCTTTGCCAATTCCGTTGGCCAACCGGTTTCGACCATTCAGGCGCAACTGCCCGAACGCGCCCGTGTTCTAGGCCCTGATGGCATAGCGACGCAGGATTATCGCATCGACCGCCTGAACGTGTTCGTGGACGGATCGGGGACCATTCAACGCCTGACCTGCGGGTAAGCGTGGACTCGGGGGGCGATTCTCATTTAAGAACAAAATGAGAACATTTTAATGTCTGCCCGATGCCCAAACGCCGAATACTTTCCCTGTGGTTCCCTCGTCTGGGGGCTGAACGGCTGGTCCGCGCCGCGCGGGGCCTGCAGGATGGGCCTTTGGCCGTGGTAGCGGAACAATCGAACATGCAGGTGGTCACCTCTCTGAATGCCCAAGCTCAGGCCGCCGGGCTGCGCGTCGGCCAGCCGGTGCGCGATGCCCATGCTATGTGTGCCAACCTTATCACCCGTCCCCGCAACACCCCGGCCGAGGCTGCATTCCTGACTGCGCTACGCCGCTGGGCGGGCAAGTTCAGCCCATGGGTGGCTGAAGAATCGCCGGATGGGCTGATCGTTGATCTGTCCGGCTGCGCGCATCTGTTCGGGGGTGAAGAGGCTCTGCTGAGCGTCCTTGAGACCGACTGTGCCGATATGGGGCTAAGCGTGCAGATGGGCATCGCCGACACGCTGGGTGCGGCCTGGGCGCTGGCGCGCTATGCCGGGCAAGAGGCCACCTCTGACCGCAGCGGCGACGCCATCAGCCAAGAGGCCCGCGCCACCCGAGCACGGGCCACCAAGCGGCGGCACTGGACCAAGGGTGGGGCCGCACCGCAGGTGATGGCCTTGGGCGGCGGCGCACGGATCGCCGCACCGGGACAGTCCTATGGCGCGCTCAGCCCCCTGCCCATCGCGGCACTGCGGCTTGAGGATCAGGTGGTGGCGCAGCTGAACCGTCTGGGCCTGCGCCAGATCGGCGATCTGTTGGGGCAACCGCGTGCCGGTTTGGCACGGCGGTTCGGGCGCGGGCTGGTGCTGCGGCTGGATCAGGCGATGGGCAGCGCGCCCGAGCCGGTCTCGCCCGCGCGTCCGCCGCATCATTTCGCGGTGCGGATGACCCTGCCTAACCCGATTGGGCTGGTCGAGGATGTGATGGCCGCTATTGATCGGATACTACCGACGCTCTGCGCCAAGCTGGAAGAAAAAGGGCGTGGCGTCCGCACCCTGAGGCTTGAGGCGCATCGCGCCGACCAGGCGGCTGAGGTCATCGAGGTTAGTCTGGCCCGTCCAACCTATGACAAACACCGTATCCGCCCTTTGTTAGAGATGAAAATCGACAAAATCGACGCGGGCTATGGCATCGACATGCTGCGGCTCGAGGCGGTGCAGTCTGAGCCCATCCACGCCCGCACCATGGCCGGTCATGCCGAGGCCCGCCGCGCCGTGCGCGACCGGCTGGCGGGCAATACAGCCATAGACGACCTGATCGGCAAACTGGGTGCGCGGGTCGGGCTCGAGGCGATCACACGGCACCATCCGGCGGCCTCGCATATTCCCGAAAAAACCGCGCAGACGCTGGCGGCGGCATGGTCGGAACCCGCCCGCGACTGGCCCGCCCCCCCGCGCCCACGCCCCTTACAGATGTGGCAGCCGGAACCGGTGATGGCCCCGGAAACCCCGGATGTGCCCAGCGCGTTCCGCTGGCGCGGGCGCGACTGGCAACTGGCGCAGGCTACCGGCCCCGAGCGGATCGCACCGGAATGGTGGCTGGACGACCCCAACTGGCGCAGCGGTGTGCGGGATTACTGGGTTGTGGTGACCGAACAGGGGGAACGGCTGTGGCTGTTCTACGGCCATGGCGGCACCCTGTCGGCGGGCTGGTTTTGTCAGGGGCAGTTTGGTTAGAGTCTATTTCCCACGATATACCAGAATATCCGGCAGGTAATCCAAAAGCCGGATCACCCAGGAAAACGGAGCCGGGAAATCGGTGCGGAACCGGCGACGTGACATCGCCCTGATCACCCTGTCCGCTGCGTCTTCCGGGGTCATCAGCATCGGCATCTTGAAATTGTTCTTCTCGGTCAGGCGGGTCTTGATAAAGCCGGGATTGACGATGCGCACCGTCACCCCCGTGCCTGCCAGATCGAACCGCATGGTTTCCGCCAGCGAGACCAGCGCGGCTTTGCTGGCCGCATACCCTACTGCCGCAGGCAAGCCCCGATAGCCGGACAGCGACCCGATCAGAGTGACATCCCCCCGGCCCGAGCGCACAAACCTTGGCACCGTTTCCCCCAACACCCGCAGCGCACCGGTGTAATTCACATCGGTCATGGCCAAAACGGCCTCGGTATCCCAATCAGCCGTGCGCATCGGCTCATACGCACCCGCGTTGTAGATCAGCCCGTCGATATCCCCGGCCTCGACCGCGGCGCGGCGTACCGCGTCCAGATCGGTCACGTCGCAAGGAACGGCTTGCGCGTTCGGCAGGGCTGCACAGATCTCGGCCAAACGATCCGCATTGCGCGCAGACAGGATGAGATGCGCCCCCAGGCGGCTTAACGCCCGCGCCAGCGCAAGACCCAACCCTTCGCTGGCGCCGACGATCCAATAGGTTTTTCCGTCAAAACTGCTCATACCCGTGTCAAATCCATTTACCTTCGTGTGGTACGGGTGGGCGGCGCAGCTGGATCACATCATCCTACCGCGCAAAAGGGCAGAGCTGCGAAAAACTTCTGCCCCAAGTGATCCACCCCCTCGCGCACTGCGTATCTCCTTGTAAACTGTCGTATAACGAGGATGTAATGTTCGACGAAGCACGGGGCACACGCAAGAAAATCGCAGTCGTAGGCGCAGGCATCTCAGGCTTGTCGGCCGCGTATTATCTTTCCGAAAACAACGACGTCACCGTGTTTGAGGCCGAACCCCGGCTGGGTGGGCACGCCCGAACCGTGATGGCTGGCAAGAATGGTGACCAGCCTGTCGATACCGGGTTCATCGTTTTTAACTACGCCACTTACCCCTACCTGACACGTCTGTTTGATGAGCTGAACGTGCCCGTCATCGAAAGTGAGATGAGCTTTGGCGCAACCATCGACAATGGCCGCATCGAATACGGGCTGAACAACCTGCGTACGCTGACAGCGCAGAAACGCAACCTTGCCCGCCCGGCTTACTACAAGATGATCGCGGACATCCTGCGCTTTGGTAAAGAGGCCCCCGAGGCCGCGCAGGACGATGACACCACGATCGGAGAGTTGATCGATCAGTTGCGTCTGGGTCACTGGTTCCGCCACAATTATCTGATGCCTATGTGTGGCGCGATCTGGTCGACCCCGGTCGAATTTGTCGATCAATTCCCGGCCCGCTCATTGGTGCAATTCTTTCGCAACCACGCGCTGCTGGCCAGCGGACGGGCCAATCAGCATCAATGGTACACGGTCAAAGGCGGCAGCATCGAATACGTCCGACGGATCGACGCCGCTTTGCGGGAGCGTGGCTGCGAGATTCGCCTTGCCTCACCCGTCGACCACATCCACCGCGACGACTTCGGCGTGACGGTTCACAGTCAGGGTCAGGTGGATCAATTCGACGAAATCATTCTGGCAACCCATTCTGATCAGTCCCTCGCCATTCTGGGTGAGGGTGCAACTGAAGCAGAAAAATCCACATTAGGGTCTATTCGATACCAGCCCAACACTGCCATTCTGCATTGTGACCCACGCCAGATGCCCCGGCGGCAGGCCTGCTGGTCCAGTTGGACTTATCGCTCGCAAGGGGGCAAGGTCGGTGTGACTTACTGGATGAACCGGTTGCAGAGCATTCCTGACAGCGATCCGATGTTCGTCACGTTGAATGCCTCGTCCGAAATTCCAGCAGATAAAATCTATGATCAGGTCGAATTTGCCCACCCTGTGTTCGACAAGGCCGCCCTCAGGGCCCAGAGGCAAATCCGCGACATGCAGGGACAGAACCGGACCTGGTTTGCCGGGGCATACAATCGGCACGGCTTTCACGAAGACGGGATTGCCAGCGCGATGCTTGTCGTCGAGCGCCTGAATGGCACCCCGCACAGAATCGGAGCTGACGATGAAAAACTCGCGCACAAACCGGTCACACCTGCCTCGGCTGATCTCTGAGACCTGCCGCGCTGCGCTGGTTTCACTTGTTGTGCTGACACCTGATACACTCATGGCATCTCCGATCACGCAAACGCTGGCCGGAGCCCAACTGGTCGGTAGCGCGACGTTTCGGTTTCTAGGCGTGCCGATCTATGACGCCAAGCTCTATATGCCGCAGGGCGCTGCGTTCAGTTGGAATGAGGATTTTGGTCTGCAACTGACCTACCGGAAAAACCTTAAACAGAAAGCTCTTGTGGATTCGACGCTGGATGAGATGGCTCGGCAGCGCAATCCGCCTCCGACGCAAAGCCAGTTAAATCAGTGCTTTCAGGCGGTCGGAAAGGGTGACACTTACATTGCGGTCTCGGAAGGGCCAAACAAGGTTGGCTTCTGGCGCAATGGGCAAAAAACATGCACTCTGTCCTATCCGGGTGCCAAGCGTGCATTTATGTCCATCTTTTTGGGTGACAACACTAGATCCGCAAGCTTCACACGTCAGCTGAAGGGGAAGTGATGCTGTATCCGCGCGTCAGCCTCTATGCACTGATGCTCGCTGCAGCGGGTATACCGCTTTATATTCACCTGCCGCGTTTTGCCGCCGTCAATCTTGGCATTGGGTTGGCGGCGATCGGCACCATCCTGTTGGTGATCCGATTGGTCGATCTGGTTCAGGATCCGCTGATCGGCTGGGCTATCGACCGCTGGCCAGAGGCACAAACGCTGTTTGCTGCCGCGGCGGCGCTGGGTTTGGCGGTTGGGTTTCCGGTCTTGTTTGGCTTACCACAAGGGGCAAGTATCCCTGTGTTAGTATCTATTTTGGTACTTTTGTTCTCGGCCTACAGCCTGGGTAGCATCCTGCTTTATGGGCGAAGTGCGACGCTGGCCAAGCATCCCGGTCCGAAAGAGCTGATGAGGCTGGCGGCCTGGCGCGAGGGCGGTCAGCTGACTGGCGTGGTTCTCGCCGCCAGCGCCCCGGCCTTGTTTGTGGCTTTTGGCGCCGGTGCCCAGGGATATCCGGCTTTCGGTCTGTTTTTGGGGCTGCTCGCACTCCTGACGCTGACCCTGACATTTCCGATCTGGCGCCGCACCCCGATCACCGGTAACGCGCTGTCCTTTGCAGGGTTGGGTCAGGCCGGTGCGTTACGTCTTTTAGCTCTGGCATTGGTCAACAGCCTGCCGGTGGCGATCACATCGACCCTGTTTCTGTTCTTTGTCGAAGACCGGCTGCAACTGCCTGGAAAGGCCGGGCCGTTGCTGATCCTGTTTTTCCTCAGCGCCGGGGCAAGCGTGCCCCTCTGGGCCCGGCTCAGCAATCGAATTGGGCCGAAACAGACTCTGATAATTGCCATGCCCCTTTCGATTGCGGGCTTTATTGGTGCCGCAACCCTTTCAGCCGGCAATCTGTCCGGCTTTGCCGTGATCTGCCTGACATCCGGCGCCGCGTTGGGGGCGGACATGGTCGTCCTGCCCGCCATGTTTTCCGTCGTGTTAACCCGCGCCGGGCTGAACGCTTCGGCAGCGTTTGGCATCTGGTCTTTCGCCGGCAAGCTGGGCTTGGCGTTGGCCGCTTTCTTCACTCTGCCGCTGCTGGAACGCAGCGGGTTCACTCCGGGACAAGCAAACTCGGCCGAGGCGTTGAACACACTCAACCTCGCCTATGCCGTGCTGCCCTGCATCCTGAAACTCGGCGCGTTCGGACTGGTTCTGACGCTGCCTACTGAGGTCTCAGCCAAATGACACTTATAGCCACCTTAATGCTCGTCATCCTTGTCCTGATCATAGCGAAGCGCCGGTTCCTGAGTTTCCGGTCGCAAGCACCGGCAGATTACGCTGGTACTGGACCCGCCTTTGAAATGAAGCGGCATCTGAACGGAGAAATCCTGTCCGAAGGGTTGATCTATGGGCCGAATGGCAAGATGTCGAACAGCTTCGTTGCCCGAATGGTGGGGGAATGGAACGGCAGTACCGGCACTCTGGCCGAATACTTCACCTATTCCAACGGTAAAAAGATGACCCGGAAATGGTATCTGACACTGGGCACTGGCAACACCTTCACAGCAACGGCGGACGACATCGTTGGGGAAGGTCGCGGCACGATCTCGGGATCGACAGTCAAACTAACCTATCGCATCATCCTGCCCCAGGATGCAGGCGGCCATACGCTGGATGTCACCGATTGGATGTATCTGACTGAAAGTGGCGTGATCATGAACCGATCCGAGATGCGCAAATTTGGCATCAAGGTTGCGGAACTGGTCGCTACAATGCGACCGGCGCCTGAGGCAAAGCCCACCCATGTCAGTGGATCGAACGGCTATGACGCCACTGCCGAGACAAGGACCTTGCAATGATCCCGCGCAGGTATCTCATCGCGGCTTTTGCGGTCTTTGGTCTTGCCGCTTTAGCTGCGTGTTCCGCCAAACCGCGCGTTCCAAAGTCCTTTCTGTCCGACCGGCAACTGAACCTAGAGGAGTTCTTTGAAGGCAAAACCGTTGCGTATGGTCAGTTTCAGGACGTTCTGGGCAATGTTCCCCGCCGATTCACTGTTGATATAGACGGGACATGGGATGGTGAAACCCTGACACTGGTCGAGGATTTTGTCTACGACGACGGGGCCACCGAACAACGCATATGGACCCTGACCAAGACCGGTGAAGACACCTGGACCGGCACAGCCCCCGGCGTATTGGGTGAGGCCAGCGGGGTAGAGCGCGGGGATACGTTCAACTGGACATACAAGATCGACCTGCCGGTCAAGGATGGCACGATGCGGGTGAATTTTGATGACTGGATGTGGTTGCTCAGCGACGACCGGCTTTTGAACCGCGCCTATGTCTCGCGCTATGGTGTTCGGCTGGGCGAAGTTATCCTGTTCTTTGAAAAGCGATAAGGTCACCTGTATCCGTGCGAGGTCTCAGTTGCTGGAATAGACAAAGGACAGCGACCGGCTGACGCCTCCGGGCGGTTTCGGGAAAGGAGAGGCTGCTTTGACCTGCGCCTTGGCCGCCCGCTCCAGATCTGGCGAGCCGTTGGTGTCCACGACTTCAACATAGTCCAGGGTTCCGTCTGGCTTGATCACGAAGAACACCCGCGCATAGCCCCGCGCCGCTGTGTAGACGACCCGTGTGCGGTTCAGGTGAACCAGAACCTTTCCGGCATAATTGGTCTTGTCCGAGTTTCCGGGACCACGTCCTCCAGAACGGCGACCGCTGTCCCCCGTGGTAAAGACATCGACGCCTCGGCGACTGTAAGTCGTCAGTGGGGACTCGACCTCTCGCGTGGGAAACTCCAGCGCGCTGAAATCCCGCGCGCCGCCCAACACGCCCCGAGGTTCAGGCTTTTCACGGCGGTCCGGCAGGCGTGGTCGGATCGAGGACGTGATGGCCAGCTCTGATGCGTCGTCTTCCGCCTCAGGCTCGGCTTCGGCACCGGGGATATCGGCCTCTACGGGTTCACTTTCGGTCGGGGTGACGGGCGCAACTATGGGTACTGAGGCATCTGCTGGCTCCGATACTTCGGCCTGTTCGACAGGCGCGGGCTCGGCTTCGGTCGGTGGTTCAGCGACCTCGGGATCGCCCTCGGGCGTTTCGGTCTGCTCTGCGGGTTCGACTGGCGGCGTTTCATCCTCCGTGTCGCTGGCGGTTTCCTCCCCATCGGTAGTGTCTTGGGTTTCGGGGGCTTCCGCCTCTACAGGCTCGGGGGAGACAGGCTGCAAAACCTCGGCTTCACCAGTATCCGGCGCAAAGGTTCGCTGCGGGTCGTCCGAAGCCACATGCACTTCGCTTGTTGGGATCTCCGCAGGTTCGGGTGCGGGTTCGGGCGGCTCTTCCACCGGTGGCTCAGGGGTATCGGCGGGTTCGGGTTCGATGGGTTCGTCGACGGTCTCGGCAAGATCTTCGAAACTGCTGCCCAGTTCAACCGAGTCAGAGTTGGCCGGCGGAAGCGGCTGATCGCCAAGCCGGGGTACTGTAAAGCCCAGCCCCAAGACATGCAGCAGCAGCGACACCAATACGGCGATGGCCGCGATGACCGCCGACCCCCGGATCATTCCAGCGCCTTCTCGGTCACGACAAAAACGGATACGGCACCCAGACGGCGCAGTTCGCCCGTCACTTCGATCAACCGGACCCCTGAGACGTCGCGATCCGGCACAATCCGCACCGGCCCCGGTTCGCGCCCTGCCATATAGGTTTCGGGGTCCATCGGCGCACCGCGAAAGCTAAGTGTTCCGTCCTTGTGCAACACCAGCGCGTCGGGTGGCTCGCGCCCTTCCAGTTGTGAAGTATCGACAAGGTTCAGATCAGGGTCCAGCGGCGTCGCTACCGTGCCCGCGATCAGAAAGAAGATCAGCATCAGAAACACGACATTGATCAGTGCAATGGTCGAGTCGCGTTTGCGGTGGGGGCGGTTCACGCGGATCATTCCAGCACCAATACGCTGAGGCCCTCACGCCCGCGCAGTTCGACCAACAGGTCCACCACGTGCTGCGCGGTTGTATCGGGATCAAGGCTGACCAGAATCTGACCGGCCGTGACCTGCGCCGTCAGCTCCTCCAACGTGACTGGGCTGCCGTTCAGAACAAGCCGTTCGGGTCCAAGCTGGACAAAGACCCGATCCTGCGGTGCATCAGACGCCGAGCCCCCGGTTTTTGCATTGCTTAGCTCGATCTCGCCGTATTTCGAAAATGTCGAAGTCAGCATGAAGAACAGCAACAGCAGAAAGATAACGTCGATGAGCGGCGTCATCGCCAGCGGTCTTCGGACAAAGGGTGCCGTGTTACGCATGTCCGGGCGCGGCCGCCGTGGTCAGCGCTTCATCCGCCAAAGGAATCGCCTGCCCCGGCACCAGAACCGTGCGCAGTGCCTTGTCGGCGAACACACGTTCGCGCGCAGTGCGGCTTTCGAACCACGACAGCACCATCGAAGTCGGCATTGCGACCGCCAGCCCCACCGCCGTTGTCACCAGCGCCACCCAGATGCCACCTGCCAACAGCGATGGATCAACCGACGACCCGGCGCCCTGAAGGCTGCGGAAGGCCTCGATCATGCCCAGAACGGTGCCGAACAAACCCAGCAACGGGGCCAGCTGCGCCACCGTATCCAGCAGACGAAAGCCGCGTTCGAGACCCGCCAATGCCAGTCCGGCCTCGGCGTCCAGCCGTTGATCCAGCCCGGGCGCGTCCGGCGCGTCCATGGCGACCCCGACCAGCGGGGCCAAGTAGCTGTTGCTTTTGGCCAGTCGCGCGCGGGCGGTCTGTTTATCCCCGGCATCCCAAGCGGCCAATGCCTGAGACAAAATTCGGTGGCGACCAACGCCCGATGCCGCAAACTGCCAAAGCTTGTACAGCGTGACCGCGACCGTCACCACGGACATCGCAATCAGAATTCCCACAACCGGCCCGCCAAGGGCCAGGATTTCGCGCAAGGCGTCAAAAAAACTCATCCCAAAAGCTCCACATCTGTCCGGCTGCTCAGGGTCAGGGCCTCTGCGCAAATCTCACTTTCGGATCCGCCGACCACACAGCTGTTCACGCCGTTGATCAGGGTGCGCCCGACCTGATCACAGGTCACATCTCGCACCAGAAACTGACGCACGCGCAGCACCCCTGCCGGCAATTCCCGAAAGTTGTAGAGCGCAAGCGTAACAACGCCACCAGAAGTATCGAATACCACTGTTTCAAAGCCGACATTGTCGATTGCCGTTTCCGTCTTGTTCTGGGCGACAAAGGTCAGGCGGCAGGCCCCTTCGACATCCTCGATCCTGTTGAGTTCCACATGCAATCCCACAGTTGGCTTATCAGCGGATTGGGCCTGTGCCGCGATGGGCAGCACCACAGCGATTGCGGCAAGGGCCGAACGGCGAAACATCATAGAGGCGCTCCCAGTTGTTCAACGTAGGCAGGCACGCCGGACAAGGTGCCCAAGGCGCTGTAACCGTCATAGCCAAGACGGCAGAGGCGTGAAAGGGCTGCCGACGCCTTTGTGAAGAAAGGACAATTCAATGGGCAAGAGCCCGCCGTCGGAAATGGAAGGTCAGGAAAAGATGAACTCGTCCGTAAGCAGCAACACCTTCGACTGAAGGTTGATGACATCTGATGAATCTGTCGTGCTTGGTACAGGTTCTTCTGATGAACTGGCGTTTACAGTTTTATTTTTCCGGAGCCCAATTTCATTCAGCAAAAAGAAAATTGCTGCTCGCTTGCCCGCCAATGTTTCGGGCACCGCGACCGGCAAAACCTGCGATTTTCTTTGAGGGGACTTCATTAAAGTAACCTCCGGGCCCAAGCGCCTCGACAACCATATTAAGAAAATGAGGAGAAAATTGGACGGGGACGTTAAAGTTTAGCGAACAGCGTGTCTTTTGAGTCAATACTCATGCAGGGGCCCCGACCAGCCCCCGTCGGGGCGCGCATGCGCCCCTTTCCATACATTTGTTTGATCAATGCATCCGATTGACGGAAGGCTATTTGACCAAAACCGCGCTTTTGAGATGTTGAGTGAAACCAATTCCAATGGGGCTTCAAATGTCGTTTGCCGAAAAAGCACTCAAAGATGTCACGTTCTTCCCGTTCTGGCTGGACAGCCCGGACGCGCCGGAAGTGCAGCATCAGCTTATTGGCCCGACTGACGCGGACCTGCTGATTGTCGGGGGCGGCTTTACCGGTCTCTGGGCGGCGGTTCAGGCCAAGGAACAAAACCCCGGCCGGGATGTGGTTTTGATCGAGGCGGGCAAGATCGCATATGGCGCTTCGGGGCGGCCTGGCGCGGTTGTATCCACCTCGCTGATGCATGGGCTGCACAACGCGGTGCGGATTTTCCCAAAGGATCTTGCAGCGTTGGAACAGCTTGGCCACGACAATATCGAAGGCTTCCGCAACACGCTGGAACGGCACAACATTGACGCCCACCAAACCTGGGGCGGTGAGCTGACGGTTGCCATCGGCGAAGAGCGTAAAGGTGATATCGAAGAAGAATACAAGCTGCACCAGGAACATGGTTATGAGGCCGAGTTTCTGGACAGGGATGCGGTGCGCGAACATGTGAACTCACCACTGTTTTCTGCCGGTCTGTGGAACAAAAGCCTGAGCGGCACGGTGCATCCGGCGCGGCTGGCCTGGGGTCTTAAACAGGCAGCGCTGAACCTCGGGGTGCGCATCTACGAACACACGCCGATGGAAAACATTGAACGAATCAATGGAGTGCTGAACGTCCGCACCCATGACGGGCTGGTACGCACACCCAAGATTCTGCTGTGCACCAATGCGTTTGCCAGCGGCCACAAGAACATCAAGAAACGCGTCGTCGGCATTCGTGACCGGATCATAATGACCCGCCCCCTGACCGACGAACAGGTGGAAAGCGTGGGCTGGAAACACCGTCAGGGCGTGTATGACACCCGCACGCAGCTGAACTATATGCGCATGACCAAGGATAACCGCATCCTGTTCGGCGGGCGGTTGGCCTATTATTATGACGGCACCAACAATACCGATCCCGCCGGTGAGCGCGTGGTCGATCCATATCTGCATCTGGCGGGTGCATTCAACAGAACATTTCCGCAGTTGGAAGACATCAGCTTTTCACATGCCTGGAGCGGGCCGATTGCACTGACCACCCGTATGGCCGTGCATTTTCAGAACTATTGGGACGGTGATGTGATCTGGGCCGGGGGGTATTCCGGCTTTGGCGTCTCGACCAGCCGTTTCGGTGCGCGCATTGGTTTGGCCAAACTGGACCGGCTAGACCTGCCGGAACTCAAGCTCGACTTTTCTACCACGATGCCAAACTGGGTGCCGCCTGAACCGTTCCGCTGGCTCGGCGGCAAGATCACGCTTTATGCGCTGGACACGGCTGATGAAAAGGGCGGTTGGCGTCATGCCTGGCTGAAATTCGTGCATGCCCTGGGTTTCCCTCTCTGATCTGAATAACAGGAGATTTTCTGTTGGAAAAAATCGAAATCGACACCGCGATCACGCGGGAGTCCTCACGCGGTATGATCGGTGAAGTCAGCTATTCCGGCGTTACCAGCTTTGCACGCTGTAAATACAGCAAAGACCTGACTGGAGTGGATGTGGCGATCACCGGCATCCCTTTTGATGTCAGCGTGACCCACCGCAACGGATCGCGGTTCGGACCCCGTCAGGTGCGTGAACTGTCCTCCATGCTGGCCTGGGACGCTCCTTACGGCTGGCCGGTGAACCCACTAGAGACCCTCTCGGTCATTGACTACGGCGATTGCCCTTTCGATCACGGCAAACTGCACCTGGCCCCCGCTGCGATCGAGGCGCATATCAAAACCATTCTGGACGCCGGAGCCATGGCCATTTCCATTGGCGGCGACCACTACACTACTCTGCCCAACCTGCGGGCGCATGCATCCAAACACGGGCCTCTGTCGGTGATCCAGTTCGACGCCCATTCCGACACATGGGTCGATGACGATCCCGAACGGATGGACCACGGCACTTTCATGTACCGCGCCATAAAAGAAGGCCTCGTTTCCCCTGAAAGTTCAGTTCAGGTAGGTATTCGCACTTCGAATCCCGACACGCAGGGCTTTCACACGCTGGACGCGCGTTTTGTGCATGAACATGGTCCGGTGGAAACCGCCAAACGCATCAAAGAGATCGTGGGGAACAACAAGACCTACCTGACCTTTGACATCGACGGGCTGGATCCGGCCTTTGCCCCGGGCACCGGCACGCCGGTCTTCGGCGGCCTCACATCGGGTCAGGTGGCCATCATCCTGCGTGATATTGCGGGTATCGACGTTGTCGGGGGTGACGTGGTCGAGGTTTCACCAGCCTATGACACTACCGGAGCCACCGCCGTTGCTGGATCTCAGATCGTACTCGAGATTCTGTGCCTGATGGCAAACAAATAGTCCCGGTACAATTTGGGGCGTACCCCCGAAAGAAGGCATTCCATGACATCAAATCCCCTTTTACAACGGTCACAAACCGTTTTCCTCAATGGGGAATGGCGCGATGGCGCGGGTACTGCGCCGTTGATCGTTCTCAACCCGTCAACTGGAAGGGTTGTGACAGAAATCCCGACGGGCGGAGCAGTGGATGTCGAAGCCGCCGCGCGCGCTGCCGCAGCCGCCTTTGGCCCGTGGAAGGCCTCGCCTCCGGCCAAACGCGCTGAATATCTGCGTGCAATTGCCAAAGGGCTGACCGATCGCCACGATGACTTGGTTGACGTGCAGATGACTGTCAGCGGCAAGCCGCGGCTGGAATCTGAAATTGACGTAGGCGACGCCATTGCCACCTTTGAGTATTACGCCACGCTAGCCGATGGATTGAGCGCCGTGCAAAACAGCCCCGTCGCCCATGCCGGTAGTGATCACGTAGGCCGCGTTCGACGCGAACCGGTAGGCCCTGTGGGCATGATTGTCCCGTGGAACTTCCCGTTGGTGACCAGCGCCTGGAAACTGGCGCCGGCGCTAGCAGCGGGGTGTACGGCGGTGATGAAAACCTCGGAGATGACCCCTCTGATCGAACTGGTCTATGGCGATATCGCCGCTGAAATCGACCTGCCCGCGGGTGTGATCAATATCGTCACCGGTGGCGTGGACGTGGGCATTGCCATCAGCACCGCCCCGGAGTTCCGCAAGGTGTCATTCACCGGTTCGAACATGGTCGGGGCGCAGGTGATGCAGGCAGTATCGAAACGTTGTTTGCCAATTGCGCTGGAGCTGGGGGGCAAGTCGCCCATCATCGTGACCGAAGATGCCGATCTGGACACCGCACTGGACAGCGTCCTGGGCGGTATTTTCTACAACGCGGGTCAGATGTGTTCGGCCACGTCACGCCTGATGGTGCATGAAAACATCGAGGCCAAACTGATCGACAGTCTGGTCGAGAGGGCAAAGGCCATGCAGGTCTCGTCACCTTTCCAAGACGGTTGCGACATGGGTCCGATTACAACACGATCACAATTCAACAAGGTCCGGGAATACCTGGACAGTGCCCGCGTCGATGGGCTGGACTGTGTGTCAGGCGGCGATGTGCTGGCCGAGGGGCCAGGCAATTTCATCGCACCAACAATCTATCGCAATGTGCCCCACCACAACCGCATCTGGCGTGAGGAAATCTTTGGCCCAGTACTGGCCACGACCACCTTCCGCACCGATGCCGAGGCGCTGGCCATCGCCAACGACACCCATTTCGGGCTGGTGGGGTCGGTCGTTTGCGGCGATCCCGAGCGCGGCAATGTGCTGTGTGACAGTATTGAGGCCGGGCAAATCTGGTTGAACACGCCACAGATCGTCTACCCCGACAGTGCATGGGGTGGGTTCAAAGCTAGTGGCATTGGCCGCGAACTAGGTCCATGGGGCCTGGCTGGTTATCAGGGGATCAAACATATCACCGCCCCAGCGTGACCCGATCTAACCCGAATGCGGCCTGCGATTTTAGGGCCGCATCGGGGGCGGGTTCATTGATGAGTGCGAATGTAAGAAATACTCCTTGCAATTCTTTGGTGTGGGCGGGTCTTATTAAAGTTCGTGAAACCCAAGGAACGTAGTGGAGACAAAAATTGCCTCAAACCTCGAAACCAGCCGGTCGCCGCAAAAAACTGAAAAGCCTGTCCGAAATTTTTCAGTTCCTGCGTAAAAACACCACACCAATCTATATCGTGACTCCGACGCCTTACAGTTTGCTGGGTTTGGATCAGTGGGTCGGCGGGCTGGAATTTGTCAACTACTTCGACATATTCGATGGCAATCATCCCCGTTCATTCGTCCCCACGCCGATTTCGCATGACGAGTTCCAGTCTATGGAGGATGTGGCCAACTATTTGGTATCGCACCCGGAATTCGTGGAAAAAGCCAAGGCCAATCCGGGCGCCAAGGCCATCTTTGTCATGTTCGACGAAAAGACCGAGGAGCTGTGCAAGAAAATCGGTGTTGATATTGCGCTGGCCCCAGCGGCACTACGCGAACATCTCGACAGCAAGATCGTCACCACGCAACTGGGCAACGAGGCGGGCGTCGCTTCGGCCCCCAACATTATGGGCCAGGCCGATACCTATGCCGAGCTGACCAAACTGGCCGACAGCGCCGACCTGGGTCACGATCTGGTTGTTCAGACACCCTATGGCGACAGCGGTCGCACCACCTTTTTTATCAAGTCTGAAAGGGACTGGGACAAGTATTCGGCCAAGATCATCGATCAACAGCTGAAGGTTATGAAGCGCCTCAACCACCTGCCTGGCACCATCGAAGGCTGCGCAACACGTCACGGCACGCTGGTGGGACCGGTCATGACCGACATCACCGGATTTGCCGAGATCACGCCGTACAAGGGTGGTTGGTGCGGCAATGACATCTCGCCGACCATCTTGCCCGAAGGAGTACCAGAGCAAGTTCAGGAAATGGCCCGCAACTTTGGGGACCGTCTCTACAAAGAGGGATACAAGGGCGTATTTTGTCTGGACTTCCTGCTCGATACCGACACCAACAAGGTCTATCTGGGCGAGTTGAACCCACGTGTCAGCGGCGCGACTCCGCCGACCAATCTGGTCACATCGACCTATGGCGGCTGCCCGCTGTTCCTGTTCCACCTGCTGGAATACCTGAACGTCGACTACGAAATCAACGTTGCCGAAATTCAGTCCCGCTGGACCGAATATGACAACTGGACCCAGCTGATCTTCAAGCAGACCGAGGATAAGGTCGAGCTTATCACCAAGGCCCCGCAATCGGGCATCTGGCGAATGGACAGCGATGGCGAGGTCAGCTTTGTACGCCCGGCGCTCAACATCACTTCGATCGGGCAAGAAACCGAGGCCTTCTACCTGCGCGTCTACAGCACGGGCGACTATTGCTATCACGGGGCCGATCTGGGCTGCCTGCTGACACGGGGCCGTATGCAGACCGACAAGCGAAATCTGACCAAGCGTGCCAAACAATGGAACGCCGGCATCAAGGCGCAGTTCAAATCCATCCCGCTCAAGGCTGAACAGGCCGTTACCCTTCCGGAAGATATATCTGCGGGAAAATGGTTCTAAGCCTCTCGGAAAGAAAAATGTGGGCCCCTGGTTTATCCACGGCCCACACAGTGAAATTTGGTCCTGGGATAAGGCTGGTCAGTTCGGGCACGGACATCGATGCGGGCATCCACATCTAGGAAGGGCGCGAATTTGCATCTGACCGGGCATTCCAGAATGGTGCTATTTCAGATTAGGCCCACCCATCGGACCGTCACCCGAAGGCTCGATCGGCTCGATATCGTTGCGGACCCAGAAAAACCGGAACCCGAAGGACCGAAGCCATTTCTCGAGCCGGTCCAGACTGGACCATTCCCGCCGTAACCCACGCGCAGATTCGACCAGCGCCCATTGGCCATCGACCAGAAAGTACACGGTCCATG
This sequence comes from Ruegeria sp. BC1, assembly GCF_056539305.1. Lineage (NCBI taxonomy): Bacteria > Pseudomonadati > Pseudomonadota > Alphaproteobacteria > Rhodobacterales > Roseobacteraceae > Ruegeria > Ruegeria sp. BC1. The sequence continues at coordinate 204,791 of NZ_JBQFUT010000004.1, forward strand.
TGTTTGGGTGCCGGTCGTTGTTCGCAAAACCGCCTCCAGCGACCTCGCGCACCGTGCGCACCGCCACCGGAAAATCGGCGATGCGCTCTTCCGCCATCAGATCAGGCAAAGCGTTTTGCCGAATCGTGCTGGTCGGGGCGGGGTCGTGGTTCATTGCGTTCTCTGTGTCGATGATCCCCAACTTAGGTCACGACAATTCAGTCTCGTCAACCGGTTCCGTGGATTTGCTGGCAGGCGTGTTTAAGGCGGCCGCGGCACGGGCGGCGATCTCGTCAGGGCTCAGGACCTCGACGCGCTCGGCGATGGTCCAGCGATGGCCAAACGAATCTGCCAAAGACGCTACACGCTCGCCCCAATATGTGTCCCGAACATCGGAGGTCAGCGTAGCACCGGCTTTAACCGCCTGTTCGACGGTCGCTGCGGCATCCTCGACGTACAGATGCAGCGCAACCGCGCCGGGTGCCGCAGGCGATTGCGGCAAATGGCCTGTCGCGGCCCAACCAGCGGTGACAAAAATCATGGCGTTGCCCAGCTTGACCGAAGCAAAGGCTGGTGCCTCCTCTGAGTCCTGAACCAGAACTTCTGCGCCAAAGGCGTTGGTCAGGAATTTCAACATTTCTGCCACGTCTACTACCGCCAGAGATGCCGTTACCGATGTGTATCCGCGAGGGCGAACAGAGGGTTTTTTCATCGTATAAATCCGTTTTGTGTCAGCACGCTCACAAAAAGGTGCTTTCGATACATCATGAACCATGATGTTAACATTTAATGGTTGCAATGACAACACTATGCACCATAATGTCGCAAAACGAGGGAAGAAAGAACTGCTGAATGAATGCATCAGCCGAGCAAATACTGGCACACCAGCCCAGTGGCTTTTCGATGAACCGAGACCTGCTGCTGTTGTCGGAAGACCATCCTGATCAAGCCTGGGCGCAGATTCATCGGCGTTTCTGGCCCGGCTGGAAAAAGTGGTTTGTCGAAAAAGGCGGGACGGCTGCCAGTGTCAGCGAAGCCCGGAATGCGCTGCGCCGCTATATGCCCGAGCTTGAGCGTTTGATCGACCGGCTATGCGAGGTGGACCCCGATGATGAGGAATTGCACGCCTTTCTCACCTTTTGGTGCCCGCCCCGGTACTTGGCCCATTGTTCGCAGGCGGCCTCTAGCGACGCGGATGGTCCATTCCTGATCCGCAATTACGATCTTGACCCGACGCTGAACGAGTTGACCCTACTGCGCTCAGCCTGGCGTGGGAAAAAGATTGTCGGCATGATTGACGGCCTCAGCGGCCTGTCCGACGGTGTGAACGAAAACGGGTTGGCTGTCTCGCTCAGTTTTGGCGGCAGGCTGGTGATGGGGCGCGGCTTTGGCGTGCCGCTGATCGTGCGCTATTTGCTTGAGGTCTGCATCGATGTTCAGGACGCGATCGAGGTGCTGCGCCTGCTGCCCTGCCACATGTCGTACAACCTGACCCTGACGGACCGCACCGGCCGCGCAGTCACTTGCTTTATCGCCCCGGACCGCCCGCCGATGTTCCGCACTCAAAGCTGGGCAACCAACCACCAGCTTGGCGTAGAGTTGAGCGGCCACGGCCGCTTCTCGGCCACGCTGGAACGTGAGGAGCTTTTGGAAAACACAATCGCAACGGGCCAGGCCAATGCCGAAACCCTCAAACAGGTGTTTCTCAGCAAACCGATCTTTGCTACCCGTTATGGCGAAGGTTTCGGAACGGTATTCACCAGCCTCTATCGCCCTCAAACCTCGGATGTCGAATTGGTCTTCACCAACGGCTCTGCGGGAAAATGGTCGGTGAACGACACCCCCAACTCAAAAACTACACTGCGTTTTGACGATCACGGATCGCATATTCAGTGACAATACAGGCAGGAAAGGCCCCGAAATGACCAAATTCGCTATCGGCGGGATTCAGATGCACTTGGCGATGCATGACAATATGCCAGAAATGAAAAAACGTCTGGCTGTCATGATGCACCTTTATCCGTGGGTCGAGATGGTGGTGTTTTCCGAACTGTGCCATTCTGGCCCCAATCCGTCCTCGGCCCAGCCGATGGGTGGCGCGTACGAAACCGAGTGTCAGGAACTGGCAAAGAAATATGGCATCTGGCTGCTTCCGGGATCGTATTTCGAAAAGGGTGAGCAGGAAGGCGCGATCTACAACACCGCCCCGGTAATCAATCCGCAAGGCGAGATCGTCACCCGCTATCGCAAGATGTTCCCCTTCACCCCGTATGAGGATCATACGACCCCGGGAACCGAAGTTTGCGTGTTCGAAGTGCCCAATGTCGGCAATTTCGGCATGTCGATCTGTTATGACATCTGGTTTCCGGAACTGACACGCCAAATGGTGTCTCAGGGCGCCGAAGTGATCATTAACCCAGTCCTGGCCAGCTTTATCGACCGTCACGCCGATCTAATTATCGCGCAGGCCTCGGCGGCGATGTTCCAATCCTATGTCTTTTCGATCAACGGGCTGATGGCCGGCGGCAATGGCTATTCCCGCGTCATCGATCCGGCAGGCCAATTGTTGCACGACGGCTGCGTGAACGAGGAACTGATTCCGATAGAGGTCGATTTCGACAATGTGCGCCGCCAGCGCCGTCAGGGAGTTCTGAACATGGGCCAACCGCTCAAAAGTTTCCGCGACAGCGCGATGCGCTTCCCGATCTATGGCGAGCAAGGGTATCAGAGCGAATACCTCAACAGCCTCGGCCCACTGGAGAAACCAACACGCCCGGTTCGCGGGTAATTTCACAGCGGCACCCCGTCAGAAACTGGGTGGGGTGCAGGCACTGATTATGATGCATTTTTCTGGCCCCACCGCCTTAAAGCGGTGGGGTTCCGTACTTTTGAACAGATAGGCGTCACCTGGGCCAAGGATTTTGCGGTCTTCACCGACCGTGACCTCGACCCGGCCCGAGACGACAATGCCGCCCTCTTCCCCTTCATGCTGATAGGTGCGCAGACCGGTGTCAGCACCCGGCTCATATGTCTCGTGCAGAATTTGCAATGCGTGTCCAAAGAGGTTGCCACCAACTTGCCGAAGCGACAGCTTGCCCTTGGTGATTTCCGTCAATTCCTCAGCAGCGAAGAACACTTTGCGTTCGGGGTCCGGCTCAAAGGCGAAGAAGTCGGCGATACCGATCGGAATACCGTCCAACAACCGTTTCAGGGTGCTGATGGATGGGCTGGTCTGCCCGGATTCGATTTGCGAGATCGTGGAATTGGGCACGCCTGTCCGCTTGGCGAGAGCCCGCTGCGACAGACCTGCACGATCCCTCAGATAGCGCAGGCGAGCACCGATCTGAATGTCGGTGGATGTTGTGTTTGATTCGTTCATAATTTTGAACACTAGCGATCTACGAATATAAATTTCAATGCCTTAAACCAAATAACAAAATGACTTTTCAAACAACATAATGGTTCATAGTGTGAGCCAATTTTATTCCACCCGAGTCAGTGAGACCGGTCTTTGAGGAGGACATGAGATGAAAAATGCTGAGATAGCAGAACGGCGCAATGATGCCATCGCCCGCGGTGTTGGCATGATGACTCAGATCTATGTGGACCGCGCCGAAAACGCCGAGGTCTGGGATGTTGAGGGCAACCGCTATATCGACTTTGCCGCCGGCATCGCAGTGGTCAACACCGGCCATCGTCACCCCAAGGTGATGGCCGCCGTGGAAAAGCAACTGAACAGCTTTACCCATACCTGCCATCAGGTCATGCCCTATGAAAACTACATCCGGTTGGGCGAACGTCTGAATGCCGCTGTACCGGGTGATTTCGACAAGAAGACCATCTTTGTCACCACCGGCGCCGAAGCGGTTGAGAACGCTATCAAAGTAGCGCGCGCCGCAACCGGCCGTCAGGCCGTGATCGCCTTTGGCGGCGGCTTCCATGGCCGCACCTTCATGGGCATGTCACTGACCGGCAAAGTCCAGCCCTACAAGGCCGGTTTCGGCACCATGATGCCTGACGTTTTCCACGTGCCCTTCCCGATCGATCTGCACGGTGTCACAGTTGACGACGCCAAAGCCGCCATCACCCAGCTGTTCAAGGCCGATCTGGACCCCAACCGCGTTGCCGCCATCATTCTGGAACCGGTTCAGGGCGAAGGTGGCTTCTATCAGGCCCCGGCTGAACTGATGCGCGCCGTGCGCTCGGTCTGTGACGAACATGGCATCGTGATGATCGCGGACGAAGTTCAAACCGGTTTTGCCCGCACCGGCAAGATGTTCGCGATGGAGCACTACGATGTGGCAGCCGATCTGACGACGATGGCCAAGGGCCTGGCCGGCGGCTTGCCTTTGGCTGCTGTCACCGGCAAGGCCGAGTTGATGGATGCGGCCAACCCCGGCGGTCTGGGCGGCACCTATGGCGGCAACCCGCTGGGCATCTCGGCGGCCAATGCCGTGATCGACGTGATCGAGGAAGAGGACCTGTGCGCCCGTGCAAACGAGCTGGGTTCGCGCCTCAAGCAGCGCCTGGAAAGCATTCGTGCCGATGTGCCGGAAATGGTAGATGTGCGCGGCCCCGGCTTCATGATTGCAGCGGAATTCAATACCGCTGACGGGTCAGCACCGGACGCCGATTTCGCAAACCGTATTCGCGCCGAAGGTCTGAAACGCAATTTGGTTCTGCTGACTTGCGGCACCTATGGCAACGTCGTGCGCTTCCTCGCGCCGATCACCATTCAAGACGAAATCTTCACCGAAGCGCTGGATCTTCTGGAAGAGTCGATCAAAGCCGCGAAAGGGGCCTGATATGCTGGATGTAACTTCTCAGGCTCTGGGGCTCAAAGATCCCTCACTGCTGGAAGGGCGTGCCTATATTAACGGCGAGTGGCGCGACAGTGATGCAAAGTTCACGGTGACCAACCCGGCCACCGGCGACGTGATCGCGCAGGTCACCGACAGCACCCTGGCCGACGTTCAGGAAGCCATCGATGCGGCCTATGACGCCCAAAAGGCATGGGCCAAACGTACCGGCAAGGAACGCGCAGCCGTTCTGCGCAAATGGTTCGATCTGATGATCGAAGCGCAGGATGACCTGGGTGTGATCCTTTGCGCCGAAATGGGCAAACCGCTGGCCGAGGCTAAGGGCGAGATCGCCTATGGTGCGTCCTTCATCGAATGGTTCGCCGAAGAGGCCAAGCGCGTCTATGGCGACACCATCCCGGGCCACCAGCCGGACAAGCGCATAATGGTGCTGAAACAGCCAGTGGGCGTTGTCGGTGCAATCACGCCGTGGAACTTCCCAAATGCGATGATTGCGCGCAAGGTTGCCCCGGCGCTTGCCGCAGGCTGTTCCTTTGTCGTCCGCCCGGCCGAGCTGACACCCCTGTCGGCCACTGCCATGGCGGTTCTGGCCGAACGCGCGGGCATTCCGGCGGGTGTATTCAGTGTGGTTCCGAACTCGAACGCGTCGGGCACCGGGCAAGAGATGTGCGCCAACCCAAAAGTGGCCAAAATCACCTTTACCGGTTCGACGCGGGTGGGCCAGATACTAATGCGTCAGGGTGCCGACACCATCAAAAAGATGAGCCTTGAACTGGGCGGCAACGCGCCGTTCCTGGTGTTCGATGACGCTGATCTGGACGCCGCCGTTGAAGGCGCGATGATTGCCAAGTTCCGTAACAACGGTCAGACCTGTGTCTGTGCCAACCGGATCTATGTGCAGGCAGGTGTGTATGACGCCTTTGCCGAAAAGCTGGCCGCCGCCATCGACAAACTGGTCCCTGGCAACGGTATGACGGACGGAGTCACCACCGGCCCTCTGATCAACGAGGACGCCGTGGCCAAAGTCGAAGAACACCTGGCCGATGCCACCTCGAAGGGCGCGCGGGTTCTGACCGGTGGCAAGCGGATCGAAGGCACCTTCTTTGAGCCCACCTTGTTGGCGGATGTTCCGACCTCGGCCAAGGTGTCGCGCGAAGAAACCTTTGGCCCCGTTGCACCGCTGATCAAGTTCGAGACCGAAGAAGAGGTCATCGCACTGGCCAATGACAGCGAGTTCGGTTTGGCCGGCTATTTCTATGCCAACGATCTGGGTCGCGTCTGGCGTGTCGCCGAGGCGATGGAAACCGGCATGGTGGGCGTGAACACTGGCCTGATTTCGACCGAGGTCGCGCCGTTTGGCGGTGTCAAGCAGTCCGGTTTGGGCCGCGAAGGGTCGAAATACGGCATGGATGACTATCTTGAGCTGAAATACGTCTGCCTGGGCGGTATCAACTGATCCACCCCAAAAACATCTATCGGCCGCGGGTCCCAGCCTGCGGCTGATACCCGGTCCGGAATGCTCAATCTCCTTCGCGAATCGAAAGATGCGCCCTAGCATTTGTCCGGCAAGGCAGAAAGGAGACCCAGCATGACAGAGCCCAAAGCCGGTCAAAAATGGCATATCCCGGATGTCGTAGCGCGCACGGATGTTCTCGAAACGCTGATAGGGACCTATGAGGCAACGCCCGACACGCCCAGCACCGCAAATCTGAGCTTTCATATCTACCGTCTTACCGAGGGTCAGATCGACGATCAGACCCCACATCAGGAAGACGAACTTTATTACGTCTTTTCCGGCGCACGCCGGCTGATCGTTGAGGATGGTACAGGTGCGTCAAAGACCACCGAGCTTGCGCAAGGGGATCTGGTCTACGTCCCAGCCCACGCTAAACATTGGTTTGAAGGGCCGGACGAAATTGTGCTGTTGGTGTTCTTCGCTCCGAATTTCTCGGGCGATTGACGAGCCCGTCTTACAGTACCGCGTTCTATTTAATCAGTTCCAGATCAAGCAGATACGGGTTTTGCGTTCGGCTCGCGTCAAAATTAGCTGGGTTAATGTCCGCATAAATAAGTGCCTCGCCCGTTTCGTCCGCTTTGGCCAGTACAGTCGCATCGGGTGCCGCGATGGAGGACGTTCCCTGATATTCGAACAGCTCATCCGCATCTGCGTGGTTGGCATAGATGACATGCACCTGATTTTCGAACGCCCGAACCGGGATAACCCGGTTTGCAATATGGTGCCCCGACGCGCCTTTGGGCAGCGCTGTGGGCACGATCACCACGTCTGCCCCGGCTTGGGCTAATCGACGGACGTTTTCAGGGAACTCTACATCGTAGCAGATCAAAAAACCCACCTTCAGACCACATAAGTCGACCAGTTCGGCAGAGGGGCCTGCGGAGGTGAAAATTCCTTTCTCATAATCACCCCAAAGGTATGCCTTGCGATAGACCCCGGTTGGGTTCTGGCCTGAACCATCGGTGATCAGCGCGCTGATAAATAGCTGATCACCCGCCCGCTCGGGAAAGCCCGCGACCAAACCGATGCCGATCTGGTGCGCAGCTTCTGTCATCTGGGCAACCATCGGGCCATCGGCAGGTTCGGCCAAGGTACGCAGCGCCTCGCCGCGGCCGTAACCGGTTAGGGCCAATTCGGGCGCAACCAGCAGGTCCGCGCCCTGTTCCTTTGCCGCTTGCATGGCGGCGATGATCCGCGTCGGATTTGTAGCCGGATCGGCTGCTGACATTTGAAAGGCGGCGATTTTCATGACTTCTACTCCGATCAAGCTGACCTTAAAGGGATGAGAATCCGTTGGCGATGATCTCAAGCTTATTGCCGAATGGGTCCCGGACATAGGCAGTATAAACACCCGGCATGGGATAGAAATCACGTGGGCCGGGTGCGCCCTCATCGGTGCCGCCGTTTGTCAGAGCAGCGGCATGAACGGCATCCACGCTGGTCGCATCGGCGGCGGTAAAGGCGATATGAGTGCCGTTGCCCGCCGTGGATTCCTTGCCATCGAACGGCAATAGCAGCAGGAATTCGGGCCGGGTGCGGCCATAAGCGGCAAAGTCTTCGTCTGAGTCGAGGCAGGAAATGCCCAACACCTGCAAGATCGGATCGTAAAAGCTGCGGGCTTTGGCGATGTCGGGGACACCGACACTCAGATGATCGATCAAAGGAAACGCTCCTGTACATCTGATGCACGCCCCACGGGATGTGAAAGGGCCGGGCATCTTGGTTTCGGATCAGTCCATCGCGCCAAGGATACGCGACAGGTTGCTAAATTTGGCGATCAGGCTGAATACCACCACGTTGATCAACAAGAAGACAACCGCAATCGAGGCGATTACCGGCGTATAACCATATCGCAGCGCGTTGAAGATCTTGATCGGCAATGTCTCAACCGTGAAGCCGACAGTCATCAAAGCGATGATGTATTCATTCAGGCTAAGCACGAAGCAAAACGCGAACCCGGCAAAGGCAAACGGGGCAGCTATCGGCAGGATCACCGTGCGGAACACTGTCTTGCCATCCGCCCCCATGGTTCGAGCGGCCTCAAGCAGGGCACGATCCACGCTTTCCAGCCCCAGCGAAATCGTCACCAACGGCAAGGCCAACAAGAACATCGCATGAGCAATGATCACATTGATCATCAACCCGTTCATACCAATGCTGGAAAACAGCAACAGAAAGGCCAGCGCCATGATCACCGGCGGCAGGATGAAAGGTGCCACCCCCAGTGAGAACAGGAACTTGGCATAGCGCAGCCCCGACTTCCACAGAACATAAGCCACGGGCAGCGCGATCAGCACCGCCAACAAGGCCGAGGTAAATGCAATCAGAAGTGATGAGATCAGCGAGTTGAACCAGCCGCTGTCCACAAAAATCTCGGCGTACCAGCGAAAGGAAAACCCTCGCGGTGGGAAGGCCAGGAACTTCTTGGCATTGAACGACACGGCGGTGATTACGAGAATCGGACCGATCAGATAAATCGCGAAGATAACCAGATAGGCGTTTCTAAGAAGTTTCATGGCTTATTTCTCACCTCCGAACTTCATCACCGCAGCCACCACTGACCCGCTGAGGATCAACAACACCACAGCCAGCGCCGATGCAAAGGGCAGGTTGAAGTTAAAGATCGCCTGATCGGTGATCAGTACCGACAGTGTCCAGTGTTCGGGCTTGCCCAGAACCTGTGGCACGATGATCGCACCCAGCGTCAGAACAAAGATTGTTACCGAACTGGAGACCAGCGCCGAGCGGTTCACCGGGATCACGATCTTGAAGAACGTGCCCAGGCTCGAGGTGCCCAACGTGCGAGCAGCCTCGATCAAGCTGCGATCCATTCGGGCCAGCGCCGGATACAGCAACAAAACAGCAAAAGGCACAGCCAGATAGACCAGCGCGGCAATTACCGCTCCGGCACTGGGCGCCATCGCAAAGGATTTTTCCACGATTCCGACGAATTCCAGAATGTTGCCAATACCGGCAGTTCGCGAAAGCAACACCTGCCAGCTGAAAGCGATTAGAACCTCGGAAAGCGACAATTGAGCGAGGATGTAAATCAACCACAGGGTTTTGGCCCGCTCCGAGAACCGGGTGAGCATGTAAGTAAACGGGAAGGCAATAACCAGGCTGAGAAAGGCGATCAATGCACAGATACCAGCAGAGAACAGTGCCCGCTCGATATAGAACCAGGTCAGGAACCGCTGGAAATGTGACAGATCGAACCCATAGTTGAAATCGCCTTCGGGGGTTTTTACCGCGACACTGGCCATCACGATCAGGATGAACGGGATTAGAAAGAAAAACCCGATCATCACCGAGGACGGAGCCAGCGTGACATAGTGGGACAACGATTTTTTACCGGTCATGGTATCACCTCATGCAGCCAGCAAATTGCAGGTGCTTGATGGCATTTCGATAAATACTTTCTGGCCAACCTTAACCTCGGGAAAATCCTTGGGGGTCATGATCGACTTCACCTCGTGATCTCCGCAATCGACCAAAATTTCGATGGTCATACCGATATCCCGGATAAAGCTGACGGTACCCTGAAGCTCATTTTCCAATGGGGCGTCGGTCGTGGGGTGGATAAAAACATCCTCCGGTCGGGTCATCAGCAGCGCCTCATCGCCGACGGACAACCCATCTACCTTGTTGGAAAAAGTCATGGACGCGCCGCCAACATCAACGTTTCCTTCGGACGTCAGCTTCGCCGGCAGCAGGTTGGACGTGCCGATGAATTCGGCCACAAACTTGTTGATTGGCGTCTTGTAAATATCCATGGGCGCGCCGGTCTGGTGGACACGTGCACGGCCCATCACAACAATGTCGTCGGCCATGGTCATGGCTTCGGTCTGGTCATGGGTCACAACCACGGTTGTGATACCCAGTTCCTGCTGCAATCGACGCAGCTCGATCTGCATGGATTCGCGAAGGTTGGCGTCCAGCGCTGACATCGGTTCGTCCAACAGGAAAATCTCGGGGTTAAGCGCCAGGGCCCGGGCAATAGCGACGCGCTGACGCTGACCACCGGACATTTGGGTAATGCGACGGTCCTGAATGCCAGGCAGGTGGATCATGTCCAGCAGCTCTTTCACGCGATCTTCGCATTCCGAACGCGAATGCCCACGGATTTTCATCGCATAACTGATGTTCTCACCCACACTCAGATGCGGAAACAAGGCAAAAGACTGGAACACCATGCCGATATTGCGCTGGTGTACAGGAACATGGGTCAGATCCTTACCATCAAAACTTATGCTGCCTTCCGTGGCCTCTTCAAGCCCGGCTATCATACGCAACAGCGTGGTCTTACCGCAGCCCGACGGGCCCAGAAAGCAAATCATTTCGCCTTTTTTGAAATGCAGGTTTACGTTTTCAACGGCGGTCACCGCCCCGTATTTCTTGGTTACATTTTCGATGGTCAGGCCGCTCATCAAAATCCCTCCCTTGGTTTTGAGAAAGCCCGCCGAACCGGGGCGGGCTTTCAATTTCCTTAAATCGTAGGGTTAACCTGCGATCATCTGGTTCCAGCGATCTGCGATCCAGTCGGCATGTTCCTTGTAAATGTCGTAACGCGGAAGGATCGGAGCACCCGAGCTGGAAACCGCGTCCAGTTCTTCTTGCGTCAGGTCGGTTAGAGCCGGATCTACTACAGGGGCAGTGCCCAGGTTGCGCGACAACAATGCCTGCGTTGCCGGGTCGCAGATGTAGTTGATAAACTCGAGCGTTTCATCAACCGGCTCTGCGAACTTGGGTACGATCCAGAAACCGGAGTCCAATACACCGCCCTCCTTCGGGAAGGTCGAAAGCACCGGGAAACCTTCGGCCGCGGCTAAACCGGCAACATCATGGTAATATTGGCCCATTGGAATCTCGCCATCCTGCAGCGCCTGCTGGAACGCGCCTTCATCGCGGTACCACAAGCGTACATTTGGAACGATTTCCGAAAGTTTATCAAAAACCTGGCTGATACCGTCTTTGGTATTCAGGATATCTGTGCCGCCAAAGTATGTAGTAGCAGTGATTTCCAGAAGGTATGAGTTTGTCGGCAGAGCCAGCAAACCCAGCAGGTCCTCGTTCTTGGGATCCCACATATCTCCCCAGCTGGTCGGGGCTTCGGCAATCTCGTCGGTGTTCGTACACAAGGTGATATACCAGGATACCGCGCCGACCGCGACAAGATTGCCCTCGGCGTCGTAGTCCTTGAAGTTATCTGACAGATTGGACAGGTTCGGAATCTTGGCCGGATCCAGTGTCATGAAGAGTTTTTGATCAATGCCGCGTTGGCGCGGAATGCCTGCCATCAGCGAGACATCGGTTGGCGCCTGCTTTGCGCGCGCTGCGTTTGCGATCTGAACCAGCCAGGTTTCACCGGTTGGAACCGCGATCGAGTTTACTTCGATGCCTGTGGCCGCAGTGAATTCAGGGTAGATGAACTCTTTGAAGCTGTCCTCGAAAAAACCGCCATAGGTGCCGACCCGGATTGGAGCCTTGTCGGCGCGGGCGATGGACGGCATTGCCAGGGCCGCAGTACCGGCGGCAGCCGTTCCCATAAAGTGACGGCGCGTGAGATTGGTTTTCATTGTAACCTCCTAGTTGTAATTTGGGTTGGCCCGGTTGTTGGCGTGGGTAGGCAACGTTTCGAGCAGCGAATGCGCCCCGCGATTATGGCGCCATGTTCACCTTTGCTGCTTTGCGATGACATTCCCGCCAGATCGCAATCGACCTCGTTCGATTCTGAATTCAAGGTTCTCGCGGCAAACTCGACGCCGCCAACATTGGCAATTTCCATGTATTGCGTGAACGACAATCTCTGGGGTGCAACACAGATTAAAGCCTGCGGGGCCTGGCCTGCATAGCGACGGGAATCGTCCAACGGGACCTTGAAGAAAAAGGCCTCACGCCAGTTGGAGCCGTTTCGGAACGGCAAACCGATCACCGTGGAGTCTGTTGCAATTTGCATGTCACTCCCCCGACTTGCAGCATTAGGTGGCACGGAATTACGCCCGCAATGTTTTCACTCCGGTTACGGTTCCATTAAACAAACCGGAAATTCGCTAAATCAATCGTAGAGGCGGCAAGTCCGAAAAAAAATGCAAAGCCCTGAACGCTTACATTTATGAAGACAAATCTTTTACTGTTGAGACAGGTCTTTTAGGGTTCCACGGAACAGTTCGACGGTTTGCGGTTGCGCGCCAGGCCGCGTTACAATCTGCATTGTACAACTGTAATCCTCGGCGGTCTTTGGCAATTGCACCAAACGCCCGCTGGCCACAAACTGTTTTGCCGCGTGATCCGGAAGAAGCCCCAGATACTGTCCGCTGAGGATCAGGAAAACCTGCGCCTCAATATCATTGACTACGCGATCCGCCTCATTTGGCCTGATCTGCTTCAGCCTTTGACGGTTCCAATACCCCCGGTGAACCCTTGGAAAGGTAAAAAGCGTCTCGAGCGTCAGATCACATTGGGGCACGGATGCAATAGGATGATCCACAGCGCAATATAGCGAGTGCTTCTCTTCGTACAGGCTTTCATACCTCAGGCCGTTTATCTTGTTGTCAAAGCTGCCGATTCCAACCTGATAAGCACCGCTAACCAGCCCGCTCAAGATATCCTGCGGCTGCTTGATCTCGATAGAAACGCGCACAGACGGCGCTTTCTGCGCCATCTCAGCGACGGTCTGGGAAAGTTTCAGGTTTTCGTCAGTAGCCGAGCAATCGACAATTGCAATTTCCAACCGCCCGATCAGGCTGCCCTTGAGGGCGGACAACTGGCTGGATTGCTCATCTAGCGTGGACATCAGCGACTTGGCGATATCAAGCACGATTTGCCCCTTGTCGGTCACCAGAAAACCGCGCCGTCCACGCTGGCACAGCTTGACACCCAACCGCTCTTCCAGAGCCGTAATATGGTTGGAAATCGTTGGCTGGCTCAATCCAAGCTCGGCTTGCGCTGCGGTAAAACCGCTGTTTCGAGCGACGCACTCGAAAACGGTCAGCAAATGGATGTCTGAACCTGATATCTGCATTGAACCATTGAAATCACCAAATGTAACGAATTGCAAAACTAAATTTTCAATCAAATACCCGGCCGGTAACCTTTCTGCGTGGCCTTTTTGGAATGCCAAACTTGCCATCCTTCAATGCGTCTGACACCGAGTAATTTGGAAAGCACTGCCATGAGTTTGTCTGTTGCAATCGTCAATGCAGCCGTTCGCCCGATGGATCATCAGCAGACAGCGTGCCAGGCGATTGCCGTCGCCGGGAACCGTATCGTAGCGATGGGATCGAACTCGGACATTCAGGCGCATTGTGACGACAACACGCTGGTGATCGATGCTCGTGGGGCAACGGTGCTGCCCGGATTTATCGAAAGCCACATGCATCTGTTTTTCGGGGCCTTTTCCTTCAGGGTTCTCAAACTCGAAAACGTGACCGGAACTGAGGCGCTGGCGCAATCGATCCGCAGCTTTGCCGCCGAAAACCCCGACGCCCCCCTGCTGATTGCGCAAGGGCTGGCCTATGACGCATTTGACGGAGGGCGCGATGCTGACCGGCATATTCTGGACGCGATCTGCCCGGATCGTCCGCTGCTGTTGCAAAGTTCCGATTATCACAATGGCTGGGCCAACACCGCAGCTCTGATGGCGGCGGGCGTGATGCAGGGGCGCGATCTGGGGCCGGCGTCCCATATAGAACAGGACGCTGACGGTCAGGCCACCGGTGTGCTGATCGAACCGCCTGCAGTCAGTACGGTCCTGTCCCTCGGGGCACATGGCGGGCGAGAGGCCTTGGGGTTGGAAGGCGTGGAGCCTTCTGGCGAGGTCAGCCGCGAGGCACGCGAGGCTGACAAGGCGCTGTTGCGTGAAGGTCTGCAATACTGCGCCCAGCACGGCATCACCACGATCATCAACATGGACGGCAACGTCTATCAGGCCGAGCTTCTGCGCGAGATCGAGGCCGAGGGCGATCTGAACTGCCGGCTGGAACTGCCCTATCATTTCACCCCCGGTGAACCTGATGACAATATCGAGATCGCCGAGCAGATGCGCCGCGATCTGAACAGCGACATGCTGTGGTGCAACCGGATCAAGTTCTTCATGGACGGCACGCTAGACGTTCACACCGGGTATCGGGTGCAGGACTACCCCGACAAACCCGGACACAAAAGCGAACCGCTTCACGATCCGGCCCGGTTTGCCGAACTGGCGGCAGAGCTGGACCGGCGCGGCTTCCAGATCGCGGTTCATGCGATCGGCGACGGTGCGGTGCGCGTGGTGCTGGACGGCTACGAAGCCGCACGCAAGGCTAACGGCCCGCAAGGCAACCGCCATCGGGTCGAGCATATTGAACTTCTCGATCCGGCCGATCTGCCCCGGTTTGCCGAGCTGGATGTCATCGCATCCGTCAATCCGCCGCATCCTCCGGGGTGCGGAGATTTCCCGCTGGAGCCGCTGATCTCGATCATTGGCCGGGACCAATGGCCTGACGCCTATGCCTGGCGCTCGCTCAAGGAGGCTGGCGCTCGTGTCTGTTTTTCCTCGGACTGGCCTATTGCCGCCCTGCCCCCACTGACCGGCATTGGTATCGCCATGACCCGCGAAAAATGGGACGAAGACCTGAAGGACGAGCGCCTTAGCTTTGAGGACACTCTTGCGGCTTATACCAGCGAAGGCGCCTATGCCTGCCACCGCGATCATGAGATCGGCACGCTGGAACCTGGCATGCTGGCCGACATCGTGGTGTTGGACCGCGTCATCACCCCGGAGAATGCCAGCGAGGTAACGGTTGCTGCCACCATTTGTAATGGCGTTGTGACCTATCGGTCATGATCCCCCAACCCATCCACTCAAACGGAAAACAGTCCCCGGCGGACACGCAAAGGAAAACCAATGAAACAACCACAGAAACTCAACCCAAACGGACCCACTGGCGCGCTGGAAAGCATCACGGTCGTTGACCCCGCCACCGTGATCGATGGTAAGGCGGTTGAAACCGGAGTCTCGTACATGGGCGACAAGGGCGACAGCCTGTTGGTCGGCATCTGGGACAGCACACCCTACGCCGAGGTCTTCTCGGGCGAAGGCTACCCGGCGGATGAGTTCTGTCAGGTATTGCAGGGCTCGGTCACGTTGACCGCCGAAGATGGTGCCGCCCAGACCTACGCCGCAGGTGACAGCTATATCGTCAACAAAGGCTGGTGCGGCGAGTTCCGCGTAAACGAACAGTTCCGCAAATACTATGTAATGGCGAACTGATTTTGCATTGATCAGAAGCCGCCCGGACCTCCCGGGCGGTTTGCAAGGAATTCAAGGGAGAGCTCACATGAAAAACCAACCTCTTGGCGGCAACGAGATGCCACGTTTTGGTGGGCCGACCACCTTCATGCGCCTGCCTGCTGCCGATACGGCCGAGGGGCTGGATGCGGCCTTTATTGGTGTTCCAATGGATATCGGAACCAGCCACCGCTCCGGTACCCGGTTCGGTCCGCGCCAGATCCGTGCCGAAAGCGCAATGCTGCGCCCTTATAACATGTGGACCAAGGCCGCCCCATTCGAGGGCCTGCAGGTCGCCGATATCGGCGACGTTCCAATCAACACCTTCGACCTGAAGGACACCATTAACCGGATCACCGCGTTTTACGACGACGTGCTGAAAACCGACGCGATCCCGCTGTCAATTGGCGGCGATCACACCATGACTTATCCGATCCTGCGTTCGATTCATAAAAAACACGGTCCAGTGGCGATGATCCATGTGGATGCCCATGCCGATATCAACGAGCACATGTTCGGCGAAACCATCGCCCATGGCACCCCGTTCCGCCGCGCTTATGAGGATGGTCTTCTGGTTGCCGACAAGGTCTTTCAGATTGGCCTGCGCGGCACGGGATATGGCCCCGACGATTTCGATACCGCTCGCAACTGGGGGTTCAATGTGATCCAGGCCGAAGAACTGTGGTACAAATCCTGTGCCCCGCTTATGGACCGCATCCGAGCGCAAATCGGTGATACGCCGGTTTACCTGACCTTCGATATCGATAGCCTTGATCCCGCCTGCGCGCCCGGCACCGGTACGGTCGAAGCCGGGGGCCTCATGACGCCACAAGGCATGGAGATCGTGCGCGGTTGCAAGGGATTGAATCTGGTAGGCTGCGACCTGGTCGAGGTCTCACCCCCCTATGACCCGTCGGGCAATACGGCCACTATCGCCGCCAATCTTCTGTATGAAATGCTCTGCGTTCTGCCGGGCGTGCCCTACGGCGACTGACCTAAACGGCCGGGGCGGGCGCGGACATGTGCTGACCCATTTCGCGCCCGCCCCAGCAAGCTCAATCCACTTAATATCATTGTGCCTTCGAAAACCCGACAAGACCTACAGATAGGGTGGGGTACATGCGGAAATCATCTCGGCGGGCCGGTCCGAAATGTTGCGAAAGCGGTGCGGCTCGCGAGAGTTGAACAAATATGCGTCGCCGGCTTTGAGAATACGGGTTTCGGTTCCGACCGTGATCTCGATCTCGCCGGCAGTTACGATACCGCCTTCACTGGCTTCGTGTTCCAGCATCGTATCGCCTGTATCCGCACCCGGTTCATAGCGTTCCTGTAAAACCTGCAACCCGTGCAACTTGGCGTCGCCCACTTGCTTGATCGTGATCCGCTCGCGGGCGGCCTCATTGGTCTGATAAAGCTGCGACGTCAGGTCCCGCAGCTCGGATGGTCGAAAGAAATTTTGGTTACTATTGGCGGCGTCTGGCTCAAAAAACTCGGACATTGTAACACCAAATCCGCCCAATATTTTGCGCAAACTTGCGACAGATGGACTACTCTTGTTGGTCTCAATCATTGATATTTGCCCATGCGGAACGCCAGCGCTTTCCGCTAATTGCCTCTGGGAAAACCCGAACTGAACCCTTAGCTGCTTCAGCCTTTCACCCACATTAAACTCGTCGGTCATCGCTCAACTCCGCTCGCCCGTTATTTAACGCGTACCGAATTGTGAAATACAATGCAACTTTGGACTGGATTTGCTCAATATATTGAGCAATACATTGACCAAGAACCGACTCACTGGTTTGAAGGAGCTTGCCATGACCAAGACTGAATCACTGAAATCTCGTCGCGCTGAAGCCGTTGCAACTGGCGTGGCGACCCGCGGAATCTATGCAATTCGAGCCGAAAATGCTGAGCTGTGGGATGCGGACGGAAAACGATTTATCGACTTTGCCGCTGGCATCGCGGTGAACAACACCGGGCATCGTCACCCCAAAATTATGCGGGCCGTGGCCGCGCAGGCCGAGCAGTTCACCCATACTTGCTTCCACGTGGCACCCTACGAAAGCTATATCCAACTGGCCGAGCGGCTGAACGCCGCGACACCGGGCGATTTCCCGAAAAAGACCATGCTGGTGACAACCGGTGCCGAAGCGGTCGAAAATGCCATTAAAATGGCCCGCGCCTATACTGGCCGCTCCGGGGTCATCGCATTTTCCGGCGCGTTCCACGGCCGCACTCTGATGGGGATGGCGCTGTGTGGTAAAGTGAATCCCTATAAGAAATCGTTTGGCGCCATGCCACCAGAAGTACACCACGCCCCGTTCCCGAATGTGTTTCACGGCATCAGCGTTCAGGACAGCCTGAATGCCTTGGATAACCTGCTGCGCAGCTCAATCGATCCCGAACGCGTTGCAGCGATGATCGTCGAGCCGGTTCAGGGCGAAGGTGGTTTCAACATTGCACCGCCGGAATTCCTGCAGGCGCTGCGCAAGATTTGTGATGAACACGGCATTCTGCTGATTGCAGATGAGGTTCAGTCCGGTATCGCACGCACCGGGACGTTGTTCGCTTTTGAACATGCCGGTGTCGCAGCAGATCTGGTGACAATGGCAAAAGGTCTGGCGGGCGGCTTCCCTCTCTCGGCTGTGACAGGTCGGGCCGAAGTCGTCGATGCCGCCCCGGTTGGTGGGATCGGCGGCACCTATGCCGGGAATCCGCTGGCTGTTGCCGCCGCGCATGCAGTTCTGGACATCATCGAGGACGAAGACCTGTGTGAAAGTGCCAACCGCATCGGTGCGGCAATTAAAGCGCGCCTTGAAACCATCGCAGCCCGTCCGGAAATGGAAGCTATCGGCGACGTGCGCGGCCTTGGTGCCATGGTTGCCTTTGAACTGGTCACCGACCGCGCCAGCCGCAACCCCGATCCGTCATTGACCCAGACCATCGTGGCCGAGGCCGAAGCGCGTGGCTTGATCATCCTGCCCTGCGGCACTCGTGCCAACGCGGTGCGCCTGCTGCCGCCCCTGACCACGCCCGAAGAACATCTGGCCGAAGCGCTGGATATTCTCGAAGCATCAATCGAAGCAGCCATCTTGGCGGTTGCCATCGCGGCCCAATAAGGAACTTGAACATGGCTAAAGACACCGCACCACAAAGCCGCCCCGAGTTGAGTACGTTCAATTGGGAAGATCCGTTCCTGCTGGAAAATCAGCTGGAAGAAGACGAGCGGATGATCCGCGACTCGGCCTATGCCTACGCGCAGGAGAAACTGCAGCCACGGGTTCTGCAGGCCTTCGAAACCGAAACCACCGACCCCGGGATTTTCCGCGAAATGGGCGAAATGGGCCTGCTGGGCACCACTATCCCTGAAGAATACGGCGGCTTGGGCGGCAACTATGTCAGTTATGGTCTGGTCGCGCGGGAAATCGAACGCGTCGATAGCGGATACCGCTCGATGATGTCGGTGCAGTCCAGCTTGGTGATGTACCCGATCTATGCCTACGGCACTGAGAAACAGCGCCAGAAATACCTGCCGAAACTGGCCAGCGGCGAATGGATCGGCTGCTTCGGCCTGACAGAACCGGATGCAGGTTCGGACCCGGCAGGCATGAAGACCACAGCGAAAATGACCGATGGCGGTTATGTACTGAACGGGTCGAAAATGTGGATTTCCAACTCACCGATCGCCGATGTATTCGTTGTTTGGGCCAAATCCGAGGCACATGACGGCAAGATCAAGGGCTTTGTGCTGGAGAAGGGCACCAAGGGTCTGAGCGCACCCAAGATCGAAAACAAGGCGTCCTTGCGCGCCTCGATCACGGGTGAGATCGTTCTGGATGGGGTTGAGGTCGGTGAGGACGCGCTGCTGCCCAATGTGGCCGGGCTGAAAGGGCCGTTTGGCTGTTTGAACCGCGCCCGCTATGGCATTGCCTGGGGCGTGATGGGTGCGGCAGAGGCCTGCTGGCACGGTGCCCGCCAATATGGTCTGGACCGCAAACAGTTCAACAAGCCGCTGGCTCAGACGCAGTTGTTCCAACTGAAACTGGCCAATATGCAAACCGAGATTACTCTGGGCCTGCAAGCCGCCCTGCGCGTGGGAAGGTTGATGGACGAGGCCAGCGCCGCGCCGGAGATGGTGTCGCTGATCAAGCGTAACAACTGCGGCAAAGCGCTGGAAATTGCACGGCACGCTCGCGACATGCACGGCGGCAACGGTATCAGCCTGGAATTCCAGGTGATCCGCCACATGGTCAACCTTGAAACGGTCAACACCTACGAAGGCACCCACGACGTGCACGCCCTGATCCTGGGTCGCGCACAGACCGGGCTGCAGGCGTTTGCCTAGTCTCTGACCGCTGAAAAGTCCAATCAGCAACATGCCGCAGGGGGCTATGGATCGCCCCCTTTGCTTTCCCACAGGAATACGTAATGAAATTCGACCTTATCAACCGCGAATGGCTGCTGCGCGACGTTGCGGCGGCAAACGCTGACACGCCGCTGAATAACACCCTCGATCACGCCGCGTTCGCCCGCACCAAAACGGTCAAGCTGACGACGGTGGTCAAATCCGCCTACGGCTTTGCAGGCTAACCTCCATGCGCAAAGTTATTCTGGCCATCAACCCCGGCACAACAACAACCCGATGCGCGCTTTACGCCGTTGGCGTCGAGGGATTGTCCTGCATCGTCGAGAAAACACTGGAGCATGACGAAATCCGTATGGCCGAGTTTGCCGAAATCAGGGATCAGCTGGAGTATAGATCCGAATGCGTTGGGGCCTTTACGCAGGAATTTCTGCGCAGCGACGATATCATCGTGGCTTGTGCTGGGCGTGGCGGCATGCTGACGCCGGTGCCCGCCGGGGTGATCTCGGTCAACGAAGATCTTGTGGATTTTGCGCTGAATCGCCCGGTCTATAAGCACTCAAGCAACCTTGGCGCGCCGCTGGCCCATGACATCGCATCCACCCATGGGGTGCCCGCCTTTATTGTCGATCCGGTCAGTGTGGATGAACTGCCGGCGGTGGCGCGCGTCACCGGTTGCACCGAGCTGCCGCGTTTCAGCTTTGTACACGCGCTGAACATTCGCGCCTGCACACGCAAACTGGCTGAGGAACTGAACAAGCCTTTTGAGCAGATGCGCGTGGTCGTCGCCCATATGGGCGCCGGAATTTCGGTGGCGACCATGTTGGGTGGGAAGATTGTCGAAAGTTCAAACCGGCAGGAACAATCTCCGTTCAGCCCGGAACGTGCAGGAGGCCTGCCACCGCTGCCGCTGATCGAACTGTGTTTTTCGGGGAAATACACCAAAGAGGAGCTTCTGAAGAAACTCTATGGTCAGGGCGGAGTTATTGCCCATCTCGGCACAAAAGACATGCGCAAGGTCGAGGCGATGATCGCAGAGGGCGATGATAAAGCCCGCCTGATTCACGATGCGTTGTTGTATCAAATCGCTAAGGCCATTGGCGCATCGGCTGCGGTGGCTGATTTCGATCTGCACGGGATCATCCTGACTGGTGGCATGGCCTTTTCCGACCGCGTCGTCGAAACATTGACCCGCAAGGTACACAAAGTGGCCCCCGTCACTGTGTATGCGGGATCGAACGAATGTCTGGCGTTAGCCCAGGGCGCGGCGCATGCCTTGGCCGGAAAGGAGGCTCCGTTGCAGTGGCGCGATGATACAGCGCGGCCCGTCGGACCGACCCCATGCTGAAGAGTTTTGCTGAAATGCGCCACGGGGCCGCCAGTGGCAGGCCTATGCGGATCGCCGTGGCCGGTGGCAATGATGCCAATGTCATCGAAGCGGTCGTTATGGCGTTGCAGGGCCAACTGGCCTCGGGCGCAGTAATATCAGGTGACGCCGAAATTATAGCGGGACACCTGCCGCAGGACCTGCGCGGACAGGTCGAGATCATCCCGTCCGATACCGCCGCCGACTGTGCGCGGGCCGCCGTTGCCCAGGTGCGCAGCGGTGTAGCGGATGTGCTGATGAAAGGCCATGTCGACAGCACCTCTTATCTGCGTGCGGTCGTGAATCGCGAAACCGGCATCCGGCTGGGATCGATTCTGTCGAACGTGACCGTTGCAGAGTTGCCCAGCTATCCCAAGCTTCTGGCCGCAACCGACAACGGAATCGTGCCACAGCCGGATCTGGATCAAAAACGGCAGATGATTATGAACACCGCGCCGCTCTATCGTGGCCTTGGGATCGAAACGGCGCGGGTGGCGGCCCTAGCCGCGACTGAAAAGCAATCCGACGCGCTGCCCGCAACCGGTCAAGCCGCCAGTCTGCGAAACGAAGCCGCTGGCGGCAATCTGCCAGGGTTTCTGGTGGACGGTCCTTTTGGGTACGATGTGGCTGTCAGCGCAAAAGCAGCTGCCACCAAGGGGCTGGATGCCTCGCCCGTTGCCGGAAATGCCGACCTGTTGTTGTTCAGCAATATCGATGCCGCCAATGCGGTGGCAAAGGCGTGGAAGTTCCACGGACAGGCCGAAACCGGATCGGTGGTACTGGGAGCCAAGGTGCCGGTGCTGCTGAACTCCCGCTCTGATGGCGCAGACCGGCGGGTCAACGCGTTGCTGCTTGCTGCGACGGTGAACTTAGGCTCGGATCAATAACGTCCATCACTGTCCGCGCGGCCGAAGTGATGGCTTTTGCTGGCCTGAAAACTTATCCCACCACAGGCTCGGGAAACCGGGCGCGGGTGCGATTGGCAAAGGCCACCAGCGACAACATGACAGGCACTTCAACCAGTACACCGACCACCGTTGCCAATGCCGCACCGGAGTTCAGACCGAACAGGCTGATAGCCACGGCAACGGCCAGCTCAAAGAAATTAGACGTACCGATCATGGCACAGGGCGCGGCGATGCGGTGTGGGACTTTCAGGGCGTAGGCCGCGCCATAGGCCAGCGCAAAGATACCGTAGCTCTGGATCAGGATCGGCACCGCAATCAGGACGATGACCAATGGCTTGGCCAGAATCGTTTGTCCTTGCAAACCAAACAGGATCACTACCGTGGCGATCAGACCCATGACGGACCACGGCTTGACGCGGGCTGAAAAAGCATCGATGGCCTGTTGTGAGCCAAGTTTGCGTCGCGTGATCAACCCGGCGATCAGGGGCAGTACGACATACAGAACCGTGGCCAGTACTAGCGTCTGCCAGGGCACCGAAATATCGGTGACCCCCAGCAGAAAGGCAACGATAGGGGCGAAGGCCACCACCATGATCAGATCATTGACCGAAACCTGCACCAGGGTATAGGTGGCATCCCCGCGGGTCAGTTGCGACCACACGAAGACCATCGCGGTGCAAGGGGCCGCGCCCAGCAGAATTAAACCAGCGGTGTATTGCGCGGCGTCTTCGGGTTGAATCCACGGCGCAAAGACATGGTCAAAGAACAGAACGGCCAGCAGGGCCATGGTGAAGGGTTTGACCAACCAATTCACCACCAGCGTCACAATCAATCCACGCGGCTGCCGGGCAACGCCTGCAACTGCGCCGAAGTCGACGCCCACCATCATTGGATAGACCATCGCCCAGATCAAAAGCGCCACGACAAGGTTGACGCTTGCCACTTCGGCCGAGGCGATCAATCCGACCAGCCCGGGTGCGGCAAGGCCGATCAGCACGCCGCCAACCATGGCCAGCGCGACCCAGACGGTCAGGTAGCGTTCGAAAATGCTCATGTATATGCCTCATGTGTTTGATCGGTCAGCTTGCCCGAGGTCAGCGCCGCCAGCGCGACCATGACGGCGGCGGTGCCAAGAACGAGGGGCAACCCTCCGATCTGATAGGTCAGACCGGAAAGGACGGTTCCCACCAGGCGACCCGTTGCGTTGGCCATGTAATAAAATCCCACATCCATGGTCACACGCTCTGATCTGGTAAAGGCCAGGATCAGATAAGAGTGCAGCGAGGAGTTGACCGCAAAGACCGCACCAAACGCCAACAAACCCAGCACAAGGGTAACGGTCAGCCACGTCTCGGGGCCCTGGGACAGCAGCACCGCAACGGTCAAAGCAGCCGGTACGCAGAACAGCGCTGCAGCCCAGTTGCGCGCAGCGCGGATCAGGTCCCCTTCGCTACGGTCCTTGGCCCGCAGAATTTTAGGTGCGCTGGCCTGTACCGCGCCATAGAGGATGACCCAAACGGCCATGAACGTGCCGATCATGAAGAAGGCCGCGCGATTGCCCTCTTCGGTTCCATCTGACAACACAGCGTAGAAATAGATCGGGATGCCGACCACGAACCACACGTCGCGCGCACCGAACAGAAAGACCCGCGCCGCCGATAGCCAGTTCACATTGGCGGATTTGGAAAACACGTCCGAGAATTTCGCGCCCTTACGCCCCTTTGGCAGGCCCGGCGGCATGAACAGGACAACCGCAATCAGGATGATGCCCAGAACGATGGCCATCGCCAGAACGGCCCACATAAAGCCAAATGTGGCCAGCAACCCGGCCCCCAACAGAAAGCCCAACCCTTTCACCGCATTCTTCGACCCCGTCAGGATAGCAACCCAGCGGAACAGGCCACCGTCCTTGGTGGGGGCTAACAGTTTCACCGCGGATTTCGACGACATCTTGGCCAGATCCTTGGCGACCCCGCTGGCGCCCTGCACGATCATCACAAAGACCACTTTGACCGGAATGGCCCAGGTTGGGTCGAGTTGGGTCAGTGCCAGCAACGCCACAACCTGCAAGGCCAGCCCGGCATAAAGCGTCGAGGTCAGTCCGAACCGGGCGCCGATCCAACCGGCGGCCAGATTGGTGCCCATCCCCGCGATCTCGTAGAGAACGAAAAGATAGGCCAGTTGGACCGGCGAGAAGCCCATCGCATGAAAGTGCAGCAACACCAGCATCCGAAGCGCTCCGTCGGTCAGCATAAAGGCCCAATAGGCCGCCGTGACCGCAACATAGGCCGACAGTCCTTCGGGCTGTTGGGTCACAGCGCGTTACCCACCATCAGGGCGACATCAACAAGACGGTGGGCATAGCCCATCTCGTTGTCGTACCAGGCATAGATCTTCACCTGCGTGCCGTTCACCACCATGGTCGATGGCGCGTCGACGATCGAGGAGCGTTCGTCATTGGTATAGTCGGTTGACACCAATGGCCGTGCTTCATAGCCCAGAATACCCTTCAACGCCCCTTCGGCAGCCGCTTGGAAGAACCCGTTAACCTCTTCGGCAGAGGTTTCACGCTCGACCTCGAATACACAATCGGTCAGCGACGCATTCAGCAGCGGCACCCGCACCGCATGGCCGTTCAACCGTCCTTTGAGCTCGGGGTAGATCAACGTGATCGCCGTGGCCGATCCCGTGGTAGTCGGGATCAGCGAATTCAGCGCCGAACGTGCGCGGCGCAGGTCCTTGGCGGGGCGGTCCACGATGGTTTGGGTGTTGGTGACGTCGTGGATCGTGGTCATCGAGCCGTGGCGAATGCCGAGATTCTCGTGGATCACTTTGACCACCGGAGCCAGACAGTTGGTGGTACACGATGCTGCGGTCACGATGTGATGGGTGGCGGGATCATAGGTGCCTTCGTTCACACCCATGACGATATTGGCGGTTGGGCCGTCCTTGACCGGAGCCGAGACGACAACCTTCTTCACGCCCGCCTCAAAATACGGGGTCAGTTTGGCCTCGGTCTTGAAAACGCCAGTGCAGTCGATCACCACATCGACCCCGTCCAGAGGCAGCGAGTTCAGGTCTTTGGTGCCAATGAATGGCAGGCGGGTTCCGTTGATGGTAACGCTGTCGGTGTCATGTTCGAACCTGGCATCCCAACGGCCATGAACCGTGTCGAATTCCAACAGATGCGCGTGCATCTCGGGGTCGCCTACGGCGTCATTGATCCATGCAATCTTTGCGCCTTTTTCCAGCAAGGGCTTCAGGGCAAGCTTTCCCATTCTACCCAGCCCGTTCAATGCATACGTCGTCATTTCGTGCTCTCAACTGATGTTCTGCCGATGTCGTCGACAGCGGTTTGCAATGCGATCCGGTCGAGGCTTTCGACCGGTAAGGAAGTGAAGGCTTCGATCCGCCGTCTGAGCGCGCCGTAGGCATTCTGAAAAGCCAGACTTTTCTCGGCATCCGTGCCGGTGGCCTTGACGGGATCCACCATGCCCCAATGTCCGCTGATCGGCTGACCTTCCCAGGCCGGGCAGTCTTCGTTCGCGGCCTGATTACAGACGGTAAAAACAAAATCCATTTCCGGTGCGCCCTCGACCGCATATTCGGACATGTGCTTGGACCGCAGAACCGAAGTGTCGTGGCCCTTGTCCTTCAGCACTTGCACGGCGAATGCGTTGAGCTCAGAGGATGGCTGGGTTCCGGCGGAATACACGTTGAACCGGTCTCCGCCCAGTTCGCGCAGTAGGGATTCTGCAAAGATCGAGCGGGCGGAATTGCCCACGCACAAAAACAACACATTGAATTTTCGGTCCGTCATGGTGGCACCTTTCTGGTTAAGGGGCATGCAAATGTCGGGGCGGCCACGGCAGCAATCGAGAACCAGAAAATCCAGCATGCGCTGCACGTTCTTCATATCAGCGGAATAAAGCAAAGAGGTCCCGGACCGTTGCTGCATCACAAGGCCTGCGCGGTGCAGCGCGTTCAGGTAATTCGACAGGGTACTGGCCTTGAAGCCCAACTCTGCCGCCAGTTCACCCGCGGGAACCGCGTCAGGGAATCTGCGCACCAGCAATCGAAACACCGCGATGCGCTGAGGATGGCCGAGGATGGCAAGCTGATCTGTAATTTCTTTTGTCATAATTCATGAATTATTGAAATAACACTTCTTGAGCAACACCGGAATTGCGCCGTTACAAAAAATTCGCATTTGGCTGAGCTGGACAGCAGAAGAGTTGGCGCAAAATCTGCGGCTGGGGAAATTGGTGAACGGTACCTGGTGATGACGGATATCGAGGCTTGCACGCAATACCATGACCGTTTAAACGAGCCCTCGCTTGCCTCAATAGCTCAGCTGGTAGAGCAGGTCCTTCGTAAGGACAAGGTCGGGGGTTCGAGTCCCTCTTGAGGCACCATCCTTTCAAAAGCGCGATTCACGTAAAAACTGGCTTCGGTCTGGTCGCGGCGGCCAACATGCGGACTGCAGATGCAGGCTAAAAAATGAAGGATTTCCCAATTGCGCGACGCCGATGCGCTTCATTAAATCATACCGTGTGCAGAGTGATGCAGCAGAGCTACGCGTCAAGAATAAACGTTTCCAGCCACAAACCGAGGCATAAGTCTCAGTGTGCCACTTGGCGAAATTGCGCCGTTGAAAAAGCAGATTTCCGCAACGTCAACCCACCCCCACTTTGCCGCACAGCAGAATTGGTCTAGGCCACGCAGAGTGTTTTGATGAGGGTCAAAATGAAACTGAGCGCGTTGGAAATTTTTTGCATATTGCTGGCAACGGCCGTAGCAGCGGTAGGATTTCTGAGCGCCGCAAGCGTACTGATTTCGACGGTTTGAGTATCCGCTTTGCTCAGCTACAGATGGAACCTGTACGCTGACACCCTGCGCTGTATGACCTTAAGACGATCTGTTGCCACCAAGGAAAAGACCCCCGATCTGAGGTTCTAAAGCGTTGCCGAGACCAAATGTTGGATGGTGCTCAGGCGCGTTTTTCGCCGATTGTGGTGACACCCAGAACCGACAGCACTTTGGCCTCGATCTGTTCAGCACTCATCCCCGCGACCGCGTACATATCCGCCGGGCTGGCCTGATCAATAAATGTATCCGGCAGAACCATCGACCGGTATTTCAGTCCGTGGTCAAACACACCCTCATCAGACAATAGCTGCGCCACATGGCTGCCAAACCCGCCAATGGCACCCTCTTCAATCGTGATCAGAGCTTCGTGGTTTGCGGCCAGCTCCAGGATCAGGTCACGGTCCAGTGGCTTGGCAAAACGAGCGTCGGCAATGGTGGGGGTTATACCCCGCGCGGACAGTGCCTCGGCGGCCATTTGAACCTCGGCCAGCCGGGTGCCGAAGGACAGCAATGCCACGCGTGCACCCTTTTGGATCATGCGGCCTTTGCCGATGGCCAAAACTTCACCGCACTCAGGCAGATCGACACCGACGCCCTCACCCCGCGGATAACGGAAAGCGATAGGACCGTCGTCGTGGGCGGCGGCGGTGGCAATCATATGCATCAGTTCGGCCTCATCCGCAGCGGCCATGACAACCATGCCCGGCAGGTTGGCCAGATAGGCAATGTCGAACGATCCTGCGTGGGTCGCGCCATCTGCTCCCACAAGCCCCGCGCGGTCGATGGCAAAGCGTACCGGCAGCCGCTGGATGGCCACGTCATGCACGACCTGATCGTAGCCACGCTGCAGGAAGGTGGAGTACATCGCGCAGAACGGCTTCATCCCGCCCGCGGCCAGTGCGGCTGCAAAGGTCACACCGTGCTGTTCCGCAATCGCCACGTCGAAACAGCGCGAGGGGTAGCGTTCGGCAAAGAGGTTCAACCCAGTTCCATCCGGCATCGCAGCGGTCACGGCAACGATCTTGTCATCCCGCCCGGCCTCTTCCACCAGTGTCTTGCCGAAGACCGAGGTATAAGACGGTGCGTTGGATGGCGCCTTTTTCTGTTTGCCCGTCACCACATCGAATTTCGCGGTGGCGTGACCCTTGTCGCGGGCCTGTTCGGCAGGGGCGTAGCCTTTGCCCTTCTTAGTCAGAACATGGATCAGGATTGGGCCAGTGGCGCGCGCTTTGACGGTGCGCAGAACCGGCAACAACTGATTCATATCGTGGCCGTCGATCGGCCCGAGGTAGGAAAAACCCAATTCTTCAAACAGCGTGCCGCCCACGGCCATGCCTTTCAGCATTTCCTTGGCGCGCTTAGCCCCTTCGCGGAAGGGCTCCGGCAGCAGAGAGACAGCCCCCTTGGCGGCCGCTTTCAAATCCTGGAACGGCTCTTCGGCATAAATACGTGAGAGGTAGCTGGACAGCGCACCTACCGGAGGCGCGATACTCATCTCATTGTCATTCAGGATGACGATCAGGCGTTTTTTCAAATGGCCTGCGTTGTTCATCGCCTCAAAGGCCATGCCCGCCGACATCGAGCCATCGCCGATTACGGCAATCGCGTCGCCCAACCCTTCTGGTGTCACTCCGCCCAGATCGCGGGCGACAGCAAAGCCAAGTGCTGCGCTGATCGAAGTTGAACTATGCGCCGCGCCGAAGGGGTCATATGGGCTTTCGCTGCGTTTGGTGAATCCGCTCAGCCCACCTTTCTGGCGCAGAGTGCGAATACGGTCGCGTCGTTCAGTCAAGATTTTATGCGGGTAGCACTGATGTCCAACGTCCCAGATGATCTTGTCGCGTGGCGTATCAAAAACGGCATGCAGTGCAGTCGTCAGCTCAACGACGCCCAGCCCCGCCCCCAGATGACCGCCGGTGACGGACACAGCCGAGATTGTCTCGGATCGCAATTCCTGTGCCAGCTGAACTAGCTGCGCATCCGAAAACTGCTTGAGATCCGCAGGGCGGTTCACAAGGTCCAACAGAGGGGTGTTCGGGCGGTCAGACATTTGGCGCGTTCCTGGCTTAGCTGTCCCGGGCAATAACGAAGCGAGCAGCGTCCTTCAAGGTTTCAGCCGAAGAGCCGTATACGTCCAGCGCATCGCAGGCCTGATCAATAAGCTCCGCAGCGCGGGTCCTGGCTGCGTCCAGACCCAGCAACGAGACAAACGTGGCCTTCCCGGCCTCGGCATCTTTTTGCAGGCGTTTCCCGGCCTTTTCGGCATCACCTTCCACATCAAGGATGTCATCCGCGATCTGAAAAGCAAGGCCAAGAGCTTGGGCATATTGGCGCAACGGCTTCGGATCAGCCTGCGCCAACCGCGCGCCCGCGCAAGTCGACCATTCGATCAACGCGCCGGTTTTACCTGCCTGCAATTGGGTGATTTCGTCCAGCGTCAATGGTGTGGCAGCTGTTTCCGCCGCGATATCCAGCGCCTGACCCAACACCATACCTTGCGCTCCGCTTGCTTTGGCCAGTGTCAGAGCCAGTTCTGCGCGCACCTCAGCGGAGCCGACCTCGGGCCGTACACACAGTTCAAAGGCCAGTGTTTGCAACGCATCCCCTGCCAGAACGGCGGTGCCTTCATCCCATTTCACATGAACCGTTGGGCGCCCGCGTCGCAGGTCGTCATCATCCATGCACGGTAAATCATCATGGACCAAGGAATAGGCGTGCAGCGCCTCGATCCCCGCTGCCGGCCAAATTGCCTGGTTGCCGCGGATGCCGTGCAGGCGCGCACTTTCCAATACCAGAAACCCGCGCAACCGCTTGCCGCCCTGCGTGGCATAAGCCATCGCCCGGGTTACATCCAGATCGTCCAGCGCCCCCAGTATCAGGTCGAAATGCGCCTGGATGTGCGCCGCATCCTGCGCCAGCTTTTCACGAAACATTTACTGACCTTCGACAGGCGTCGTTCCAGTCGGCTGACCATTGGCATCCAGGGTGATCGCGGCCACTTTTTCTTCGGCCCGCTTCAACTCATCCTCGCACCGCTTTTTCAACGCCGCCCCGCGTTCATATAACGCGATGGACTGATCCAGCGCCACGTCGCCGCGCTCCAGCTGGCCAACCACGGCCTCAAGCTCTTTCATCGCCTGTTCGAATGTCATCTGGTCTACAGGGGTATCGGTCATTGGGCTGCCTTCATCAGTTCTTCCACATGGGCGCGGGTGGCCTCGGCCAGCGCGTTCAGATCATACCCGCCTTCCAGAGTCGAGACGATACGTCCCCTGCATACATCATCGGCAATTCTGCACAACTCGGCGGTAACCCAGGCGAAATCCCCGGTGGACCAGTTCAGATTGGCAAGCGGATCGTCCTGATGTGCATCAAACCCGGCCGAGATGATGATCAGCTCTGGCTTGAAAGCACGCAAACGCGGGAAGGCTTGGGTCTCATAGGCGGCCCGCATCTCGGCCCCGCCAGTTCCGGGGGCCAGAGGGATATTCAGGATACTCTCATAGGCGCCGGTCTCATCCGGTCGTCCTGATCCAGGCCACAGAGGCATCTGCTGGCTGGTGATCACCAGCGCCCGTTTCTCATCCCACAGCAGGTCCTGTGTTCCATTGCCGTGATGCACATCGAAGTCCACCACCGCCACACGGCTCAACCCATGATGGTCTAGCGCGTGCTTGGCCGCCAGAGCCGCATTGCCGAACAGGCAGAACCCCATGGCAGTCTCGGTCTCAGCGTGATGCCCGGGGGGGCGGATGGCGCAGAACGCATTGGGGGCTTCACCCCCCAGCACCATATCCACCGCCCGCACCACGGCACCCGCCGCGCGATAGGCGGCATCGACCGAACCCGGCGACATGAAGGTATCCCCGTCAATCTGGGCAAACCCCTCGGATGGGCGCGTGCCGCGAATGTCGCGGATGTACCCCTCGGGGTGAACACGTAACAGATCGTCATCCGCAGCCAGAGGTGCAGTCACCCGGTTCAGATCGAGGGTCTCAAGCGCGTGCAGAATATGTTCCAGCCGCGCCACCCGTTCGGGATGCCCGGTCGGGGTCACATGCCCAAGGCAATCCGCATGCGTCAAAAGGGCGGTTTTCATCGGGATCCCCTGTTCATCTGGCTAAAATTATCCTCGCCGAAGGCAAAAATCGCCGCGCAGCGGCTCAATCAATCCGGCGCCAACATATACCCGGCCCCGCGCACGGTCTGCAAATACCGCGGTTGCTTCGGGTCCTGCTCGATCTTGCGGCGCAAACGTGTGATCTGCACGTCCACAGCCCGTTCCTGCGCCTGCCCCTTATCGCGGCCCAGATCCTCGACAAGCTTGGCGCGACTGATCGGCTCACCTGGCAGGGCCGAGAAGATCTTCATAAGCTGACTTTCTGTCGCGGTCAGGCGCACCGGCTCTTCGCCCTGCCACATCTCGCCACGCTCCACGTCATAGCGGATCGGACCAAGATGCAATATTTTGCTCGCAACATCCTGAGCTGGCGTTTCCGGCATCCGCCGCAGAATCGCGTTGATCCGCAACAACAGCTCTTTTGGCTCAAACGGCTTGGCCAGATAGTCATCGGCACCCGCCTCGAGCCCGGCGATGCGATGCTCGGTCTCGCCGCGCGCGGTCAGCAACAGGATCGGCGTGGCATGGGTTTCGCGCAGCGCCTTGGTCAGACTGACGCCATCTTCACCGGGCATCATCACGTCCATGACGATCATATCGAAATCCAGACCGGACAGGACACGCCGCGCATGTGCCGCATCGCGGGCGGCAGTCACCAGAAATCCGCTTCGCATCAAGAACTTCTTGAGCAGATCACGAATGCGTTCGTCATCATCGACGATCAGCAGATGGGCGTCCATTTCGCTCATGAGGTGGTATCCCGCAGTTTCGTGTAAGCATGACGCATATCAGCATCCATCATCGCTTCAAGCACTTTACGAAACCCTGACACCGCCTCGGGGCCGGCCTCTTTATAAGCAGCGCGCATCCGCACGCGTTGGGCTTCGGACAGTTTGGTCTCAAGCGCCTTGCCGTGTTCGGTTAGAAACAGATGCCTTTCACGCTTGTCCGCAGTACCAACCCGACTTTCGACCAGCCCGTCGTCGATCAACGTTCGAAGAACCCTGTTCAGAGACTGTTTTGTCACCCCGAGTATCGCCAGCAGATTATTGACCGTGGTCCCCGGTGCGCGGTTGATAAAGTGGATGGCCCGGTGATGCGCCCGACCATAGGCCATTTGTGCCAGAATGCGGTCAGGATCAGCGGTAAAGCCGCGATAGGCAAAAAACATCGCCTCAATACCCTGCCGCAACTGTTCGTCGGTCAGAAACAAAAGACTTTCACCGCCAAAGACTTGGGCGGGGCGGGTATCCGACATGCTATGCCTCATTCGTTACACGGGACCGACTTTATGTCAGCGTTATTGACATTCCAAGAGTGGACAGGTATCGAATCGCAGTTTTAGCGCAACTTTATGTCCGCATCGGACTTAATTGGCGCAACAATCGGAAAATTCAACCCGGATCAGGAGGTTTCGCATGGCGGGGTATGATGATCGTGATGGCACCATCTGGTTGGATGGCAAACTGGTTCCTTGGCGCGATGCCAATGTGCACATCCTGACACACGCGATGCACTATGCGTCTTCGGTCTTTGAAGGTGAGCGCGCTTATAACGGTAAGATCTTCAAAAGCCGCGAACATTCGGAACGTCTGATCGCCTCGGCCGAGGCGTTGGACATGCCGATGCCCTATTCGGTGGACGAGATCGAAGCTGCAAAGGAAGAAGCGCTGAAAGCCAGTGGTCTGCAGGACGCCTATGTTCGTGCGCTGGTCTGGCGCGGTTCCGGCGAGGATATGGGTGTGGCCTCGGCCAAGAACCCGGTGCGGATGGCCGTGGCCGTCTGGCCCTGGGGCGCCTATTACGGTGACGCCAAGATGCAGGGCGCAAAGCTGGACATCGCGGAATGGAAACGGCCCAGCCCGGAAACCATCCCGGTCCACGCAAAGGCGGCGGGTCTTTACATGATCTGCACCATCTCCAAGCATAAGGCCGAGGCCAAGGGTTGCTCGGACGCGCTGTTCATGGACTGGCGCGGTAACGTCGCCGAGGCGACAGGGGCTAACGTGTTCTTTGTAAAAGACGGTGAGGTACATACGCCGCTGGCCGATTGCTTCCTGAACGGCATCACCCGCCAAACGGTGATCCAGATGCTGAAAGACAAGGGTATCACCGTGCATGAGCGTCGCATCAAGCCGGAAGAAATGGCCGATTTCGAACAATGCTGGCTGACCGGCACTGCGGCCGAGGTTACTCCGGTTGGCCAAATCGGTGACTATACCTTCGAAGTGGGTGATCTCACCCGCGAGATCGCGGCAGATTACGAAGCGCTTG
Source organism: Ruegeria sp. BC1 (assembly GCF_056539305.1). Classification (NCBI taxonomy): domain Bacteria; kingdom Pseudomonadati; phylum Pseudomonadota; class Alphaproteobacteria; order Rhodobacterales; family Roseobacteraceae; genus Ruegeria; species Ruegeria sp. BC1. The sequence continues at coordinate 238,274 of NZ_JBQFUT010000004.1, forward strand.
TGCGCGCCTGATCTGCATAGACAGCTGTTCAAAACCCCCGCCTAACGCGGGGGTTTTTTATTTGCCTGCCGTTCAAATCCTTGTGCAGATCGTTCAGGTGACTGGACGAACGCGCATCCGGCTTTACGTTCATCTCATGTTGGACCTGCTCAGCGATATCCTAACCCGCCTGTCTTTGCGGGGAACCTTTTATTTCCGAACCTCGTTTACACCCCCTTTCGGCATTCAGGTTCCGGCCTTCCAGAATGTCGCCCGGTTTCACTTCGTTCAGCGTGGGGAGTTGAATGTTTTCGTCTCTAACACAGGCGAAACGCTGCGCCTGAAGCAAGGCGACGTGGTCCTGATCCCGCATGGGGTCTCTCATGCCTTGCTGTGCAACGAAGTCAAACCGATGGACGCTCTGCCGCTGGAACAAGTGCTGGAAGACGCCGGATATCAGGGCGATGGTGTCCTTATTTATGGCGGCGAGGACAAAAGCCGCGACACCCAACTGATTTGCGGCCACTTCTCGTTCACCGGCCCTCCGGGACGGCAAGGCACGGGGCATATGCTGATCGATCGGTTGCCGCCCTACATCCTGATCGAAAATTATGGCGAGGAGGCCGGGGCCTGGATCGAGGCCACCCTTCGCATGATCGGATCCGAGATCAGCGGCGCCCGCATCGGCGGGGATCTGATTGCATTGAAACTGTCAGAGGTGCTGTTTGCGCAGGCCATCCGCGCGCATCTTGAACACCAAAGCCCGACCGATACCGCGCTTGCCGGATTCGCCGATCTCCGCATCTCGCGTGCATTGACGGCCTTTCATCAAGCCCCCGCGCAGGACTGGAGCGTCGAACTCCTGGCGCGTGAGGCCGGAATGTCGCGCACTGCCTTCGCTCAGTTGTTCGCTGAAAAGATGGGCACTACACCGATGCAATACCTCACGGACTGGCGTATGCAGATCGCCTGCCACGGTCTGACGAAGGCACGCTGGAACGTCGCGGATGCAGCAGCCGAGGTGGGATATGCCTCGGAAGCCGCCTTTTCCCGTGTGTTCAAAAAGCAGATCGGCCTGTCACCGGCGGCCTATCGATCCATGCACTGATCCGATCCAGTTCTGAACGATCTGCACGTTTTCCCGTACGATCCAGAATTAAGCGTTCGAAAAACCTGACCTAGCTTGAGATCACGACAAGCAAGGAAAGGAAATCACATGTCTGTTCGTTTCGTCACCCGCACCGTGCATGCCTATCTGGATTACCCGGTCGCATTTGCTCTGATGGTCCTGCCTTTTGTTCTGGGTCTCGGGCAATCCAACCCAATGGCCCTGTGGCTGTCTGTGGCCACGGGCGTAGCGGCCTTTGTCCTGACCGTTCTGACCGACCACCATTTGGGAATCTGGCGGGTGCTTCCTTACAAATTTCACGTGGCCGTTGATCTGCTGGTCGGCGTTGCCTTTGTGGCTGCACCCAGCCTGTTTGGGTTCTCGGGTCTGGATGCGGTTTATTACTGGCTTAACGGTGCGGCAGTAGTGGCCGTCATCTCGCTCAGCGCGCCGGATGAGGGTGTGACGGCCTGAACCTAGCGTTCAAGGATGTCACAATTCGGCTCTAATACAGGCAAAAAACCTGAGTCGCCTGACGTTCGCTCAGGCGGCTTACGTCTGTTTGTAACGCAGTTGTCGAAACGTCCGGTGCTTCGAGGCTCTTGGTCTTTCCACTATAATCTCGAAAAAGAAATTTTACCTTGAATTTTCCGACTAAAACAATCAGATATAAATCAACGCCAGATGGCTCCCATCAAGCAGCAGGTTTCGAGGCGGTTTGCGGGCTTAGCGCGTGACTTGGTGAGGGCCCGCCGCCGCCTTGGAAACGACGTGATGTGAACTGATGCCTTGAAAGGATCGGGAATGAGCGACCCACTGGACGAGATCATGGCGCGGCACGAAGCAGCCACAGCATGTGGGTGCTGCTGTGACGACGACTCTTGTGCTTATGTCGACAAGGCGAAGACCAAACAACACCGCAATTCCCAAGACGCCTTACTGGCCAGTGCCGCAAGTCGCCGTGGTTCAGTAAGGTATCTGAATGAGGGCTTACTGAGGTAACGGCCCCATTTGGGGCTGTTTAGGCTCTAATGCTCAGAAATCCACACCGCGTTGGGCTTTGATACCAGCCTGAAACGGGTGCTTTTCCTCGGTCATTTCGGTGACCAGGTCGGCATATTCGCGCAGTGCCTGCGGGGCATCGCGACCGGTCAGGAAAACGCTCGTCTTGTCAGAACGCGCCTTCAGCCCCTCGATCACCTGCTCGACAGACAGGTATTCATAACGCAGGGCGATGTTGATCTCGTCCAGAACCACCAGATCATAGTCGCCACTGGCCATCAGCGAACGGGCCTTGTCAAAGGCTGCATTGGCGGCGGCGATGTCACGCTCACGGTCTTGCGTGTCCCAGGTGAACCCTTCGCCCATTGTGTGCCAGGTGACCAGATCGCGTTCTTCGAAGAAACGGCGCTCGCCGGTTTTCCACTTGCCCTTGATGAACTGCACCACGGCAACCTTCTGGCCCCAGCCCAGCGCGCGGATGACCACACCAAATGCGGCAGAGGACTTGCCCTTGCCCTTGCCTGTATTGATCAGAACCAGCCCACGGCCGGGATCGACCGCCTCGGACACTTTCTTGCGATGCTGGGCCTGCACCTTCTGCATCTTTTCCTTGTGATCTTGCGCGTCGCTCATCGGGAACCCTCATTGATTGTTGCGCCCAAACTAGGGGAAGTTCGGCAAAGGTAAAGGTCAGCCTTTGGGGTCGGTCACGGCGCGGGCCTTACCGCGTTCCAGTCCCAGCTGATGTTCTCGCCAAATCACCACGATATTCCCGGTAATTACCAGTGCGGCACCGGCCAACATCACCAAGGTCGGCAATTCACTGAACCAGACATAACCGATCACGATGGCAAACAGCATGGACGTATAGTCGTAAGGTGCCAACATTGAGGCCTGCCCAAACCGATAGGATGACGTGACAAGAATCTGCGCCACGCCCCCGATCAGCCCGGCCAGAATCAACAGGGCTGCTTGTTCCCATGTGGGCAGGACCCACCCCCAAAAAGCGGTCAACCCGGACAAGAACGTCGCGGTCATCGAAAAATAGAAGACGATGGCCGCCGGGTGATCAACCTGCACCAATTGCCGGATATGAATCTGCACGAAAGCACGGGCGACGGTGGCGCCCAGAATACACAATGCGCCGATGGTCGCGGCGGTTTCCATATTATTACCGCCCAGTCGCGGCCAGATCATGATCAGAACCCCCAGCAGACCAAGCGCCACCGCCGCGATTCGAATCTTGCGGATGCGCTCACCCAGCATGATAGCAGCCAGAATCAGGGTGAAGATCGGGGTTGCATAGCCAATGGCCGTCGCCTCAGGCAGCGGGATCAGGCCAAGGCCAGTGAAGGTTAGACCCATCGCAGTGGTACCCAGCACGCCGCGCCAGAAATGGCCCACGGGTTTGCGGACAACAAAACCCTGAGCCAGTTCTCCGCGCGCGATCAGCCAGATGAGGATCACCGGAACGGCAAAAAGAGACCGGAAAAACACCATTTCACCCGGCGGAAAGGTATCCGACAAAGCTTTGACTAAGGCTGACATGGCGGTGAACAAAAACACCGCGCTCAGTTTCAGAGCTACAGCAAGCAGTGGTCGATGCGATGTTAACGATTTAGCCATCGGCGCGACCCTGCGCTTTTACCCTAGAAAGATCAACGGCACAGCCTGCCCGCTTAGCGTTTGATCCAGTCCGACGGCAGCCCGTTGCCGATCTCTTCGGAAAACTCTTTGAGAAAACGGACCATGCGGGCAATTCTCTGCTGCGCGATCTGTTGCCCGGTCTTAGTGAGCATATCGTCGGGCAGCCCGAGCAGTTTGACCTTCCAGTGATCGAGCGAATACGTCAGATCGTCCAGCGGGCGGTCCAACGCGAACGGGTCCGCCGGATCATACAGCGCCCGTCCCAGCGCGCCGGATACCGAAAAGTTCCGGGCTATGCCGATCGCGCCCAGCGCATCCAGCCGATCCGCATCGCGCAGGATGCAGGCTTCGGGCGTTTCAGGCGTGATATTCGCAGAAAAACTATGGGCCTCGATCGCGTGCTGAATCGCGCGGATCTGGTCAGGGCTATACCCAAGTTTGGCTAGAATAGGCTCTGAATCCTCAGCAGATTTGCGTGAAGCGAGGTGGCGTTCAGGGTCATCCTTCGACAAATTCACCAGATCGTGCAGATAACAGGCCGCTAACAGCACCGGCATGTCGGTCTGGTCATCGGAAATGGCCCGAGCGTTCACCCAGACCCGGTCCAGATGAGCCAGATCATGGGCCGGGTCAGTCTCCATACGCTGCGAGACCACAGCGCGCAGACGGCTGCGCAGATCAGCCGATCCGTCCACGGTTCTCTCCGATCTGGCCGCGGTGCAGCAGCATGTGGTCAAGGATCACGCAGGCCATCATCGCCTCACCCACCGGCACGGCGCGGATGCCGACGCAGGGGTCGTGGCGGCCCTTGGTAATGATCTCGGTCTCTTCTCCGGATTTGGTAATGGTCTTGCGGGTCGTTAGAATTGACGAGGTCGGTTTCACCGCAAACCGAACCACAAGATCCTGCCCGGTCGAGATACCGCCCAGAATGCCACCGGAGTGGTTCGAGCTGTATTGCGGGCCGTTTTGGCCCATGAAAATTTCGTCTGCGTTGGCCTCGCCTGTGAGTTCAGCGGCAGCCATACCTTCCCCGATCTCTACGCCTTTGACGGCGTTAATCGACATCATTGCGGCGGCCAGATCAGTGTCTAACTTGGCATAAACCGGCGCGCCGAGCCCTGCTGGAACACCGCGCGCCACGACTTCGACCACCGCTCCGACCGAGTTGCCGGACTTGCGCAGATCGTCCAGATAAGCCGCCCACCCCTCGGCGGCCTGCGCGTCAGGCGTCCAGAACGGGTTCTGTTCGATCTGAGACCAGTCGAAATTGTCGCGGTTGATCCTGTGCGGCCCGATCTGGGTCATATAGCCTGCGATCTGAACGTTGGGCGCAATCTGCTTGATCGCCTCGCGCGCCAGCCCGCCCGCAGCCACACGCGACGCGGTTTCCCGGGCCGAGCTGCGTCCGCCACCGCGATAGTCACGGATGCCGTATTTCTGCCAATAGGTGATATCAGCGTGGCCCGGGCGGAACTTGTCCTTGATGTCACCGTAATCTTTCGAGCGCTGATCGGTGTTCTCGATCATCAGCTGAACCGGCGTACCGGTTGTCTGCCCTTCGAAGACGCCGGACATGATTTTCACCTGATCGGGTTCGCGTCGCTGAGTGGTAAACTTGTTCTGCCCCGGTTTGCGCCTGTCCAACCAGTGTTGGATCATGGTTTCGTCGATCGTGACACCCGGAGGGCATCCATCCACGGTTGCCCCCAATGCGGGGCCGTGGCTTTCACCCCAGGTGGTGACGCGGAAGAGGTGTCCAAAACTGTTCATCGACATGGGGCGAGCTCCTTTGCGCGTCGTGATTAGCGGGCAAGTCCCGGGGCCTCAAGCGGATTTGCGGTTGGGACGATCCGCCCCAACCTTTTCACGTCACGCAGCCGATGCCAATCCAGCACGGGTGTCGGTGATTTTCAGCGCTGCCTGGGCAGCCTCACGTCCCTTTTCCACGAAATGCGCGCGATAGATTGCGTTGTGGTGATCGGTTTCCTGGTATTGGTGCGGGGTAAGTGAGACCGACAGGACCGGAATGCCCGTGTCCAGCCCGGCGCGCATCAACCCATCCACAACGGCCTGTGCCACAAAATCGTGGCGGTAGATGCCGCCATCCACGACAAAAGCCGCACAGGCAACGGCAGCATAGCGGCCGGTCTGCGCCAGATCGCGGGCAAGCAACGGCATCTCGAACGCACCGGGGACGTCAAAGACATCGACCTGATCGGCGGGAATGAGGTCCAGAAACCCCTCCAGCGCGCGGTCAACGATATCGGAATGCCAGTTGGCTTTGATAAATGCATAGCGGGTGTGTGTCATCATGATCTCCTTAGCAAAACAGACACGTCACCCAAGGCGATCACGGGCAGACACACCGCAAGGGCGGCGCATCGCACGTTCTCTTTCATCCGGACTGTAACCGTCGGCTCTGGCTTCTCACCAGATCTGCTGACACCCTTTCGTGGTTCCACAATTTGTCCGAAAACCGGTTCCCACTTTTCGGGTCGTGGACACTGCGGGGCCGCTCGCGGGCTTACGGGTCACGCCCGCATACCGCCGGTGGGGAATTTCACCCCGCCCTGAGAACGGGGCGGACCTTGCCAAGGACAGCGCGGTTCTGCAAGAGATTTCGCAGGAGGACCGCCATGCACCCCAACCCCGCCTTCCGCGCCGAAGACCGCGCGCGTCACATTGCCTTTGCGCGCGAACGAGCCTTCGGAGTTCTGACGCTGTCCTCGGATCAGGCACCTTTGCTGAGCCATGTTCCTTTTTTGCTGAGCAATGACGGATCTGCGGCCGAACTGCATCTGGTGCGGTCGAATCCCATTGTGCGAATGTTGAAAGCGCCATGCGCTGCCCGGATCGCGGTGATGGGACCGGACGGGTATGTCTCTCCTGATTGGTATGGGGTCGAAGATCAGGTGCCGACGTGGAATTATGTGGCTGTGCACCTGACCGGCCAGCTTGAGCTGAGCCCGCAAGAAGAGTTGCGTGACCTGCTGGATCGTCAATCTGCCTTCTACGAGGACCGGTTGCAGCCGAAACTGCCATGGAGCGCTGACAAGATGACCAAAGACGCTTTGGATCGCATGATGCGGATGATTGTGCCGTGCAAGTTACAGGTGGACGACATTCAGGGCACCTGGAAACTGAACCAGAACAAGCCGGATGAGGTGCGGCTAGCCGCAGCGGACCACGTTGAGACGGATGGCTTTGGCAGTGAGATCACGCAGCTGGCCACGTTGATGCGGGATACGTGACCAGCCGTGGCGCTTACTCGCTAAATGTCGAGAGATACGCCGCGATATCATCGGCACCCTTTTTCAGCTTCACACTCATGTTGGGACGGGCGGATTCGTCTTTCAAGTATTCCTGAATGAAACCAATCGGATCCTGCGAGTAGGCCGCAATGTTTCCCTGAGTCCAGACCAGACCCTCCTGACCCGCACGGATCATGTCGTCTGTAAACATTCCGATCGGTAGACGTTCGCCTCCATTCAGGTATTCGGTCTCGGTCCCGGCGACGCGACCTACAACGCCATAGAGATTCGGCCCGGTGATGCCACCTTTGACCAAAACCTCGCCATCTTTGATGATCGCGTGGCAGGAAGAACAGCGATTGTAGAGTTTTTCACCTTTCACCGGATCACCTGCAGCGAAGGCCTGAGACGTAAGGGCGAGGGAAACGGCCAGCGCGGGCAAAAAGAACTTTGACATGGGAAACGTCCTGCAACGATTGGGGTTTGTCCGGGGTTTTCTGCATTCCCGTTAAAAGTGCAATCGAAATCAGGCGCAGATAGGTGTTTGGAAAATATCTATTTTTAAATCAACATTTGATTAGGCACGAATCCCGCAGAAGTAGAAATTTGTGCGGCAATTTCTGGCTGAAAATATGAAAAGTTCGCAGCGTTGGGATTGGCCAAGGCTCAAACTCGGGCCGGTTCAATCGTCATATGCGATCGACCGAATCACATCAGGCCGGATTCGGCGCAACCGGCGGATTTCCCCACCTAACCCCGCCCATATCTTGAAAAATCACCCTTTCGTTGTGACATGAATGCCCAGATGCGGCGTAGTGCGCGCCTATGACCGCTGGACGAACCGATTTCTCCCGGCTAGATAGCCGCGATGAGACGCCGTATTGATACGGCGCTGATGCATGTTTGCCCGGCACCCCCGGGCGCCGGAATCGGAGAAAACCTCGTGTCCCACGCAGAAGACCACGAAGGCACCCGCAGAGATTTCCTCTACTACGTCGCAGGCGGCGCAGGTGTCGTTGCGACGGGTGCAGCCGTATGGCCCCTGATCAACCAAATGAACCCCTCGGCAGACGTTCAGGCTCTGTCCTCGATTCGCCAGGACGTCAGCGGTGTCGAGCCGGGCACGCAGCTGACCGTGAAATGGTTGGGTAAACCAGTATTTATCCGTCACCGCACCGGTGCCGAGATTCAGGAAGCGCAGGAACAGGATGCCGAAGGCGTTGGCGCATTGCCCGATCCGCTGGCCCGTAACGCAAACCTGAACGCCGACGCGCCGGCAACAGATGCCAACCGCGTGATGCCGTCGCCGGAAGGCGAAGCCGAAGGCGCATGGATTGTCCAGATGGGCGTCTGCACGCACTTGGGCTGTGTGCCTCTGGGCGATGCTGGCGATTTTGGCGGCTGGTTCTGCCCCTGCCACGGCTCGCACTATGACCTTGCCGGTCGTATCCGCAAAGGCCCCGCGCCTGAAAACCTGCCGATTCCACCCGTTGAATGGGTGGACGCCAGCACAATCAAACTCGGCTAAGGGAGACCCAGATGTCCGGAATTCCCCACGATCATTACGAGCCGAAGACAAACGGCGAGAAGTGGCTGAACAGCCGCTTGCCCATCGTCGGCCTGCTGTATGACACCCTCATGATCCCGACCCCCAAGAACCTGAACTGGTGGTGGATCTGGGGCATCGTCCTGGCATTCTGCCTGGCGCTGCAAATCGTCACCGGTATCGTTCTGGTGATGCACTACACCCCGCATGTCGATCTGGCATTTGCCAGCATCGAACACATCATGCGCAACGTGAATGGCGGCTATATGCTGCGCTATCTGCACATGAACGGCGCGTCGCTGTTCTTTGTTGCGGTTTACATCCACATCTTCCGCGGCCTGTTCTACGGCTCGTACAAAGCCCCGCGTGAGATCACGTGGATCATCGGGATGCTGATTTACCTGATGATGATGGGCACCGCCTTCATGGGCTATGTTCTGCCTTGGGGTCAGATGTCCTTCTGGGGTGCGACCGTGATCACCGGCCTGTTTGGCGCTATCCCGTTTGTAGGTGACGCGATCCAGACCTGGCTGTTGGGCGGACCCGCGGTGGACAATGCCACGCTGAACCGCTTCTTCTCGCTGCACTATCTGCTGCCGTTCGTGATTGCGGCGTTGGTGATCGTGCATATCTGGGCTTTCCACACCACTGGCAACAACAACCCCACAGGCGTTGAAGTTCGTCGTGGTTCGAAAGAAGAAGCCAAGAAAGACACGCTGCCCTTCTGGCCGTACTTCGTAATCAAGGACCTGTTCGCGCTGGCCGTGATCCTGGTCGTGTTCTGGGCCATCGTCGGCTTTATGCCGAACTATCTGGGCCACCCAGACAACTACATCGAAGCCAACCCGCTGGTCACACCTGCACACATCGTGCCCGAATGGTACTTCCTGCCGTTCTACGCAATCCTGCGTGCCTTTACCGGTGAGGTCTGGGTTGTTCAGTTCGCCAGCTTCATCACCGGCGGCATCGTCGACGCCAAGTTCTTTGGTGTGGTTGCGATGTTCGGTGCGATCCTGGCCATGGCCCTGGCGCCCTGGCTGGACACATCGACCGTGCGGTCGGGCAAATACCGCCCGATGTTCAAATGGTGGTTCTACCTGCTGGTTATCGACTTCTTTGCCCTGATGTGGCTGGGGGCGATGCCTGCCGAAGAACCCTACGCGAGCTTCTCGCTGATCGCTTCGGCTTACTGGTTCGCATATTTCCTCGTGATCCTGCCGATCCTGGGTGTGATCGAAAAGCCCGAGGCACAGCCGGAAACCATCGAAGAAGACTTCAACGCGCATTATGGCAAGGCTGACGCCGACGCCACGCCGGCCGAGTAAGAAGAGGGACCGGAAACATGTTCAAGAAACTTGCAATCGGCGCCGCGTTTGCTCTGGCCCTTGCTCCTGCTGCGTCCTACGCGGCAGGCGGCGGCGAGCAGCATATCGAGGACTTCCACTTTTCGTTTGAAGGCCCCTTTGGCACCTGGGATCAAAACCAGCTGCAACGCGGTCTTCAGATCTACACCGAGGTCTGCGCAGCCTGTCATGGTCTGCAATATGTCCCGCTGCGCGATCTCGAAGCGCTGGGGTACTCGGAAGAAGAAGTGATCGCCTATGCGGCGGGCAACTTCGAAGTGTTCGATCCTGAGCTGGACGATTTCCGTCCAGCTATTCCGACCGATCACTTCCCGGCCAACACCGGTGTCGGCGCACCGGACCTGAGCCTGATGGCAAAGGCCCGCGCGGGCTTTCACGGCCCTTACGGCCTAGGGATCAACCAGCTGATCAAAGGCATGGGTGGCGCGGAATACATCGCCTCGCTGTTGGACGGCTATACCGGTGAAGAGAAAGAAGAGGCAGGCACTATCCTGTACGAAAACAAAGCCTTCCCCGGTGGCTGGATTTCCATGGCCCCGCCGCTGGCCGATGATCAGGTGGAATTCACCGATGGCCACCCGGCGACGGTTGAAGCCATGTCCGAGGACATCGCGGCCTTCCTGATGTGGACGGCTGAGCCGAAAATGATGGAACGTAAGTACTCCGGCTTTGTCGGCGTCATCTTCCTGACCATGCTGTCGGTGCTGCTGTACCTGGTCAACAAGCGCCTGTGGGCACCGCACAAAGGCAAAAAGCTGCACTAAGCGCTATTTATCTGAGACAATTGGAACCCCCCCGCACCAGATGGTCGCGGGGGTTTCTTTTTTGTCTGGCACTGGACATTGAAAATCCAGTCTCCAATTAACTGAGACACCTTGTCGGAGGAGCAAAATCATGGCTGACCAGATCGAAACCACGAACAAACAAGTGGTTGTTCGGCACTGGGATGGCAGCAAAAAGTACATGATGGCTCCAAACGAGTATGTCGGAGTTGTTGTCGGCAAAGACGCGACCAACGGCGAATACGTGATTTCAGACGGGGTCATGGCCCCGGCGGGGCAGTGCCGGACCATTACCACAAGTGGGAGGATCAGACCTTCCACATCATCGAAGGCACTGTCGAAGCCAAGATCGGGGATGAGTGGGTCACAGCCAGCGCTGGGGATACTATTCACTGTCCGCGAGGGGTTTCGCATTACATGAAGAACAACAGTGACCAGACTGTGCGAATGATCAGCTATATCTTCCCCGGCCATCACGCCGAAGAGTTCATGGCCGAAACATCCCGGCAGAATGAAACAGGCGAACGGGATTTTGAATTGATTGAGCGGGAGTTTGGCGTTGTCTATCTCTGACGAAAACTCATCAGTATCTACGCCAGCAACTGCGTTGCAGTGCTGCTGGTGATAACCGCCTGTACAATCTCACCCTCAGTCTGGGGGTTGGTGAAGCTCACTTCAGTGAACTGTTCAGTCCGGCCCATATGCGGGTTTTCCATCAGAATGTGATGGGTTTTACCGATCTGAGCCGTCAGGTGCTTTGCGACCTGAGCCTCGCCCGCTGCGCGCAAACGGGCGGCACGTTCCTTGATGACAGTGCCATTAATCTGCTGCGGTATACGGGCTGCCGGGGTGCCTTCGCGCTTGGAATAAGGGAAGACGTGCAGCCAGGTCAGATCGCAGTCGGCGACCAGTTTCAGCGAGTTCTCGAAATGCGCCTCGGTCTCGGTCGGGAAACCTGCGATGATATCGGCACCAAAGGTCATCTCGGGGCGCAGCTTGCGGGCCTCTTCGGCAAAGCGGATGGCATCATCGCGCAAATGGCGGCGCTTCATCCGTTTCAGGATCAGATCGTCGCCATGCTGTAGCGACAGATGCAGATGCGGCATCAAACGCGGCTCGGTGGCGATGGCCTGCATCAGGTTTTCATCCACCTCGATCGAGTCGATCGAACTGATCCGCAACCGTGGCAAATCGGGCACTAGCTTCAGGATGCGCATCACCAAATCACCTAACTTGGGCTGCGCGGGCAGGTCAGCCCCCCACGAGGTCAGGTCGACACCGGTCAGCACGACCTCGTTATAACCCCTGTCCACCAACCGCTTGATCTGATCCACCACAACGCCCGCCGGGACGCTGCGAGAATTCCCACGGCCATAGGGAATGATGCAAAAGGTGCAGCGATGGTCACAGCCGTTCTGAACCTGCACGTAGGCGCGTGAACGGGTGCCAAACCCGTCGATCAGATGGCCAGCGGTTTCGGTGACCGACATGATATCATCGACCTGCACCGCCTCGGTCTCGCCAATGAAGTCGGCAGCCATACCTTTCCAGGTGTCCGGCCGCATCTTTTCGGTATTGCCGATGACCGCGTCGACTTCTTCCATCCGGGAAAAGGTCTCGGGTTCCGTCTGAGCCGCGCATCCGGTCACGATCAGGCGCGCATCAGGATTTTCACGGCGCAGCTTGCGGATTTCCTGCCGGGCTTTACGGACAGCTTCGGCAGTCACGGCGCAAGTGTTCACCACGACCGCGTTCGACAGGCCCGCCTGTTGCGACAGCTCCTTCATCGCCTCGGTCTCATAAGCGTTCAGGCGGCACCCCAGCGTGGTGAATTTCGGGGCGCTCATCCGAGCGTCTCCAGAAACTCGGGCGTCAGGGTGCCCGAGAAAACGTGGCAGGTGGGTCCGGTCATCCAAACACCATCCTCGCGCCAGTCGATCCAGATCGTGCCGCCATCCAACTTGATCTGCACCTTGCGCCCGGTCAGCCCGCGACGCGCCGCGGCCACAGCCGTCGCGCAGGAGGATGAGCCAGAAGCCAGCGTGACGCCCACGCCACGCTCCCACACGCGCATGCGAATGTGATCAGGTCCGATGATCTGCGCCACCTGCACGTTGGTTCGTTCCGGGTACAGCGGATGGTATTCGTACCGCGACCCAAACTCGGTCAGGGGGATGGCTTCGGCGTCCTCCACAAAGAAAGTGCAATGGGGGTTACCCATGCCCGTGGCCGTCGGGCCGCCTTCGATCGGCAATTCCAGTGTGTCGGCCTCTTCAGCCAGTGGAATCTCGTGCCAGTTCAGCTGCGGCTGGCCCATATTAACCGAGGTAAGACCTTCGCCCGCATCCCGCGCTTTAAGCGTGCCACGCCCAGTGGTCAGCGTCAGCTCGGATTTGCCGGTTTCGTCCATTAGGAAACGCGCGATGCAACGCGTGGCATTCCCACAAGCGGCCGAGGTTGACCCGTCAGCGTTGTAAAACACCAGATGCGCGTCCGATTCGCCGTTTTCGATCACCGCAAGCTGGTCGAACCCGACGCCGAACTGCCTGTGCCCGATTCCCCGGGCCAGAGCGGGCGTAATCTCAACAGATTGCGCGCGCGCATCCACAATGACAAAGTCATTGCCCAGCCCGTGCATCTTCATGAAGGGCAATCCGGTGTTCTGTAATCCTTGCATGGCGGGCATATAACCCTGCACTGGAAAGGAATCCACCCTGCGGTGAAGATTCCTGAAAAAAGGGGTTGACCCCCCCGCGCCACCTGCCTAATTAGGCCGCCTATCGGGGCGCCGGAAACAAGTTAAGTGATGGCGAAACGAGGTGCAAAATAAGGTCTTGAACCCGATCCGGAAAATGCCTTAGAGAGCGACACGGATCGACAAGATCCAACAAAAGAGTGGGCCGTTAGCTCAGTTGGTAGAGCAACTGACTTTTAATCAGTGGGTCGCAGGTTCGAATCCTGCACGGCTCACCACTTTTTTCAAAGAAAGACAATCGCCGTTGCGATATATTCGCGCCCTAACGCCAACGCGGCTTAGGGTGACGAAAAAACAAGTAGAATTCCGTTCCGCAGTATATGGTAGTTCGCAGCGTTAGAAACACGTAAAGCAAAGTATTCAAGATACCTTTTATCATTCTCGGCCTGTCTGACCCTCTGTTTCCAGAAGATTGGAGCAAACCTATTTACTCTGGTGAATGAGCAATTGAAGCAGCCCTTGGGAATGCGGTACTTGCCGGAATGCGAGAGTGATATGGGACACGGGGATTTCAGTTTATTTTAGGGCAATCTGGCGACCCCGGCAGGATTCGAACCTGCAACCTGCCCCTTAGGAGGGGGCTGCTCTATCCAGTTGAGCCACGGGGCCGCGCAGGGCTCTCTGTAAACAGGTTTTTTGCCGTTGTCATCGCCTTTGCACAACAGTTGTAAAATGCGCCCTGTTCACGCTACCATCGGGCAAAACAACAACGCAGGTGCCTCTCCGTGACCACAGAAACCAAACGCCCGCTTACCCTTCGTGATGTGTCCGAGGCTTCCGGGGTATCCGAGATGACAGTCAGCCGGGTCCTGCGTAATCGCGGCGATGTCTCTGACGCCACCCGCACCCGTGTTCTGGCAGCCGCGAAAGAGCTGGGCTATGTGCCCAACAAAATCGCCGGCGCGCTGGCTTCGAGCCGGGTTAACCTTGTCGCCGTCATCATCCCGTCCCTGTCAAACATGGTCTTCCCCGAAGTGTTGACCGGCATCAACCAGGTGCTGGAAGATACTGAACTGCAGCCTGTGGTCGGTGTCACCGATTACCTGCCCGAAAAAGAAGAGAAAGTACTGTACGAGATGCTCTCGTGGCGGCCATCGGGTGTTATCATCGCAGGGCTGGAACATACCGAAGCCGCCCGAGCAATGCTGGATTCCGCGGGCATTCCGGTGGTCGAAATTATGGACACCGACGGCAAGCCAGTGGATGCGATGGTGGGCATCTCACACCGGCGCGCCGGACGTGAGATGGCGCAAGCGATCCTGAAAGCGGGCTATGAACATATCGGCTTCATGGGTACGAAAATGCCCCTGGATCACCGCGCCCGGAAACGTTTTGAAGGCTTTACCGAAGTTCTGGGAAAAAGTGGTGTCGAAATCGAGGATCGCGAGTTTTATTCTGGTGGCTCGGCCCTGGCCAAAGGGCGTGAGATGACGCAAACCATGCTTGATCGCTCACCTGATCTGGATTTTCTGTACTATTCCAATGACATGATTGGAGCTGGCGGGCTGCTGTACCTGCTGGAACAGGGCATCGACATTCCGGGGCAGATTGGTCTGGCCGGGTTCAACAATGTCGAACTGCTGCAGGGCCTGCCGCGCAAACTGGCCACTATGGATGCCTGTCGCCTGGAAATCGGTCGCAAGGCGGCCGAGATCATTGCGCAGCAACTGGCTGAACCGACCGCCGAGATCGAAACACGCGTGAACCTGACCCCCAAGATTAGCTATGGCGACACGCTGAAGCGGCGCTGATCAAGTGGCGCTGCCACGGCTGGACAACAAAACCGCCCGGGCCGTTTTCATGGATCGGCACGCGCTGGCCGAACCACCGTCGGGCGGCGCCAAAGGGGCGGAATTGCTCGATTTGATCAACCGGCTAGGCTTTGTCCAACTGGACAGTATCAACACCGTTGCCCGCGCCCATGATATGATTTTGTTTTCGCGTAGGCCGTCCTATCGCGCCAAAAATCTCAAACGCCTTTATGAACGCGACAGGGCGTTGTTCGAGCATTGGACTCATGACGCTGCCGTTATCCCGATGGAGTTTTACCCGCATTGGCATCTGCGGTTTCAGCGTGACGCCGCGCTGTTGAAATCCCGCTGGAAGAATTGGCGACGGGATGGGTTTGAACAGCAATTTTCCACCGTGTTGCAACATATTCGCGACCACGGCGCAGTGTCGTCCTCGGATGTCGGCAAGGATGAAAAGAAGGGCTCGGGCGGCTGGTGGGATTGGCATCCCTCGAAAACCGCTTTGGAATTCCTGTGGCGTTCGGGCGCGCTGACTGTCACGGGCCGGAACGGGTTTCAAAAGCGATACGACCTGACCGAACGGGTGATCGACACACATTTGTGTCCGGGCAATATTGAATGTGATGCAGAAGCAACCGTCGACTGGCTGTGCAATGCAGCATTGGATCGGTTGGGCTTTGCGACCTCGGGTGAACTGGCTGCCTTTTGGGACACAGTCAGTGTGAGTGAGGCGAAGAGCTGGTGTGAACAGGCTCTAACCAAGGGTGAATTGGAGGAAATCGAAGTCACCTGTGCCGACGGTCGAACGCGAAAACTGCTGGCACGGCCGGGGCTGACCGAATTTGATGTGAAGGCTCCTCCTGGCCGCACGCGGGTGCTCAGCCCGTTCGATCCCATGCTACGGGATCGCAAACGGGCTGAGCGGTTGTTTGGGTTCCATTACCGGATCGAGGTTTTTGTTCCCGCCGCCAAACGAACCTATGGGTATTACGTATTCCCACTGCTGGAAAGTGACCGGATGGTCGGCCGCATTGACATGAAGGCGCATCGGGATCGGGGCATTCTTCATGTCAGCGCCGTGTGGCCGGAACGGTCGGTAAGATGGTCAGACGCCCGTGCCCGGCGCCTGCAATCCGAGTTGGACCGTGTCCGCAGATTTGCAGGCCTTGATGACGTTGACTTTGCCGCAGATTGGCTAAAAGACCCTAAATAGGGTCTAATCAAAACGGATAGGGACAGTCGAATTGGCTGCAGGCCATCAAGGCCTCCGTCGACTACATCACCGGCCTGTACCCGCCCAACACCTGATGCGTACCGGTCAGGATCAGGTCGCCAGGTCGCAGGTGGTAACAAGTGGCTGATGATTTCGTCGATCTCCCATTTAAACCGCGTGGGCCGCTTAGTTACGCCCGACACAGAATATCCGGCCAATCGGAAAGGTCACATCCAACCCTTGAAGCGGTATCTAAATCGGTTCCGCCAGAAAAAAACTGTCTGGCATCGCGTCGTCGCATTGTTTCACGCAACACGCGTCTTAGAGCAGTGCTCGGACAGAACAGGCCACTCCCCAAACGCTGGAAAAATGCGTAACTATCTGAATTTGTTACTTATAGTGAGTTCTGGAGAATCCACATTCAGTTACCTACTGATCACAATCTCGGCGCTTCGCCTTGGAATTTGTGCGAACAGCTATAAGTTGTATGGCGGCAGGGCGATTAACTGCTGAAAAATCGGGGTTCAGTGCGCCCTGGTCACCGCTCACCGTTCGGCGGACACCCAAGCATCCGTCGAATGTGAAGACACCCCGATGGGCCGCTGCGTTGCACGGGCCTGACGGGTACGACTGTTTCAGAGAACTATGGCCAAAGATACTACCCCCAGTCGTCTTTGCGCCAGATAGTCTGCTCAATTTTCGGGCCGACGCGTTTTCTGAATCGCGGGCCGGACCGTCGGGACGTTTCCGGCGCAACCGGCCTCGGGCCAGGCCCATAATCCAGTATACGTCTGGCCGCCCCGCCGGAGGGTTTGTAACTTCTCCGGCGGGGTTTGAGGGTGGAATATCACGTCTCCAAATCGCGCAAGTCGTTCAGCAAGTCGAGCAGAGCTTCATGGCGCTCGGGGCCCATTTTGGCGCGCAGGTCCTCGGCCAGCTTCAGCGTCACCTGAATATTATCCTGGATAATCTGTTTCCCACTGTCGGTAATATCCACAATTTGGCGACGTTTGTCGCAAGGGTGGGATTTCCGCAGGATAAGCTCTTTGGCCTCGAGCTTTTGCAGAATGCGGGTGAGGCTGGGCAACAACAGGCAGGCCCGGTCCGCAAGGTGGGTCGGTTCTTGTGGACCTTCCTCGTTCAGAACACGCAGAACGCGCCATTGCTGTTCCGTTACGCCTGCATCCGCCAGCATTTTGCGAATGGGCCCCATGACCCGTTCCCTTGCCCGCAACAACGCGATTGGCAACGAACGCGACGTCATTGGTGCTTCATTGGTCATAAGGAATTTTCACCGAATTCCGAGGATACTGCAACTTACCAATCTATTTCCGACCAAAGATCCAGAAAAATCCTTTATTAGGGTCGATTATTTTGACGCAGTTTGGCGTCAGCGCAATTTCACCACCCGAAACTTTACCAATCATCATTGACGTTTGGCCCAGAATGGAAATCACTGTCGGTACGAAGAAATCCAGCTCCGGGGCGAACCCGTACCTGACAGAAACCGGAGGTCGAGAATGAAGTGGGATGAGTTTTCCGACTGGGGCAAGATGATTGCCGAGTGGACTCAGGATTACCACCTGACCGTGGGCGACAGGCCGGTGCGGGCCCGGACGGAACCCGGCGAGGTTCTGAACGCGTTGCCCGCCCACCCTCCGGAACAGGCCCAGGCGATTGAGGATATCTTCCGCGATTTCGAAGACATCGTGATGCCCGGCATCACCCACTGGCAGCATCCCCGTTTCTTTGCCTATTTCAACTCGAACGCCTCGGCCCCGTCGGTACTGGCCGAGTTTCTGGCCAGCGCCATCGCGCCGCAATGCATGCTGTGGCAAACCTCGCCCGCCGCGACCGAAATGGAAACGCGGATGATGGACTGGCTGCGGCAGGCGCTGGACCTGCCGGATGGGTTTGACGGTGTGATACAGGATTCCGCCTCGTCCGCGACACTAGCCGCGGTTTTGACGATGCGGGAAAAGGCGTTGAACTGGCAGGGCAATCAACAAGGTCTGTTCAGTCAGAAACCGCTGCGTGTCTATTGCTCGGCCGAGGTTCATACTTCCGTAGATCGCGCCATCTGGATAGCCGGGATCGGGCAGGACAATCTGGTGCGCATTCCGATCAAAGGCGATTGGCGCGGGATGGATCCGCAGGCCCTGGAAGGGGCAATACAAGCTGACTTAGACTCGGGGTTACAGCCAGCGGGCGTGATCTTGTGCGTCGGCGGTACCGGAACCGGAGCCGCCGATCCTGTGGACGCTTGCCTGAAAATCGCGCAGAAATATGGGCTTTATTCCCATGTGGACGCGGCCTGGGCGGGCTCGGCTATGATCTGCCCGGAATACCGCAACTACTGGTCTGGGGTGGAGCAGGCCGACAGCATTGTATTCAACCCGCATAAATGGTTGGGCGTGCAGTTTGATTGCTGCGCGCATTTTCTGAAAGACCCGGATGATCTGGTGCAAACGCTGGCGATCAGCCCTGAATTCCTCAAGACCCACGGCAAGGACGGGATCATCAATTATTCGGAATGGTCGGTACCGCTGGGCCGCCGGTTCCGGGCACTGAAACTGTGGTTCGTCATCCGCGCCTATGGGCTGGAGGGGCTGCGTGCCCGGCTGCGCAACCATGTAAACTGGTCTCTGGACCTGCACGACCGGCTGGCCGCCGAGCCGGATTTTCAGATCACCACCCGGCCCATGTGGTCTCTTTGGACTTTCCGTTATGCGCCGAACGGGCACGCCGACCTTGACGATCTGAACCTGCGTCTGGTCAATGCGATCAACGATGACGGCCGCATCTATCTGACGCAGACTCGTGTCGATGGCGATCTGGCGATTCGGTTTCAGGCAGGCCAGTTCGAAACCACCGAGGAAGACGTCCGAATGGCCTATGAAGTCATCACCGAAATTGCACGCTCGTTAACATAGAGGTTTCCATATGTCCGCCCCGGAAAATGGCTTTAAACAGGCTCTAACAAATGGAGATCGCCTGATTGGCTGCTGGAGTAGCTTCGCCGAGGCGGTCGCTGTCGAAATCATGGGCACCGCCGGTTTCGACTGGCTGGTGATCGACGGAGAACACGCCCCGAACGACATCCGTTCAGTCCGGGATCAGTTAATGGCGCTGGCAAACAGCCCGACTCATCCGATAGTTCGGGTGCCTGTTGGCGATACGGCCTTGATCAAGATGATGCTGGATGTGGGGGCGCAGACGATTCTGGTACCCATGGTGGAAAGTGCTGAACAGGCCCGTGACTTGGTCCGCGCCTGCCGTTATCCGCCGGAGGGCGTGCGTGGGGTTGGCGCAGGCGCGGCACGGGCAACCGGATACGGCTCGTTCACCGATTACATCAAGACTGCAGATGAACAGACTTGCCTGCTGGTGCAGGTGGAGAATCGTGCAGGCTTGGCGGCATTAGATGACATTCTGACAGTCGAGGGCATCGACGGTGTCTTTATCGGCCCTGCGGACCTGTCCACTGATATGGGCTGTCATGGCAACAGTGCCGCGCCCGAGGTCAGGTCCACCATCGCAGACGCGATGAAACGGATCAAAAATGCAGGAAAAGCCCCCGGCATTCTAGGCACCAATGACGAGTCGTCACAGGCCTATCTGGATATGGGGGCGCAATTTCTGGCGGTTGGCATCGATGTTATGTTGCTGGCACAGGCCGCGCGTGCGCTGTCGGCCAAATGGAAGGTGAAATAACGCCCTATCCCTGCATTGCCGCGGCGGCCCTGGCATAGCCCCCTGACGCGCCATCGACAAAATGCACGTGATCGTCACGGGTGGCCGAAGGCACGAAGCAGGTCATCATTGCCTCATCCTGCGCGTGCAACCCATAGCGGATCTTGCCCTGCCCCCGCGCCTGCTCCAGAACGATACGGATCTGGGCCAGCGTTGCCGGATCGCAATCGAGCGTCATTTTCAGCCCATCATCGAATTTGCGGAAATCAGCATTGCGGCTGACCATGTGCTTGTAATGTTCAGGGTCGAACGCGCCCAACCTTTTGCCGGTTTTGAACAACATCGCGATCAGCAGGTTTTGCCCCAGCAGCTTAAGCTGTTGCATAAAAAGGTTGCGCCCCTCGCGGGACACACGGGCGTCAAGTTCGACATCCGGCGGTGGCCAGCTGATCGGGGGTCCGCTTTCCGGCACCGGGTGGCCTGCGCGCTCCAGCCCTTCGGCTGCGGACAGAACGGACTGCGCCAGATCGGCAAAGTCACTCTCGGTTGCCTTTGCGGTCGGTTGCACCACGACCGAGACAATCTGACCGTGACGCGCCTTGCTGTTGGACCAGCGGCAGGACAATCCGGTCAGGTCGGGCTGCGCACCGGGATCGGCCGGGGGAATCAGGTGGTCTCCGGCTTTCATCCGCGCCTCGGCCCAGGCCAGCCCCCCGCCCGAGAACATGGCATAATCCACCCCGTCCGAGGGCGCATAGCGCGCAACACGCAGGTCTTTGCCAGCTTGACGAATTTCAGACACGGGCACCAATGCGGCACGCAATGCAACCGAGAATTCTTCGTCCGCCCAGCGCCGCAGCTGGGCCAGAACGGTTCGGGCCGTATCAATGTCACCAGCTGGCACGGCAAATCCGGCCCCGTCACCGCCAAAGACATATGGAAACTCCTGGCCCTTCAAGGCGTTGATCATGGCCGAAATCACCGCGGCGCCAACCATGTTGACGGTCTTATAACGCCCACGGGCGATTTCACCGGTAGAATCGACTATATCCGCCACGCCCAGCACCCAGTCGCCCGGCACTGCGGTAAACCGAGCAGGGTTAGCCATGCGATTAAAGTCCCGCTGCAGGGGAAGGGTTTCATAAAAGGCGGCCTGTGCGTCTTTCATCAGCACCTCGGTATTTTGGATAATAGGCAAGATAGTCCGAATGCGGATGCTGTCCGGTAAAAAAACAGTATAACACACACGCTTGTGTGGCGCATCGCGACGTGCCAAGCATTCCCCATAAGTTCGGGAGAGGCGCGGTTCATGAAGACAGGTCTGGTGGTTTTGTGCCTGGGCTATGTGCTCAGCCAGTTCTTTCGCGCATTTCTGGCGGTGCTCAGTGTCGATCTGGGTCGCGATATCGGGGCCACGCCCGAGGATCTGGCCTTTGCTTCGGGCCTTTGGTTTCTGATCTTTGCGGCAATGCAGCTGCCAGTGGGTTGGGCATTGGACCAGATCGGGCCACGCCTGACGGCGGCGGTTCTACTGCTGATCGGCGGCACAGGCGGCACGGCGCTATTTGCCGTAGCCACTTCACCGTTCCACATCGCCATAGCCATGGCGCTGATCGGGGTTGGGTGCTCTCCGGTGTTGATGGCTTCATATTACATTTTCGCGCGTGAATACCCGCCTGCCCGTTTTGCAACCTTGGCGGCGGTGATGCTTGGGGTCGGCTCGGTCGGCAATCTGGTGGCGTCCTACCCCACCGCGTTGGCGGTTGAGTTGATGGGATGGCGGGCAACCATGTGGGCGCTGGCCGCTCTTTCAACGGCCATTGCGCTGGGTATCTGGTTCACCGTGCACGATCCCGAACGGGTCGAGACCGAACACAAAGGCTCGCTGCTGGATCTGTTGCGCGAGCCCGCGCTGTGGACGATCCTGCCACTGATGCTGGTGGCCTATGCGCCCTCGGGGGCTACACGAGGTCTGTGGGCCGGCCCCTACCTGAGTGACATCTTCAACCTCGGCACCACCCAAATCGGAACAGCGACGCTGATCATGGGCGCGGCAATGATTGCCGGAACCTTTGCCTACGGGCCGCTTGACCGGTTGCTGGGTACGCGGAAATGGGTGGTCTTCGGCGGCAATGCACTGGGCACGGCGGCGTTGGTGCTGCTGTGCTTTTGGATCGACGACGCAGTCTGGCGATCGGTCTTACTGCTGGCTTTGATCGGGTTTCTTGGGGCAGCGTTTCCCGTCATCATGGCGCATGGCCGCGCTTTTGTGGCCCCGCATCTGGTCGGCCGGGGCATTACTCTGCTGAATCTTTTTGGCGTCGGCGGTGTGGGTCTGGCCCAATTTGCCACCGGCCGCATATACGCCGCTACGGTGGACATCAGCCCGACCGCGCCCTACACAGCGATATTCGGCTTTTTCGCGTTCACGCTGGCCATCGGTTGCGTGACCTATCTGTTCAGCCGCGACAGCGTCGACTGACGCCGTTCCAGTCAGGAGAACCTCGTGTCCGACCCGCGTGTCATTGCCCCCAATCTCAAACGCAGGCTTTCGGGCGTGACCGCAACGATTGCCCGGCTGGTGCCGCTGCAAGTGCAGTGGATTGACATCGCAGCCACCGGGCCAGGACTGCCCAAGGATATCCCTCATATCCCGCTGGGACGCCTGCCCTTTCTGTCACGTAAAACCCTGCGTGTCTGGCACGCGCGTCGCAACACCGAAATGCTGCTGGGCCTGATCCTGCGCAATATCTTCCGGCTGCGGCTGAAACTGCTGTTCACCAGCGCCTCGCAACGATCCCATAGTGGCTACACAAAGTGGCTGATTGGCAAGATGGATGCGGTGGTCGCCACCTCACGCAAAACTGCAGGGTATCTGGAGCGAGACGCGCAGGTGATCATGCATGGCATCAACTTGCAGGATTTCACGCCGCCTCAGGACAAGGCCGCCATTCGCGCCCGCCTGGGGCTGCCGGATGGTCTGCTGTTGGGGTGTTATGGCCGCATCCGCCACCAGAAAGGCACTGACGCTTTCGTCGACGCCATGATCGACCTGTGTGGGCGTTTCGACGACGTCCACGGCATCGTCATGGGCCGCGCGACTGAAAAACACGCCGGCTTCCTGGCAGAGTTGAAAGACAAGGTCGCAAGCGCGGGTCTATCCGACCGCATCCTGTTCATGCCCGAAGTCACCGTAGACCAGATTGCAGAATGGTATCAGGTTCTGGACCTGTTCATCGCGCCGCAGCGGTGGGAAGGGTTCGGGCTGACACCGCTTGAAGCGATGGCCTGCGGCGTGCCGGTTGTGGCTACAGATGTGGGCGCGTTTTCCGAGATCGTCACCGATCCGTCGCTGGGTCGCGTGGTAGAGCCTGGTGATATCCCGGCCCTGGCCAATGCCGCTGCGGAAATGCTGGCGGACCGTGATTCCCTAAACAATGCAGGTGCCGCCGCCCGCGCCCATGTCGAGCAGAATTTCGACATCAACGGCGAGGCCAAGACCCTTGTTTCGCTTTACAAGCGGCTTCTGGGCACCTGAACCGCTTCAATTCGTCGTCATTCATGGAAATCGACACCGAAAGCCCTTTTTTCTTCGCTGCAACGCGGCTATGAACGCGCGTCCTTAACTTTGGAGACATAAAATGGGCTATCGCGTCGTAGTCGTCGGCGCCACGGGCAACGTGGGCCGCGAAATGCTGAACATCCTGGCGGAACGCCAGTTCCCCGTCGATGAACTTGCCGCCCTGGCAAGCCGTCGTTCGCTGGGCACCGAGGTGAGCTTTGGCGACAAGACCCTGACGACCCAAGACCTGGACACGTTCGATTTCACCGGCTGGGACATGGCGCTGTTTGCCGTGGGTTCCGAGGCGACCAAGGTCTACGCCCCCAAGGCGGCTGCCGCTGGCTGCGTGGTGATCGATAACTCGTCGTTGTATCGCTATGACCCGGACATTCCGCTGATCGTGCCGGAATGTAACCCGCAGGCGATCCACGACTACAAGAACAAGAACATCATCGCCAACCCCAACTGCTCGACCGCGCAGATGGTTGTCGCGCTGAAGCCGCTGCATGACCGCGCCAAGATCAAACGCGTGGTTGTCTCGACCTATCAGTCGGTTTCGGGTGCCGGTAAAGAAGGCATGGATGAGCTCTGGGATCAGACCAAAGCGATCTACAACCCGACCACCGAAGTTGAGCCGAAGAAGTTCCAGAAACAGATCGCCTTCAACGTCATTCCGCAGATCGACGTCTTCATGGAAGACGGCTCGACCAAGGAAGAGTGGAAGATGGTTGTCGAGACAAAAAAGATCGTCGATCCATCGATCAAGGTCACAGCCACCTGCGTTCGCGTGCCGGTTTTTGTCGGCCACTCCGAAGCCGTGAACATCGAATTCGAAGAGTTCCTAGACGAAGACGAAGCCCGCGACATCCTGCGCGAGGCCCCTGGCATAATGGTGATCGACAAGCGCGAAGCCGGTGGCTACGTCTCGCCGATCGAATGCGCGGGCGACTTTGCGACGTTCATCAGCCGTATCCGTCAGGACTCGACCATTGAAAACGGCATCAACCTATGGTGCGTCAGCGACAACCTGCGCAAGGGCGCGGCCCTGAACGCGGTCCAGATCGCCGAACTTCTGGGTCGTGAGGTTCTGAAAAAGGGTTAACATCCGACACGCAAAAAATAGGCCTCGCCATATCTCTGGCGGGGCCTTTTTTTTGGGGCAAAGCCTAGCCGTGTTTGACGTTCATGGTGATGTCTGCGGTAAACACCTTGGTGCCTGCATCGTCATAAGCCGCCACAGGGACAACAATATCGCCCGCAACCGAGAAATCGACATCCTGTGCCTCGGCAATCACTTTAAGGTCGGTCTTAGCCTTGGCCAGATAGGCCACTGTCATGCCTTTGGGAATCCACCGCGCGTTTTCCGGGATAGAAACCGTTGTCGTCATCCCCGCCGCCAGTTCAGCAGCGTTACACATCGCGATGGCGTGAACCGTCCCGAGATGATTATGGACCTTCTTCTGGTTCTTAAGCTCGACCTCGGCGTAGCCCGGTTCAAGCCGGGTCATAAGCGGGTCGATGCTACCGAAATAAGGGGCCGTCTGTACGACCATGGCCGTAAAGTTCTCGGGCCCAGCCGTGGCGAGCAGTTGCTGAAATTGGTTCATGGATATCTCCGGTCGGTGGCGTGCGTGCGGTGTCTGTTCATTCGTAGTTGACCCTAACAAAGCTGGTCGAGGTCGGTCGTGAAAGCATGACGCTACGTCGAGGTTTTGGTTAACACACGCATGGGCCATCCAGGGCTGGTCAGCAACTGACCTTCGGAAAACACGGCCTGTTTCGTCTGAAACGATCCTTACTGTGGCTCCGGGCTTGCCTTTCGGAATATCGCCTGCAACCTTTCCGGGAATGCCACCGGATTGTTGTGAGATATCATGAAATTACTTTTCCCCTTTATTGCCATTTTGCCTGCGGTCGCAAACGCAGAAACCTTCTCGATAGACACCAAAGTCACCGAAGCGACCATTTTTCCCGAAGGTGCAGAAATAACCCGAACGGGCGCTTTCAGTGTCCCTGCCGGGAACCACCGGTTGCTCCTGCCGGGTATTCCCGGCGGCGATCTCGGCACGCAGTTCGCGACACTTCAGGTTGTCGCCGATGGATTACAGCAGACTGCGCTGGTACGGCGGATAGACGAAGTGCCGGACTATCGACATAAAAGCGACACCGCCCGGCAGGCGGAAGATCGGGTGAAAGATGTCCAAGAGCGGATCAGAGCAGTCGAGGACGAAGCCGAGGCAGCCAGATTACAGGCCAAAGCCGCGCACCAGACCATCGCGTTTCTAGGCAATCTCGGACGCAACGAGGGGCTGGCAGGATCGGGAACCGAGCAATTGCGTGATCTGGCACAGATGATCGGCGACGAGTCATTGCGCGCGGAACAGGCCGCGCAATCTGCCGAAATCGAAGCGCGCAAAATAGAAGAGCGCCTGACAAAGCTGGAAGAAGACCTTGATGTTGCGCAGGCCGAACTGGACGCGTTGATCCCCGAGATTGAAGATCGCCTTTTTGTCGCCGTAGATGTCGTCGCCGAGACCGCAATTGATGGGGTGCTGTCGATCTCGTATCTCGATACCTATGCCGCTGAGTGGGGAACTGGTTACGAGTTTCACCTTTCAACCGGGGACGCGCCGCAGGTTCGCATCGACCGCAGTGTTCTGATCACGCAGACCACCGGCGAAAACTGGCAGGGCGTGGCTGTCCACGTCTCAACCATCGAGCCGGCGGGCCAGAACGCAGCCTCCAGATTGCATCCCAGACGCAGATGGATTCGCGAAGAACCCACCGGTTATGGCAACCTTGAAGAGCCCGTTGTTGAGGCCCCAGTAGTTGTGGAAGAAACTCAGCGCGGCTTGCCCATGACCGCGTCCGTTGAAGGCACGGGCGTGACCTACACGATACCTGCGCCCATTTCGGTTGCCTCCGGTTATGAGTTCACCGAGGTGGCACTGGATTCGTTCAGCCAATCAGCCGAAGTGTTTGCAATGGCTGTACCCATGCGGGACGACACCGCGTTCCGGACAGTGAAATTTACCAACCCATTGGATCAAAGCCTGATGGAATCCGCGCTGGCGAAATGGTTCGTGGATGGTGTTTTGGTTGCAGCCGGAGAATCCCCCGAGATCCGGCCACGCGAAGAGGTTGAAATGGGCTTTGGCCCGATCCAGGGCCTCACCACATCGCGCATCGTTCTGAACCGCAGCAGCGGAGATACCGGCATCATCTCGCGATCCAACCGACGGGTCGAACAGGCCGAGCTTCACATTGAAAACCTGACGGACCGCACCTGGCCGCTGTGGGTGATCGACCGGATGCCGTATTCTGAACAGGATGATCTTGAGATAACTTGGACAGCGCAGCCTGAACCGGCGAAAGAAAACCTCGACAATAGACGCGGAATTCTGGCTTGGGATATGGAATTGGCCCCGGGCCAGAGCGAGGTTATCCAACTGAATCTGACGCTCAACTGGCCCGAAGGGATGGTGTTGGACTAACGGGCCGAGGGGTTCTGAAATCGGCCTGAGGCCGAACAGTCAGAAAACAAAGCAAAACCCCGCTATTCAATGACGGGGTTTCATTTTCTCCGCGACTGTTCGCGGGTTTTCAAGCCCTCTTATTCCTGCGCTGACGCAGAGCAACCATCTGTGATTTTGGAGCCGGGTCGATAATTGGCTGGCTCGGGGCCGTATAGATAGCCCGTCACATGGGTGCCCATCCAATCCATTTCGGTTGCGTACATCAGCGCGGCGTCATCAGCTACATCCGGGCGGGAACGGCCCAAATCCTCGACAATTGTCCCCATGCGACTGAATCCAAGCTGTTGCATGTAGTGGGCGGACAAAATGGAGTCTCGCACCTTACCCGAACACCCATGGCGATAGCTTACGAGCGTCTCATAGACATAAAAGTCCGGCAACCAGTAGCCCGTGCCACCAGTGCGCAAATAAATACGCGGTTGTTCCTGATTACCCGTTTCATGCCAATGCGCCGAGATTTCTTGGGCGTCCTCACGCAACATATCCATGAATTCAGCATAGGTATTCGGAGTAATGAACTGGTATTCGGTATAGGCCCGATCCAGCCCTGGCAATCGAGTGAGGGGTGCGGGGTTGATTCCGGCAAAAAAAACAAGCGACACCATAACCGCCTGCCACGCGACCATAAGGATTGAAAGGGCTGGGCGCGGCGACGGCATGGCAAGGGCTGCGACCAGCCCAATGCCGATGGTATAGGGTACAAAAAGCCGATAGCCGAACATCATATGCTGACCGGACGCACGGCTTGCATAGATCAGAAACAATGCAGCGCTAATGACCGCTCCGCGAACAATGGCTTTCGACAGGAGGGTGCTTTTGTTCGTGTTGTCGGGTCGTAGGAACAAGGCAATAATTGCAAGTCCCGATAGCAGCACAAAGTTCAGCAGGGCCGACAAGCTGTCAATAGGCGCCCGCCCGCCCAGTGAAAACTTGACATAATAAGACGTTGGCAGGACGTCGCCATAATACAGCTTCGAGAAAACCAACCAGCTTGACGACAACGCCAGACACAGTGCCGCAGCCGCCCAGAGTGAGGTCTTTCGGAACTCAACCAGGGTTATGGCAAGCAGGATCGGGGCCGTAATCAGAACGCTGTCATGCCGGGTCAGAAACATCAGCGCCGCCAGAACGCCGAGCCGGTACAGGTCACGCGATCTAACCTCGCCATTTCGGTACACCACAACAAGCCTTGAGATGAACAAGCTGGCAAAGCAAGTCAGCATAGGTGTTTCCAGCCCACCGACTGTCCACAGGGCAAGGAATGGTGAGAAAAGTGAGAACGCGTTGAAAAACAGCAGCCTGCTTCCACTCAGCCCCGATTCACGCTGGGCAACATACCATCCGATCAGAACCAGTATCGGAGCCAAAACCCGATAGCTGTCAACCGGATCAAGCCCGCAGAGCGCGAGAAGACTTTCCAGCAATGCGTGCAAAGGCGACGTCAGCGCTGAAATCTGTTCACCGATGTTATAGACAAGACCATGGCCTGCAGCTGCGTTCAAAGCATACCGACCGACGATATATGCGTCATCGGCGACAAAGCCCCGATACAGGTAGCAAATCGCCAGGAACGCCACGGCGCTTGAAATGTTAATGCTGCGATCCAGATCGGTGGTCTGATACTGGACGGGTACATCGATATTGATCATGATTCGGAATTTTCAGAGCAATTTGTCGAATAAATGACGGAATTCCGTCCCAGCGTAAATTTGTCATTTATAGTGGCCGCAACTTGCCAACCAAATGGTGCGTCCGAGGCGTGATCGGTCGGCATTTTCAATCCCACTAAATATCAACAATAACAAGGTGGAACGGATTAACTGCCCCCTTCGACAAGACCCTTGAGGTTGGTCAGGCCGCGCTCGTAATCACCCCCAACCCAGCCATCCATCATCAAGCCCATCCAGCGGGACATGGGGTTCAGGCCCAGATCGGATTCGAACCCCCATGTAACCAGCGTCTGATCCCCTTCTGGTGTCAGTTCGAACGACGCCGACGCAGTCCCCATCTGTCCGAAGTCCAAGGCGGTTCTGACCATCTGGTCCGAGACGCTTTCGACGATCTCCTGCGATCCCGTCCCCACCTGAGGATGCTCCGAACTCCATTGCAACGTGTTGCCGACACCTGCTTCTGGCCCACTGTAATCCAGTTTTGTCTCGGGGTCGCGCGCCAGCCAGGGTGACCATTTCTCGGTTTCCTGCATGGAGTTCACGTAGGGAAAGATCGCATTGGCCGGAGCGTCGATCTTGATACTGCGTGACACCTCGGCCTTGCCGGGCAGCAAAAAAGACACTCCGAGCAGAACCAGAATGAGAACAAGAAGTGTCAGCAAAATACGTTTAATGAATCGCATGATGCGCCCCTGATCCAAAAATGAACGCGGACACCATATCAAAAAACAACGCGGAATCAGAGACCTGATACCGCGCCGTTTACTTTGCTTGGGTGTTCGTGCTGTTCAAACGATCACGAACTTCTTTTCCTGCGGATCATAACATTGCAACCCACCTTCGCCGATATCGGTCCACAGACCATGCAAACTGAGCGAGCCATCCTCGACCGCCGAGGATACAAACGGGAAGGTCATCAGGTTTTCCAGCGACGCCACCACTGCCTGACGTTCGAACTGGCGCGCTTGGTCGTTGCTGTCATCAACATCCGAAACCAGCTCAAACTTCGGCTTCAGAATGTCCATCCAGCGGCCGACAAAGCTCTCTTTTGCCTCCAGCTGCGGTGCCTGACCTTTGCACATGTCGATACAGCCCTGCACACCGCCGCATTGTGAATGACCCAACACGATCAGGTGCGCGACCTTCAGCGCGGTAACCGCATATTCGATCGCTGCACTGGTACCGTGGTGATCCCCGTCAGGGGCATACGGGGGGACAAGGTTGGCGATATTGCGGTGGATGAAGAACTCACCCTGATCAGCGCCAAAGATCGAGGTGACATGAACCCGGCTGTCACAGCACGAGATAACCATCGCACGCGGACGCTGACCTTCGGTGGCCAGACGGCGATACCAGACCTGATTTTCGGCATAAGTCGTGGCTTTCCAACCATGATACCGTTGAACCAGATAATTCGGCAGAGGTTTGGCGTGATCCATGTGAGTGTCCCTGATTTGTTCGCTGCGGGTTGCTCTAGCCCGAATTCTCGGAAAATTCGAGCCATTATCCTGCGCCCACGCAAGGTTTTGCAAAGGAATTCATCGCCAAAGTCTGATTATGCCGTGGGGGCATATAGATTTGGGGTGAATGTGGTGGATAAGGTTATCACGCTTGAACACAAGGAAACGGTCCGTCTGGACCCGGATCAACTGAATGCGTTGTACCGGCAGCTGGGGGAAAAAAACGCGCTGGACGTGTTGTGCCGCACGGTCGAGGAACTGGCCGTTCGTCTGTCGAACTGCGAACGGCATTGGCGGCAACGTGACTGGGCCGGCCTGCGCAAATGCGCGCGGTCGCTGGTGGCGATTGCGGACCAGGTAGGCATGGTTGCGCTGGCCCGTGTGGCCGGTGACGTGGCACAGTCCGTAGATGCAGAAGATACCGTTGCCACGGCGGCGACTTTGTCACGGCTGATCCGGGTGGGTGAGAAATCGCTGACAGTGGTCTGGGATCAGCAGGGCCTTTCGGTCTGACGGGGCTTGCGGACAGGCCGTGGGCGGCTAGGCTGGGCGCAAATCGAACCAGCCGAGATACCCATGACTCTGTCCTTTGCTTCGCCCTCTGACCCGTCTCTTCCGCTGCATATCATCGCACAACCCGACCTGGACGACTGGCTGTCCCGCCAGTCGGAAAATGTGGTGAACTGGGTGCGAGTTAGCGGTTTCACCGGGGCGCTGGGTCAGACCGCTTTGATCCCCGGCCCAGATGGGACACCAGAAAGCGCGCTTGCAGGCTATGGAACCGCGGCCAAACGTGCGCGCAAGCGATTCCCGTTGGCCGCCGCTGCCGATGTTTTGCCCAAAGGGAATTACTACATCGCATCAGGCCTGCCCGAGGACGTGCAGGATATGGAAAGCCTGGGTTGGATACTGACGGGCTATGCGTTCGACCGCTACGCCACGCAATCCCCGGCAAACGCCCGTCTCGTCGCGCCAGAAGGGATCGACGCCACCCGGATCGAGGTTCTGGCACAGGCCGAGGCCCTGACCCGCGATCTGGTCAACACGCCCACAGCGGATATGGGACCGGACCAGCTACAAGCCGCAGCCGAGGCGCTGGCGCAGGAATTTGGTGCCGCGTGCGATACGATCCGGGGGGATGAGTTGCTGGAGCAGAACTTTCCCATGATCCACGCCGTCGGCCGGGCCGCCGCGCAGGAACCACGCCTGATCGAGATGAATTGGGGCGCCACTGGACCCAAACTGACGCTGGTTGGCAAAGGAGTGTGCTTTGATACCGGCGGACTGAACCTGAAACCCGGCAATTCGATGGCCCTGATGAAAAAGGACATGGGCGGATCGGCCAATGTGCTGGGTCTGGCGCGGATGATCATGGCTCTTAATCTGCCGGTGCAATTGCGGGTGCTGGTCCCGGCGGTCGAAAACTCAGTGGCCGGGAACGCCTTTCGCCCTGGTGATATTCTGACCTCCCGCAAGGGACTGACGGTCGAGATTAACAACACTGATGCCGAAGGGCGGCTGGTGCTGGCCGACGCGCTGGCACTGGCTGAGGAAGGAGAACCGGATATGGTGATCTCGATGGCCACACTGACCGGCGCGGCACGGGTGGCCGTGGGGGGCGACCTGGCCCCCTTCTACACCGATGACGACAGCGCCGCCGATGCCTTGGCGCGGGCCGGGGAAAAGGCCGCCGATCCAGTCTGGCGGATGCCGTTTCACGAACCATACGAGGCGATGATCGAACCGGGCATTGCCGATCTTGACAACGCGCCCTCGGGCGGTTTTGCCGGATCGATCACCGCTGCCCTGTTCCTGCGTCGATTTGTGGGCGATCGTCGTTACATGCATTTCGACATCTATTCCTGGCAACCCAGCAAAGCACCCGGACGCAGCAAAGGTGGTCTGGGGCAAGGCCCGCGTGCCCTGCTGACCGCCCTGCCCGAGATTTTGGACCTATGACCAAGCAACGCATCATAAAACCGGTCGTGGACCTGTTGCGCAGCCCCGATGGTCCGAGAGACCGCCAGCTGTTGTATGGCGACAGCGTTACCGTAATCGAAACCGAAAGGGATTGGAGCCGTGTGACTTCGGACAAGGATGGCTATCCCGGCTGGGTGACCTCGGACTGTTTGGGCGCACCAGTTCCGGACACCCATTGGATCACCGCGCCATCAACTCATGCCTATACGCAGCCGGACATGAAAAGTCCCGATCTGATGACGCTGAGTTTCGGCAGCAAAGTGCTGGTGCATTCAAACCAAAACGGGTTTCTGGAAACGGAACTGGGCTTTATTCCCGCCGTGCACGCAAAGCTCAACGCGACCCATCTGACCGACCCGGTCGCTGTAGCCGAACTATTTCTGGGCACGCCCTATCTTTGGGGCGGAAACAGCCGGTTTGGTCTGGATTGTTCCGGTCTGGTGCAGGCTGGGCTATTGGCCTGTGGCCTGCCCTGCCCCGGCGACAGTGGCGATCAGGAACGTGAACTGGGTGAGGCCCTGCCGGAGGGCACCGAGCCGAAACACGGCGATCTGCTGTTCTGGAAGGGTCACGTGGCGTGGGTTTATGGTGAAAACATGCTGTTGCACGCCAACGCCTATCACATGGATGTGACATTCGAGCCGTTGGATCAGGCCATCACGCGCATTCTGGAACAGGGGGACGGGCCGGTTACGGCTCATAAGCGGCTCTAATCCGGGTCAACCGATCGGATCAGCTTGCGTTCAAGTACCCGCAAAACGGTACGCAGGTCATGGCCGCGTTTTAAAATGCGGCCATCCATGCCGATCACCGAATACATCCCCTGCCTTTTGCGCAGGTGTGGGTGTTTTTCGACGCGGTAGATCGGATGCTCCGCCGTCCGTCGAAAAATGGAAAACACCGCCATGTCGCGCAGGTTGGAAATACCGTAATCCCGCCACTCTCCGGCGGCGACCATCCGGCCATAGACGGACAGGATATGAGACATCTCGTGCCGGTTAAACGCGACGGGCATCTGGGCCGAGTTTGCAGAAAACCGGCTGGGAGGCTGCATGTTCATACCGTCAGCCTTGCCGGAAATTGCGTTTGAATCAAGCCCGTCGCGAAATGGTGTGGTATTTTTGGATCGCTCTGCGCTAACGCCGCCCCACTTGGCGGCAGATTAAAATCACCGGCAAAAGCCCCACGGCAAGGATGGCTAGGGACGGAACAGCAGCCCCTTCCAGCCTTTCGTCCGAGGCCAGACGATAGGCCTGAACCGCCAGCGTATCAAAGTTAAAGGGCCGCATGATCAGGGTCGCAGGCAGCTCTTTCATCACGTCGACAAAAACGATCAGAAGGGCCGTCAGCAACGAGGGTGTCAGAATCGGCAGATGGACCCGGCGCAAGGTACCCAGCGGCGTCTGACCCAACGATCGTGACGCCGCATCCATATTGGCGTGTACCGTGCTCTGCCCGCCTTCATACGCGCTGAGCGCGGCCGCCAGAAAACGCACCATATAGGCCGCAATCAGCAGCCAGATGGACCCTGTGACCAGCAGCCCGGTCGAGATATCGAAGGTTTCTCGCATCCACGCGTCCAGCGCGTTGTCAAAACTGGCAAAGGGCACCATCAGACCCACAGCGATTACGCCACCCGGCACCGCATAGCCCAACCGCGCCAGATACCCTGCGGCGGCCGAGCCCCGACCCGGCCGCAACCGTTGAAAGAAGCCGACGCAGATCGCCGCAAACACAGTGACCACTGCGGCCGTGCCTGCCAGCGTCAGCGAGTTCTGGATGAAACCGACATAGCGACGCGACAACAGGTTCTGCTCGGATTCCAGCCCCATCAACACCAGGATGATCACGGGCAGCACGAAACCCAGAAACACCGGGATGACGCAGAGTGTGAAGCCCGCAATAGCCTGCCAGCCCTTCAATTTAGCAGAGGGCAACGCCGCATGGCTTTTGCCGGCCTGGTAATATTTCGCCTTACCGCGCCGCATACGTTCGACCACCGCCAACAACAGCGCAAAGCCTAGCAGGCACAGGGCCAGTTGCGCGGCAGCGGCGCGGTCTCCGATCGAGAACCAGCTGGTATAGATACCGGTGGCAAAGGTTTGCACGCCGAAATAGGCGACCGTGCCAAAGTCGGCGATGGTCTCCATGATGGCCAGCAAGACGCCCCCGGCAATCGCCGGGCGGGCCATCGGAAGCGACACGTGCCAGAACGCCAGCCACGGGCTTTTACCCAACGCGCGGGCAGCCAGAAAGGCGGTGGCGCTTTGCTGCAGGAACGCCGCGCGGGCCAGCAGGTAGACATAGGGGTACAGCACGAGGATCAGCATGATCGCCGCACCCTCGGTCGAGCGGATCTCAGGGAACCAATAGTCGCGCGGACCCCACCCAGTCACATCGCGCAGAGTGGCCTGGACGATCCCGGGGTGATCCAAAATAAAGGTATAGGCATAGGCCAGCACATAGGCAGGAAAGGCCAGCGGCAGGACCAACGCGATTTCCAGAAAACGCACACCTGGGAACCGGGTCATGGTCACCAGCCACGCCGCACCAACACCGATGGAAAATGTCCCCACGGCCACCAGAACCACCAGAATCAGCGTCGTTAGCGCATAACCAGGCAAAACCGTATCAAGCAGATGCGAGATCGTATCCGTTCCGCCCGTCACCGCTGCCAAAACAACCCCGATCATCGGCAGCAGGCAAGCGGCCGCCACCAGATAGGCCACCGTGGCCACCAACCGGGTGCCAAACACGCCCCGATTGCGCGTTCCATGTTCTGAATATTCGATTTCGGCCATGTTTCCAGTTGTGACAGGCAAAAGGCGCTGCGTCCGCCTTTAATCGACCAAAATGCTAAGAAACACCAGTGTGCGGCGCAACAATTCTGCGGCGCATTCTGCCGCAGAGCTGCCTTCAGCGGTCACTCGTAAACCCGCTGATCCTCGATCACCAGGCCGTCCTTGGGCAGGGATCCGGGGGCGACGACCTCGATCGCGCCTTTCAGTTTCAAAACCTCGACCACGGACTTGGCATAGGTCAGATCATCGTCACACGGGCTTTCGATCTGAACGGTCATCGTGTCCATTTCGCCCTGACGGGCAGCGATGACGCGGGCTTTGACGATCTCCTCGTGCTTGTCGACCAGCGCCGCCACCTGTTCGGGGCGCACAAACATGCCCTTGATCTTGGTGGTCTGGTCGGCCCGGCCCATCCAACCCTTGATCCGAAGATTGGTGCGGCCACAGGGCGACTGGCCCGGCAGGATGGCGGACAGATCACCGGTGGCAAACCGGATCAGAGGGTAATCGGGGTTGAGCGAGGTCACTACGACCTCCCCCACTTCACCCGGGGTTACCGGGTTGCCGGTGCCGGGGGTGACAACCTCGACGATGACATGTTCGTCGATGATCATCCCTTCCATCGCCGGGCTTTCATACGCGATGTTGCCCAGATCGGCGGTGGCATAGCATTGCAGGCAGGAAATTCCCCGGTCGGCATACTCCTGACGCAACGAAGGGAACAGAGCGCCGCCGCCGACAACCGATTTTGTGAAGTTCAGAGCAACGCCCATCTCATCGGCCTTGTCCAAAATCACCTTAAGATAATCCGGTGTCCCGGCATAAGCCGTGCATCCTACGTCACGTGCGGCGGTCACCTGCAACTCGGTCTGTCCGGTGCCGGCAGGCAGGACCGCGGCCCCCACCGCCCTTGCGCCGCTTTCAAAAATCATCCCAGCCGGGGTCAAGTGATAGCCAAAACAATTCTGCACGATATCGCCCGGTCCCACTCCTGCCGCGTGCAGGAATCGCCCCATGCGCCACCAATCCGGGTCGGTGCTGCCGGGTTCGTAAATCGGCCCCGGAGATTGAAACACGTGATGGAAATGCCGCGCCGGTTTGACCGTGAAACCGCCAAAAGGCGGGCGTGCCGCCTGTGCCTGCGCCAGATCAGATTTACGTAGGACCGGCAGGTTCACCAATTCGTCGACCGACGTCACTGCGCCCGCGTCGACCCCCGCCAAATGGGCGGTAAAACCCGGGGCTGTAAGAGCTCGTTCGATCTGAAGGCGCAGCGTCTGTGCCTGATCGGCGGCACGCTGATCGGCTGAGCGGGTCTCGAGCGCGTCGTAATGTTTCGTCATGGCCAGATCCTCCATCCGGTTACAGCCACCTCTTGCGACGGCGATACGAGCGCACGTCACGGAAGCTTTTGCGCCCCTCATCGGACATGCCCAGGTAGAACTCTTTCACATCCGGGTTCTCGCGCAGATCGGCCGCCGGACCATCCATCACCACGCGACCCGATTCCAGAATATAGCCGTAATGCGCAAACCTTAGAGCCACATTGGTGTTCTGTTCGGCCAGCAGGAACGAAACGCCCTCTTTCTCGTTTAAGTCTTTCACAATGCCAAAAATCTCTTCTACCAGCTGCGGCGCCAGTCCCATCGATGGTTCGTCCAACAGGATTGTCTCGGGCCGCGACATCAGCGCCCGGCCCATCGCGACCATCTGCTGTTCCCCACCCGAGGTATAGCCTGCCTGAGATCGACGGCGTTCCTTGAGGCGCGGGAAATAGGTATACACAAGGTCCAGATCCTGCTGGATCGCCGCCTTTCCATCCTTGCGGGTATAGGCGCCGGTCAACAGGTTTTCTTCGACCGTCAGATGTTCAAAACAATGGCGGCCTTCCATCACCTGAATGACGCCCTTTTCCACCAGATCGGCAGGGTCGCTTTCATGCACGTTCTGACCACGGTATTTGATCGATCCTTTGGTGACCTCGCCCCGTTCTGAATGCAGCAGATTGGACACCGCCTTGAGCGTCGTGGTCTTGCCTGCGCCGTTGCCGCCCAGAAGCGCGGTAATACCCCCCTTGGGCACAGTCAGACTGACCCCTTTCAGGACGAGGATCACGTGGTTGTAGATCACCTCGATATTGTTGACCTCAAGCAGGGTCTCGGCCTGTACATCGGTGGTTTGTGCCGCATCCAGCATCAGCGCGTGTCCTCATGCCTGTGTTTCGCCGGGGCGGCAACGCGCCGCCCCGAAGCAGAGAGTTGCCTTAGTTGCAACGCGGTTCGATGTTGTTTTCAGCCGCATAAGCCGCCGAATCCTCGGCGACCAGCGCGCCGATCACGTCGCCATCGGTTGGCTTAAAGTCCGAAATGACATTCCATTCCTGCGCGGCGGCATCCCATTGGCTGACACCCACAAGCCCCGGTCCACCGTGGTTTTCACAGCTGACCTCGAAGGTCGGGCCAAAGCCGCTCATGCCAAGTTCGGCCATTCTGTCTTCGGTAATGTTTAGCGCTTCCATCCCATCCCGCATCATCGCAGGCGTGATCTCATCGACGCCGTGGATTTCCTGAGCAGTTCGGATCGCCTCGGCTGCCAGCATTGCTGCGTAAACCGCGCGGTTGTACTGGACCGTGCCGACCTTATCGCCAGCCCCTGCAGCCTTACCTGCATCGTGGACGTATTTCTGAATGTCCTCGAACACCGGGAAACCATCGCCCGTCGCGGTGAAGGCCAGCGCCTTGTACCCGTTGGATGCCTCACCCGAGGGGATGACGTCCGGTTCCGCACCCGACCACCAGATGCCGATCATGTTCTCCATCGGGAACCGGATGTTTGCGGCCTCCTGAATGGCGACCTGGTTCATCACGCCCCAGCCCCACAGCAAGACATAGTCGGGCCGGTCCCGGCGGATTTGCAGCCATTGTGATTTCTGCTCCTGACCGGGTGAATCGACCGGCAACAGCGACAGTTCGAACCCATGCTTTTTGGACAATTCTTCCAAAGTGCGGATCGGTTCCTTTCCGTAAGACGAGTTGTGATAGACCAGCGCGACTTTCTTGCCGCTCAGATCCCCGCCGTTTTCCTCCAGCAGGTGGTTGATCGCACCCGACGCACCGTTCCAGTAGTTGGCCGGATAGTTGAAGACCCATTCAAAGATCTCACCGTTCGCCGCCGATGTTCGGCCATATCCCATTGTGTGAAGTGGGATGCCGTCTGCTGATACCTTTGGGATCAGCTGATAGGTTATCCCTGTCGACAAAGGTTGATATACCAGAGACCCTTCGTTCTTTGTGGCCTCGTAACACTCAACGCCTTTTTCCGTCGTGTACCCGGTTTCGCATTCGATCATGCGCACCGGTACGCCCCCGATACCACCGTCGCGTTCATTCAGCATCGTGAAATAATCCGCATAACCATCGGCAAATGGAATGCCGCCAGCCGCAAACGGTCCGGTGCGATAGCTGAGCGATGGGATGACCAGATCGGCCAGCGCCGGTGTCGCGGCCATCAGGGCGCCCAGCGCCATGGTTG
The DNA here is from genome assembly GCF_056539305.1 of Ruegeria sp. BC1. Taxonomy (NCBI): domain Bacteria; kingdom Pseudomonadati; phylum Pseudomonadota; class Alphaproteobacteria; order Rhodobacterales; family Roseobacteraceae; genus Ruegeria; species Ruegeria sp. BC1. Next base: position 276,908 of record NZ_JBQFUT010000004.1, read on the forward strand.
CCAGTTTCGTCTTCATCGGGTGTCTCCTCCCTTGGTTGGTCCGATGTTGGTTTCGGGCTTTGCACCCGTCTTTATTTGTTGGGCCACCGATCAATGCGGGAACGGCCAGAGTCTGAGTTTCTCTTTCGCGACGCGCCACAGCTGGGCCAGCCCATGCGGTTCCAGGATCAGGAACAGGATGATCAGCGCACCGACGATCACCAGTTGCAGATGTGCCACGATATCGGTGGGCCACCCCAGCCAGTCGGCCCCGACCACCTTCAGGACCACGGGTAACAGAACCAGAAAGGCGGCACCTGCAAAAGATCCGAAAATAGACCCTAATCCACCGATAATCACCATGAACAGCACCAGGAATGACTTTTGAATGCCAAAAGCCTCGCCGACTTCGACTGCCCCTAGGTAGACCGAGAAAAACAACGCGCCCGAGATACCGACAAAGAAGGAACTAACGGCAAAAGCGGTCAGTTTAGCTTTCAGAGGGTTCACCCCGATGATCTCGGCGGCGATATCCATATCGCGGATCGCCATCCACGAGCGCCCTGTGGTGCCGCGTGTCAGATTACGCGCAATCAGGGCGCAAACGGTCAGAAAGATCAGACAGAACAGATACGTCGCCCAAGCCGACGCGTTCGGGCCGGTAATGATGATGCCGAACACGTCCCGCTCGGGCGCGTTGATCTGGCCCGAAGCCGAATAGTTGTAAAACCACGGCACCCTGTTGAACAGCCACACCAGAAAAAATTGCGCCGCCAGCGTAGCCACCGCCAGATAGAATCCTTTGATCCGAAGGGACGGCAGGCCGAACAGCACGCCCACAATGGCAGTAATCCCGCCCGCAAGGATCACATGAATGAACATGCTGACATCCGGGAACGCGGTCATCAGCTTGTAACAAGCATATGCCCCCACGGCCATGAACCCGCCGGTGCCCAGCGAAACCTGACCGCAATAGCCCACAAGAATATTCAATCCGATGGCAGCAATGGCATAAATCAGAAAAGGCAGCAGCAGCGCATTTGCCCAATAATCATTGACGATGAAAGGAATGATCCCGAATGCCACCGCCAGCACGACATAGTACCTGTATCGATCGAACTTGATCGGGAAGGTCTGGCTGTCACCCACGTAAGAGGTTTTGAAATCCCCGGCTTCACGGTAGAACATGGCTTATTTCCCCCACTCGTTCTGCGCCCGGTTGCGAGCCTCAACATCCAGTTGGTTGGAGCCTTTGGCATACCCGCTCGCCTCAGAGCCGCGCACCAGTTTCATGTAAGCCAGAATGCCCGTGACCAGCCCGGCAAAAGCCAGAATCGCTGCGACAACCAACTGTCTTTCGGTCAGATCATCCGAGGTAAGGGCGATGTAGCCAAACGCCCAGAACCCGGCCCAGGCGATCACGTTGATAATGGCGATCAGTTTGGACATGCAGCGACCCCATGGCTTTTGGCATTCAGCCAATGCACAACAGCGGCAAAAGCTGCGTAGAAGAACAGCGAATCCAACGCTCGTAGATAACTCACTATGAGCAACATCCTCATCTCCCATGCTGTATCGCCAGGCATCGCAATGCTTGAACCAGATAGGTTAAACTCAAAGCAGTCACCAAGTGACCGTGCGAAGCCATAGGCCAACAATGCAATTGGCAACGTTTTGAAGAGGGGTTCCAGCTTATCCATTTATACTCTCTCGATAATTTTCTCACCGAAGAGACCTTGCGGGCGGAACACCAGGAAGATCAACGCCAAAACATAGGCAAACCAGTTCTCGGTCGCGCCGCCGACCATAGGGCCGATGGCGAACTCGAACAGCTTCTCGCCCACGCCGATGATCAGCCCACCGACAATCGCTCCGGGGATCGAGGTGAAGCCGCCCAGCATCAGCACCGGCAGCGCCTTGAGAGCGATCAGCGACAGCGAGAACTGCACCCCCGATTTGGTGCCCCACATGATACCGGCGACCAGCGCCACGAAGCCGGCCACCGACCAGACCATGATCCAGATGAAGTTCAGCGATATCCCAACCGACAGTGCCGCCTGATGGTCATCCGCCACTGCGCGCATCGCGCGGCCCTGCTTGGTGTACTGGCTGAACGCGACCAAAGCCGCCACCAGAAGCGCGGCTATGATCGTCGCCACGATGTCCAGATTGTCGATGAAAAAGCCGTAACCGAAGATGTTATAGGTGCTTTCATCAATCCATAGGTTGATACCCTGCGGCAGACCGACATCCAGCGTTTTGATCTCTGACCCCCACATCAGGTCGGCCACGCCCTCAAGGAAATAAGCCAGACCGATGGTCGCCATAAACAGGATAATCGGTTCCTGCCCGACCAGATGGCGCATGACAAACCGCTGCACCGCCCAGGCTAGCAGCACCATGACGCCCATCGTCAGGATGATGGCCAGAAGCGCAGGCACGTTCCAGCCGAAATTGTGGATATGCGTACCGAAAATCGCGTTAACCAGATGTGCAAAGGGCACCTGCCCGTTCATGATCCCAACCAGCGTCATCGCCGCAAACAGGGCCATAACCCCTTGCGCATAGTTGAAAATCCCCGACGCCTTGTAGATCAGAACAAAGCCCAGCGCGACCAAAGCATAAAGCACCCCAGCCATCAAACCGTTGAGAATGACCTCCATCGCGAATACGAGTTGTTCAGGCATTATTCGCACTCCTCTGGGAAAAGATCACAAGATGCTGGGGTTTGCCCGACTCTAACTGCGGTGAGCATTGTCAGAGTGGCTCCGGGACGGCCAAAGTCGCGAAACTGAAACGAGACTTGTACGAATTCATTACTGGAAACTTTCTTAGACCCAAATCCCCCGACACTATCTTGAGAATACGGCTTGGAATTGCTCCTAAGTTGAGAGTCGGACACGACTACAGGCCAAAACTTTTGCACCGTTTCAGTATCATAGCCGATGTGAATAACCTGACAGACTGGGTTAGCATCAGACCAAATCAGAATGTCTTGTGTTTCGTCGGGGGTCCAAAACTGAAAGCCGTCGGGTTGTAGTCCAAGCTGGTCGGAAAGTTGTGTAATTTCCTGATCCTTCCATGCATAAAAGCTGGAAACATCTGGCTTCACCCCGTCTGCCAAAGGATCTGTGCACTCATTTTTGAAAAGCGCGAGGGTAGCTTCCACAGGATCTGCAACGGCGCAATTTGCAAACAAGGCTAAAAAAGTCAGCAAAGAGAGTTTAGTCATGGCTTACCCCCAGATAGGCGTCGATGACCTCCTGATTGCTGCGCACCTCGTCCGGTGTGCCGTCGCCGATCTTTTTGCCGTAATCCATCACCACAACTCGGTCGCTCAGGTCCATCACCACGCCCATGTCGTGTTCAATCAGAGCGATGGTGGTGCCGAATTCGTCATTCACGTCGAGGATAAAGCGGCTCATGTCCTCTTTCTCTTCCACATTCATGCCCGCCATCGGTTCATCTAGCAGCAACAGCTTGGGTTCCGCCGCCAGAGCGCGGGCCAGTTCGACGCGCTTTTTCAAGCCGTAAGGCAGGCGAGACACCGGTGTTTTTCGGATGTGCTGGATTTCAAGGAAATCGATAATCTTTTCGACCGCCTCACGGTTTTCGACCTCTTCCGCCTCGGCCTTGCCTTTCCACAGTGCTTGCTGAAAGATGTTGGTCTTCATGAAGTTCAGCCGCCCGGTCATTACGTTATCGAGCACACTCATGCCTTCGAACAGGGCGATGTTCTGAAATGTCCGCGCGATCCCCTGCCGCGCCACCTCATAGGGGCGCATTGGCGGGCGCTTTGACCCATGAAACCAGACCTCTCCCTCTTGTGGGACATAAAACCCCGAGATCACGTTCAGCATCGAGGACTTACCCGCCCCGTTCGGCCCGATGATGGCGCGGATCTCGCCCTCGCGAATATCAAACGAGATATCCTTGATCGCCACCACACCGCCGAAACGCAGGGTGATGTTCTTCATCTCCATCACCACACCGCCGATCTTACGGCCATCTTCGGTGGTATATCCTTCGGAATTATCCAGCATTTGATTTTCTCCGGAGACCGACTCCAACGCCCAAAAGCACGACGCCTGCTGCAATTAATAATGGCTCCACGCCGAGTCCCTTTGAGAACAGGCCGAAGCCAAGAGCTAAGACGCCAAGCGCGAGTATTGGGTACGGCAGAGGTTTCCTCATTCCGCCGCCACCTTGTGCTGAGTCGTCGCAACAACCGGCGCATCCACGATCTCCAGCGTCGCGGAAATCGCCCCCTTGCGACCATCCTCATAGGTCACTTCGGTTGTGGTTGAGATGGTCTCGGACCCGTCGTAAAGCGCGGCGATGATGTCGTGGAACTTTTCCTCGACAAAACCGCGGCGCACCTTGCGCGTACGCGTCATCTCACCGTCATCGGCATCCAGTTCCTTGTGCAGCACCACAAAGCGATGCACCTGACAGCCCGACAGCATTTCATCGGCCGCGACGGATTTGTTCACCTCTTCCACATGGCCCTTAATCGTCTCTAACACACGGGGATGGCCCGCCAGTTCCTGGTAGGATGCATAGGCCACGTTATTGCGTTCGGCCCAGTTTCCCACCGCCGTCAGGTCAATATTGATGAAAGCAACGCAGTGATCCCGGCCATTGCCGAACAGAACGACTTCGAGAATATCAGGATAGAACTTCAGCTTGTTCTCGACGTATTTGGGCGCGAACATCGACCCGTCCGCCATTTTTCCAACGTCCTTGGCGCGGTCGATAATGCGCAGATGGCCGCTGCTTTCCTCGATGAACCCGGCATCGCCGGTGGCCACCCACCCTTCGGCATCCTTGGTCGAGGCCGTCGAGTCGGGGTTGTTGTAGTATTCGACAAACACCCCGGGCGAGCGGTAGTGAATCTCGCCCTGGTCGTCGATCTTCAGTTCCACATCCGGGGCGGGCACACCGACCGTATCGGCGCGCACTTCGCCATCGGGTTGCACGGTGATGAAAACAGTGGCCTCGGTCTGGCCATAAAGCTGCTTCAAATTGATGCCCAACGAGCGGTAGAAATCGAAAATCTCAGGCCCGATCGCTTCACCTGCTGTATAGCCCACCCGGAACCGGCCATAACCCAAGGTATCCTTAAGCGGACCGTAGACCAGCAGGTTGCCCAGCGCATATTTCATCCGATCTGTAAAGCCGACCTGCTTACCGTCCAGCAGCAGACCGCCAACCTTTTTAGCATGCGCCATGAAGTGATGGAACATGCGCTGCTTCAGCTTACCTGCGTCCTCCATGCGGATCATCACATTGGTCAACTGGGTTTCGAACACACGCGGCGGAGCAAAAAAATAGGTCGGCCCGATCTCGCGCAGATCGGTCATCATCGTATCCGCGCTTTCGGGGCAGTTCACGCAAAACCCGCACCAATAGGCCTGTCCGATGGAAAAGATAAAGTCCCCCACCCAAGCCATCGGCAGGTAGGACAGGATGTCTTCTTTCCGGGTCAGATGATCGAAATCGGCCGAGTTCTTGGCGCTTTCGATCACGTTTCGGTTCGACAGCACCACGCCCTTGGGCTTGCCCGTGGTGCCCGAGGTATAGAGCATCACGCAGGTGTCGTCATAGGTGATCGCCGCGATGCGCTTGTCCAGCTCGGCATCGAACCGGGCATGGCCAGCGCTGCCCTCGGCCATGATATCCGCCAGCGCGTTCATCTGAGAGTGGTCGTATTTCCGCATCCCGCGCTTGTCGGTGTAGAGGATGTGTTTGACCTGATGCAGGTTTTCCTGAATCTCGATGACCTTGTCGACCTGCTCCTGATCGCCGCAGACCACGTATTTAGCGCCGCAATGTTCCAGCACATAGGCCATCTCTTCGGCCACGGAATCCTGATAGAGCGGAACCGGAACCGCCCCCACCATCTGCGCCGCAACCATCGACCAGTAATGCGCTGGGCGATTGCGGCCTATGACTGCAATATGGTCGCCTTTCTCAACGCCCAGCTCCAGAAATCCTAGCGCGATGGCACGGATTTCTTTCGCCGCCTCGGCCCACGTCCAGCATTGCCAGATGCCGAATTCCTTTTCCCGATAGGCCGGGGCATCGCCAAACTGCGCCACATTGCGGTGTAACAGCGCCGGAAGGGAGTCCAACCCTTCAGCGCCCGACTGCGTCTGAGTCACGCTTTCTCTCCTCCCCATCCGCACCCTTTTCCGGGGCGGAAATGCGGGTCCAGGTTGTAAACCCGAACGCCAATGCCCCAATAGGGACAGGCGAAAAGATCAGCGTCAAGTTTTGCCTGATGTTTTCTCAATTCTTACGAATTGTAACAGGTGCAGAGGGAGGGTTCTTAGAGGTGAAACAGATATCCCTCATACCTTTCAATAAATGGCCGTCAAAAAAATGGCCAGAAGCAGTCACAAAACCGGCTTACTCAAGCTTAGGTAGAAAGGAGATTAAACAAGAATATTAGAGGAAAAGATGTCAACAAAAACAAAGCCTACCATTGTTTGGGCATTATATACCGCAAGCCTCGTAGCCATTATGACCACGTTCATTGCAATTCTCATGGCTTATGTCTGGCGCAGGAATGATCCAGGTTACAAGGAAGTTTACGACAAACAAATCCGAAAGTTCTGGATCGCTGGTCTTGGCTGGGCACTGGGTCTGTCGCTGTTCCTGCTTGCTGCATTCACGGACACGCGCCCTGCGGGGTCTGGCGTACCATTGCTGGGTAATGTTGGTCTGCTCATTATTGTTGTAACGCAGCTCTGGTTCGCATTGTCCTCGCTCATTTCGATGTTCTTGTTGCCAGAACCGGCAGACCCCGGAAGCTCTCCGCAGGGACTTGCATAAACTGAGTGTGGAGGTATCCCGCGACCAAGCGGCACAGGCAAAACAACCCGAGTAGCCGATTTCTTATAGCACGCGTGCCGTCCAGTAGAGTCACTGGGCGGCTTGTTTTATTCTAAAGTTACAACCAATCCCGCAAGATCGGGATCAACGGCACATCCGCCGCAGGCATCGGATAATTCCGCAAATCATTTGCCCGCACCCATTTCAGCGCCTGTCCTTCTTTCGACTGCGGGATGCCTTCCCATTTGCGGCAGGCAAATAAGGGCATCAGCAGGTGGAATTCGTCGTAGCTGTGGCTGGCGAAAGTCAGCGGTGCGAGGCACGAGGCCCAGGTGTCGATGCCCAGTTCCTCGTGCAATTCACGGATCAGAGCGGCCTCGGGGGTTTCGCCGGGTTCGATCTTGCCGCCGGGGAATTCCCACAGACCGGCCATGGATTTGCCTTCGGGGCGTTGGGCCAGCAGCACCCGGCCCTCGATGTCGATCAGGGCGACGGCTGAGACAAGAACTGTTTTCACGAGCGATAATCCGCGTTGATCTCGATATAGCCGTGGGTCAGATCGCAGGTCCAAACGGTGGATTTGCCCTGCCCCAGCCCCAGATCGACCGAAATCGCCAGATTCTGGCCCTTCATATAGGCGGCGGCTGCGTCTTCGCTGTACTCAGGGCTGACCCAGCCTTTTTCGGCCACCAGGATGTCACCGAATGAAATGCTCAGCAGATCGCGATCCGCAGCCGCTCCCGATTTTCCGATGGCCATGACCACGCGGCCCCAATTGGGGTCTTCACCCGCAATCGCGGTTTTAACCAGTGGCGAGTTTGCAATTGCCAACCCATGCACCTTGGCATCCGCGTCCGAGGCTGCCCCGGTCACGCGGATTTCTACGAATTTCGTGGCCCCCTCACCGTCGCGTACCACCTGCTGCGCCAGATCCAACATCACGCTTTCCAACGCCTCGGCAAATTTGACATTATCGGTGACATCCACGCCCGATGCGCCGGTTGCGCACAAAAGCAGGGCATCCGAAGTCGACGTATCGCTGTCCACGGTGATGCAGTTGAAGGTGCGATCCGTCTGCTCCCCCAGCGTCGATTGCAGGGCCGCTTGGTCGATCTTGGCATCGGTGAAGATATAGACCAGCATCGTCGCCATATCCGGCGCGATCATGCCAGACCCTTTCGCAATCCCCGAAATAGAGACTGTTTTGCCATCAATCTCGACTTGCGCCGATGCCCCTTTCGGGAAGGTGTCGGTGGTCATGATGGCGCGGGCAGCATCCTCGATCGCGTGGCGGCTGAGCCCCGCTTTCAGCGCCTCAAGCTGAGCGGTGATCCGATCATGGGGCAGCGGCTCGCCGATCACACCGGTGGATGAGGTGAAGACCCGCTCGACCGAAACGCCGGTGGCCTTGGATACGGCTTGCGTTACCTCGGCCACCGATGTTTGGCCGAAATGCCCCGTAAACGCATTGGCGTTGCCCGAGTTTACCAAGATCGCCGCCGGTCCGTCACAGGGACCACCAATCTTGTCCTGACAATCCAGCACCGGCGCGGCACGGGTGGCCGAGCGGGTGAACACGCCCGCCACCGAGGTGCCTGGATCCAGCACAGCCAGCATCACATCTGTACGACCCTGGTAACGCACGCCCGCTTCGACGGTGGCGAAACGCACACCATCAATCGCGGGCAGATCGGGAAAGGCCGCTGGGGCCAGCGGGGAAACCTTGGTAATCTCGGCCAAAGGTCCTACTCCTGAATCAGCTCGATCTGACGCATCGCTTCAGGGCCTACGCCCTCGGTTTCCGGTCGTTCGATCTGCGCCTGCTGTGTCAGCTCGTCAACCTGGGCCTGAATGGCATCTTGCTGCAATTTCTGCGTCAGTTCACCCCGCACGGCTTCCAGCGAGGGGGCTTCGGATTTACGTTTGTCGTTCAGCGTAACCACGTGCCAACCAAACTGAGTTTGCACTGGGTCGGACACTTGGCCTTTTTCCAGACCGGTCACCGCTGCTTCGAATTCCGGCACCATCTGGCCCGGACCGAACCAGCCCAGCTCACCACCGTTCGGGCCGGATGGGCCGGTGGATTTCTCTTTGGCCAGTTCGGCGAAATCTGCGCCGTCATCCAATTGGGCCTTGATCTCGTTAGCTTCATCTTCAGAGGCGACAAGGATATGGCTGGCGTTGAACTCATCGGTTCCTTCGAAATCAGCAAAACGAGTATCGTACGCAGCCTGAATCGCCTCATCTGTCAGGATTTCCTCAAACAGTGTGTTGGCGGTTTGAACCGCGCGCATGGAACGTGTCTCGTTCTCCAACGCCAACGTGTTCAGTTTGTTCAGCTCCTCCTGCTGCTGACCCAGCAATTCCTGCTGAATAAGCTGGTCGACGATCAATTCGTACAGAACATCATCTTCGATCTGCTTATATTGCTCGGGCAGCGCGGCAACGGTGGCGATGATGTGACCCAATGTGATCTCGTTGCCATTCACACGGGCGATGACGGTGCCAGCGTCGGGTTTGGTTTCGGCGGCCAGCGGCAGGGCCATCACGGCAGCAAGCGCCAGCGATGGCAGAAAAGTGAGGCCTTTGGGCATGGAATCATCCTATTTCTTTGCCGCGACAGGGCGCAGCGTTGACACTCTGGAACCTGCCGCTTACATCGCTTTGAAGCCTTGGACAGGGCCGCCTTTCACCCCCCGTATCTATGGGTTGCGCGCAAGGTGGGCAAGCCTGTCGCAACCAAGACAAGAACAGATCCGCTGGAGTGAACATGCTGGGACTCGGAACACTCGCCAAAAAGGTGTTCGGAACACCGAACGACCGCAAGATCAAGGCGACCCGCCCCCTGATCGAAAAGATCAACGCGCTGGAACCCGAGTTCGAAAAACTCACCGACGACGGGCTGATCGAAAAGACCACCGAGCTGCGCAAGCGCGCGCTGGACGGTGAAGGTCTGGACGACCTGCTGCCCGAAGCGTTTGCCAACGTCCGCGAGGGCGCCAAGCGTGCATTGGGCCTGCGCGCCTTTGACGTACAGCTGATGGGCGGCGCGTTCCTGCATCAGGGTAACATCTCGGAAATGAAGACGGGTGAGGGCAAGACGCTGGTTGCCACCTTCCCGGCTTATCTGAACGCACTGACCGGCAAGGGCGTGCATGTGGTCACGGTGAACGAGTATCTGGCCAAGCGCGACTCGGAATGGATGGGCAAGGTATTCGCCGCCGTCGGCATGACAACCGGCGTGATCTGGTCCGGCCAGCCCGATGCAGAGAAAATGGCAGCGTACGGCTGCGATGTGACCTATGCCACCAATAATGAGCTGGGGTTCGACTATCTGCGCGACAATATGAAGGCGGATCTGGATCAGATTTACCAGAAATACCACAATTTCGCGATCGTGGACGAGGTCGACTCGATCCTGATCGACGAGGCGCGGACGCCGCTGATCATTTCCGGCCCGTCGCAGGACCGCTCGGACCTGTATACCGCCATCGATGGGCTTATCCCGTCCTTGCAGGACGATCACTTCTCGCTGGATGAGAAGTCCCGCAACGTGACCTTCACCGATGAAGGCAACGAGTTTCTGGAGCAGCAACTGATTGCTGCCGGCCTGATCCCCGAAGGCCATTCGCTTTATGATCCCGAAAGCACCACGGTCGTGCACCACGTCAACCAGGGACTGCGGGCGCACAAGCTGTTCACGCGCGACAAGGACTATATCGTGCGTGACGGCAACGTGGTTCTGATTGACGAATTCACCGGCCGGATGATGCCGGGCCGCCGCCTGTCCGAAGGCCTGCATCAGGCCATCGAAGCCAAGGAAGGCGTGCAGATTCAGCCAGAAAACGTGACGCTGGCCAGCGTGACCTTCCAGAATTATTTCCGCCTTTATGACAAGCTGGGCGGCATGACCGGTACCGCGCTGACCGAGGCTGAGGAATTTGCCGAAATCTACGGCCTGGGCGTGGTCGAGGTTCCGACCAACAAACCGATTGCCCGGGTGGACGAGGACGATCAGGTTTATCGCACCGCAGGCGAGAAATACGGCGCAATGATCGAAGAAACCAAAAAGGCGCAGGAAAAAGGCCAGCCGGTTCTGCTGGGCACCACTTCGATCGAAAAGTCCGAACTGCTCAGCCAGCTGCTGCAAAAAGAGGGCATCGAACACAACGTTCTGAACGCCCGCCAGCACGAGCAAGAGGCGCAGATCGTTGCCGATGCGGGCCGTCTGGGTGCTGTGACCATCGCCACCAACATGGCCGGGCGCGGTACCGACATTCAGCTGGGCGGCAATGTGGAAATGAAAGTTCTGCAAGCACTGGCCGAGAACCCCGAGGCCGACCCATCCGAACTGCGCGCCGCTGAAGAAGCGCGCCACGCGGAAGAGAAAGACAAGGTGCTGGAGGCCGGTGGTCTCTATGTGATGGCGTCCGAGCGCCACGAAAGCCGTCGCATCGACAACCAGCTGCGGGGCCGCTCGGGCCGACAGGGCGATCCGGGTCGCACGGTGTTCTACCTGAGCCTGGAAGACGACCTGATGCGCATCTTCGGCTCGGAACGGCTCGACAAGGTCCTGACCACGCTGGGCATGAAAGAGGGCGAGGCGATCGTCCACCCTTGGGTGAACAAGTCGCTGGAACGCGCGCAGTCCAAGGTCGAAGGCCGCAACTTTGACATGCGCAAGAACGTCCTGAAATTTGACGACGTGATGAATGATCAACGGAAAGTGGTTTTCAGCCAGCGGCGCGAGATCATGTCCTCGGGCGATCTGTCCGAGATCGTGTCGGACATGCGCGAACAGGTGATCGACGATCTGATCGACGAATACATGCCGCCGAAATCCTATGCCGATCAGTGGGACACCGACGGCCTGCACGAAGCGATCAAGGACAAGCTGACCATTGACGCGCCCGTTCAGGACTGGGCCGCCGAGGAAGGCGTGGATGACGAGCAGGTGCGCGAGCGTCTGGTCAACGCCGCAGACGAGATGATGGCGCAAAAGGCCGTGGCATTCGGCCCCGAGAACATGCGCAACATTGAAAAGCAGGTTCTGCTGCAGACTATCGACAGCAAATGGCGCGAACATCTGCTGACGCTGGAGCATCTACGTTCGGTCGTAGGTTTTCGCGGCTATGCCCAGCGCGACCCGCTGAACGAATATAAGAACGAAAGTTTCCAGCTGTTCGAAGGGATGCTGGATTCCTTGCGCGAAACGGTGACTCAGCAATTGTCGCGCGTGCGCCCGCTGACCGAAGAGGAACAGCGCGAGATGTTGGCGCAGATGGCGGCGCAGCAGGCACAGGCGCAACAGGCGGTCGATCAGGCCGCTGGCCGAGCCGAAGCCGTGGCCGAAGCTCAGGCCTCTGGTGATGCGCGCCCGGGCTTTGTCGAAGATGATCCAAGCACATGGGGCAACCCGTCGCGGAACGATCCCTGCCCCTGCGGGTCCGGCAAGAAATTCAAGCATTGTCATGGCCGCTTGACCTAACGTCATCATGATTCAAACACATTGAGTCCGCCTCACGGCCACACATTGGCCGTGATTCAGAATCATGATGCGACTCGCTCCTTCAACTGGGGAGGGTGTCTTGTTTGTAATAAAGAACTACGTAACCACCGGCGGCACTGTCTTTTGCGCGCTGGCTATTGGTTACCTGATGCAGAATGGGAATCCGGCACAGCCCAAGGCTGAGCAGGCTTCTGTTTCTGTTGCCACTAATCAGGCTTCGGTTGTTTCCGGGCTGGAGGGTATCGTTCTGACCTCCTCGACCCCCAGCCGCGAAACAGAGGCCGATAATCCTGCGATGCAGCAAATCCACAAACCCGGCCGGTCATCCCCCTCTGACCGTGCCGACTGTGTGCTGAGCGCGCGTGCCCGCGCCGTTGCAGGCGCTGCCGCCCGGTTGACGGTCAAGGCGCCCTGCCATGGCAATGAGCGGATCGAAGTGCATCACAGTGGCTTGACCGTGACCCAGCAGGCAGACGCAAACGGCACGCTGGAATTGACCATACCGGCCCTGTCGGAATATGCGATTTTCCTGATTTCACTTGAAAATCAGCAGGGAACTGTCGCCACCACTCACATCCCCGACATCGACCAGTATTCCCGCGTGGCCTTGCAATGGCAGGGGCAGACCGACCTTCAGATTCACGCGCTGGAATTTGGCGCCAGTTATGGTGACACCGGTCACGTTTCCGCCGAGCCGGACTCGCAGGGCGCAGGCAGCGTCGTGCACCTGTCGCAGCCGGGACTAGCGGATGCCCGTAACGTCCAGGTGTATTCCTTCCCGTCCGCAGGATCGGACCAGTCCGGTTCAATCGAACTGACGATCGAAGCCGAAGTCACCGCGGAAAATTGCGGCAGGGATCTGAATGTCCAGTCGCTGGAACTGCGTGAGGATCGGAACCTGCGGTCGCGCGACCTAACACTGAGTTTGCCGGACTGTTCGAGAACCGGAGAGTTTCTGGTGTTGAATAATCTGCTCCAAAACCTGACAATCGCGGCAAACTAAACCGCAGGCAGGCTCGATTTTCCAATGACATTAATTCGTGTGGCGACGGCTGCGCTGTTTTCAGCAACGCTCGCCTCATCTGTTCAGGCGCAGGACATCACGCTGACGTCCCATGACGGCAAAGTCGAGGTGACAGGGACACTTTTGGGTTTCGACGGCGAATTCTACCGCGTCGACACCCAGTTCGGAGAGCTGACCGTAGACGGATCAGGGGTGACCTGCGACGGCCCCGCCTGTCCCAATCTGACCGATTTCGTGGCCGAATTGCGATTCTCGGGATCGTCGGCGATGGCCGAAAACGTGCTGCCCGCTCTGCTGATGGGGTTTGCCAGACAAGAAGGATTGTCTATCACCCCTATTCGTTCAGACGAACCGTATCTGACGTTTGAGCTGCACATGGACGGTCGCGATGCACCGCTTGGGCGGTTCTTTTTCAACATTGGAAATACGGGCATGGGGTTTTCCGATCTGGTCACAGATCAAACCGACATCGTCATGGCCCTGCGTGAAATTCGCCCCGAGGAACAAGAGGCAGCCCGGAACGCAGGACTGGGCGACCTGACCCTTGCGCGCCGGTCCCGGGTTGTGGCTCTGGATGCCCTGGTGCCCATAGTGGCCCCTGACAACCCGGTGCGCCGTATATCACCTGACGATTTGGCGCGGGTGTTTTCCGGAGACATTTTCAACTGGTCTGCACTCGGCGGCCCGGACGCGCCGATTACACTGCACCTGCCTGATGCCGGGTCAGGACTTGCGCAGGGAGTCGAGGATCAGCTGCTGACACCTGCCAGAGCAACCCTTTCAGAGTCCGTCATTCGGCATGAACGCAGCAGCGATCTGGTTCGCGCTGTAGCAGATGATCCCTTTGGCATTGGAATCGCAAGTCAGTCCGAGTCGGAAGGCGTGCGCTCATTGCCTCTGACCGGCGGCTGCGGGCACGCTTTGGCCCCGACACGGCAAGCGATCAAGACCGAGGATTATCCCCTCACCTCACCGATGTTTCTGTACCTGCCGGACCGCCGCCTGCCACGGATCGCGCGACAATTTCTGGCCTATACCCAAAGCGCCGAGGCGCAGCTAGCAGTCCGCCAAGCAGGTTTTGTTGATCAGGCCCCTGAGATGATGCCGATCGACCTGCAGGGCAACAGGCTTGCAAACGCCCTCGCTTCGGGCGGGGCCGAGGTTGGGTTGGATGAATTACAGCGTATGATCGCGACGTTACGGCCGATGTCGCGGCTGTCCCTGACCTTCCGGTTCGAGTCTGGCTCGTCACGTCCCGACGCACAATCCCGTTCGAATATCGGGCAACTGGCACAGTTACTTGAGGCGGGAACATTGGGCGCCCGCAAGTTGGTTTTCGTCGGTTTCAGCGACGGGGACGGTGCCGCAACGGCCAATACCCGCATTGCTCTGTTGCGCGCCAAAACGGTGCGCAACGCAGTGCTGGCAGCCGTCGAGACCGCGATACCGGACAGCATCGAATTGGAAGTCGATGCCTTTGGCGAAGCGATGCCAATGGCCTGCGACGACACGGATTGGGGCCGCAAGATCAACCGACGGGTCGAAGTCTGGGTCCAGTGACGTTTACAGGTAGCCTTTGGACCTGAAACTGAGCTCGGTGGATTTGCCGATAATCAGATGGTCATGCAGCGTCAGCCCAAGGGCCACACAGGCGTCCTGAATCCGGTTGGTCATGTCTATGTCCGACTGGGACGGGGTTGGATCGCCTGACGGGTGGTTGTGCACCAAAATTAGCGCCGATGCGTTTAGTTCCAACGCTCGTTTTGCCACCTCACGCGGATAAACAGGCACATGATCCACTGTACCCTTTGCCTGCTCCTCATCCGCGATCAGGACATTCTTGCGATCCAGAAAAAATACACGGAACTGTTCAGTCTCGCGATGGGCCATGGTGGTATGGCAGTAATCCAGCAGTGCGTCCCAACCCGAGATCACATGCCGCTGCATCACCCTCGCACGGGCCATGCGGTGGGCACAGGCTTCAAGGATTTTAAGATCGGTGATCACCGTATCGCCCACCCCCTTGATCTGACGCAGCCGTTCTTCGGGCGCGGTCAGGACACGGTTGAAATCGCCGAATGTATCCATCAACGCCCGCGCCAGCGGTTTCACATCCTGACGGGGTATAGAGCGGAACAGCGCCAGCTCCAGCAGCTCATAATCCGGCATTGCGGCAGACCCGCCTGACATGAAACGTTCGCGCAACCGTTTGCGGTGATCTTTGATGTAAGACGGCAACCGCCCAGAGGGCAGCGGCTGCACCGGGGCTTCATCCGTCTCAAACAACATCGGGGCTTCGGCAAAGACATCCTGAGTCATGCAGTCAGATTGGCGCAGAATCGGTTTCCGAAAGGTTAACGCGCTTCACCCGCCATGCGGGCCGTGGCACGCCGGACGATGATGTGCAGAACGATGGAAAACACGCCCAGCGTCAGCATCGCGGCAAACATCAAATCGGTCTTAGCACGGCCATTTGCCAGCAGCATCAGGTATCCCAACCCTTGTGAAGACCCCACCCATTCACCGATCACCGCCCCGATAGGTGCGTAAACGGCGGCCAGACGCATCCCCGAAGCCAGCGAGGGCAAAGCGGCCGGAATGCGGATATGCCACAGCACCGCGCGGCGGTTGGCCTGCATGGTCCGGGCCAGATCCAGATAGCCCTGCGGCGTTCGCATCAACCCATCGAAAAACGACGACGTTATCGGGAAATAGATAATCAGCACCGCCATTGCCACTTTGGACCACAAACCGTATCCCAGCCACAGGGTCAGCAGTGGTGCCAGCGCGAAAACCGGCAGGGCTTGGGTAAAAACCAGCATCGGCTGCACCAGCACCCGCGCAGCGCGGGAATTGGCCAGCTGCAATGCCGTAATCACCCCCAATACCGTACCACAGGCCAATCCGATGACAACTTCAACGGCGGTGATCCACGTGTGTTCGGCGATTACCCATCGGTTCTGCCACCAAGTTTCGGCCACCAGCGCCGGGCCGGGCAGGATGAATTTGGGCAGACCGGTCAGGGACACGATCCCCTGCCAGATCGCCAGCGCAAACAAGGTTGCCGCCAAAGCCGAGAGGATCTTCATGCCGTCTCCTCCCGCAGCAATCGCAGCAGCGCGCCCTGAGTCTCGAGTGTTTCAAGGTCATCGACCTTGCGCGGCGCCGGGGCATGCGGCGGGGTACAGGCGGTCAGACCATGCTGGGTCATCACCACAATCGACTGCCCCAGACGCGCGGCCTCGCCCGGATCATGGGTGACCAGCAGAACGGTACGGCCCTGCAACGCTTCGACCGCCAGATCCTGCATATCGGCACGGGTACGCGCATCAAGTGCCGAGAACGGCTCGTCCAGCAGAACGATGGGTCGATCTTCCATCAGCGTGCGGGCCAGCGCGACTCGCTGCCGCTGACCGCCGGACAACTCGGACGGTTTCTTGTCCATGTGATCCTGCAAGCGCATTCGCTCAATCAGCCGTTGGCGGCGATCAAGGTCGGGTTTCTCACCCCGCAGCCGTGCGCCCAGCGAGACATTCTGCGCCACCGTGGCCCAGGGCAGCAACAGGTCATCCTGCGCCATATAGGCCACCCGATCAGCCACCGGCAGCGCGTCACCGGCGGTGATTTCCCCGGTAAAGACAGCCCCGGTTTCCAGCCCCGCAATCAGACGCAGAACGGTGGTTTTTCCGACACCCGACCCACCCAGCAGACAGGTCCATTGCCCTGCCGCAAGGGTCAGGGTCAGAGGCGCGAACAAAGTCGCACCGTCAATAGTGGCTGTACCGCTGATGGTCAGATCGGGTGCGGGGGTCACGGGGTCAGGCCCATCTGCCAGAAATCCCGCTCAAGCTCGGTCGCTGTCCGGAACGTCCTGCAAAGACGATCCCAACGCGGGGATGTTTCAAAATCCGCTCCAATCCGCCGTGTTAGAGCCTGATCCAGCAACGCGCCAACTGCTTTGCAGGCATCCTGATAGTCTACGCCAGCATAGGTGTCGATCCAGTCGCGATAGGTGTCCGAAGTGGCCTCGGACGCCAGGCGCGCTCCGATCTCGCCATATCCCATCACGCAAGGAACAAGCGCTGCCAGAAGGTCCAGCAAGTCGCCACTGTATCCGGCCTCAAGCACAAAACGGGTATAGGCCAGATTTTCGGACCGCTCCGGGGTGGCGAACAATTCTTCGCTGGAAATGCCTTCGGCCTCGCAGATGCCGATATGTAGCTGCATTTCCTCAGCTACCAGCGCATTCACAGTCGCCACCGCCGTCAGCATTTCCGAATGCGTTTCCGACTTCACCACCGCCAGCGCCCAGGCGCGGGAAAAGTGGATCAGGAACACGTAATCCTGCCGCAAGTAATGCAGAAACGCCGAGCGCGGGAGGGTACCGTCCTTCATCCCTTCGACAAAGCCGTGACGGGTATAGTCCCGCCACGGCTCCTGCGCGGCCTCACGCATCAGCGCAAAGGCTTTGCCGTAATCGTCGCTCATTGCGCGGTCACGTCGATGGTGATGTCGCTGACCGGGTTGACGCTGTCGATCATGCCGCTGTCCTTCAGAAACTCTTCAAAGCGCGCATAGCGGCCCGCATCAAATCCCGCCGGACGCAGTGCGAACCGAGGCAACGTGTCGACCCAGGCGCGGGCGTTCAGTTCATCCTGTAGCTCGGGCGAGGTAGCCGAGAAGATCTCCCAGCTTTTTTCCGGGTTGTTGACGATATACTGGGTCGCCTTTTCGGTGGCGGCCAGGAAACGGGCAATCTTGTCGGTATCCATCGTGTCGGGATTGGCGACATAGATCAGCTCGTCATAAGACGGCACGCCTTCTTCTTCGATGTAAAAGCAACGGCCCGCGACGCCCTCGATATCCATCTGGTTCAGCTCAAAGTTACGGAACGCGCCGATCACCGCGTCGACCTGACCGGTCATCAGCGACGGCGACAGTGAGAAATTGACGTTGATCATCTCGATATCATCAAGCGCGACATTGTGCGCGTTCAACATCGCGGTCAGAATCGCCTCTTCCACACCTGCTACCGAGAACCCGACTTTCTTACCCTTGAGGTCGGCCAACGACTTGATCGGGCCGTCTTCCAACACCAACAGACAGTTCAGCGGCGTGGCGACCAGGGTGCCGACGCGTTTCAGGGGCAGCCCCTCGTGGATCTGCAGGTGCAGTTGTGGCTGATAGGACACTGCCAGATCGGCCTGACCGGCGGCAACCAAACGGGGCGGGGCCGACGGGTCGGCGGGCGGCACGATGTCCACCTCAAGCCCCTGTTCGGCAAAATAGCCGTTTTCCTGGGCCACGATGATGGGCCCATGATCAGGGTTGATGAACCAGTCCAGCAGCACGGTCATCTTGTCTTCGGCCCAGGCCGGCGCGGCGGCCAGCAGGGCAATCGCTGTGATCAGCTTTTTCATGTCTCGCGTTTCCTTTTCATTCACGAGGTTGAGGCCGCGACGAGGACAATCTCGCCCGGCCAATCCGGTTGAATTTGTTCCGCCGCACGCCAGGCACGCAGGCCGGTCGCACAGCACAAGGCTAATCTTTTTCCTTTATTAGGCTCTGATTTCAGCATTTCGAATGATCCTCGACGGGCATCCGGGTGGATCAGATTGGGGGCTTCCTCGGTGTGTCGCAATTCGATGATCAGGTCATCGCGACCCAACTGGCTTGCGGCGACAAACGGGTAATGCCGCGTGGGTTCCGGGGCCGTATCAAACCGAAAGCTGGTGCTGCGGAAAGTTCGGGCATCGTATTGCACCACCTGCCCCAGAGTCGATGGGTCAAGTCCGAGTATCAGGTTTAGCGCCATCTGCGCCTGCATCGCCCCGATCAGGCCGACCACCGGCCCCAACACCCCAGCCGTGGCGCAGCTGGCACCGCTGTCGGGAGCGTCCGGGAATACGGCCCGCAGCGACGGTGCCCCGCCGCAAAACCCGCCGACATACCCCGCAAGACCCAGCACCGAGGCGCTGATCAACGGTTTGCCCAGCACCAGACAGGTATCCGACAGGGTATAGCTGGCGGCATAACTGTCGGCGCAGTCCAGAACAACATCCGCCTGCGCCACCAGTTCCGTAGCATTTTCGGGTGTTAGAGCCTGAAATTTGGCCTCAACCGTAATCTCGCCATTGATTTTACGGCAGCGCTCGGCGGCCACGTGCGCCTTGAGCTGACCGCAATCCGCCTCAGTGAATAATGTCTGGCGATGCAGGTTCGACGGATCGACCGCATCGCGATCCATAATGGTCAGATGCCCGACACCAGCCCCGGTCAACAGCGGCAGCACCGGCGCGGCCAGACCGCCCGCGCCCACCACCAAAACCCGTGCAGCAGACAGGCGGGCCTGGCCGTCCGGCCCAACCTCGGGCAGGATCATCTGGCGGGCATAGCGGCTCATCGTGTGGCCTCGATCCACTGACGCACGCGGGCCTCGGGGTCGGCGTTCAGGGTGATGTCGGTGACGGCCGAGACAATATCCGCCCCCGCAGCCAACACGCCCGCAGCTCGTTCTACGCTCATGCCGCCGATCCCGACCAGGGGAATATCGCCCACCCGTTCCTTCCATTCGGTGACCCGGGGAAGGCCTTGCTGATGCCATTTCATCTTTTTCAGGATCGTTGGATAAACAGGACCAAGCGCCACATAATCAGGGTCCATGGCCAGAACCCGCTCAAGCTCATCATCGTCGTGGGTCGATACGCCCAACTTCAGCCCAGCCTTGCGGATGGCGGTCAGATCTGCCTCGTCCAGGTCTTCTTGCCCCAGATGAATCCAGTCGCAGCCCGCGTCCAGCGCCGCCTGCCAGTGATCATTCACCACCAGCACCGCACCATGGTCGCAGCACAAGTCACGTGAGATCGCGATCTGTTCGCGTACCACAGCATCAGGCTGGTCCTTGATCCGCAGTTGCACCAGTTTCACCCCTAAGGGCAACATCCGGCGCAACCAGTCCGAATGATCAAAGATCGGATAAAACCGGTCGAGGTTCATGACAGAAACGCCTTTCCGATCACAGGTGTCGAGGGTTCGGCCATGTCCCGGGCCTCAATCGGGTCGGCCTGATGGGCCAGTTGACCGGCCTCAATGGCCCGCATCATCGCCTGCGCCATCGCTACCGGATCCCCGGCGCGGGCGACGGCGGTGTTCAGCAGAACGGCGTCATATCCCAGCTCCATCGCCTGCGCCGCATGGCTGGGCAGACCGATGCCCGCATCGACCACCAGCGGTACCTCGGGGAACTCCGCCCGCATCGCGCGTAAGGCATATGCGTTGTTCAGCCCCCGCCCCGATCCAATCGGCGCACCCCAGGGCATCAGCACCTCGCACCCAGCTTCCAACAAGCGTTCACCCACGATCAGATCGTCGGTGGTATAGGGAAAGACCTGAAACCCGTCCTCGGTCAGGATGCGCGCGGCTTCGACCAGTTGGAACACGTCCGGTTGCAAGCTGTCCGTGTGGCCGATCAGCTCCAGTTTGATCCATTTGGTATCGAACACCTCCCGCGCCATATGAGCAGTGGTCACCGCCTCTTTCACCGTGTGACAACCGGCGGTGTTGGGCAGAACCAATACGCCCAGTTCGCGGATCATCTGCCAGAATGTCTGGCCCGCACCGGATTCCCGCCGAAGCGAAACGGTCGCCACGCCGGCCCCGCTGTCGCGAAACGCCTGCTCCAGTATCGCCGGGCTGGGATATTGCGCGGTCCCCAGCATCAACGGATTGGGCAATTCGGTGTCGTAGAACGTTTTCATCCTCAGCCCCCCTGCATCGGCGCGACCACCTCAACCCGGTCGCCATCGTTCAGTTTGTGGGAAATGCGCAGACTTGAAGGCACAAAATTCTCGTTCACCGCAGTGGCAACGCGGCCTGAGAACCCGCATTCGTTCAGCAGATCCGAAAGGGTTTCTGCCCGCACTTCGCGAACCACGCCGTTAAGCACGATCTTCATCGACCATCTCCGAATGAATGTTGTCCAGCGCCAAATCAGCCACGCCTTTCGCCAGTGCAGGTGCAAGCAAATACCCGTGGCGGTACAGGCCGTTTGCATAAATCGTCCGCCCCAAGCGGCGGATGCGCGGCAGGTTGTCGGGGAAGGCCGGACGCAGATCGACCCCGATCTCCAACACTTCTGCCTCGCCAAACGCCGGATTCAGCGCATAAGCCGCGCTGAGCAATTCCAGCATCGAACGCGCGGTGATACGACTGCTGTCCTCGGATTCGATCATCGTCGCACCCAGCATGTATACGCCATCCCCACGCGGCACGATATACAGCGGCATCCGTGGATGCAGCAGACGCACAGGCCGGGTCAGAGTCACATCCGGGCAGCGGATCACCAGCATTTCACCTTTCACGCCGCGCAGATCATGAAGGTAATCGCGCGCATGCAGACCCCGGCAATCTATCGCGTTATCCAGCCGGGTCGGTGCGAGCTTGCGATGAACCACTACCCCTTGATCCTGAAGCTGGCGATACAGATCCTGCAGTGCCTGTCGCGGATCGACATGCGCCTCATCGCAATAGTGAAGGCCCTTGCCAAACCCATGCAGATCAGGCTCTAAATCTAAGATTTCATCGCGATTGACCTCGGCATAACCTTCGGTGCGACGAGCGAAGCGGCGCAAGTCGGGCAAATCGCGGCTGTTGGCAACCACAAGCGTGCCGCGGCGGGACAGCTTAGTACGAGAACCCCACCAGTTGATCGCCATCTTACCCAGGCGCAGCACAGGTTCTTCGGCATTTTCATACTCGCACCAGGGGGCCAGCATGCCGCCTGCCCACCAGGAACAGCCATGTGGCCCCGGGGACCCTCCCGGATCGAAGACCTGCACATGCGCGCCGCGGGATACCAGTTCCGATGCAACGGCAAGTCCGGCTACGCCCGCCCCTATGACCGACCAGACCGTCACGCGGACCAAACCTGATGGAAATGATGCACAGGACCGTGACCCTGACCGATATTCAGAGCGTCAGCTTGCGCAATTGCGCCTTGCAGATAACCGTGGGCCTCGGCCACCGCATCCGTCAGCGTCAAGCCCTTGGCCAAGCCAGCCGCGATTGACGATGACAATGTACACCCCGTGCCATGCGTGTTTTTGGTATCCTGACGAGGCGCGGTGTACTCGGAAACATCACCGGATCCTTTCACCAGCAGGTCGAGGCAAACATCACCTTTTCCGTGCCCCCCCTTCATCAGCACGGACTGTGCACCCATTGCGCACAAGTCGCGCCCCTGCCGGATCATGTCACAAGAGGTTTCCGCGTCCCCCCCACCCAATAGACAAGCAGCTTCAGGCAAATTCGGCGTTAGCACGGTCGCGCGAGGCACCAGAACGTCGCGCAAAGTTTGTACAGCCTCTTCTGCCAGCAGCTGATCACCTGATTTGGCAATCATGACCGGGTCTAAAACAATGGGGCCCTGAAATTCGGCGATGCTTCTCGCCACTGTATGGATGATATCCGGCGTGGCCAGCATGCCGATCTTGATTGCACCAATGTCAAGATCGGACAGTACCGCGTTGATCTGTGCCGAAATCACTTCATGCGGAATACCGTGAACAGCAGTCACGGATTGCGTGTTCTGCGCCGTTACCGCCGTTATCACGCTGGCGCCATAAACGCCCAGCGCAGACATCGCTTTGAGATCGGCTTGAATACCAGCGCCACCGCCACTGTCGGACCCGGCAATAGTTAAAGCAATAGGTGCCAAATCGTTGCTCCATCGGTTTGGGGCAACGGGCTGGGAAAACGTCAGTACTTGTTTGACCGTTCCCTCCGCCGGCATTGCCCGGATCAGGTTCGATGGGTTAGCGCATTCGCACCTCTCAGCCCTTGATCAGGCACCCCAACGGTTGCGGCGGACAATCTCAGGAGATCGACAAATTATCAAGAAACAATTTTTCGAACTTAAGGCCACCTCGAATTATGCCTTAAGGCCAGAATATGCGAGGATCTGCCTCGCGCTCCGGGATTTTTGGGGCCAGGCGAATACAGGAATCTTTGCTTCATCTGGCAACAAGTAATACGGGGGCAGCGCCCCCGAATGCTGTCTTATTTTTCAGCCAGATCGGCTATTAGCCTTTCATCCCATCCCAAAAGGATTTGACCGAGGAGAAAAAGCTGTTTGATTCCGGGTGATTATCTTCACCCAAATCATCAAATTCGCGCAGCAGTTCTTTCTGACGACTGGTCAGATTGACTGGTGTTTCTACGGCCAGTTCGATGAACATGTCGCCAACACCGCCACCCCGTAGGGCAGGCATGCCTTTGCCGCGCAGTCGCATCTGACGACCCGATTGGCTACCGGCCGGAATTTGCACGCGACCGCGACCACCGTCAATGGTCGGCACTTCAATTGATCCACCCAAAGCAGCCTTGCCCATACTGACCGGCACGCGGCAGTACAGATTGACGCTGTCGCGTTCGAATAGTTTGTGATCCGACACTTCGACAAAGATATAGAGATCGCCCGGAGGACCGCCGCGCATCCCGGCCTCACCCTCACCGGCCAGACGGATACGGGTTCCAGTTTCGACCCCGGCCGGTATATTCACAGACAGAGCACGTTCTTTTTCCACGCGACCGGCACCACCACAGGACTTACAGGGGTTCTTGATGATCTGACCCAGACCGGAACAGGTCGGGCAGGTACGTTCGACCGTGAAAAAGCCCTGCTGAGCCCGGACCTTGCCCATACCGGAACAAGTTGGACAAGTCGTGGGTTCAACGCCGCCTTCGGCGCCCGAACCGTCACAGGCCGAACACGCCACTGCGGCGGGCACGTTGATAGTTTTTTGCAGACCCGAGAACGCCTCTTCCAACGTTACCCGCAAGTTATATCGCAGGTCCGACCCGCGCGCGGCTCGTCGGCCACCACCGCCGCCGCCCCGCTGACCGCCCATGAAATCGCCGAACAGGTCGTCAAATACGTCTGAGAACGCGCTGGAAAAATCGCCCTGCCCAAAACCGCCACCGGGACGACCACCGCCGCCCATGCCGTTTTCAAAGGCAGCATGGCCGAAGCGGTCATAAGCCGCTTTTTTGTCGGCATCGCGCAATACGTCATAGGCTTCGTTCGCTTCTTTGAACTGCGCCTCGGCATCCGGGTTGTCCTTGTTGCGATCGGGATGCAATTCCTTGGCCTTCTTGCGAAAACCTTTTTTGATCTCATCCGCTGATGCGCCCTTGGACACGCCGAGCACATCATAGTAGTCGCGTTTTGACATCCGTGTTTCCTTCTGCCTCAACGTATTCGGGCCGGCCCGGCAACCGGACCGGCCCGAATTGGCCCGGTTACCCGTTAGTTACGCTTGTCGTCGTCCAGATCTTCGAACTCGGCATCGACAATGTCATCGTCACCCGGAGCAGCATCTGCCGCCGCAGGCTCTTCTTCACCCTCTTCGGCTTGCGCCTTGTAGATGGCCTCACCCAGCTTCATCGCTGCTTCGGTGACGTTCTGGATGCCCGACTTGATCTTGTCGGCATTTTCGGTTTCCAGCTCGTCCTTCAGCGCGGCAATCGCCAGCTCGATGGCTTCGATGGTGGTCGGGTCGACCTTGTCGGCATGCTCTTCCATCGACTTTTCGGTCGAGTGGATGAGGCTTTCCGCCTGGTTCTTGGCGTCGACCAGCTCGCGGCGCTCCTTGTCGGCTTCCGCGTTCTCTTCCGCGTCCTTGACCATCTTTTCGATGTCGTCATCCGACAGACCGCCCGAGGCCTGGATGGTGATCTTCTGCTCTTTGCCGGTGCCTTTGTCCTTGGCCGAAACCGAGACAATGCCGTTGGCGTCGATGTCGAAGGTCACCTCGATCTGAGGCATGCCACGCGGTGCGGGCGGGATGTCTTCGAGGTTGAACTGACCCAGGATCTTGTTGTCCGCGGCCATTTCCCGCTCACCCTGGAACACGCGGATGGTTACGGCGTTCTGGTTGTCCTCGGCGGTCGAGAAGACCTGAGACTTTTTCGTCGGGATCGTGGTGTTGCGGTCGATCAGGCGGGTGAATACGCCACCCAGGGTCTCAATCCCCAACGACAGCGGGGTCACGTCCAGCAGAACCACGTCTTTGACGTCGCCCTGCAGAACACCGGCCTGAATGGCGGCGCCCATGGCAACAACTTCGTCCGGGTTCACACCCTTGTGCGGCTCTTTACCGAAGAACTTGGTGACCTCTTCGATCACTTTCGGCATCCGGGTCATACCACCGACCAGAACGACTTCATCCACGTCAGCAGCCGACAGACCGGCGTCTTTCAACGCAGCCTGACAGGGCTTCATCGATTTCTTGATCAGGTCCGACACCAGCGATTCCAGCTTGGCACGGGTCAGTTTCATGACCATGTGCAGCGGCTGACCGTTCGAACCCATCGAGATGAACGGCTGGTTAATCTCGGTCTGCGAGGTCGAGGACAGTTCGATCTTGGCTTTTTCAGCAGCTTCTTTCAGACGCTGCAGCGCCATCTTGTCGGCAGACAGATCAACACCGTGTTCCTTTTTGAACTCATCCGCCAGGTAGTTGACGATGCGCATGTCAAAGTCTTCACCACCCAGGAAGGTGTCACCATTGGTCGATTTGACCTCGAAAAGGCCGTCGTCGATTTCCAGAATGGTCACGTCGAACGTACCGCCACCAAGGTCATAGACCGCGATGGTTTGGGTTTCTTCCTTGTCCAGACCATAGGCCAGCGCAGCAGCAGTCGGTTCGTTGATGATCCGCAGTACTTCCAGACCGGCGATTTTACCGGCGTCTTTGGTGGCCTGACGCTGGGCGTCGTTGAAGTATGCCGGAACGGTAATGACGGCCTGCGTGACTTCCTCACCCAGATAGCTCTCGGCGGTTTCCTTCATCTTGCCCAGAGTGAAGGCCGAGATCTGGCTTGGGGAGTACTTTTCACCGCGGGCTTCCACCCACGCGTCACCGTTGCCGCCATTAACGATGGCATACGGTACCATTTTCTTGTCTTTTTCGACTTCGGCATCATCCACGCGACGACCGATCAGACGCTTTACGCCAAAGATCGTGTTGTCGGGGTTGGTGACCGCCTGACGTTTTGCAGGCTGACCGACCAGACGCTCATCTTCGGTGAAGGCGACGATCGAGGGCGTGGTCCGCGCCCCTTCGGCATTTTCGATGACCTTCGGCTGAGAGCCGTCCATGATGGCCACGCACGAGTTGGTGGTTCCGAGGTCAATCCCGATTACTTTACCCATATGTTCAATCCCTTTCTCTTCAAGGCGATGTCCCGAGGCCGGGACCCGTTATGGCATCCCTGCCCCGATCTGATTTGCACGAATGGCTCTACACCATCGCGCGTCCCGGCGTATATAAGGGCGGGATCAGGGGCCTGCAAGCGTTGTAAAACGCAGGTTTTCGGGAATCTGTGGCCTTTTTGGCAAGGTTTTGGCAAGGATCGGGGAATCTTGGATGGCGCGGCTGCTCTTGCGCGGTTTCGATATCAGGAAAGGCTGGCTGGACGGGGACGCGCAGGCGCGGCTGATCGAGGCACTGCGCCCGATTCTGAAATCGGCTCCGCTATTCCGGCCAGTGACGCCGTCCGGCAAGGAAATGTCGGTGCGCATGACCTCGGCCGGGTCTCTGGGCTGGGTGACGGACAAAGCCGGTTACAGGTATCAGCCTCACCATCCCAAGGGTGTAGCCTGGCCGACTATACCGGACCCGGTCCTTGATATCTGGCGCCAATTGGCCAGCGCCGATAGAGACCCGGATTGCTGTCTGATCAACTATTACGGCGAAGGCACCCGAATGGGCCTGCATCAAGACAAGGATGAGGCCGATTTTTCCTGGCCTGTCCTGTCGGTTTCACTGGGGGACGACGCGCTGTTTCGCATTGGCAATCAGACCCGGGGCGGCAAGACCGAATCGATCTGGCTGAATTCCGGTGACGTCGTGATCATGGGCGGCCCGGCCCGCCTGACCTACCACGGCATCGACCGCATCCGGTTTGGCTCGTCGAAATTGCTGCCCAAAGGCGGACGCATCAACCTGACCCTGCGCGTTGCCGGTTAGCGGCGCGCGCCCCAGCTGGCCGAAACATGCTGGCGAGAGAAGAAAATTCCAAGCAATCCAAGCAGCAACAGCGCCAGCCCGACCCAAAGCGGATATTCCCAGTTGGTATTGCGCGGATAATAGTTGCGGAAAACAAACCCCCGGCACTGATCGATGATATGAAACAGCGGGTTCCAGGCAAACATCGCCAGCGTGACCCCACCCAGCGCATTCCCAATGAACATTTTCCCTGAAAAGATCATGTTCAGACGACGGTAAATAGTGGTGAGGATCGACACGGTGGTTGGAAACCAGGGTGTCAAGGCCATGAAAACAACGCCAATCGAAAAACCGGTAAACCAGGCCAGCATCAACATAGCAAAAGCCCCGCCCGGCTCTTGAATCTCGATTGGAGCAACCGCGACATGGTACACGAACAGGATTATGATGATGGTCATCATTTGTGTGTAAAGCGCGCCGCAGGCTGTGGCCAAAAGCATCACCATCATATTCATCGGCGAATGCAGCATCATCGGATTATTCCCGGTACTGATCCCCGCAACCGAGCCGACCGTTTTGATATGCGTCATAAACAGAAATACGCCGGACAGCAGAAACAGAATGAACTCACCCCGAATTTTTGCAACGCGCGTACCTAGGAAAGACATGATCGTGTAAAACACGGCGACCATGGCCAGCACTTGCAGGATGTTCACGATAATCGACAGCACAGCGTTGGAGTGCTTTGAACGGACGTTGCGCACTACGGCATGGAACACCAGTTCCGCCGTTGTGAACGCGCCGCCCAGCAGCGTCCGGTTTCGTTTGAAATAATACACCCTGAGTGTCTTTCCCGTATTTTCGCCTGCAATCTGCCACGAAATTCTTGCCGATCCGTAACCAGCACATCATAAGGCCGTCAGCAAATTCGATCAACAAATCACCGGAACGGAGCATTTTTGTGACCTACGACGCCCTCATTCCCGTCATTCGACGTCTGGCCCTGGAAGCGGGCGACAAGATCATGGAAATCTACAACTCGGATGATTTCGACGTGGAGATTAAATCCGATTCCAGCCCGGTAACAGAAGCGGATGAAGCCGCTGACGCCCTGATTTCGGCCGGTCTGCGTGCCGCCTTCCCCGATGTCCTGCTTGTGACCGAGGAACAGGCTGCCTCGCATTCGGAAAAAGGCGACACCTTCCTGATCGTCGATCCGCTGGATGGCACTAAGGAATTCATCAACCGCCGCGGTGATTTCACGGTCAATATCGCGCTGGTGGAAAACGGCATTCCGACCCGAGGCGTGGTTTATGCTCCGGCAAAAGAGCGCATGTTCTATACGCAGGCCGACGGCCAGTCGATTGAAGAAACCGGCACGCTGGACAAGGATCAACCCGGCGACGTCACGCCAATATCAGTCTCTAACCCCGACAATTCGGCGCTTTTGATCGTTGCCTCCAAGTCGCACCGGGACCAAGCCACCGAGGATTACATCAACAAGTATCAGGTGCAGGACAGCAAAAGCGCAGGCTCGTCGCTGAAATTCTGTCTGGTCGCCACGGGTGAGGCGGATCTGTATCCCCGCGTCGGTCGCACGATGGAATGGGACACGGCCGCAGGCCACGCCGTTCTGGCGGGCGCCGGTGGCAAAGTGGTCCGTTTCGACAACCACGAACCGCTGACCTACGGTAAGGACGGCTATGCAAACCCATTCTTTATCGCCTACGCTCCGGGTGTTGAATTGAAGGAAGCCTGATGTCCGTATTGATCGCCATTCCCGCTCGGTATGCCTCTACCCGCTATCCGGGCAAACCACTGGTCCCCCTGACCGGAGCCAGTGGCACGTCGATGACGCTGGTCGAACGATCTTGGCGCGCGGCTTGTTCGGTTTCGGGCGTGGACAAGGTTGTTGTCGCCACCGATGACGACCGTATCCGCGAGGTGGCAGAAAAGTTTGGGGCCGAGGTGGTAATGACGTCGGAAGGCTGCCAGAACGGCACCGAACGCTGCGCCGAAACCCATGCCAATCTGGGCGCGGGGTATGAGATCGTGGTGAACCTGCAAGGGGACGCCCCTCTGACCCCGCACTGGTTTGTCGAAGACCTGATAGCAGGTCTGCGCGCCGCGCCCGAGGCCGGGGTGGCCACGCCGGTTCTGCGCTGCGATGGCGATGCGCTGAACAGCCTGCTGAACGACCGGAAGAATGGGCGCGTTGGCGGCACCACCGCCGTTTTCGCAGCAGACCACAGCGCGATGTATTTCTCGAAAGAGGTGGTGCCTTTCACCGCGCAGACCTATGCGGGCGAGGACGCGACACCGGTTTTCCATCATGTCGGCGTCTACGCTTATCGCCCAGACGCGCTGGCCGCATATCCCACATGGCCAGTTGGTCCGCTGGAACAGCTTGAAGGGCTGGAACAGCTGCGCTTCATGGAAAACGGCCGCAAGGTATTGTGTGTCGAAGTCGAAGCCAAGGGCCGCCAGTTCTGGGAGTTGAACAACCCGCAGGACGTACCCAAGCTAGAAGAAATGATGGCCGCGATGGGGTTGGATTGATCTCTTTTCCCCCTGACACGACCGCGCGTTGCGGCCTAGCTGTGCACAAACCCTAAATTTGGAACCATAAATGACCAACATTCTTGTAACCGGCGGGGCGGGATATATCGGATCCCATGCCTGCAAGACATTGGCCCGCGCCGGTTATACGCCAGTGACGTTCGACAACCTTGTCACCGGTTGGCAGGACGCGGTGAAATTCGGCCCCTTCGAACAAGGCGACCTGTTGGACCGGGCGCGACTGGATGAGGTATTCGCCAAGTACCAACCTGCCGCAGTAATGCATTTCGCAGCCCTGAGTCAGGTGGGCGAGGCAATGTCCCAACCCGGCAGATACTGGTCAAACAACGTTACCGGCTCTCTGAACCTGATCGAGGCCACCGTGGCTGCGGGATGTCTGAACTTTGTATTCTCCTCTACCTGCGCCACCTATGGCGATCACGACAACGTGGTACTGGACGAAAACACGCCGCAACTACCGTTGAATTCCTATGGTGCCTCGAAACGCGCGATCGAGGAAATCTTGCGTGATTTCGAGGCTGCGCATGGGCTGAACCACGTGATCTTTCGCTATTTCAACGTCGCCGGTGCCGACCCGGACGGCGAGGTCGGAGAGTTCCACCAACCTGAAACCCATCTGGTGCCGTTGATGCTGGATGCAATCGACGGCAAACGCGACGGTCTGACCGTGTTCGGCACCGATTACGAGACGCCCGACGGCACCTGTATCCGCGACTATGTCCATGTCTGTGATCTGGTGGATGCGCATGTGCTCGGGCTGAACTGGCTGGAACAGGGCAAGGGCAGCCGCGTGTTCAATCTGGGCACCGGGACGGGTTTTTCCGTGATGGAAGTAATTGGTCATTCCAAAGCCGTCACCAACCGCGAGGTGCCTTATTCCATCGGACCCCGGCGAGCCGGAGACTGCACCAAACTAGTTTCGGGCTCGGTCCGCGCCGGTGAGGAACTGGGCTGGCAGCCAAAAAGATCAACGTTAGAGACGATGATTGGCGACGCATGGCGCTGGCACCAGAACGGCAATTACGAAAAATGAGCGTCAGGTGACCGGGTCCGCAACCAATAATCTTCCCCCTATTGGATGGGTGCAGAAATACCGGTTGCGCCTGAAACGACGGCGGCTTCTGTGGCGGTCATTTCGCAGTCGTCACCAGTTGATCCAATTGACCGATCGGACCGCACAGGTCAGGCCGGGCGATATTCTAGCCTTCACCACCCTGCGCAACGAAATCACACGGCTGCCCTGGTTCTTCCGCCACTATCGGGCGCTGGGAGTTGATCACTTTCTGATCGTGGACAATAACAGCGATGATGGCTCGGTCGCGTTTTTGCAGGCACAGCCGGATGTCTCGCTGTGGCAGACCGGGGCAAGCTACCGCGACGCGCGCTATGGGCTGGACTGGCTCACCTGGTTGCAGATGCGCTATGGACATGGGCATTGGACCCTGATGGTGGATGCCGATGAGTTGCTGATCTACCCGGATCACAACAGCACATCCCTGCACGATCTGACCAGCGCCTTAGAGCGGCTAAACCGCACAGCCTTTGGCGCGCTGATGCTGGACCTTTACCCCAAGGGATCGCTGGGTACGCAACCCTTTGACCCGGAAACCGACCCTACCAAAATTCTGGGCTGGTTCGATTCCGGCCCCTATCGCGCGCAGCGGCAAACACCTTTGGGCAACCTGTGGGTACAGGGCGGCGCCCGCGAGCGTGTGTTCTTTAAGGATCGCCCCCGGCACTCTCCGACGCTGAACAAGATTCCGCTGGTGCGGTGGTCGCACCGCTATGCCTATGTCAATTCGTGCCATTCCGCCCTGCCCCGGCACCTGAACGCGGCCTATGACGGACCCGGAGGCACAACCCCATCGGGCGTTTTGCTACACACCAAGTTCCTGCCAGAGGTGGTGGAGAAGTCAAAAACCGAGAAAGCCCGCCGTCAGCATTTTCATGATCCCGACCTATTTGGGACATACTATGATGCGATCGGAAACCACCCCGACATGTGGACGCCGGACTCGGTCCGGTATGCAGGCTGGGCGCAGCTTCAGCAGATGGGGCTTATGGGCGGGTGCGAGCAGGAGAGCACGAAAACAACGCATCAGGCTAACGACTTTTAAAGCCGTTGCCTTGAAAGATGCAAAGATGGCATAAATCGGCAATTGCCCGGCACCACTCTGGCGATCCAGCCTCCGGGCATGCTCGCGTTAACAAGAAGGTAGAGCAGACGCGTGAGCCTGTTGGATTCATACCGGATGAGATTGCGGCGCAAGCGCCGTCTTGTGCGTTGCCTGCGCAAACGGCGCGAGCTGAAGCCGGTCTCGGACAGAACTGCGGACATCCGGGGCGATGATGTCCTGTTGATGAGCGTTATGCGGAACGAAAAGATCCGCCTGCCCTATTTTCTTGAATACTACCGCAAGCTGGGCGTCGATAAATTTCTGATCATCGACAACGACAGCGATGATGGCACCAAAGAGTATCTGGAACTCCAGCCTGACGTCTCGCTCTGGCGTGCAAATGCCAGTTACAAACGGGCCTCGTTCGGGTTGGACTGGTCAAACTACCTGTTGCGGAAATACGCGCATGGGCATTGGGTACTAACGGTCGACCCGGATGAGTTTTTTATCTACCCGTTTTGTGACACCCGCCCTGTTCGGGCGCTGACCGACTGGCTGGACAGCTGCGCGGTGCGCAGTTTTGGCACCATGCTGATTGACATGTACCCGCAGGGTCCGGTGGATGCTGAACCGTACCACGAAGGGCAAGACCCGTTTCAGATCGCCCGGTGGTTCGATTCCGGCAATTACATGATCACCAAGAACCCCGATTACGGGAATCTTTGGATTCAGGGCGGGCCGCGCGCCCGTGTGTTTTTCCGCGACACCCCCGCAAAAGCCCCTGCGCTGAACAAGATCCCTCTGGTCAAATGGGACAAGCGTTATGTCTATGTCAGCTCGACCCATTCGCTTCTGCCGCGCGGACTGAACCAGGTCTACGACGAATGGGGTGGTGAAAAGACCAGCGGCGCGCTGCTGCATGCCAAGCTGATCAGCACGATGGGCGACAAGGCCAGCGAAGAGATGCAGCGCGGTCAGCACTACCGTCGGTCCGGCGAATACCGTGCCTATGCCGAAAGGCTGGGCGACAAGCCGGTGTTCTGGTGCGACCGGTCCGAGAAATACATCAATTGGCGCCAACTTGAAATTCTTGGCCTCATGTCAAAAGGAAACTGGGCATGAGCAGTCTGGGCATCGTCATGCTGGCCCA
This sequence comes from Ruegeria sp. BC1, assembly GCF_056539305.1. Taxonomy (NCBI): domain Bacteria; kingdom Pseudomonadati; phylum Pseudomonadota; class Alphaproteobacteria; order Rhodobacterales; family Roseobacteraceae; genus Ruegeria; species Ruegeria sp. BC1. Next base: position 310,113 of record NZ_JBQFUT010000004.1, read on the forward strand.
TACCGCGTTGCACCGGGCCGAACAGGTTGCGCGTCACTGGACGGCGTCGGGATGCCCAGTGGTGATCCATGTGGATCGCAAAGTGCCTGCCGGTGCCTTCTCCGCATTTGAAGCATCCTGTGCGGACGATCCCCTGATCCGGTTTTCCGACCGCCATACCTGTGAATGGGGCGGCTGGGGTATCGTCTCGGCATCGCAATCCGCCGCCGAGCTGATGCTCGAGGCCTTTCCGGACGTGCATCACGTCTATTTGTCTTCAGGGGCCTGCCTGCCTCTGCGACCAGTAAGTGAGTTGATCGACTATCTCTCGGACCGCCCCCGTGTCGATTTCATCGAAAGCGCCACCACGGCCGATGTCAGCTGGACCATCGGCGGGCTGGATCAGGAGCGGTTCACCCTGCGGTTTCCGTTTTCATGGCGAAAAAACCGAAAGCTGTTTGATGCTTATGTAAGGCTACAGCGCGCAATCGGTATGCGCCGCAAGATACCCGACGGTCTGATTCCCCATATGGGCAGCCAGTGGTGGTGTCTGACGCGCCAGACCCTGTCGGCTATTCTTCAAGATCCCCGGCGGCAGACCTATGACAGTTACTTTCGGCGGGTCTGGATACCGGACGAAAGCTATTTTCAGACCTTGGCGCGGCTATATTCCACCCATATCGAAAGCCGGTCTCTGACCCTGTCGAAATTCGACTATCAGGGGCGCCCGCACATTTTTTATGACGACCACTTGCAATTGTTGCGTCGGTCGGACTGTTTTGTGGCCCGAAAAATCTGGCCGCGCGCGGATCGCCTGTATCAGGCCTTTCTGACCGATCAGAATAGCAGCATGGCACCGACCGAACCTAATCCGGGAAAAATCGACCGAGTGTTTTCCAAAGCGGTCGAGCGGCGAACGCGGGGACGTGACGGACTGTACATGCAAAGCCGCTTTCCCCGCCACGGCAGCGAAAACGGCCTGACCTCTTTCCCGTATTCGGTGTTTCAGGGCTTCACCGAACTGTTCGAGGATTTCGAACCATGGCTGACCGAAACCACAGGCGCACGCGTTCACGGACACCTGTTTGACCCGGAGCGGGCCAAATTTGCCGGCGGTGACAGCATCACCAACGGTGCGCTCAGCGATTGCGCCGTGCTGCGGGACTACAACCCAACGGCCTTTGTCTCGAACCTGATCTGGAACACACGGGGCGAACGGCAGTGCTTTCAGTTCGGCCCCCGGGATACGCAGAAGGTCAACTGGTTTCTGGCACGGGATAAGAATGCGCAGATCTCGGTCATCACCGGTGCCTGGGCGATCCCGTTGTTTCGGTCAAACATGAACTTTGCGGACATTCGTTGCGAAGCTGCGCGCCTACAGCAAATCGAAACCAAACAGCTTGAGGTTCTGGGTTCGGTCTGGACCAAGGCACGGGTGCGGACATGGTCGCTGGCCGAGTTCGTGGAATCCCCGATGGAACCCTTGCAGACCGTGATCGAAGAGATTGGCACCAAACATGCCAACCACCTGACCGAAGCGCCGGTAATGGTGGATCTGTCAGGCTTTGGCCAATTCCTGCAAAACCTCAAGAACCAAGGCATGCATCCCTATATGATGGGGGATTTTCCATCAGACGACGTGTTCGGTGCCCGGGTGCGGACCTTCAAAAAACCTTATCTGGTACAATAACCCGCGATGACGAAAACCTTCGACTATTTCATCGTCCTTGCCGCTATGCGCACCGGGTCCAACCTGCTGGAAGCCAACCTGAACGCGTTGGAAGGTGTCACATGCCATGGTGAGGCGTTCAATGCGCATTTCATTGGCCGGTTGAAATCTGAAAGCCTGTTGGGAATCACACTTGAAGAACGCGATGACGATCCGTTGAAACTGGTTCAGGCAATCAAGTCCGCAACAGGAGAGCTGAATGGTTTCCGCTATTTTCAGGGGCACGATCCCCGTGTGTTAGAGCCTGCTTTGACCGATCCGCGTTGCGCCAAGATCATCCTGACGCGCAACCCGTTGGACAGTTACGTCTCGCTCAAAATTGCGCGGGAAACAAAACAATGGCAGTTGAAGAACGTCAAACGCCGACGCGTGGCTCAGGTCGAATTCGACGGACAGGAGTTTGAAAACTACCTGAACCAGCAACAGGATTTTCAACAGTTTCTGCTGAACCAACTTCAGACAACGGGGCAAACCGGGTTTTTCATCGCCTATGACGATCTCAACAACCTGAGCGTTCTGAACGGTCTGGCCGCGTGGCTTGGTCTTTCGGCGCGGTTGACGGCGATTGATAACACGCTCAAGCCTCAGAACCCCGAACCCACTCTGTCCAAGGTGACCAATCCGGAGGAAGCCGAGCAGGCTCTGGCCCAGATCGACAGCTTCAACCTGCATCGCACGCCGAATTTCGAACCCCGCCGCGGGCCAGCGGTTGGCCATTATATCGCTGCACCAGTCACACCGCTTATGTACCTGCCCATTCGCAGCGGGATCGAAGGATCAGTGACTCAGTGGCTCGCCGATCTAGATAGGGTAGATGCCGACAAGCTGATCAAAAACCAAAATCGCAAACAGACGCGGCGTTGGTTGCAGGCCCACCCCGGGCACCGGAAATTTACTGTGGTACGCCACCCTTTGGCGCGGGCGCATTCAGCGTTTTGTTCCTATATCCTCAGCACCGAAGCGGGTGCCTACCTGAAGATCCGCAACATGCTGCGCAACCGATTCAAAATTCCGATTCCCGGCCAGCTGCGCAAAGACAATTACCTGCTCGACCAGCACTATGAGGCCTTTTCGGCCTTTCTGACCTTCCTGCGCCAGAACCTCGCCGGGCAAACCCCTGTCCGGGTCGATGGGGTCTGGTGCAGCCAATCGCAGGTACTTGAGGGCATGGCTGGGTTCACTCTGCCTGACCTGATCCTGCGAGAAGATGAGATTGCCACGGCCCTCCCTGATCTGGCGCGCCGGTTGGGGCATGATTCGTCGCCCAAACCAGGTTTCAGCGCGCCGGATGCGCCCTATGCGTTGAACGACATTCATGACAAAAAACTCGAAGCGCTGGCGGTTGAGGCTTACCAGCGCGACTATTTGCAATTCGGGTTTGATGACTGGCGGCCACTCACGGGCGAAGAGTGATAACCGTGCCCTTGTTCACCATTGCATAGATCTCTTCGATCTCGTCATTTTTGACGGCTATACATCCTGCCGTCCAATCCGGTGTCTTCTTGGCGCGCTTCAGCTCGGACCGCTTTTTGGGCTGGCCATGGATGAAGATATCCCCGCCTGGATCAACCCCGGCCGCTTTGGCCTGGGCAATGTCGTTCGAGTTCGGGTAGGAAATCCCCAGCGACAGGTGATAGCGGCTGTTGGGGTTGCGGCGGTCAATCAGATAGCTGCCCTCGGGCGTGCGTCCATCGCCGCGTTTGGTCTTGGTACCCGCAGGGGCAAAACCCAGATCGATCTTGTATTCTTTCAGAATGTGTTCGTTGTGCAGAAGATACATCTTCCGCGCGCCCTTGTTGATGACCAAAGAGGTCACCTCGGGCCCATCATAAGTCAGAAATCTGGGACTGGCGGAAGCACAAGCCGAAAGGCTCAGCGTTGCCATAGCGCCCAATCCAAATGCTCGACGATCCATGTTCACTGCCTGCTACTGCTCTTTTTTTCAGGTATTATGCCAGAAATCCCAAAAACTGAAATCACTTTTTGATGTGCGACTGCTCGACCAGGCGACGTTCGATCGACTCGAGCCGTTCCAGCACCTCGTCCCGATAGGCGTCAGTTTTCACCTCATCCTCGGCATGGTGCGCGTCCTGCATCGAGTTCACAATCAAACCAACCAGCAGGTTCACCACCGCAAAGGTAGTGACCATGATGAAAGGTACGAAGAACAGCCAGGCATAGGGGTATACCTCCATCACCGGGCGCACGATACCCATGGACCAGCTTTCCAGCGTCATGATCTGGAACAGCGTATAGGCGGACAGGCCCAGATCGCCGAACCAGTCGGGGAATGACACCGAAAACAGCTTGGTCGAGATCACCGCACCGATATAGAACAGGATCGCCATCAGCAGGAACACGCTGGCCATCCCCGGCAGGGCCGAAATGAAGCCTTCAACCACCCGGCGCAGGCGTGGCGCAACCGAGATAACCCGCAACACCCGCAGAATCCGCAGCGCCCGCAGCACGGAAAGCCCACCTGCACTGGGGACAAGGGCAATACCAACAACGATAAAGTCGAAAACGTTCCAGCCATTCAGAAAGAACCGCCGACCCGAAGCCAGCAGCTTCATCGCAATCTCGGCGACGAAGATGGCCAGACAAATGCTGTCCAGCGTCACGATCAGGGGACCAGCCGCTTCCATCAGGGTCGGGGACGTCTCCATCCCCAACAGTATTGCGTTGAAAATGATGACCCCGGTGATGAAGCGACCAAATGCGGGATGTTCAATTATACCCAGCAGGCGCTGATTGAATCCCATTGTGATGTTCTCCTGTCTGCTCATGGTGCGGACCCCAATTCCAACCGCGCGGCAAGTTCCGTGTGTGACGACCACCGAAATTGGTCCACCACCTGTACCCATTCAAGGGAGTAGCCTGCGTTTACCAGTGTTTTTGCGTCCCGTGCAAAGGTCACAGGGTTGCACGAAACATAGGCGATCACTGGGCGCTGTGCTTGCGCCAGTTCCGCCACCTGTGCCTCGGCCCCCGCACGGGGTGGGTCCAGCACGACGGCATCAAAACGCTTCAGCTCGTCCGGCATCAGCGGACGGCGAAAAAGATCGCGCGCCTCGGTTGTGACCTGCTTGAGGCCCTGCGCCTTGCGCCAGCCCTGATCCAATGCGCTTGTCATCGCGGCGTCGCCCTCGACCGCATGCACTTCGGCGGATTGGGCTAGCGGCAGCGAGAATGTTCCACTGCCCGCGAACAGGTCTACGACGCGCTTCGCGCCCTGCGTTGCCAGCAAAACCGCCTGTAATAGAGCCTGTTCACCGTCTTTTGTCGCTTGTAGAAACGCACCCGCAGGCGGCACAACTTCGGCCACACCAAAACGCTGTATCGGAGGCTGACGCATGGCAATCACCTCGCCATCCCAACTCAGCCGCGCCAGCCCGTGTTTTTCGGTCGCCTGCGCCAAGGCCAGCTCTAGCGGGCCGTCCAACGGTTTGCCACCCTTGACCGCCACATCCAATCCACCCTCAGACAAGGTCAACGTCACCGCCAGCACGCCTTTACGGCTGCCACCCAGAACCGCCAGCGCTTGCGCCACTGGAATGGCGGCAATCAGCGCCGGATCCAGCAGGTGGCAATCCGGGATTTCGGTGATCGTGTCCGAGGCGCGTCCATGGAATCCGGCCAGCGTACCTTTCTTGGTTCGTCGCACGGCAATGGTGGCGCGCCGGCGGGACCGTTCCGGCGACGTGTGGATTGGGCGAATCTCGGCCTCCAGCCCATGCGCGGCCAAAGCACTGCGCACCACCTCAACCTTCCAGTCGGCGACAAAGTCGTCCGCGGCATGCTGCAACTGGCATCCCCCACACGCCTTGTAATGGCGACAAGGGGCTTTGACCCGATGGTCCGACGGCGTTTCAACCCGGATATCGGTCAGCACCTGTCCTGTCAGAGTCCCGCTGACCAGCTCACCCGGCAGGGTGCGCGGTGCGTAAATGGGACCGTCGGCAATGCCGTCGCCCTGATGGCCAAGGCGGGTTATGGTGAACTGCTGCGTCATGTGGGGCCTGATACCGGGGCTTGGCCCGTAACAAAACCCTTATTCCGCGGCTTCGGCCTGAATGAACCCGCCCGATTGGCGATGCCAGAACCGGGCGTATAGTCCGCCTTGCTCTAACAGCGCGTCATGGGTACCGGATTCGACAATGCGGCCCTGATCAAGAACGATGATCCGGTCCATTTCGCTGAGCGTCGACAGGCGATGGGCAATCGCCAGCACGGTCTTGCCTTGCATCACCCGGTGCAGCGCTGCCTGGATCGAGGCTTCGACCTCGGAATCCAGTGCCGAGGTCGCCTCATCCAACACCAGAATAGGCGCATCCTTGAGGATGGCGCGGGCGAGGGCTATCCGCTGTCGTTGGCCACCGCTGAGTTTCACGCCCCGTTCACCCAAATGCGCGTCATAGCCCGTGCGGCCATGGGCGTCTTGCAGGCTGAGGACAAACTCATGCGCCTCGGCCTTTTTCGCGGCTGTGATCATGGCGTCTTCCGAAGCGTCAGGGCAACCGTACAAAATGTTCTCACGCGCTGATCGGTTGAACATCGCGGTTTCCTGCGTGACCATACCGATCTGGCCCCGCAGACTGTCCTGCGTCACCTGCGACACGTCCTGCCCATCAATGCGAATTGCGCCTTTTTCTCCGTCATAGAGCCTGAGTAAAAGAGAAACCAAGGTAGATTTCCCCGCGCCCGAAGCACCGACAATGCCCAGCTTTTCACCGGGATGCACAGTCATGCTGACATCGGACACACCGCCAATATCGCGGCCATAGGCAAAGCTGACATGGTCGAAGTCTATCTGCCCTTCTGTTACGGACAGGTTGACTGCGCCGATCTCATCCTCGACCCGGTCCCGTTTGGCCAGCGTTTTCATACCATTCTCAACCTCACCGACATTCGCATACAGCCCCATCAGGGTGAAGCTGACCCAGCCGGTCATCTGCGCAATACGGATTGAGACGGCACCTGCGGCCACAATGTCACCAGTCGTCGCGGTCCCCGCCTGCCACAATAGCAGCGTCGCACCCAACAGTAGAACCGGAAGAACCCCGGCAAGCACCATGAGAATGAACCGGAAACTGGCCGACAGCTTACCGAAGGCCAGCATCTTTTCACGCAAATCGACCATCGAATTTCGCGCGGCCTGATCCTCGAAGTCGGAGTGCGCAAACAATTTGACAGTTTTGATATTGGTGATCGTATCGACCACCTGTCCTGACACCATCGCCCGCGCCCCGGCCCTTGCGGCCGAGCGTTTGCGGATACGCGGCAGATACCAACGGATCAGAAGAAAATACACCACCAGCCAGGCGGCAAAGGGCAACATGACCAGCGGATGAATAGACCCTAACAAAAGCAACGAGCCCACAAGCGAGGCCAAAGCAAACACTATGGCGCTGATCGTTTCGGACACGACCGAAGCCAGTGCATTCGAGGTCTGCATCTGCTTCTGGGCAATCCGACCTGCGAAGTCATCATCGAAATAAGTCACTGACTGGCCCAGCGTCCAACGGTTCAGCTTGGCCAAAACCAGCGGCGGGATGTTGGGCATGACGACATAATTGTTGGACAGTGACGACAATCCAAACAAAGCCGGGCGCAAAAGCATGAAAAACGCCGCAACGCCCAAGATCATCCACAGATTTCCGCCACTCAGGAAGTTCTGAGGCCCGCTTTCGGTCGCCAGGTCGATGACAAGACCGAGCATCCAGGCAGTTCCCGCCTCCATCGCACCTGCCAGGGCCGAGAAGGACGCCGCTAGGAAAATCATCGGCCACGCGCCTGACAGGCACCAGCGAATGAACGCCCCCAGAGTTTGCGGCGGGGGCGTTTCGATGTTTTTGAACGGATCTATGAGGTTGGCAATCCTCATTCGGCGGCCTCCGGGTTCAGGAAGCCTCCAGATTGCCGTGCCCAGAACTGGGCGTAAAGCCCGCCTTGCGTCAACAGGTCCGAATGTCCGCCCTGTTCGACGATACGACCGCCATCCATCACCAGAATGCGATCCATCTGGGCAATGGTGCTCAGCCGGTGGGCAATGGCGATCACGGTTTTACCTTGCATCATGCCGTAAAGGGTTTCCTGAATTGACGCTTCGACCTCGGAATCTAGGGCGGAAGTCGCCTCATCCAACAACAGAATTGGCGCATCCTTCAGGATCACCCGCGCCAGCGTCACCCGCTGCCGCTGACCACCCGACAGCTTCACGCCACGTTCGCCCACATGCGCATCATACCCGGTGCGTCCCTGTGGATCCTGCAGATCGAGGATAAACTCATGCGCTTCGGCCTGTTTGGCGGCGGCGATCATCTGCGCCTCGGAGGCGTCGGGTCGGCCATATAGGATGTTGTCACGAACCGAGCGGTGCAGCAATGCGCTGTCCTGCTGCACCATACCGATATGGCTGCGCAGACTGTCCTGCGAGACATTTGCGATGTTCTGCCCGTCAATCAGGATCGCCCCCTGCTCAACGTCATAAAACCGCAAAAGCAGCTTAACCAGAGTCGATTTCCCGGCCCCGGACCGTCCGATCAGACCAATCTTTTCGCCTGGCTGGATGGTCAGGTTGATGTGATCCAGCCCGCCGGCCTTACGCCCGTAATGGTGTGACAGATCCCGAATATCGATCTGGCCACTGGTCAGGCGCAACGGCGTGGCACCCGGCGCGTCCAGCAGGTCAATCGGCTGGGCAATGGTCTGCATCCCTTCGGCGACAACGCCAAGCTCGCGGAAAAAGCTGGTTAGGGCCCACATGATCCAACCAGTCATCGCGTTCAAACGCAGGGTCAAGGCGGTGGCTGCCGCCACCACACCGACCGAGGCGCTGCCCTGCGCCCACAGTGCAATGGCCCACCCCACCACACCAACGATCAGCAGGCCATTCAGTGCCACCAGAACCGAATCCATGATGGTGAATATCCGCATCTCGATCTGGAAAGTCCGTCGGGTTTCCTCGATGGCTTCGCGGGCATAATCCAGCTCTTGCGCGTCATGAGCGAACATCTTGACCGAATGGATGTTGGTATAGCTGTCCACCACCCGGCCGGTCACCGCCGAACGCGCATCCGAGGCCGCCTGAGAGGCCGGGCCAACCCGCGCCACGGTCCAGCGTACCAATAGGGCATAAAGCGCAAACCAGATCAGCAGCGGCAGCAGCAGGCGCGGATCGGCTGCCATCAACAGAACACCCGCCCCGATCAGATAGGCCAGCGAAAAGGATATCGCGTCAAAGACCTGAAACACGGCCTCACCCGCGGCGGGCGGGGTTTGCATGATCCGGTTGGCGATGCGGCCGGCGAAGTCATTCTCGAACCAGCCAACGGATTGCCGCAATACGTGCTTGTGCGCACGCCAGCGGATCAGGGTGCCAAAGTTTGGCAGGATCGTGTTGTTCAGAATCAGCACATCGACAAGCTGCAGGATTGGCCGAATGAACAGGATAAATAAGGCCACCAAAATCAATTCGGTGCCGTGGGCTTGCCAAACCTCGGCGGGCGTTCCGCCCAACAGGTCCACAACTCGACCCATATAATAGATCAGGCCGACCTCGACCGCCGCGACGATGACAGACAGCAGGGCGGCCCAGACAAAAACCCTGTAAAACGGCCGGGAGTAATCCAGCATGAAGGGCCACAGCCGTGTCGGCGGTGTGTCGGATTCACGATAGGCAACAAAAGGGTCAACGAGGTTTTCGAAAAAACGAAACATGGAGAGTGCTCCGGTTGAGCAAAGAATTAGTCATGCGAAGAAAGATGGCGCCAGAACACCACCCCAACGGGTCAAAGCGTTCCGGCTTTAGCCGAACCAGATCCCGTAATACATTCGCATCCCTCCAGATTTGTGACAGGGGCACGTAACCACAAAGTATTTGCTTTGTCATCCCCTTTTGAGACTTCGCTTTACTGGCGCAGAAGTTCTTCGCGGCTCAACGTGAAACCGGATGCGATCCAGCGCGCCTCAAGCTCGGCCAGCTTCTTGCCCAGCGCCGGGCCGGTGTATTCTGGGATCAAGTCGGCGGCCTTGATCGGAAAATCCGCAGCTGCGCCTGCGCGCAGAGCCTGACGCAATTCCTCGCTCCACGGTTGCTCGAGAAAGGCGCAACGCAGAAGGGTTTCGTGCAGGCCGCCGTCTTCTCCATAGCGAAAGCCCAGCTCGGCGACACTTGCGGTACCCGACGCCTCATCCCGCATGCGGGTCAGTCTTTGCAGCTGTGCCTTGCTGAGGCGCAGAGTCTTGGCAATCTCGGGTGTCGCAATCGCCGCCAGTCGCCGGATCGGCTCGGATGTGACTCCAGCCTCGTGCTCCAACGCGATCAGCGGCGCAAGCGACCGATCTTCCGCCCCCGGCAACAGCTGTGCCAGCACCCCTGTCTGGCGCATCGTGGCAACGGATGGCCCAGGATCGGGTGCGCCCAGCAGCTTCAGCAGCTCTGCCCCCACCCGTTCACGAGAGAGCCCGGCCAACCCGTCGAGATTGGCGGTAATTGCTGCCAACGCGTCCGGGTCAAACCCGGCCTCGGCATCGCCATACCAGGCGTGAAAGCGGAAATAGCGCAATGAGCGCAGGTAATCTTCGCGAATGCGGTTTTCGGCGGTGCCGATGAATCGAACGCGGCGGGCCTGCAGATCAGGCAAGCCGTTCAATGGGTCCAAGATGGTGCCATCGGGGCGCGCATAGATCGCGTTCATGGTGAAATCGCGGCGGGCTGCGTCTTCTTCAACTTTGTCCGCAAACGCCACCACCGCACGGCGACCATCGGTTTCCACATCGCGGCGAAAGGTGGTGATCTCGTGTGGGGCACCGCCGCTGACCACGGTGATCGTGCCGTGATCAATTCCGGTGGGAATGGCTTTGAGCCCCGCCGCCTGCGCCAGTTCTATCACCCGATCCGGGCGCGCATCAGTAGCAATATCAATATCCGAGACAGGCGCACCAAGCAGTGCATTACGCACACATCCACCCACGAACAGGGCCTGCGCCCCGGCCTCGGTCAGGGCCGCGCAGACCTTTTGCGTCGCCGGGTCCGAAACCCAGCCTTCCGTGATTTTCATCATTCACTCACCCGTGCTGCCAACCCCCGCAACATCCGGGCCGTCGCCCCCCAAATGTAGTAGGGGCCGAACGGCACCGTAAAATAGTACCGCTTCTGACCACGCCAGCGGCGTGATTCAACGATATAATTCGCAGGGTTGAGCACATGTGCAAGCGGAACCGAGAACACCTCGTCCACTTCCCCAGGTTCAGGGATCGCCAGGAACGGATCGCGAAGGATCGCCAGAACCGGCGTAACCGAAAACGACGTTACCGTTTCATGCGCCGGCAGGTGGCCAAGAACCTCAGGCAGGTCCGGCGGCAGGCCGATTTCTTCCTGCGCTTCACGCAGGGCGGCGGCGGTGACATCGGCGTCACCTTCATCCTGCTTGCCGCCGGGAAACGCGATCTGGCCGGGGTGGTGTTTCAGCGCCGAGGACCGTTTGGTCAGGATCAGCCGCGGCGTATCACTCGCCAGCGTGATTGGAACCAGAACACCTGCGGGGCGCAGCTTGCGCCCTTCGGGCAGAACAACGTCGGGGTTGAGGTCAAAGTCGCTTGACCCATGGCCGGGGCGGCGCAGGGCCGCCCGCAGCTGGTCTGTTGGATCAGGCGCCGTCAGCATCGAAGCCAACAGTGCTGGGGTCCAGCACGTAATGGGCGCCGCAGAACTGACAGTCGGCTGTCACGTCGCCTTCGGACGTGGTCATCTTTTCGATGTCCTTGGCCGAGTATATCGACAGGCTTTGACGTACGCGATCCTCGGAACAGGTGCATCCGAACTGGACGGATTGCGCGTCATAAACCCGTGGCTGTTCTTCATGAAACAGGCGAACCAACAGATCGGTCGGTGCAATCGAAGGGCCGATAAGTTCCAGATCTTCGACCGTGTCCAACAGGATGTTGACGCGGCCCCAGTTTTCACCCTCTTCGCCATCGACCAGGTCTTCGGCGGTCAGAATCTCTCCGCCCCCGTCGCCCGAGGCCACAAAGGGCGAGGCCTTGGGCATGTGCTGCAACATGATCCCGCCCGCGCGCCAGTGTTCCCCAACACCCGGCTCGGTCGATTTGCCAAAACTCAGCGAAAACCGCGTTGGCAGCTGTTCGGATTGCGCAAAATACGCCTCGGCGCAGGCGCTGATCGAGCCTCCGGCCAACGGAGTAATCCCCTGATAGGGCTGGGTGCCTTCGCCCTGGTCGATCATGATGGCAAAATAGCCCTCACCCACCTGATCGAACGGCGCGCCATCGGTCAGGCGATCACGGTCGAAACTGGCATAGGCTCGGATACGGGCAGGTTCACCCTCGACCTTGGGCGCGTAGTAGTCCGTCGCAATCATTCGCACCGGGCCTTTGGACTGCACCTGCAATGACAATTTCCAACGCAGATTAACGGTCTGGCCAATCAACGCAGTCAGCAGGGCCATTTCGGCGACAAGGGCTTCGACTTTTTCAGGGTAGTCGTGCTGCTTCAGGATGCCGTCCAGCACACCGTCCAGGCGGGCCACACGGCCTCGCATATCCGATACATCGAGTTGAAAGGGCAGGACGGTGTCGTCCCACGCGATTTTCGTTCCAAGAGACATGGGGTTTCCTTACACGCCACAGGTTGGCATACCGCCAGCATATAGGTCGAACAATTTGGGTTGTAAGGGGCCATACATGATCAGACGGTTCGGTGAAACCCCACAAGCGGGTCGGAAATACACGCGGCGTGTGGGTGTTTACGCATTATTGCCCCGCGGCAGGCACCTGTTGCTGACCTGCCAGACCGAGCCCGGCCCCGACCTGCAACTACCCGGTGGAGGCATCGATCCCGGCGAATCACCTGTTACCGCCCTGCACCGCGAAGTGTTCGAGGAAACCGGCTGGCTGGTTGCCTCGCCGCGCCGGGTCGGTGCGTTTCGGCGTTTTACCTATATGCCCGAATATGACTTGTGGGCCGAGAAGGTCTGCCTGATCTACCGCGCCCGGCCCGTGCGTCAGATGGGGCCACCCTCTGAGCCCTTTCATGAGGCACTTTGGATGGACACCGCCGATGCAGTTCAGATGCTGGGCAATGACGGGGATCGTCACTTTGCCTCCCAACATCTGCTTCGGCTCTAGTTGCCGCCATATTCAAAGAACACGGCAGATACGTCATCATCCATACCGCGTCCCGGCGATATGGTCTGGGTCAGGCGCCAAAACAAATCGTCGAGAAATTCGGTCCCACTGCGACCGGGCGCGCAGTCCATTGCCATCTGGCGCAACCCCTCTTCCTCCAGCAACCCACCATCGGCCAGGGAAGATTCCGTGAAACCGTCAGAGTAAAGCAGCAGCTTGTCACCCGGCTGCAGGTAGGTCTCGATCCGTTGAAAGGTAACATCGGACAGCAAGCCGATGGGCAACCCGCCCTCGCCCAGAAATTCGGTGCTGCCGTCCTGACGCATCACTAGCGGATGCGGATGTCCGGCCTGGACCATCTTCAAATGCCCGTTTCGCAGATCGACAATGGCGTAGACCATAGTAAAGTATTCCTCGACCCCGGCGTCTGCCATCAGGCGGTAATTGAGCATTTCTGCCACCTGCTCGGGCGGCAGCAGCGCGTAGAACTTGTCAAAGCGCTTCTCCATCGCGACGTTCTGCTCAAAGTGGTTGCTGGACAGATAGCCGCCAAGCCGCGCCGTCATCATCGCCGAGGTAATGCCGTGACCTGACACATCAATGCTGTAGAACCCAAGCCGGTTGACCCCGGGTGAGAACATGCCCACCAGATCGCCGCCGATGTGACCGCAGGGTTTCAACAACAGGCTGACGCGCGATTTCCCGAATTCCCGCGTCAGTTCGGGGACCAGAGATTCCTGAATTTTCCGGGCCTGCATCAAATCCTTGTCGATGGCGTCATGGGCCACGCGCAATTCCTTGAGCGCGGATTCGATTATTCGGTTTTTTTCCGACAACTCGCGCTGCATATCCAGAATCCGCGCCCCTGCCGAGATACGTGCGCGCAACTCATCCGCCTCAAGCGGTTTGATCAGGAAATCGTCCGCCCCCGCGTCCAGCCCGCGCGCCACCTCCTGCTTTTCGCTTTTTGAGGTCAGCAGGATGAAATAGCTGTATTGATCACTGTCCAGCGCCCGGAAGGAACGGCAGAATTCCAGCCCGCTCATCCCCGGCATGACCCAGTCGCTGAGGATCAGATCCGGCGGATCGGCGGCACATATTTCGATGGCCGCGTCGCCATTGTCAGCCTCAAACACCTCGAACCCCCACTTTTTCAGCGAGGCGACCAGAATCCGCCGTTGCAGGCGACTGTCATCGACAATCAGCACCTTTTGGATTGCGCCAAAATCCAACTCTGCCCTGGCCTCTGCCTGACTGCCCTCTGCCACCTGAACCCTCTGCACTGCGACCTACTTGGAACAGGGCGACCCTAGCGCGCTGCGGTTTAACATCTGGTGAAGTCGTCTTTTGCACATTGTTTAACCCGGTCTTTACTGAACCCCCGGTATCCCGGTCAGGTCGCAAAATATGTGGAGAGGCCGAACATGATCGACTGGTCCAGGGTCAGACAACTGAGGGACGAGGTTGGCGCCAGCGAGTTCGACGAAGTGGTACAGATTTTTCTGGACGAGGTGCAGGAAACCATCGAAAGGGTACACAAGGACATCAACCGCGTTGAATTCGAGAGGAACATGCATTTCCTCAAAGGCAGCGCGTTGAGTCTTGGCTTTGACCAGTTTTCGAAACTCTGTCAGGACGGAGAACGCATAGCCGCCGCGGACAAAGCACATGACGTCAACCTGTCCGCTATTCTGAATGTCTATGACGCCTCCAAGACAATGTTCTTGGCAGATAAGGACGCAAACCTGGCTTAGATCACAAACTGCGCCAGCGTTTCGTCTTCGGTGATGTCGGTATAGGTGAAACCGGCCTCATCCAGATGCGCAAAAAGGCGCGCAAAGTTTTCAGGCTTGCGGGTTTCGATGCCAATCAGGACCGAGCCGAAATTGCGCGCCGATTTCTTCATATATTCGAAACGGGCGATATCGTCTTCGGGGCCTAAAATTCCCAGAAACTCCTTCAGCGCACCGGGGCGCTGTGGCAGGCGCAGGATGAAGTATTTCTTGACGCCAGAATAACGCTGCGCCCGTTCCTTGACCTCGGGCAACCGCTCGAAATCGAAGTTCCCGCCCGAGGTGACGCAGACTACTCGCTTGCCCCGGATAAAGCTCTGGATATCACTCAGCGCCTCTATTGCCAGCGCGCCGGCAGGTTCCAGTACGATGCCTTCAACATTCAGCATTTCGATCATAGTGGTGCAGATGCGGTCTTCGGACAGCACCAATACATCGGACAGGTGGCGGTTTTTCAGCAACTCAAACGGTTTCGCGCCAATTTTCCCAACCGCTGCGCCATCGACAAAATTGTCGATGTGTTCCAGCGCCACCGGATGCCCAGCCGCCATTGCCGCATGAAGACACGCCCCGCCTCTGGGCTCGACAAACAGGCAATGGGCGCGATCCCCAAACCATGTAGCCACGCCCGAAGACATACCGCCCCCGCCTACCGGCAGGATCACGTGATCAGGCAAACCGCCCAGCTGTGCCTCAATCTCAACCGCCAAAGAGGCCTGACCTTCGATGACATCCTCATCATCAAACGGCGACAGAAAATGCCCGCCCCGTTCGGCACACCACGCCTGCGCGGCGGCCAGCGTGTCGTCAAAATAGTCGCCGGTCAGGTGAATCTCGACATTGTCGCCACCAAAGATGCGCGTCTTCTGGATTTTCTGCTGCGGCGTGGTGACGGGCATGAAGATCACGCCGTTTACG
Organism: Ruegeria sp. BC1; assembly: GCF_056539305.1. NCBI lineage: Bacteria > Pseudomonadati > Pseudomonadota > Alphaproteobacteria > Rhodobacterales > Roseobacteraceae > Ruegeria > Ruegeria sp. BC1. The sequence goes on from NZ_JBQFUT010000004.1 coordinate 325,680, forward strand.
CCCAGATGCTTGCACATATAGGCAACGCCCTGCGCATGATTGCCCGCGCTGGCACAGACGAACAGGTTCTGCCCCTGCTGCTTGCGCATGGCGTTGAACGCACCGCGGATCTTGTAGGACCGCACCGGGCTGAGGTCTTCGCGCTTGAGCCAGATATCGGCCCCGTAGCGATCAGACAAATGGGCGTTCCGCTGCAACGGCGTCGCCGGAAACACAGAGCGCATCGCCTGTTCGGCAGCGCGGGCGCGGGTCATGAAATCAGTCATGCCGGTGTCAGTGGCTTATACTGAGTGAAAGGGCAAGGAATACATATGTGTACGCGGGTCAGATGAGTTCGCGTTTTTCGATAAACACGCCGTACATAGTGGTCAGGATGCTGACGTTGATCAGCGCGACAACGAAGAAACTGATAATCTCCAAGATCGAGTAAAGCCCGTGCCCTTCCGGTATAAACGTAGAAATCATGCCTGTAGCAGTTTCGAAAGCCAGCTGGCACAAAGCCAAGATCAGAACCGCATTTGTAAATTTACCTGTTACAAACCAAGCCTCAATCAAAGTTATAGGCTTCTCCAGCGCGGCGGCCGGCAGTACGAGGGCTAATCTAAAGGTCAAAAATCCGATCAGAAGCGAAAGGAAAGCGCTCACCAGAAAGTCTCCAAAGAAAAACCCAATCGTGATTAGGCCGACGATTACAGCCAACGGCACCACAATCACTGCAATCAGAAATCCGAGTATTACCGAGCGCCAGATATACGATCCAATACTGTGTGTGTTGAATTTTGGAACGATACCCGCTGGGTACTCTTCGAGCAGAATGAACCGGTGCCACGAAACAACCCCCCAGGCCATGAACACCACGGTACCAACGACCCACAGCAACCCTCGCACTATAAACGCGCCGGTGCCTGCGCCAATCTGATCATTCCCTTCACCTGCAGGTGATCCATCAAGTACTCCAAAAAAGAGAGCGAGGCACATTGACCCCAAAACTGGCAGAATGAAGATTCTCAACGCTGTAGTGGCGTTCCGCAAAACCATCCGCACCGAATGCACAAAAATCTGCCAACCCAACATCCTGAAACCTGCCTTCTCAACCAATCCTTGTTCTCTATTCCCTCGTTTCACCCCAATTCCCGCGCCTCGTCAACGCAGATAACTTGCCCCCGGTTTCAAAACCCGCTAGGGGCCAAGCGTCTTACGCATAAGGGGAAGTCAGATGTCCGCGCCCAAGAAAGTTGTTCTGGCCTATTCCGGTGGCCTTGATACCTCGATCATCCTGAAATGGCTGCAGACCGAGTATGGGTGTGAGGTTGTCACCTTCACCGCCGATCTGGGTCAGGGCGAGGAGTTGGAGCCCGCCCGCAAGAAGGCCGAGCTGCTGGGGATCAAGCCCGAGAACATCTATATCGAAGACATCCGCGAGGAATTCGTCCGCGACTTCGTTTTCCCGATGTTCCGCGCCAATGCGCAGTATGAGGGGCTGTATCTGCTGGGCACCTCGATCGCGCGCCCGCTAATCTCGAAACGTCTGGTCGAGATTGCCGAAGCCACCGGTGCCGATGCCGTCGCCCACGGCGCGACCGGCAAGGGCAACGATCAGGTCCGCTTTGAACTGGCCGCCTATGCGCTAAACCCCGACATCAAGGTGATTGCTCCTTGGCGCGAATGGGACTTGACCAGCCGCACCAAGCTGCTGGAATTTGCAGAGGCGAACCAGATCCCGATTGCCAAGGACAAGCGCGGCGAGGCCCCCTTCTCGGTCGATGCCAACCTGCTGCACACCTCGTCCGAGGGCAAGGTTCTGGAAGACCCCGCCGATATGGCGCCCGATTACGTCTACCAGCGCACCGTCCACCCCGAGGACGCGCCAAACGAACCCGAGTTTATCGAAATCGGCTTTGAAAAAGGTGACGCGGTCAGCATAAATGGCGAGGCGATGAGCCCCGCGACCATCCTGACCAAGCTGAACGAATATGGCGGCAAGCATGGCATTGGCCGTCTGGACCTGGTCGAAGGCCGGTTTGTTGGCATGAAATCGCGCGGCATCTACGAGACACCTGGCGGCACCATCCTGCTGGAAGCGCATCGTGGTATCGAATCCATCACCATGGACCGGGGCGCGATGCACCTGAAAGACCAGCTGATGCCGCAATATGCCGAGCTGATTTATAACGGGTTCTGGTACTCCCCCGAGCGGGAAATGTTGCAAGCCGCCATCGACAAGTCCCAGGAACATGTCACCGGCACCGTCCGCGTGAAGCTCTACAAAGGGCTGGCCTCGACGGTGGGTCGCTGGTCGGATCATTCGCTTTACTCCGAGGCGCATGTGACCTTTGAAGAAGACGCTGGTGCCTACGACCAGACGGACGCGGCAGGTTTCATCCAACTGAACGCGCTGCGCCTGAAACTGCTGGCGGCGCGGGACAAACGCCTGAAGTAACGGATGTTTGCACGAAAAGGTTGAAACGGCCGCTTACGTCGCAACTATGCCGTAGAAATGCCGCTTTGATTGAGCACAGAAGACGGGTCGGTCCCCAAGGGGCCGGCCCGTTTTTCATTCAAGCTTATTGAGGCATTCATGCAGGCAGCCCCCTCACCTGGCACCCCGGTAAAATTCGAGTTTCGGGGGTCAGCAAGCGAATATTTCGGCATTTGGATCGTCAACCTGCTGTTGTCCATCGTGACCCTGGGCATCTACAGCGCGTGGGCCAAGGTGCGGACCAAGAAGTATTTCTATCAGAACACCTATGTCGCCGGGCGCAGTTTCGACTACCACGCCACAGGTAAGCAGATCCTGATTGGGCGGCTGATCGTGATAGCCGGGATCGTGGTTTATTCGATCCTTGGATCGATCCCTCTGGTCAATCTGGTCATGCTGTTGGGTCTGCTAGTATTGATTCCCTACCTTCTGGTCCGGTCCTTGCGGTTCAACGCCCGCATGTCCAGCTGGTCGAACGTGCGGTTTGTCTTTCATGGCAGAACAGGTGCAGCGGTCGCGAATTACTATGCCTACCCACTACTTGCGGCGATGACATTTTACACCACTTGGCCATTTGTCACCCGCGCAATCCAGCGGTTTCACGTGAATGGCCACACCTTTGGAACAACGCCGATCTTCTTCAACAGCCCGATCGGCCCGTTCTACAAAGCCTTTTTTGCGGCGATCGCTTGGGGGGTCGCCGCAGCAGTTGTCATCTTCATGATTCTTGGCAGCGGCGTGCCGGTGTTGAGCGTGTTGGACAACGTTGAATCGGGAATTGATCACTTGTCCGAGATGTTCACGATCCTTTTCATGGTTGCGGCCTATATGGTGGTGCTGGTTCCGGGGTCGATCATCTACCACGCCATCGTGCGCAACGCGGTCTACAATCACACGGCCATGGGCAGCGGGCATCGCTTTCATTCCGACATCTCGGCGCTGCATTATCTGTGGATCGTGCTGTCCAACCTTGTGGTGATCGTGGTGACCCTGGGCCTGGCGCTGCCGTGGACGCATGTGCGCCGGGTTCGGTATCTGGCCAATCACACAACCTTCATCCCCAATGGTCCGCTGGATGATTTCGTCGGCACCGTCAGTGAAAATGTCAGCGCCATTGGCGACGCTTACGGGGATATCGAAGGGTTTGATATCGGTATCGCGGTCTGATTTTGGACATGTCTGAGGATAACATCGGCGCGCCTGTTCACGGGCGCGCTTATCCACCTCTCAGTTCGCGCGAGGTTGCGGTGCGGTTGGCGGTCGGCACCAACACCGTCTGGTTGATTGATGAGCATGGTCAGATTCTGACCCGCTGTTCCCCGGATGAGCTGTCGGTAGACCCCCGCGTCGGATCGACTGAACGCCGGGTGAATTTCCCTGATGGTACCCTGTTTCTGACAGGCCAGCACGCGGCGCTGGAGCATCTGATCGCAGACAGCAGCGGATCACGGCTGCATCACGCTGAAAAGTTTCACCCCCGGCTGATCCTCATCACGCTGACCTGTCTTGTTGCGGTATGGGGGATTTGGAAATATGGGCTGTCCCTGTTGGTGGCGTTGGCCGTGTGGATGACACCGCCGCCACTGGTCGCCGCGATTGATACCGGGGTGATGCAGGCCCTCGATCAGATTATGACCAAGCCCAGCGCGCTGAGCGACTCGGAAAAGGCTGAAGTCCAGAACAACTTCGGCCGGGTTCTGGCTGCATTGGGCCCGGCGGCAGAGGATCACGACTATACGCTGTTGTTTCGCGATCTGCCCGGCATGGGACCCAATGCCTTTGCCTTGCCTAATGGAACCATAGTGGTCTCGGATGACTTGGTGCGATTGGTCTCAACCGATGCGCTTGCCGGAGTGATCGGGCACGAGATTGGGCATGTGGCCGAACAGCACGGGCTGAGGCAGATTTACCGATCGCTCGGGGCTTATCTCCTGATTGGTATGATGGCGGGCGATACCGGACCGGTACTAGAACAGGTGCTGCTAGAAGGAAACCTGGTTTTGTCACTGTCCTATTCCCGCCAGCATGAACTGTCGGCGGATCGGTTCGGCGTTGATCTGGCGGAACGGGCCGGGTTTGACCCAAATGGTCTGTCGGAATTCTTTGCAATGCTCGAACAGAAATACGGCGATCAAGGCAGTGACTGGCTAAGCACCCACCCCCGTTTTGAAGACCGGCAGGACAACCTGAGTTCTAAGTCCGAGAGCCACTAGCCTCCGCGAGCGTCCGACGAGCACGCTATCATCCATGACATCAGGCTGTGGCGACGATAAACTCGTCTCACCACCGCGTGACATATCATGTCAGCGGATTGCGGCACCGATTAAGTCAGGGCAGCCTGAACCGGAAAGGAGACGCACCATGACCCGTATTGCTTATTTTGACACAGTCAAACCTACGTTTCTGTTTGTTCTGATTGTGCTGGTTGCAATGTTTCGCGCCCTACCGGCACCTGCCGCCGGGGCCGAAACACTGACCGTAGCAGGTGGCTGTTTCTGGTGTGTCGAATCCGATTTCGAATCCGTCCCCGGCGTGATCGGGGCCGTGTCAGGATATACCGGTGGCAAGTCGATCAACCCAACCTATAAACAGGTCTCCAACGGCGGAACCGGGCATTACGAAGCGGTACAGATCACCTTTGATCCGTCCCGTGTTTCTCGTGAAATCTTACTGAACATGTTCTTCCGCTCGGTCGACCCAACGGATGCGGGTGGCCAATTCTGTGATCGGGGTGAAAGCTATCGTACCGCCATTTTCGTCTCTAATGCAGGGGAAAAAGCGTTGGCACAGCAAGCTAAGACCGGCGCGCAAAACGCGCTGGGGAAAACTGTTGTGACGCCGATCCTGCAAGCCGGGACGTTTTATCCAGCCGAGGCGTATCATCAGGATTACTACAAGGGCGAAAAGCTGGTCCTGACCCGATTTGGGCCCAAACGCCAGAAGAACGCGTACAAAGCTTATCGCAAAGCCTGTGGCCGCGATGCGCGCGTCAAACAGCTGTGGGGAAGCGAAGCGCCGTTTGCCGGATCTTAATCGAACTGCGCCTCGCGCACTTCTTTCAGGTCAGGAATAACATCAGCCGTTCCGTGCCGCATGACCATCAGGGCTGCGGCACGGTTTGCCTGTGAAATCGCCTGCGCCAGAGGCATCCCGCGATCCATCCCGGCCAGCACATAACCGGTAAAAGTGTCGCCTGCCCCGGTGGTATCCACGGCCTGAACCTTGTGCGCCGCGAACTCGGAAACGTCCCTGCCACGCTGATGATAACGCGCGCCCTTTGAACCTAGGGTGACGATCACATGCTGAACTTCCAGATCCGAGACCTCCTGCCCGGTGGCCTGCCGCAATTGCTCGGCCTCGATTTCATTCAGGATCAGAAAATCCAAATAGGGCAGCACCGCCTGAACCGCTTGCGCCTGAAACGGGGCAGCGGCGTAGCAGACCGTCAAACCCAAATCGCGACCCATCTTTGCGGCTTCGACCTGTAGGTTGGTTTCGTTCTGCATCACCAACAGATCGCCCCGCGACGCCGAGGACAACGCCTGCCCCAGCTGATCCTGTGAAATCGCGTGGTTCGAGCCGGGAAACAGGATAATATTGTTTTCCCCTTCGGAATCCACCGCAATGATCGCGTGGCCGGTTGGAACCTCAACCTCGGCAATATGGCGCGTGTCCACACCGTATTCCGTCAGACGATCCCGCGCCCAGCGCCCATCCGGGCCAACCGCACCAATATGCGCAACCCGTGCCCCGGCCCGCGCGGCAGCAACAGACATATTCGCCCCTTTGCCGCCCAGATACCTGTCAAGACGGTTGGCGGAGAGGGTCTCTCCTGGTCCGGGCAGGTGCGGCACATCATAAATCATGTCCGCGTTGATCGAGCCGAGGTTCCAGATCGTCATCGCTTACCCGATATCGCAGGAGGCCAGGATGGCCATGTTCAGAATGTCATTGGCCGTAGACACGGTCGAGCAGATCTGAATCGGCTTGTCGACGCCAGACAGGATCGGGCCGATCACGGTAGCCCCGCCCATTTCTTGCATCAGCTTGGTCGAAATCGAGGCCGAGTGACGTGCCGGGACAATCAGAATATTCGCGGGGCCGGTCAGGCGCTGGAATGGATAGCCAGCTTGCTGATCCACGTTCAGAGCCACATCCACAGCCATCTCGCCTTCGTATTCGAAATCGACACCGCGTTTATCCAGAACCGCTGGGGCGCGATGCATTTTTTCGGCCCGTTCAGACACCGGATAGCCAAAGGTCGAGAAGCTGACGAAGGCAACGCGCGGTTCCAGACCCATGTGGCGGGCCACAGCAGCGGAGCGTTCAGCGATATTTGCAAGGTCATTTTCATCCGGCCATTCGTGAACCAGCGTATCACCGATCAGAACGATCCGACCTTTGTGCAACAGCGCGGTCACACCCGCCGCACCATGCGCCGCGTCGGCATCGAACACATGGTTGATCCGGTCGAGAACATGTGCCGATTTACGCGTGGCCCCGGTCACCAAACCATCGCCATGCCCATGTGCCAGCATCAGGGATGAGAAAACATGCCGATCGCGCGCTGCAAGGCGGAAGATATCTTTGCGGTCAAAACCCTTACGTTGCAGTCGGTTATACAGAAAATCGGTGTAAGTCTCGAGATGTGCGGTGTTGGCCGCATTGACCACTTCCAACTCGCGAACGGCATCACCAAGACCGGCCTCTTCCAGCTTGGTTTTCACATCATCGGGGCGTCCGACAACGAGAGCCTTACCAAAACCTGAACGCTGATATAACACCGCGGCACGCAATACGCGGGGATCGTCACCCTCGGCAAAGATCATACGGCTTTGCGCCTGACGCGCACGCGCGTTCAGGCCACGCAGGATGGACGCGGTTGGGTCCATGCGGGATTTCAGGCTCAGCTCATAGGCGTCCATGTCGATGATCGGGCGCCGGGCCGCGCCAGTGTCCATCCCGGCCTTGGCCACAGCGGGCGGGATGCGATGGATCAGACGCGGATCAAACGGCGTCGGGATGATGTAGTCACGGCCAAAGGTCAATGATTTGCCATAAGCCATCGCAACCTCATCTGGCACATCCTCACGCGCCAGTCGGGCCAACGCGTGGGCGCAGGCAATCTTCATCTCGTCATTGATGGCTCGCGCGTGAATGTCCAGCGCGCCGCGGAACAGATAGGGGAACCCAAGCACGTTGTTGACCTGGTTCGGGTAATCGCTGCGTCCCGTTGCGACAATGGCATCGACGCGGACCTCATGCGCCTCTTCCGGCGTGATTTCAGGGTCGGGGTTGGCCATCGCGAAAATCACCGGATTGTCGGCCATGCTGGCGACCATATCCTGCGTCACCGCACCTTTGACCGACACGCCCAGGAACACATCAGCGCCATTCATGGCCTCTTCCAGTGTACGCAGTTCCGTGGTGATGGCATGGGCCGATTTCCACTGGTTCATACCCTCGGTCCGGCCCTGATAAATCACGCCCTTGGTGTCACAGACAATGCAGTTTTCATGCTTGGCACCCATCGCCTTGAGCAGCTCGATACAGGCGATGCCCGCAGCACCCGCTCCGTTCAGGACAATTTTCACGTCCTCAATTTTCTTACCCGAAATATGCAGCGCGTTCAGCAGACCTGCCGCGCAGATCACCGCAGTTCCGTGCTGGTCATCGTGGAAGACCGGGATATCCATCTCTTCCTTCAGACGCTGTTCGATGATGAAGCACTCGGGGGCCTTGATGTCTTCCAGATTGATTCCGCCAAAGGTCGGCCCCATCAGACGCACCGCGCGGCAGAATTCATCCGGGTCTTCAGTGTCCAGTTCGATATCGATCGAGTTCACATCCGCAAACCTTTTGAACAGGACTGATTTGCCTTCCATCACCGGTTTCGAGCCCAGCGCGCCCAGATTGCCAAGCCCCAGAACGGCGGTCCCGTTCGAAATCACGGCAACCAGATTGCCCTTATTGGTATAGTCATAAGCAGTCTCGGGCGATTCAGCGATGGCTTCACAGGGAACTGCCACGCCGGGACTGTAGGCCAGCGACAGATCGCGCTGCGTGGTCATGGGCACAGTGGCCTGCACCTCCCATTTGCCGGGGGTCGGGTCGAGGTGAAAGGCGAGCGCCTCTTCTTTGGTGATCTTCGCTTTAGGCATCAGAAATGTCGTTTCTTTACATATGTTGGGCTGTCGCCTCATAACGCAGGAGAACGCCCGCCTCAACGAGAATGAGTTTTCGGCTTTTACAGAAGATGCGGGATTTGTAAGGTCGCGCCCGGAACACGCCAGAAGGGGGCCGCCTTGTCCACAGTCACGCCGATGATGGCGCAATATCTCGAAATCAAAGAGGCCCATGCCGAAGCCCTGCTGTTCTACCGCATGGGCGATTTCTACGAGATGTTCTTTGAGGACGCCGTCAACGCCGCTGAGGCGCTGGATATCGCCCTGACAAAACGTGGAAAACATAACGGAACCGACATTCCGATGTGCGGTGTGCCGGTGCATTCTGCCGAAGGATATCTGCTGACGCTGATACGCAAAGGCTTTCGCGTGGCTGTCTGTGAACAGATGGAAAGCCCGGCCGAAGCGAAGAAAAGAGGCTCTAAATCGGTCGTAAAACGCGATGTTGTGCGCCTAGTCACCCCTGGCACGCTGACCGAGGACGCCCTGCTTGAGGCCCGCCGCCACAACTTTCTGGCCGCTTATTCCGAGGTTCGGGACGAGGCCGCATTGGCATGGGCCGATATTTCAACCGGCGCGTTTCACGTGATGCCTATAACCCCGGTGCGCCTAAGCCCCGAGCTGGCACGGTTGGCCCCTGCGGAACTCATCGTAGCGGACGGGTCGGGCGATGCTTTGTATGAACCGGTTCGCGATCTGGGTATTTCTCTGACCCCCATCGGACGCGCCAGTTTTGACAGCACTGCGGCGGAAAAGCGCATCTGCGGATTGTTTCACGTGGGTGCCCTGGACGCGTTCGGCAGTTTTGGCCGCGCTGAAATCTCAGCGATGGGGGCACTGATCGACTATCTTGAGATTACGCAAAAGGGCAAGCTGCCCCTGTTGCAGACCCCTCTGAAAGAATCCGAAGACCGCGTGGTTCAGATCGACGCCGCCACTCGCCGCAATCTGGAACTGACCCGATCCCTGTCCGGTGGCCGCGCCGGATCGCTGCTTTCGGTGGTGGATCGCACCGTCACCCCCGGCGGCGCACGGCTATTGGAACAACGGCTGTCCAGCCCATCGCGTAATTTGGATGTGATCCAATCCCGGCTGGACGCAGTCAGTTTCGCGACCCAAGACACCCTGATCGCCCAGGATCTGCGTGAGGCGCTGCGCAAATCTCCCGATCTGGACCGCGCGCTGTCACGCCTGTCACTGGACCGTGGAGGCCCCCGCGATCTGGCCGCCATCCGCAATGGGCTGACGCAGGCCGCAGCGATTGCCGAAATTTGCGCTGGTCAAGACCTGCCGGTTTTGCTGGCAACGGCTGTGCAGAATTTGATCGGTTTCGACGATCTTCTGAATCTTTTGGACAACGCGTTAGTAGCCGACCCCCCATTGTTGGCGCGCGATGGTGGCTTCATTGCTCCCGGTATTGACGAAGAGCTTGACGAAGCCCGCACGCTGCGCGACGAAGGCCGCTCGGTCATCGCCGGGTTTCAACAGAAATACGCGGAACACACCGGTATCACATCGCTGAAGATCAAGCACAACAACGTGCTGGGGTATTTCATCGAAACTACGGCAACCCATGCCGAAAAGATGTTGAACCCGCCTTATTCCGAGACCTATATCCACCGCCAGACCACTGCCAATCAGGTGCGGTTCACCACTGTGGAACTGTCCGAGATCGAGACTCGCATATTGAACGCAGGCAATCTGGCTTTGGAGATCGAAAAAAGGCTCTATCAAAGGCTTTCTGACGAAATTCTCGCCAAAGCCGCTCAACTGAACCAAACCGCCCGAGGGCTGGCTGAGCTGGATCTGACCACGGCCTTGTCTGATCTGGCGCGTGGTGAGAACTGGTGCCGACCACAGGTCGACACATCTCGTACTTTTGCCGTTCAAGGGGGGCGTCATCCGGTCGTCGAACACGCGCTGCGACAACAAGGCGGTGAGGCATTCATTGCCAATGACTGCGATCTCAGCGCCGATCAAGGCGCGGCCATCTGGCTGCTCACCGGCCCCAACATGGCAGGTAAATCGACATTCCTGCGCCAGAACGCACTGATCGCTTTGCTGGCCCAGATGGGCAGCTACGTCCCTGCCGAACGGGCACATATCGGCGTGGTAAGCCAGTTGTTCAGCCGCGTCGGCGCCTCGGACGATCTGGCGCGGGGCCGCTCGACCTTCATGGTCGAAATGGTGGAAACCGCAGCGATCCTGAACCAGGCCGACGACCACGCGCTTGTCATCCTGGACGAAATCGGGCGGGGTACGGCCACATATGACGGCCTCTCCATCGCCTGGGCCACGCTGGAACACCTGCACGCCGCCAACAAATGCCGCGCGCTGTTCGCCACCCACTACCACGAATTGACCGCACTGGCCGGCAATCTGGAAGGTGTCGACAACGCCACCGTCGCCGTCAAGGAATGGGAAGGCGAGGTGATCTTCCTGCACGAGGTCCATAAGGGCGCTGCCGACCGGTCCTATGGCGTTCAGGTCGCGCAACTTGCCGGTTTGCCTGCTTCGGTGGTTGAGCGCGCCCGCGTGGTTCTGGACCAGCTGGAGAAAACCGAGCGCGAAGGTGGCAAGCAAAAGGCTCTGATCGACGATCTGCCTCTGTTCTCGGCCGCGCCACCGCCTCCGCCCCCGGCGCCCAAAGCCTCACCTGTCACGGATATGCTGGATGGCATCCTACCGGATGAGCTAACCCCGCGCGAGGCGCTGGACCTGATCTACAAACTGAAAGAGGCGGCCAGAACCTGACCGCCTCAATATTGTTCGGATTTTAAACTGCTTAGCTTGCAGGCGTCGACGACACGCCAACCTGCGCCGGGCGCAGCAGGCGATCATGCAGCATGAAGCCTTCGGCCGAGACTTGAATGATGTCACCGGCACGGGTACCCGGAACGGGCGCTTCGAACATCGCTTCGTGGATGTTCGGATCAAACCGATCACCAACCTCGGGCGTGATCACCTGAATCCCGTGCTTCTGGAACACGTCCTTCAGCGCGCGCATGGTCAGTTCAACACCTTCCAGCAGACCGGCGGCAACTTCTTTCTGCTCATCGGTCGCGGCCTCAAGCGCGCGTTTCATGTTGTCGTAGACCGGCAGCATGTCACGGGCCAGCTTCGATCCGCCATACTGTTCCGCATCGCGACGGGCCTTGTCGCCACGCTTGCGCGCGTTTTCAGCATCCGCCAGCGCACGCATGAACTTGTCCTTGTAGTCATCGCGCTCAGCACGCAGCTCGTCCAGCTCCAGTGCTTCTTCAGCAATCTCCGCAAATTCCTCGGCCAGTTCTTCCGCCTCGGCGGTTGCGATATCGTCCAGAAAATCTTCGTTCTTGGGCTCTGCCATCTCTTACCCTCTAGCTCCGGTCGGATATCAGCTTACCGACCAGTTGCGCCGTATAATCCACGATCGGCACGATCCGTCCATAATTCAGACGCGTGGGCCCGATGACCCCGACCGCACCGATTATCTTTCGATCAGCGTTCATATATGGAGACACCACCAAAGAGGAACCCGAAAGTGAGAAAAGTTTGTTCTCAGACCCGATAAAAATGCGCACACCGTCACCTTCTTCGGTCAATTCCAGAAATTCCGCGATATCCCGCTTACGTTCAAGATCGTCGAACAGGGTGCGGATTCGGTCAAGTTCTTCGGCCTGACCCGGTTCGCTCAACAGATTCGCCCGCCCGCGCACGATCAATCTGGCCGAGTCGCCCCCTTCACTGTCCCAGGCAGCCATGCCGCTTTCGACCATCTCACGCGCCAGAACATCAATCTCTTGCTTGCGCGCGTCGATCTGAATCTGCATCTGGCGGCGCACTTCGCTCAGCGTCCGGCCTTCGATCAAAGCATTCAGGAAGTTCGCCGCCTCGCGCATGGAACTGGGCGTTTGTCCGGGCGGTGGCGTGAACAGGCGATTTTCCACGTGCCCATCCGCAAAGACCAGAACCACCAATGCCCGATCATGGGCCAGCGAGACAAACTCGATGTGCTTGATCTCGGATTCATGCTTGGGGGTCAGAACCAGCGACGCACCATGTGTCACGTGTGACAAGGCCGACCCCACGCGGTCCAGCATTCCCCCGACATCGCCTGCGTTAGAGCCTAAAGTCTCGTCCAGTTTCTGCCGATCATCCGCACCCAGATCGCCAACCTCAAGCAACCCGTCCACGAACATCCGCAACCCCTGCTGCGTCGGAATCCGCCCTGCGCTGACATGGGGGCTGTCGAGCAGGCCCAGAAACTCCAGATCCTGCATCACATTGCGCACGGTTGCAGCACTGACTTTCTCGGACAAGGTACGCGTCAGGGTGCGGCTTCCGACCGGTTCGCCACTGTCCAGATAGCTTTCAACGATCAGCCGGAACACTTCGCGCGACCGGTCGTTCATCTCGTCCAGAATTTTTCTTGCTTCGCTCATCGGCCATCCCCTGCTCGACCGCCATTAAATCGCAGGTAAATGAAAGGTCAATCGGGGTTGCATCGTAACGCCGCGGGGCGTTATCCCCAACCCAGCAAACAAAGGATTTTCCATGCGACCCTCTGGACGAGATTTAAGCGAAATGCGCGCCGTTTCAATCGAAACGGGGTTCACCAAACATGCCGAAGGTTCCTGCCTGATCAAGATGGGCGACACCCATGTGTTGTGCACCGCCACGATAGAAGATCGCGTGCCGCCCTTCATCAAGGGGTCGGGGCTGGGCTGGGTCACGGCTGAATACGGCATGCTGCCCCGTGCCACCAACACTCGGATGCGGCGCGAGGCCGCAAGCGGAAAACAAGGTGGTCGTACCGTTGAAATCCAACGCTTGATCGGCCGCGCCCTGCGCGCCGGTGTGGATCGGGTTGCGCTTGGGGAACGTCAGATCACCGTCGACTGCGATGTGATCCAGGCCGACGGCGGCACTCGCTGTGCCGCGATCACCGGCGGTTGGGTTGCGCTACGTCTGGCGATCAACAAACTGATGAAGGCCGGCGACGTGATCTCTGACCCGCTGATCGATCCGGTTGCCGCCGTGTCCTGCGGTATCTACGCAGGCCAGCCGGTGCTGGATCTGGACTACCCCGAAGACAGCGAAGCCGGTGTTGACGGCAACTTCATCATGACCGGCTCGGGCAAGCTGATCGAAGTGCAGATGAGCGCCGAAGGCTCTGTCTTTAGCCGCGATCAGATGAACCAGCTGCTGGATCTGGCGGAAAAAGGCACAGGCGAGCTGGTGGCCGCGCAAAAGGCCGCCACCGCATGACCCGCAGGTTCGACGGCGACAGGCTGCTGGTGGCCACGCACAACAAAGGCAAACTCGAGGAGATGGCGCATCTCCTTGAGCCTTTTGGCGTGACAGTTGTCGGCGCAGGCGAAATGAACTTGCCGGAACCGGAAGAAACCGAGGATACGTTTGTCGGCAACGCCCGGATCAAAGCTCATGCCGCAGCAAAGGCCACTGGCCTGCCTGCCCTATCGGACGATTCCGGCATCACCATCGACGCGCTGGACGGCGCGCCCGGCGTCTACACCGCCGACTGGGCCGAAACCGGCGATGGCCGCGATTTCCTGATGGCCATGACCCGCGCGCATGATGCGCTCGAGGCAAAGAGCGCCGCCCATCCACGGACCGCGCAGTTTCGTTGCACGCTGGTTCTGGCCTGGCCCGACGGCCACGACGAAGTGTTCGAAGGCATCGCGCCTGGCCATCTGGTCTGGCCGATCCGTGGTAAGGACGGGTTCGGATATGATCCGATGTTTGTCCCCGACGGGCACGACATTACCTTTGCCGAGATGGATCGCTGGGAAAAGAACAAGATCAGCCATCGCGGCCGCGCGGTTGAAATGTTCGTGAAAGGCTGCTTTGGCGGATGATTGGCGCAACGGGGGCTTTGGCCTGTACGTGCATTGGCCTTTTTGCGAGGCCAAATGCCCCTATTGCGATTTCAACAGCCATGTTTCAAAAAACATCGATCAAAAACAATGGCTTAATGCCTATCTGAGCGAACTTTACCGCGTTGCTAACGAAACCCCGGATCGAGTGCTGAACACGATCTTTTTCGGCGGCGGCACCCCATCCTTGATGGCACCTGAAACAGTCGCCGCCGTCATAGACGAGGCCCGTGCCTTGTGGCGCCCTGCCAATGACATGGAAATCACGCTTGAAGCTAATCCAGGCTCAGTCGAGGCGGGCCGGTTTGCAGCGTATCGCGACGCGGGCGTGAACCGGATTTCGATGGGTGTTCAAGCCCTGAACGACGAAGATCTTCGCCGCTTGGGGCGAATCCATACCGTCGCCGAGGCGCGCGGCGCTTTTGATATTGCCCGAAATGTCTTTGATAGAGTCAGTTTTGACCTGATCTATGCCCGTCAGCATCAAACCCTTGATGCGTGGCGTAAGGAATTGACCGAAGCATTGTCCATGGCCGTCGACCACCTGTCTCTTTATCAATTGACGATTGAAGAAGGCACCGCCTTTGGCGACCGCTATGCTATAGGGAAGCTGCGCGGTCTGCCCGAAGACGACAGTGCCGCAGATATGTATCTAGCGACGCAAGAAATATGCGAAGCCCACGGCCTGCCCGCCTATGAGGTGTCCAACCACGCCCGGCCCGGATCGGAATCGCAGCATAATCTGATCTATTGGCGATATGGCGATTATGTCGGTATCGGACCCGGGGCTCACGGGCGCATAACCGTTGACGGACGGAAAATGGCGACCGAAACCTATCTATCGCCGAACGCTTGGCTCACCTCTGCCGACAGCGGCAATGGAGAGAAAGATCGCACCGAACTGTCCAACCAGGATCAGGCGAATGAATACCTCATGATGGGTCTCAGGATTACTGAAGGACTACATATAGACAGATACACCGCTTTGTCCGACAAACCTCTACCGCAAAACACGCTGAATGACCTAATCGAATTAGGTATGATAGATCAGACAGATGGCCAATTGAAGGCCACCCGGGATGGTCGTGCCGTCCTGAACGCTGTGATCCGAGAATTGTTGGGATAGATGATGCAATATGTCTGGAGCGCACTCGGGTTGATCTGCGTCGGGCTTGCGGCGGTTGGCGTTGCCCTGCCCCTGTTGCCGACGGTGCCATTCCTTCTGTTGGCTGCCTTTTTCTTTGCCAGATCATCTTCACGGTTACACAACTGGCTGATCACGCACCGGACCTTTGGCCCCCTGATATTGGATTGGCAAAGCTCGGGCGCAATTCGGCCGGGCGCAAAAAAAGCGGCAACATTGTCCATTGCCGCTGTCTTTGGGTTATCCGTCCTGATGTCGGTTCCGATGCATGTTTTGATCATTCAGGCCGTTGTATTGGGCGCCGTGTTGACCTTTATCTGGTCAAGGCCTAACGGCTGAGCTTGGCGCAGAGATCGTCCAGCTGGTCCAGGTTTTCATAGGTCAGCACCACCTGACCTGTTTCCGTGCCCGCTTTGTGATTAATTGCGACTTTCATCGCCAGAATCGCCGAAAGGTCCTTCTCCAGCGCCCGCGTATCCGCATCCTTACCCGCATTCAGGTTTCTGGAACGCGGAGCGGCAGGTTTCGCCGGATCAGCCTGTTGTTTCTTGACCAATGCTTCGGTCGCACGCACAGACAATCCATCCCGAACGACGATTTTCGCCAACTCTGATGGGTTTTCGGCTGTAATCAAAGCCCGCGCATGACCTGCTGACAGCTTCCCTTCGATCACCAGCGTCTGAACATCCAGGGGCAGAGACAGCAAACGCAGCAGGTTGGCAATGTGGCTACGGCTTTTCCCAAGCGCTTCGGCCAGCTTTTCCTGAGTATGTCCGAAACGATCCATGAGCTGTTTGTAACCGGCAGCTTCTTCCACAGCATTCAAATCCGCGCGCTGAATGTTCTCGATAATAGCGACTTCCAGAACCTCAGTGTCGTCGAACTGACGTACGATCACCGGAATATCGTGCAGCTGAGCCATCTGCGCCGCGCGCCAACGGCGTTCACCGGCGACGATTTCATAATCTCCACCGCCGATTTCACGGACAATAAGCGGTTGAATGATACCCTTTTCTTTGACCGAGGCCGCCAGTTCATCCAGTTGCTCGGGTGCAAACGTGCGACGCGGTTGGTTTGGATTCGCCCGCAATTTTTCGATCGGAACTTTCAGGTCCGGGCGTCGTGGCTCTGACGGTGCAAAACCTTCAGCTTCTTGCGTTACATCAGCCATCAGAGCTGACAGGCCCCGGCCCAAACCTCTGGGTTTTGATTTTTTGGCTACCACTGAGCCCTCCTCACTGCCGCTCAAGCGGCAATATTTTTATTCTTATGAATGACTTCACGCGCCAAATGACGATATGCCATCGCCCCCAACGACCCCGAGTCATATTGCAGAACCGGTAAAGCATATGATGGTGCTTCGCTGACCCGCACATTTCTGGGTATTTTAGTTTTAAAAACCATCCCACCCAGATTGTCACGCGCATCTTTTTCAACCTGACGGGACAAGTTGTTGCGGTTGTCATACATGGTCAACACAACACCTTCGATTCTCAGGTCCGGATTTGCGGTTTGGCGAACTTCTCTGATCGTCAACATTAGTTGCGACAATCCTTCCAAAGCAAAGAACTCACTTTGCAGTGGAACCAATACGGAATGAGCCGCCACCATAGCGTTTACGGTCAAAAGATTAAGCGACGGAGGGCAGTCAATCAGAACAAAATCCAGCTTGAACTTGTCAATTGCTGGCTGTCGTAAAGCATCGTGCAAAAGATAGCTGCGTTTTTCGTTGGATATCAGCTCAATATCAGCAGAACTCAGATCGACTGTCGCCGGGACCACAAGAAGACCGTCAATTTCTGTATCCTGCACCACCGCCTCAAGCGGCGCTTCGTCCAGGATCAGGTCGTACGTCGTCCAATCCCTGTCCTCGACACCCAGGCCTGTTGACGCATTTCCCTGGGGATCAAGATCAACGACCAGAACGCGACACCCGGCTTCAGCCATACCCGCAGCCAGATTTATGGCCGTTGTCGTTTTCCCTACCCCACCTTTTTGATTGGCAACCGCAATTATCCGGGGCCCAGAGGGACGAGAAAGATCAGCCACGCGATACTCCTTTGATCCTTAGGATAACAGCTTGGGGTTCAGTTAAACTTGTAATCGGCTCGCTGTCGAAATTCCATTCCTGCTGTGCCTCTTCCAGTTCTTTTTTCCAGCTTGCGCCTTTCGGCAACAGAGCGATACCCTCTTTGCCTAAATGCCTGTTACAAAAAGACATTAGCGTATTCAAATCTGCCAGAGCACGCGCTGACAGTATATCTGCCTCCAACGGGTCAACATTTTCGATCCGCTTGGATATTATCTTACAGTTTGCACCGCATTCCCGGGCGACATTTCTCAAGAAGGCTGACTTGCGCTGGTCGCTTTCCACCAATGTAAATAAGGCGTCAGGCGCGTCCTCGACCGCCATGATCGCACAAACCATACCTGGAAAGCCTCCACCGCTTCCCAAATCAATCCAGTGTTCAAAGGGTTTTGCGCATCGATAGACTTGGACAGAATCGAGAATATGCCTGACCCAAATGTCTTTCAGACTTTTTTTCGACACCAAGTTGATCCGAGGGTTCCAGCGCTGAACCAATTCTACATATGTTTCCAATCGCGAAAATGTTTCACGTGAAACATTCAGGCCATTGAAATCTTCAAGGTTCATGCTTTACGTACCTTTTGCTCTCGCCTCAGTTTGGCCAGCAACAACGTCAATGCGGCAGGCGTAACCCCTTCTACCCGGCCAGCCTGAGCAATATTTAACGGGCGCGCCTTTGAGAGTTTCTGCTTCATCTCTGACGACAGACCTTCTAGTGAAAAATAGTCAAAATCTATCGGAATTTCATAAGATTCGTCGCGTTTCATAGCCTCGACGTCTTTATTCTGGCGCGCAATATAGTTCGCATACAGCGCATCGCGCTCAACCTGACGCCGGATATCCTGCTCAACGCTATTCAGATCGGGAATGAGAGGCAGAAGATCATTGAACGCAACATCCGGAAACGCCAAAAGAGCCATTCCATCCCTGCGGTTTCCATCCTGATTTACATTTATCCCAACCGCGCGAACTTCCTTTGGCGTATAGGTGCGTTCAGTGAGGCTTTTCTTTGCGTTGGTCAGTTTGTTCATTTTTTCACTGAAATGGGTTTCGCGCATACTACCAACGCAGCCCAGTTGAATACCCAACGGAGTCAATCGCTGATCAGCATTGTCCGCTCGCAAAGACAAACGAAATTCTGCACGAGAGGTGAACATCCTATAAGGTTCAGCAACACCACGCGTCGTCAGATCATCAATCATTACACCAATATAACTATCCGCCCGTGTAAAATGGACAGGATCCCGTCCGAAAACAGCAAGAGCCGCATTCAGTCCAGCAACAAGGCCTTGCGCTGCAGCTTCCTCATATCCTGTTGTTCCATTGATCTGGCCCGCAAGATATAGGCCCGGAGCCTCTGGAAGAGCCAGTGATGATGTCAAAACACGGGGATCGATATAATCATATTCGATCGCATAGCCCGGTTGCAGAATCTCTGCCTTCTCAAGACCTTTGATTGACCGAACATAGTCGACCTGCACGTCCTGCGGTAAGGAGGTGGAAATTCCGTTAGGATATATCGTGTGGTCGTTTACCCCTTCGGGCTCTAGGAAAATCTGATGTGAATCTTTGTCGGCAAAGCGGACAATCTTGTCTTCGATTGAAGGACAGTATCGTGGGCCAATTCCATCAATATGTCCTCCGTACATGGCTGATCTTGAAAGATTCTTCTCTATGATCTCATGCGTGCGGGCATTTGTATGCGTTATTCCACAGGAAATTTGCGGCGCAACGGCGGATGTCGAAAGAAATGAAAACAGCGTGGGGTCTTCATCTCCGTGCTGCTGTTCTAGGTCCGACCAGTCTATGGTACGCCCATCCAATCTGGGTGGAGTGCCGGTTTTCAATCGACCCAATGGCAGTTGGAAACTCTCGAGTCGTTCCGCAAGTTTGACAGATGGCCGGTCTCCCATCCGCCCACCTGGGCGAGAAACGTCTCCAATATGAATAATTCCCCGCAGAAACGTTCCGGATGTTAGAATAACGGCGTCTGCGTGGATTTCAGAGTCATCGGCCAGCTTAATACCCTTTACCCGCTGGCCATCCATTAGAAAGTCGACCACCTCCCCAATGACAACCGATAGATTGGGTTGGGCCTGAGTCTCTTTCTGCATGGCGTCGCGGTACAATGCTCGATCAGCTTGGGTTCTGGGGCCTTGCACAGCCGGACCTTTGCGGCGGTTCAAAAGACGGAACTGAATCCCTGCCTGATCAGCAACCCGGCCCATAACACCGTCAAGCGCGTCGATCTCGCGCACCAGATGTCCTTTTCCCAACCCACCGATGGCTGGGTTGCAAGACATTACGCCGATGTCGGATTCCGACAAAGTTACCAACGCTGTATTGGCACCCATACGTGCTGCAGCATGGGCAGCTTCGGTGCCGGCATGGCCAGCTCCGATTACAACAACGTCAAATTCTGAATGTTTCACGTGAAACACTCCTTACTTACCCAAGCAGAAACTGGAGAATATTTCGTCCAACAGGTCCTCGACCCCAATTCTGCCAACCAGTGTCTCGAGAGCACGAACCGCCGTTCGCAATTCTTCCGATGCGATATCATACAAGTCCGGCCCTGATTCCAGAACCGTGATCGCCGAACTCAGGGCAGCTCCGGCATTCTTTAGAGCCACCCGGTGGCGTTCGCGCGTTGCTATACCATGACTGGTGGTTCGATCACTTAAGGTACGCGATATGTGGGATATTAAGCGATCAATCCCTTGCCCGGTTTTACCCGAAACGCCATCTTCACCTTCACCACGAAGATCAGATTTTGGTAAAACCTGTATGTCCCCCTCCAACATTGGAACCCCAAGTTCCGTTGGATCTTCGGTTAGAAAAACACGCAGATCTGCAGCTTCAGCACGTTTCCGAGCCAACTCGATCCCCAGATTTTCAACAAAATCCTCGGTTTCCCGCAACCCGGCAGTGTCCAATAATGTAACCGGCAACCCTTCGAGGTCCATGCGGACTTCGATCACATCGCGAGTCGTTCCGGCATACTCCGAGGTGATAGCCGCGTCCCGGCCAGCCAGTGCGTTCAGCAATGTTGATTTGCCAGCATTCGGAAGACCGACAATCGCCACTTCGAATCCGGACCTGATGCGTTCAGCAATTTTCACGCCCTCGGCTTCCCGTTGAAGGTCTTGCATGACGCCGGTGATCAAAATGCGTACTTCCGGCGTGACATCGGTAGGCACCTCTTCATCCGCGAAATCAATGACCGCTTCCAGCAAGGATGCAGCGCGGATCAGGTCGTGACGCCAGCGTTCAGCCAATACACCCAATTCTCCGGCCAAAATGGTCTGGGCCTGTTTACGCTGTGCCTCGGTTTCAGCATCGATCAGATCGGCCAGGCCTTCAACCTGCGTCAGGTCCATCTTTCCGTTTTCCAAAGCCCGGCGGGTAAACTCTCCGGGTTCCGCCAAGCGTAGATCGGACATTTCGGACAGACATTGCATGACTGCATTCACCGAAGCGGTGCTGCCGTGGATTTGCAATTCGGTGACATCTTCACCGGTGAAACTGGCCGGGCCTTGAAAGGTCAGAACCACCCCATCGTCCAACGGCGATCCATCAGGCGCATGCAGAGACTGCACCCGCATGCCGCGCGGGGGTAACGTGCTCCCGGTTAGATCAGCCGCTGCCGCGTGCGCACGGGGGCCGGACAAGCGAATGACCGCCACCCCGGCTTTGCCTTGCGCGCTGGCCAAGGCGAATATCGTATCCATTCGAAGGCCTCGCGTGGGTTAAGACCTGTATCAGGTGTTCATCGAGTCGAAGAACTCACCGTTTGTCTTGGTCTGCTTCAACTTGGACAGCAGGAACTCAATCGCGTCGGTGGTGCCCATCGGGTTGAGGATACGGCGCAGGACGAAGGTCTTGGCCAGATCGCCCTTATCGACCAGCAGGTCCTCTTTCCGGGTGCCAGATTTGAGGATGTCGATGGCCGGGAACACGCGTTTGTCAGCGATCTTGCGATCCAGAACGATTTCCGAGTTACCGGTGCCTTTGAATTCTTCAAAGATCACCTCGTCCATACGGCTGCCGGTATCGATCAACGCAGTTGCGATGATGGTCAGCGAACCACCCTCTTCAATGTTCCGCGCTGCACCAAAGAACCGCTTGGGCCGTTGTAGGGCATTGGCGTCCACACCACCGGTCAGAACTTTACCCGAGGATGGCACCACAGTGTTAAACGCTCTACCAAGCCTTGTGATTGAGTCCAGAAGAATAACAACATCTCGTTTATGCTCGACCAAACGCTTGGCTTTTTCGATCACCATTTCCGACACAGCCACGTGGCGCGTTGCCGGTTCGTCAAAGGTTGAGGATACAACCTCCCCCTTCACCGAACGCTGCATATCGGTCACCTCTTCCGGGCGTTCGTCGATCAGCAGGACGATCAGGTAGCATTCCGGATGGTTTTGTTCGATCGAATGCGCGATGTTTTGCAGGATCACCGTCTTACCGGTCCGCGGCGGCGCCACGATCAGCGATCGTTGGCCCTTACCAATGGGGGCTACCAGATCAATCACGCGGGCCGATTTGTCTTTGATGGTAGGATCTTCGATCTCCATCTTCAGACGCTCATCTGGGTAAAGCGGGGTCAGGTTGTCGAACAGGATCTTATGCTTGGCTTTCTCGGGCTCTTCAAAGTTGATCTTGGTGACCTTGACCAGCGCGAAGTACCGCTCATTTTCATCTGGCGCCTTGATCTCACCTTCAACCGTGTCCCCTGTCCGCAGCGAGTGCTGGCGGATCATGTCTGGTGAGACATAGATGTCATCCGGACCCGGCAGGTAGTTTGCCTCGGGCGAGCGCAGGAATCCGAAACCATCCTGCAGCACCTCAAGCACGCCATCGCCGCCAACGGTCCAGCCCTCATCCGCGCGTTCACGCAGAATCTGGAACATCATCTCGCCCTTACGCATGGTCGAGGCGTTTTCGATCTCCAGCTCTTCGGCCATTGCCAGAAGGTCTTTGGGGCTTTTGGCCTTCAGGTCGGCCAGATTCAGGGTTTCAGTAGACATGATGATACGAACCTTGGCCGCATGTGTCGCGGCACGGAGTGAAATTTCAGTACGGAAGATACGCCGCCCGGACGGGCGTGTTACGGGATAAGTATGCGCTTACTGATGAAGAGTCAAATAAGCTCTCAGAACTTCAGAATGACCGCCAGGACGATCACAACCATCAAAACGGTGGGAACCTCGTTCATCATGCGATACTGGCGTCCTGTGAGCGTATTTCGCCCCTCTGCGAAATCCTTGCGCCGGGCCATCAGCCAGTGATGGAACCAGGTCATGCCGATCACGGCGGCCCCTTTAACCCAGGGCCAGCTCCAATCCCATCCAACAATGCCCGGCGTGAACACCATGATCAATCCGCACCCCCAGGCCACGATCATTGCCGGGCGCATGATCACACGCAGCAGCTTATCTTCCATTTCAAAGAAAATGGTCTCAGCCCCATCAACGGCCTGCGCCTTCTCTACGTGATAGACAAACAGTCTGGGTAAATAGAACAATCCGGCCATCCACGAGATCACGGCCATGATGTGTAAAGACTTCACCCATGGGTAAATCGTGAAAAGAAGATCGGTCATTCCAGCTCCGGGTGTTGTTCGGAACTCTCCCTAATAAAAAAATAAGAAAAGAAAAAGGAAGATGGTTTTGTAGGGTGAACAAAATCCGTGGATTACTTTTTTACACAGGTGTTTTCCCCAGGTGGACAGAGTTTCTCTGTTTTCCCGCGATTCTGTTGATTTTGATAATTTCATTTTAAATTCAGTGCCTTACCTTTATATTAGATCAATTTATCTGGGGATAACTCTTTGGGTAATCCGGGAAATCGCGGTTATCCAAGTTTGCGGAGTTATCCTTGTCCCGGATGGACATTGTTAGGGCGACTCATGGGAGATTTTTGCCAAACTCCCGGGGTTGCGTGTCAACCGGAAAACCATACAAACCGTCCTAGAACGCTCAACGATTTGCACACGGGGTTTTCCACATGTCTGTCCCCATGATCCTTGCCTCAGGCTCGACCATTCGCGCGCAACTGCTGGAAAACGCAGGCGTGCCGTTTTCCGTCCAGGTCGCGCGCGTGGACGAGGATACCGTGAAACAGGCGCTGTTGGCCGAAAATGCCCCGCCCCGCGATATTGCCGATGCGCTGGCCGAGATGAAGGCACGAAAGGTTAGCGACAAATACCCAGGCGCGATGGTGCTGGGTTGCGATCAGGTACTTGATTTCGATGGTCAGTTGCTTTCGAAACCGGAAACGCCCGAGGACGCGCTGGCGCAACTCAAGGCGATGCGAGGCAAGCGGCATATGCTGTTGTCAGCTGCGGTGATCTATCAGGATGGTGAGCCGATCTGGCGACATGTTGGTCAAGTGCGCCTGCGGATGCGGATGAGCTCGGACGCTTATCTGCGCAATTATATCGACCGTAATTGGGACAGTATCCGGCACGCGGTGGGCGCGTATAAGTTGGAGGAGGAAGGCGTGCGCCTGTTCGCCGCCATTGACGGCGATTACTTTAATGTCTTGGGTATGCCCCTGTTGGAACTGCTCAACTATCTGGCCGTAAAAGGGGTGATCGATCAATGACGCATAACCGAATTCCGCTGGCCGGGGTGATCGGACACCCGATTGCGCACTCGAAATCGCCGCAGCTACACGGCCATTGGCTGAAAAAGTACGGGTTGCCGGGCCACTATATCCCAATGGATGTTGCCCCCGAAAATCTTGAAACGATTCTGCGCACGCTGCCCAAAGCGGGTTTTGTAGGGGCCAACGTGACCGTTCCCCATAAAGAGGCCGCGCTGCGCATTGCGGATCAGGTGTCAGACCGCGCTTCGGTGATCGGGGCTGCCAATACGCTGGTGTTTCAGGACGATGGTTCGATCCATGCGGATAACACCGACGGTTATGGGTTTATGGAGAACCTACGCAACGGTGCGCCGGAATGGGTTCCGTCGGAAGGTCCAGCGGTTGTGTTTGGCGCAGGTGGTGCTGCGCGGGCGGTACTGCAGGGCCTGTTGGACGCGGGCGTGCCGCATATCTTGTTGACCAACCGCACGCGCGCCCGCGCCGATCAGTTAGAACAGGAATTCGGAGACCGCATCACCGTGATTGATTGGGTTCAGGCCGGCAATGTTGTCGAAGACGCCGAACTGGTGGTCAACACAACCTCGCTGGGCATGCAGGGTCAGCCAGAATTGCGCGTACCTTTGGACGGTTTGCAGCCCGGGTCGGTCGTGACCGATCTGGTTTACGCTCCTCTGAAGACACATCTATTGCGTATTGCGGAAGAGGCTGGATGCACCACCGTCGACGGTCTGGGCATGTTGCTGCACCAGGCTGTACCCGGTTTTGAGCGTTGGTTCGGCACGCGCCCCGAGGTAACCGAAGACCTGCGCGCGGCGGTTTTGGGATGAGTTTTGCGCTTGGCCTGACAGGCTCGATCGGGATGGGCAAAAGCACCACGGCGCAGATGTTTGTCGACGAAGGCTGCGCGTTGTGGGATGCGGATGCAGCCGTGCATAGACTCTATTCAAGGGATGGTGCGGGTGTTGAGCCGATGCGTGCCCTGTTTCCCGACGCGATTGTGGACGATGCCGTTAGCCGCGACGCGCTGAAACATATCATCACGCAAACCCCTGCCGCCCTGAAACAGATCGAGGCTACCGTGCACCCTTTGGTGGCCGCGGATCGCGCTGTGTTTCGGGAACAGGCCACGGCGGATATTCTTGTGTTTGATATCCCCCTGCTGTTCGAAACCGGCGGTGAGGCGGCAATGGACGCCGTCGCCTGCGTCTCAATCCCGGCGGAGGAGCAAAAGCGCCGCGTGATGGCGCGCGGAACGATGACCGAGGCTCAGTTTGAACAAATCCGCGCCAAGCAGATGCCGAACGATGAAAAATGCGCGCGGTCAGATTATGTGATCGTGACGGATACGCTGGACCACGCCCGCGCACAGGTGCAGGATGTTGTCAGGCAGATACGGGCGGGGCTGGCAGATGCGTGAGATTGTACTCGATACCGAAACCACGGGGTTCGATCCCGAAGGAGGCGACCGGATTGTTGAAATCGGCGCGGTTGAGCTGTGGAACCACGTGGCCACGGGCGAGACTTATCACGTCTATATCAACCCCGAACGGTCCATGCCCGAGGAGGCGTTTGGCGTTCACGGCATCGGCCCCGACCTGTTGGACACCCCGCGCGCACCGAAAAAGGGTGAAGTCACGCTGAAGGACAAGCCGGTTTTCGCCAAGGTTGGTCAAGGGTTTCTTGATTTCATCCAGGATTCGAAACTGGTGATCCACAACGCCTCGTTCGATATGAAATTCCTGAATGCGGAACTAAAATGGATGGGGTTGCCGCAAATTCCGATGGATCAGGCACTGGATACGTTGGCGATTGCGCGCAAACGGTTTCCAGGCTCGCCTGCCTCGCTGGATGCACTGTGTCGGCGGTTCAACATCGACAACACGAACCGGGTGCTGCACGGGGCGCTTTTGGACTCGGAGATTCTGGCCGAGGTCTATCTGGAACTGATTGGTGGGCGGCAGCCGGATTTTGGCCTGTCCGCGACCGCGGCGTCCACCGGTGGCGGTGGCGATGACTGGCGCCCAATCGCGCGCGCGACGCCGTTAGCTTCAAAAATCACTGACGATGAACGTGCAGCGCATGAGACGTTTGTCGAGAAACTGGGTGAAAATGCCCTGTGGACCCGCGCCTGAGACCATGCCCGGCGCGGGTCTTTCCGATCAGGCTTCGGTTTTCTGCGCTTCGGCCTGGCGACGCATCAGTTCGTTGCGGTACAGCGCAACAAAGTCGATAGTATCCAGGTTGACCGGCGGGTAACCACCGTCGCGGGTGACGTCGCTGACAATGCGACGCAGGAACGGGAACAACATGCGCGGGCATTCGATCATCAGGAAAGGGTGCAGCTGGTCTTCCGGTACACCTTCGATGTGGAACAGGCCGCAATAGTCGATCTCGCACAGGAACAGGATATCTTCCAGACCTTTGGCCTTGGATTTCAGGTTCAGCTTGATTGAGACTTCGTACTGGTGGTCAGGCTGGCGTTTCTTGGCGTCCAGATTCACCTGAACGGCGATTTCAGGCTGCACGTCGCCCGAAACGCCTTTTTGCGCCATTACGTTTTCAAAAGACAGGTCACGGATGAATTGTCCCAATACACGCATCTGAACCTGAGGGGCAGCTTGGGCTGCAGTGTTTTCCGCAGCTTTTTCTTCGGCCATGGATCTACTCCAAAAATGAATTTCGCCACTGCTTAGCAATTTGGGCGCGGCACCTCAATGCAGGTCACGGCCCTTCCACCCATTTCGAGGGTTTTGATGGGCTCTGACGCGGGCGAACCTCGGTGAATTCGCCGTCGATCACGTCATCCTGATCAAATGGGGACGGGCCAGTGCGAAACTGCGCCCCGGAGCCCATCTGGAATTGCGTGATCTTCACGCGGGACTTCAGATAGCGGAACACCGATACGCGCACTGCAGGGATCAGCAGTGCGAACCCGACCGCGTCGGTAAAAAATCCGGGCGTCAGCAGCAGCACGCCGGACAGCAGGATCATTGCGCCATGTGCCAGAGGTTCGGTCGGATCATCCAGTTCAGCAAAGGATCGCTGCAGATTGGCCAGTGCCATGCGACCTTGTGTCCTGACCAAAGCGGTACCCAGAACGGCAGTCAAAACCACAATGGCCAGTGTTGGCCACAAGCCGATCAGGCCGCCAACCTGAATGAACAGAGCAATCTCGATGATCGGAACCAATAAAAATACCAAGAACAGGTACATTTGCGTTATCCTTTACCAGAGGTCGGGCAGTGGACTTGCCACGAACTGTCACCTACATAGTGGCATGAGGCCGCGTATACAAAGTCGCAGCCTGAAAAGAGGATGAAATGAACGAACCGATGATCCAGTTGCTGGTCCTGGCCGGAATAGCCGTTTTCCTGATCCTGCGCCTGAAAAGTGTGCTGGGCACGCGTGAAGGTTTTGAGAAACCTCCCGTTCAGCAGCAGCCTGATGCGCAGAACGCCCGCCGCGGGTTTGAAGTGATTGATGGCGGCCCGGATCATGACATCACGGACCATGTTGCCGAAGACAGCGAACAAGCGCAGACGCTGGCCGCGATGAAGCGGGTCGAGCCCAGCTTTTCCGTCAGCGAATTCGTGCAGGGCGCGCGCGGTGCCTATGAGCTGATCGTCATGGGGTTCGAAAAAGGAAACCTGGATGAAATCCAGCCCTTCCTGTCCGAAGAGGTGTTCGACGCCTTCGTTTCCGTCGTCGCAGACCGGGAAGACAAGGGGCTGACCATCGAAGCCGAATTTATCGGCGTGCGCGAAACTACGCTGGCTGATGCGAAATTCGACAAGGATACCAATCAGGCCGAGATCACCATGAAGTTTGTGGGTGAACTGACTTCGGTTGTGCGGGATCGCGGTGGTGACATCATCGAAGGCAACCCGAACACCGTCAAACGCCAAAAGGACAGCTGGACCTTTGCCCGCGTCATGGGCAGCGACGATCCGAACTGGCTGCTTGTTGCCACGGACGCATGATTGCCGCACTCCGGTCGCTTTTACTGGTGGGCGCGATGACCACCGCAAGCGCCGCCGGAGCCGAGGCGACGCGCTCAATCCTGTCGTTTGACGACCTCGAAGGTTGGGCCGCCGATGATCATGGGGCGGCCCTTTCGGTCTTTCTGAACACCTGTGGCGACCTGAATGATCCCGACTGGCGCGCGTTGTGCGCTGTGGCCCGGACCTATGAAGCCGATGCCGCGCGGGCCTTCTTTGAACTGTTTTTTCGTCCGGTTCTGGTCGAAGACGGTAAGGACGCACTGTTTACCGGGTATTTCGAACCCGAACTGGATGGCTCGCGTACCAGAACTGACCGTTTCAAATACCCGATCTACAAAATGCCCCCCGAGGCACGGGCCGACGGGCCGTGGCTCAGCCGTCGCGACATCCTGACCAGCGACGCCATGACCGACCGGGGGCTTGAGATCGCCTGGGTCGATGATCCGGTTGAGCTGTTCTTTTTGCAGATCCAGGGCTCGGGCCGGATCCGCCTGTCCGATGGCGGTGCTTTGCGGGTGGGGTATGGCGGTGCAAACGGGCACCCCTATCGTTCGATTGGGGCCGAGCTGATCCGCCGCGGCGCGCTGGGCGCGCATGAGGTCAGCGCTCAGATGATCCGCGCCTGGGTTCGTAAGAATCCCGAGGCCGGGGCCGAGCTTCTGTTTCACAACCCGTCATATGTGTTTTTTCGCGAAGTGACGCGGGTTGCGCCCGAGCTCGGGCCGTTGGGGGCAATGAACCGATCCGTCACCACCATGCGCAGCATTGCCGCTGATCCGGCCTATACTCCGCTGGGGGCTCCGGTTTGGGTCGAAAAGGGCGGCAAGGACCCTTTGCGGCGTCTGATGATCGCACAGGATACGGGCGCTGCGATCAAAGGGGCGCAACGTGCGGATATCTTCTTTGGCACCGGGGATGTCGCCGGTCAGGCGGCCGGGCGGCTCAAGGATCCGGGTCGGATGGTTCTGCTGCTGCCGATCCAGCGCGCCTTTGCCCTGATCCCGGATGAATTCTGATGACTCGGCGCAAACTGACCGAAGAAGAGATTGATCTTTGGCGCAAGGTCGCCAAACAGGCCGAGCGTCTGCATCCCGAATTGCCGCAATCGGTGCATCCGGTGAGCCTGCCCAAGCCCAAGCCAACGAAGACACCCAAAGCGCGGATTGAAGCCTTTGAGCTTGGACAGAACGTGACTTCGAAACCAGCGCGGCATGCACTGAAGCCCTTGGTCACAGACAGTCTGCGGGCCAGCCCGGTGCAGATGGACACCAAAGCCTTTGGCCGAATGAAGCGCGGCAAGCTGAAGCCCGAAGGAAAACTGGACCTGCACGGCATGCGAATTGATACCGCGCATCCTGCCTTGGTGCGGTTTGTTCTGACCGCGCAGGCGCAGGGCAAGCGGCTGGTTCTGGTGATCACCGGCAAAGGCAAGGATCGCGATGAGCCCGGCCCCATTCCTACCCCGCGTGGCGTGCTGCGCAATCAGGTGCCTCAATGGCTGTCTCTGCCGCCACTGGCGCAGGCAGTATTACAGGTGACCCCCGCCCATATCAGCCACGGCGGAGATGGGGCTTATTACGTTTATCTGCGTCGCGGTCGTTAAACTTTGGCCCGCGTGCGGTGAATTCCGGCCCATGCCAGCACGCAAACCAGCACAAAGAAACCGGCGGTCCAGAGGAATTGTGTGTCGAGTGACACGTTACGGTCGATCAGCACTCCGGTCAGGGCTGGGCCAATGGCTGATCCCAGCACCATGACCGCCGTTGCCATGGCCTTGATCGCACCGATGTGGCGGGTGCCGTAGAACTCGGCCCAGAACGCGCTGGGCAAAGTGGTGTTCGCGCCGACGGTCAGCGCCAGAAAGATCAGACCAATCATGGCCCCGCCAATGGTTGTTGCACCAGACAGAACAGCAAAACCAACGGCCATGGGCAGCTGATAAAACGGCATGATCCGCGCGGTACCCCATCGATCCAGCGCCCAGCCTGCTGCAAACATCGACAGGATCGAAACGCCGGTGAACACTGGGAACAAGGCCACCAGCTGAATGTGGGGCCAGTCCTTCACCTGCGCCAAATGAACCTGATGAAAGAAAAAGGCGGTGATGAAAGCCGAGGGCCCCAGGATTGCCGGTGCGATGTACCAAAACAGCGGATGGCAAAGGGCCTCGCGCCGGGTCCAGTGGCGATCTTGCAGTCCAGTGGCGGTGTGATCACCGGTCAAACTTTGCGGAGTGCGTTCCTGCCGTAACAGACGTACCAGAATCGGGATGCCCAATATCGCCATGCCTGCAGCCACCACCCAAAGCCAGCGCCAGTCGAGAAACGCCATCGCGGCTACGAAAACCACTGGCAGCAGCGCCTCTCCGATCGCATAGCCCAGCGACGCAATCGACAGCGCCTTTCCGCGCGTCGAGATGAACCAGCGCGCCATTGCTACCTGGGCCAAATGAATGCTCATCCCCTGCCCGAACAGCCGCAGTAGAAAGACCACCCCTACCAACAGGGTTACCCACGGGTTTAGCGCCATACTCAGCGCAGCCAACGCAAGCCCGATCAGAACCACCGGCCCCAGCACGCGCACGCGGAAAATGTCGGTCAAACCCCCGGCCCATATCATCACGATGGCGGAAACGGTCGTTCCCAAAGAGTAAATGCCACCCCAAGCCCCGTGGCTTAAGCCATATTCGGCGCGTATCTGTCCGGAAAAGATCGAGATGAAAAATGTCTGTCCGAAGCTGGACAGAAATGTCAGCAATACACCTGCGCTCAGCCAGCTTGCGTTTTGAACCAGATACCTACGCAGGCTGAACGCCCTCACGGATTTGACACCTCTGCCTGTCCCGTCTCGGTCAGGACAATTCCGGTTGCTCCATCGGGATTTCTCTCGCTGGGGGGCACCAGAACGTCGATACCGGGCCGATCGTTCGGCCCGAACGTATTGCTGACGCGTCGGACCGAATTGAGGATCGCCAGCAATGCCGGAGAGGTCGCCGCAACGAAATGCGACGACTGCGCATCGCTACTGAAGGCCGTCGTGTCGATCACGTTGATTGGGAACTCCTCGAGCGTGGCGATAGAACTGATATTGCCCAATCGCTCTCCCTCGGCAGTTCCGCGCAGGCGGGCCGAAATGTTCAGAATCTTATCTTTCTGCGACACCATCACAATGAACGGATCAGGAGGGTTCTTGATGCGTCCCATCTGCGACTTGAACAGATCGACGTCCAGATCAGGTGAAATCAGAACCACCCCTTCGATGTTTTTCTTTGCCCAGCCCGGCTCCTGTAGTTCGGCCTGTCGCATCATCTCCATTGAAAGGGCGCTGCCCATGGAATGCGCGACAAGGAGAACCCGTTTCACCCCCATGGCCTTCAATTCGCGAATGGTCTGTTCTAACCCGTCGCGGGCAAACAGCATGCTGTCCAGATCGTAAGCATACCCAAACCCTGTGGCGCGGCTGGGCCAGGAATAGACCAGGATCGATCCCGGAATGCCAATGTCATGAGACAGCTGAGCCGCGCGGAAAATGGTTTCTGTCTGCGTTGAATTGTAGCCGTGGACAAAGATCGTGACATCGTCCTGTCCGCGCAGGTGTTCTCTCAACCCGCGCGCTCCGTCCAGTTCTGTCACGTTTGACAAAACGAATTCTTTTTGAGGACTCGGATTGGCGTATGAGAATTTTAGCGTTCCCGGCGTGTGGGTCGGCGGAATGGACACTGTGGTTTCCAAAAACTGAAGCTTTTCACCGCGCCGGAACCCATAAGATCCGTCCGGCTCTCGGGCGCGGGTTGTGCTTGC
Organism: Ruegeria sp. BC1; assembly: GCF_056539305.1. NCBI lineage: Bacteria > Pseudomonadati > Pseudomonadota > Alphaproteobacteria > Rhodobacterales > Roseobacteraceae > Ruegeria > Ruegeria sp. BC1. Next base: position 357,872 of record NZ_JBQFUT010000004.1, read on the forward strand.
AAAAACGGTTTCTGGTGTTCCAATCGCCACGGCCGAGGGCACAACTTCGGTGACCGTCCTGTCAACGCAAGCGCCCAGAGACAGAGATAAAAACACAATAATCAAATAGCGCATGCCAACAGGTCCTTGGGCCTTTTTGCGCTAAGCTAATGAATTCTCGCCTCAGGTCCAGCGACATGGGGCGAGGTAAAAGGCGAAATCCGGCTGGCGGTGTTACAAAACGTAACGGCTGAGGTCTGTGGACTTGGTCAGTTCGCCCAGATTGTCGTTTACAAACTGAGCGTTCACGGTGATCTCGGCCCCGGCCTGATCGGGGGCCGTAAACGACAGCTCTTCGAAGACGCGCTCCATCACGGTATAAAGCCGCCGCGCACCGATGTTTTCGACGCTCTGGTTCACGTCAGCTGCGATACGGGCCAGTGCGGCGATGCCGTCATCAGTAAAGCCGACAGTGACCTCTTCGGTGCCCATCAGAGCGGTGTATTGACGGGTCAGGGCATTGTCGGTCTCGGTCAGGATGCGCACAAAATCCTCTTCGGTGAGGGCTCGCAATTCGACGCGGATCGGCAGACGGCCCTGAAGTTCCGGCAGCAGGTCCGACGGTTTCGCGATGTGGAACGCACCAGAGGCGATGAACAGGATGTGGTCGGTTTTCACCGGGCCATGCTTGGTCGAAACGGTGGTACCTTCGATCAGGGGCAGCAGGTCGCGCTGCACGCCTTCGCGGCTGACATCGCCACCGCGAGCCTCAGCACGGGCGCAGACCTTGTCGATTTCGTCCAGAAATACGATGCCGTTTTGTTCAACCGATTCCAGCGCGATCCGGTTGACGGTTTCATCGTCCAGCAGCTTGTCGGCCTCTTCCCCGATCAGCGCTTCATAGCTTTCGGCAACAGTCATTTTGCGTTTAACCGTGCGCCCGCCGAAGGCCTTGCCGAAGATGTCGCCCAAATTCATCATCCCCATCTGGCTGCCAGGCTGGCCGGGGATGTCGAACATCGGCATCGGGTTTGAGGTGTCGGACAGCTCCAGCTCGATCACCGTGTCGTCCAGTTCACCGGCTTTCAGTTTCTTGCGGAACATCTCGCGGGTGGCTTCGCGGGCGTCGGTGCCGGCGATGGCTTCGATCACGCGGTCCTCGGCTGCCTGATGGGCGCGGGCCTTTACATCTTCGCGCATGTATTCGCGGGTCTGGATGATCGCGGCATCTGCCAGATCGCGCACGATCTGTTCCACGTCACGGCCCACGTAACCGACCTCGGTGAACTTGGTGGCCTCGACTTTGATAAAAGGCGCGCGGGCCAGTTTGGCCAGGCGGCGGCTGATTTCGGTTTTGCCAACGCCGGTGGGGCCAATCATCAGAATGTTTTTAGGATAGACCTCGTCCCGAATGTCGTCGGCCAGCTGCTTGCGCCGCCAGCGGTTGCGCAGCGCGACGGCCACGGCGCGTTTGGCATCCTTCTGCCCGATGATAAAGCGGTCCAGTTCCGATACGATTTCGCGCGGGGTCAGGTCGGTCATGTCTAATCTATCCGTCTGTTTCGCAGCGGAACCTAATCATACGGCGCGAAAACACAAGCCGATCACGAAAAGATCACGCCAACTCATGGAAAGCACACGGGTTTTCGTGGTGTTGTGAATCGCCAACTTGTCCGGGGCCGGGGCATAACCAACGGCGACGGGCAAACCTGCCTGCATCTACAATTGGAGATACTTAATCATGATGACTCGTCGTTCGCTTTTTGTGAAAGCTGCTGCAACCGGTGCAGCCCTGACTCTGGCTGGCACCAGCGCCGCTATGGCCGGTGGCGCAAAAAAGAAAGGCACGTTCGAAGGCCTGTCAAACCATGTAACGTCGGGCACCGCGAAGTTGGTCAAGGATGGCGAGCGTTACATTGTTGAGTTGGGTAAGGATTTCTCACTGGATGGTGGTCCCGATCCGCGTGTGGCGTTTGGCAAAGACGGCACTTATGACCCCAACAGCAAGCTGGGCGCGCTACTACACCTGACGGGCAAGCAATCCTATGCCGTACCGCCGACCATGGATGTTTCGAGCTACAACGAAGTGTATATCTGGTGTGAGGTTGCTGGCGTGCCGTTGGGTGTTGCAAAGCTGCAGTAACGCGCCGCGATTTCTGATCGCGAGGCCGGAGGAATTCCGGCCTCCGACTTGTCATTAGGTGCCTCAGCATCCGTCTGTTACACTTGCCCCAAGCTATTGGAACCGGGGGCGAATTTTATGACCAAGATTGCCAAGATCACGTTGCTGTTCGTGGTGTTTGTCGACCTGATCGGTCAAGGCCTGGTCTTTCCCATTATCAATTCGCTGATTATGGAGGCGAAATCGGGCTTCCTGCCAGAAAGCACCCCCGTTGGCCGTCGCCATTTCTTTTATGGGCTAGTGATCGGATGTTTTTTCCTGTCCTGGTTTCTGGGCGTCGTTTACGTCTCGAAAGTTTCGGATTCCATTGGGCGCAAGAATGCCTTGCTGGTCTGTCTAGTTGGTGCGCTGGTTGGCTATGCACTGACCATTGCGTCGCTGTATCTGAACAGCCTTCTGTTGCTGATCATTGGGCGGTCAATCACCGGCTTCACCGCCGGAAACCAGCCCATTGCCCAAGCAGCTATGATTGATGGCAGCAAGGATGCGGCGGATCGGGACCGCAACATGGGATATATCGTTACCGGGGTCAGCTTTGGCCTTGTCGGTGGGCCAATCATCGGCGCGATTTTATCAGACGCAAACCTGCTGGGCAGTTTCGCCACGCTGAACACCCCGTTCTATGGTGCCTTCGTTCTGGTGCTGATCGCCATTTTCCTGGTGCTGTTCTTCTTCAAGGACACTCGGATCGAGCGTGTAGCCTTTGTGTTCCGCCCCCGTGATATCACGGACAGTCTGATCGCAGTACGTGAACACCCGTTGGTGCTGAAAATCCTACCGGTCTACGCGCTGTTTATGGTCGCCAATGTGACCTTCTATGTCTTCGTCGACAACTTCCTGACCAGCGCTTGGGGGTACAGCGTGATTGGCGGCAGTATGGCGATGGTGGTGATCGGCGTCGCGCTGGCCTTTTCCAGCACCTTCCTTGTGAAACCGGCGCAGGAGCGGTTCAGCAAACACCAGATCATCCGCACATCTTTGGTGGTGATGGTGATCTGTGGCATTGGTTTTGCATTCAGCCCCAGTGGTGTGCTGAGTTACGTGCCAGTGTTCTTCTTCTATTTCTTCTTCGGCGTCTCGTACCCGACCCTGCTGGGCCTGTTTTCCTCATCGGTTGCTGAAACCGATCAGGGTTGGGTCATGGGGGTAACAACCGCGGTGTTCTGTCTGGCGGGCGGGATCATGTCGCTGATTGGCGGCGGGCTCATGAGCTTTGATATCCGCATGCCCTATTACATCGTCATTGCGACGGCCCTGATGGGCCTGATCGGGATGCACCTGCGCTGGAAGGGTAAAGAAATCAGGGCGTTGTTGGCTTAAAATAAACGGCGAAGATTATCCCTGCTCGTCCTAGGATTCTTCCTGTTGGACGTTGCGCAGATCCTCTGGCAATGGTGCCCGCTCAATCAGCGCCCCGAATACCTCGGTCATGAACCGATCGTCTCAACCGTCAAATTGCCGTTGGTGTAGACGCAGATGTCGGCGGCAATTGCCATCGCCCCACGGGCCACGTCTTCGGCGGGTTTGTCGCTGTCCATCATCGCGCGGGCGGCAGCCAAGGCGAAATTACCGCCCGATCCGATGGCAGCGACGTTGTGTTCGGGCTCCAGCACATCCCCTGCCCCGGTGATCACCAACAGATCCTTGCCATCGGTGACGATCAGCATCGCCTCAAGCTTTTGCAGGTATTTGTCAGTGCGCCAATCCTTGGCCAGCTCGACCGAGGCGCGGGCCAGTTGACCGGGTGTGGCCTCAAGCTTGGCTTCCAGCCGCTCCAACAGGGTAAAGGCGTCAGCGGTCGATCCGGCAAATCCTGCGACAACTTCGAACCCGCCAGGCGACAGGCGGCGCACTTTGCGCGCTGTGCCCTTGATCACGGTCTGGCCCAGGCTGACCTGTCCGTCGCCGGCTATCACCACCTGCCCGCCTTTCTTGACGCCAATGATGGTTGTGCCGTGCCAACCGGGAAAATCGCTGTCCGCCATAAAAGCCTCCGTATTCGTCTGCCGTCCTATATGGGCCGGTCCCGCCCGCAGCGCAACAGGTCACAAACTGCCTAAATGATATGCAATAAATGCAAATCGGGACTGTTGAACCAGCAATTGTGAGACTCAGCCGAAAATCCTAAATGGGGATCACAACCGACGAAGGGTCGGCTGTTTCAGATTTAAGGAATGCGCAAATGGCAACCACTGCAAATATCCATGCGCCACTCGGAGCAGCTACAATCCTGCAAGTAGTGGACGCGATCTACGACACATTCGCACAAGCAGCGGCTTGGAACGAATCTCGTAAGACCCGCAAAGCTCTGTCGGTCCTGAGCGACGCACAACTGGACGATATCGGCCTGTGCCGCGCGGATATCAAAAACATCTGATAGTCCCCAGTTTGACCGAAAAGATAAGCCGCTCGTTCGAGCGGCTTTTTCTTTGTCAGCATTGAACGTATTTGCCGGTCTGATCCGGCAGGAACGCCTCGATCGCGGCGGTGGCCACTACGTGACGCGTGTCGTCATCGACCACATCCAGCCCGCCCTTGACAGCACGCACCTCGGCCCGGCCACGCGGCAGATCGGCAGCGACCTGAGCGCAATCGACCTTTTCGGGCTGTTGCACGCCGATTGTCACCTGGACGCGCATCTCGGTGTGGTCGATCCCCAGCTTGGAAAACAACGTGATCGAGGAATGGTGTAGCGCATCCTGCACCGCACGGCGCGCGGCCTTGGTGTAATCCTGCCCATACAGGTCGTTGCCGGTACCCATCTCCAGAATGATGCGTTTTTCGGTCATTGTGCGGGCTCCATGTCGAAGGAAACAACGAGGGCTGCGTTGGCGATGACGGTGCGCCCCGCGCCACCCGGTTTTTCAATATCCAACCCGCCCTGAGTGACGGTGACTTCGGGGTGGCCGTAGGGAAATATGGCTTTCAGTTTTTCCACATCAACCTGATCCGGTTGCTGCACACCGATCTCCGCGTCAATGATCATCGCTTCTTTTGGAAACCCGAACAGCTCGGCCATGTTGATCGAGTTGTGCCACAGCGCGTCCTTGATCGCGCGCAGGGATGCCTCGGTGTAATCCTCGCGCCTCAGCGAGGTGCCCATCCCGAATTCCACCAGAACCCGTGTTTTTGCCATCTGTGCCTCATCTGAATTTGAGAGGTTGCCGTATGCGCCGAACCAACCCGATCTCGAGACCCAGTTCAAACAGTAATGCCTTCTGGAGTATGTCTTTATGACAACTGGAACGATCAAACGCGCGGGCGCATCGATCTATATCCAAAGCTGGTATTCCATATACCGGCATGACAAGACATTGTGACCTGCAGAATTCAACCTCAGCGGAGACTCCATGCCCGGATCAAACATGACAACTGCCGACCGCCGGGCATTTCTTGCCGATGTGATCAGACCATATGATCTTGGATATAAGCTCATCCGCGTCGGCGACTTTGGGGATGGCGGTTATTTGCTGCCCAATGATCTTGAGGACATCACAACCTGTTTTTCGCCGGGCGTGTCAGTGCAATCCAGCTTTGAACTGGATTTGGCAAAGCACGGGATTGCGTCCGTCATGGCGGACGGGTCGGTCGATCAGCCGCAGCTGGACATTCCAAACTCGGTTTTCATCAAGAAACATCTGGCCGCGAAAACGGGTGCGGATGTCATTTCCCTCAAGGACTGGATGGATCGGTATGCACCTGCTGACGGCGATCTGTTGCTGCAAATGGATATCGAAGGGGCTGAGTATAACGTCTTGTCGACCCTGCCGACCGCGTATCTGAACCGCTTTCGCATCATCGTTCTGGAGCTGCACCGCATTCCGTCGATTCTGATCAAGCCGATGTCGTTCAAGCGGGCCTTTCCAGCTCTGTCCGCGCTGAAAGACGGGTTCGTCTGTACCCATATCCACCCAAACAACGCATCCGGCACGGTGGAGGTGGAAGGCGAAACCTTTCCGCGTGTGATCGAGGCTACGTTTGTGCGGCGGGACCGAGTAAAGACGATGATTCCCGCCACGGGTTTCCCGCACCCTCTGGATCGCCGTCATCGGCCAAACGGACCGGTGATCGATCTGCCCGCGGAATGGATCGGTGCGCCGGCCAACGAATAGGTAAAGAAAAACGGGCACCGCCTGGCGATGCCCGTTCTTGCAAAAACAGTTGGATCAGATGGATTCGTCGATCCAGCTTTGCAGTGCCGCTTTTGGTGCGGCACCTGCGCGATTCGACACAACCTGACCGTCCTTGAAGATGAACAACGCCGGAATACCGCGCACGCCCATGGCTGCGGCGGAGTTCGGGTTGCTGTCTACGTCAACTTTGGCGATTTTGATCTTGTCACCGTATTCTGCGGCCAGCTCTTCCAGAGCGGGGCCGATCTGTTTACACGGGCCACACCATTCAGCCCAGAAATCGACAACCACGGGGATGTCGGAATTCTTGACTTCGGCGTCAAAGGTGTCGTCGGTTACGGCTACGGTCGACATATTCTGTCTCCTGAATGGGGTAAACTCGGGAACAGAACGTAGGGTCGGGACACCCCAAGGTCAAGATATCTGGGTGCGGGTCAACGCATCCGTCACAAGATCGTGTGGCAGCCACATCAGATCGGCGGTCCGGGTCCACAGGATTGCCGTGCGGATCTTGCGACCCGGATAGATCTGAGCCAGTGCCCGCGCATACGCCCCCATCTGCCGCAATAGGCCTTCAGGGCAGTCTGCCGGGTTGTCCGGAACCGTGGTATTTGATTTGAAATCAACCGCTTGGACCTCTGTATCGGAAACGATCAGACGGTCGATCACTCCGTGCATGCGCTGCCCATTCAGATCAGCTGTTACGGAAACTTCGGCCATGGCATCGCCCGCGAAGACCGGCTGCAGATGTTCGGCGGTCAGAACGTGCTGCGCTTCGTTCAACAGGTCCTGACGATCAGGTTGTTGCATATCGGGTAAAAGCCTTGCGCATACCAAAGGCCATTCATCCGGTTCGACGGATGGCAGATGCTCCAATAACAGATGCAGGCGTGTGCCGCGCAGCTTTGCTGTTTCTTCATCCTGACCGGTGTCGCCAGGCAATGCCTTGGCCCCACCCAGGTCTGACGGGCTGAGCGTTTCCGGTTCTGGTTCGGGCGCAGCCACCGGCGACAGAAACCGATCGTGCAGCTCTGCCGTCGGCGTTACGGTTTCAGCCTGCTCGACCAGCGGGGGCGCGTCCCAGTTTCCATGCGCCAGACGCAGGGTTTCGCTACCGGGCAATTGCGTGGCCCCAGCCCGGGCCATCGCTGCCTGAACCATCTGATACCAACTGGTGCCTTCCTTTCCGACATCCCCTGCCGCACCCACGATCAACCACTTTTCTGCCCGTGTTAGAGCCACATATAACAGTCGAAGTCGTTCATTCTCTTCCCGCGTCCGTGCGTCGGCACGCGCCTGTGCTATCAAGGCAGGAGACCCGTCCGCAGGCACTTTCCACAGCGGTGTCCCCTCGCCCACCATAATCTCGGCATCGCGTGGAGCCTGCCGTTTTCCGGTATCCGGCAAGATGACGATTGGCGCCTCGAGCCCCTTTGAGCCATGAACCGTCATTACCCGGATCATGTTGCCGACACCGCTCATCTGCCGTTTAATCTCAAGATCGTCGGTCTGCATCCAGACCAGAAATCCGGTCAGGCTGGGAATATCCGTGCGCTCATAGGCCAGCGCTTGCGACAACAGCGCATTGATGCCGTCCTCGGCCTCGGCCCCCAGACGGCCCAGCAACTTGCGCCGCCCGTCATGGCGCGTCAGGATACGCTCGATCAGGTCATAGGGGCGCAAAAAGTCGATCTGGCCACGCAGATCGGTGAGGATTTCCATCGTATCCGGGAATTCCTCGGCACGTTGGCGCAGTGCGGCCCAAAGAAATTGTTCCTGTCGTCGATGCGCCAGATCAAACAGTTGTTGCTCGCTCCAGCCGAACAGAGGTGATTTCAGAACGGTGGCCAAGGAAAGGCTGTCCTCGGGCGTGGCCAGAAAGCTGAGCAGCGCGGCGAGGTCTTTCACCGCCAGTTCCGCCCCCACTTTCAGTCGGTCGGCCCCGGCGATGGGCAGGCGCAGCGCTTTACAGGCCCGAATGATCTCGGCAAACAGGTCCGAGCGGCGCTGGACCAGGATCAGGAAGTCCCCCGGCTGAACCTTGCGCCGCACGAGGGTTCCCGGGGTTTCGCCATCCTCGGGGATGGTTTCGCCAGTGTCGATCATGGTCTTGATCGAGTGGGCCACCTGCTCGGCCAGAATGACGGTGTGATGCCGTGCGCCGGGGCGATCCACCGGGTCGGTCCAGTCGCCATCCTCGTCCTGATCGACTTTTTCGACCACAGGCCACAGATCGACCCGACCCGGTAGCTCGGCCTTGAAAGCGCGGTGCTGGCTTTCCTTGTGAAACCCAGCCTCGGCACGGTTTTCGAACAGGATATCGACCAAAGACAGGATCGCGCTGGACGACCGAAAGGAATATTCCAGCGTCGAATCCCACAGTTTAGAGCCTGATTCTGCCAACCGACGCCCAAATTCCTGCTGCATCCGGTCAAAGGCTTGCGGGTCGGCGCCCTGAAAGGAATAGATCGACTGTTTCTTGTCGCCGACCACGAAGATCGTGCGATCTACACCGGAACGGGCCCCTTCCCCACTGGTGAATTCCTGTGCCAGCTTTTCAATCACGTCCCATTGATCCGGACTGGTGTCCTGTGCCTCATCGACCAGAATGTGGTCGATGCCACCGTCCAGCCGGTACAGCACCCATTCCGCCACTGCCGGATCATTCAGCACCTGCCGGGCGCGCAGGATCAGATCGTCGAAATCCAGCCAGCCGCGCTGTTGTTTGCGCCGCTCGTATTCCGGCAGGAATGCTGAGGCAAACCGATGCAGGACATGGGTCTTGCGCGCGGCAATCAGCGCAAGGCGCTGTTCCCGCGCCGCCTCGACTCGCAACATGAACGATTCCAGGTGCGGCATTTGACCGGCCAATGCTCCCTCACGCAGGGCTTTGGTGGGAAAGCTGTTGATCTTGGCGGTAAAGGGCTCTTTGGCGGATTTTCCGGTCAGAAACACGCCTTCCAGCGCGGGTAAGCTGCTGAGTCTCGCTTCGGTGAAGGTACTGAGTTTCTGGGCCGCCTTGGCGTTATTGCCCCCACTTTCGGTGAGTGCGGGCAAGATCGATTGGATCAGATCAACCTCACCCCCCAGAAACACGCGACCCAGCAAGGTGTCTTCGTCAAACCCTTCAGGCAGGTCAAACCGCTGCAAAAGTTCAGGCCAGCCCGCGGGTTGGGCAAACAAGTTCCGTTTGTGAGTGATGGCCGCCGTCAGATTGTCGAACCCGGTGTCGGTGACAAACCGGGCGACATCTTCGATCAGAGCGGCCTGCGGGCCTTCGGCGAAATCCTCGACAATCTCCTCGCGCAGCAAGGCTGCGGCACGGTCTTCCATCTCGGAAAACTGCGGGCTGACCCCGGCCTCCAGCGGAAAACGCCGCAGCAGCGAGGCGCAGAAGGAATGGATCGTCTGAATCTTCAGGCCGCCGGGCGTTTCAATGGCACGAGCAAACAACGTCCGTGCCTGCGCCAACCGGTCTGGGTTGATTGCTCCCTGCACGCCCAGATCGGTCAGTTGCGCCAGCAAGGGCGCATCGCTCAACATCGCCCATTCACCCAACCGCTTGAACAGACGGTTCTGCATCTCGTTGGCGGCCGCTTTGGTATAGGTCAGGCAGAGAATATGCTGAGGCTGCACGCCGCCCAGCAACAGACGTGCCACCCGGTCAGTCAGTACCCGCGTTTTCCCTGAACCCGCATTGGCCGCCAGCCAGGTCGAGGCATCGGGCCGCGCTGCCTGCACTTGCCGCTCGGTGGCATCGTTGCGCGCGTTCATGTCAGGTTCTCGGGCGTTGTTTCATCGGTCCGGTCCCATTCACCAAAGCGGGCCAGATGGTCATAGTCGCCAATGTCGGTGTCCTTGTGCAGCATACGGCGCGACGTGAAGCCTTGATCAGGCTCTAAATAAGCAGAAATAAGCTCTTTCAACTCTGCCAGTACCTTGTCTGGTGGCTCTTTGTCCAAGGGAGCCGCAACTTCTTTGTAGGTGCCGCCCATACCGATAAACACAGCCTCGGCCACGGGGTTCGGGTCGATGCCTTCAATTGCGCCTTGCTCGGCCATTGCAGCCTCGATCAGCAGCTGCTTGTCAAACTTGGATTGCTGGCTTTCCGTCGGCGGCGTGCCGGTTTTGTAGTCCACAATCCGCAGCGCCCCGAGGCTGTTGTGATCGATCCGGTCGGCGCGGCCTGCAATTGTGAAATCCAGCGGCGACAGTACCAGTTTCATCGCCGCTTCAAAGGCAACTGGTCCGCCATCCCCGCGGCGGGCGGTTTCGGCGCTCAGGAAATCATCAGCGATGCGTTCCAGCCGCGCCAGCCACAATTTGCGGGCGGTGGGCCACGCGACATGTTGATCTAGCAGGGTTTCAGCCCGTTTCAGGAAATTCTCTCGGGTCAGCAAGGCGCTGTCCAACACGCTGTCCTTGACGAAATGTTCCAGAATTTCGTGGATGACGATGCCGCGCAGCAGCGCGTCGGGGGCCTGTACCAGCGGGTCCAGAGGCCGCAGCTTCAGCACGTGCTTGGCGTAGACCGCATACGGATCGCGGATCAGGCGTTTGATTTCGGTCACGCTCAGACGGCGCGGGCGGGCGGCGACCGGGGGGCGTGGCGACGGGCGCGGCGCTGGCGCAATCTGCGGCGCGACCTCAAGCTGTTCCGACCAGTTCAGCCATTGCCGACCACGGGCGCGCATGGCCGACAGGGCCTCGGGACCACCCTGCCCCGGCAAGCCCTGCAACAGGTTGGTCATCCGGTTCAGCCAGCGTGACGGCACGGTTTCGGCGTCATCGGACCGGGTTGCGCGGGTCAGCCAAACCTCAGGCGCACCGACAGCCTGCTGGAAATCGTGGGCGGACAGGCCAATCCGGCGTTCTGGCAGCAACAATCCGGCCTTGTCGCGCATCTGGCGGTTCAACCAGGGGTCTGGGGCTGCGGCCCCGGGCCAGCTACCTTCGTTCAGGTCACCCAGAATCAGCAGGTCGGCCCCCTGAACACGCGCCTCGAGCGTACCCCAGATCATGATGTGCGGGTGTGGCGCGTCACGGTCGCGAACCTCTTCACCCGCCAGAAGCGCACCCAGAAGATCGGCAAAATCATGGGCGGTCATCGGGCCGCCATGCTGAGCCTCTGTTTCAAGAGTTGTCAGGACCTTCAACGCTTTTTGACCGGCGTTCTTATCCCAAAGGGTTCCAGTTTCGCCATCGCCGCCGGCGGAAATTGCTTCGGCCAGCAAACGCAACCGGTTCACCCAGTCGGACAAGGCCAGTTCACCCGTCACCTGTTGGTCACAGAAATGTGCAGACAGCCAGCGCACCCACCCGTCAGGCATTTCCTTTCGTATGGCAAACGCGGTCAGGCTGACACTGTCCGGGAACGGTGGGCCATGACGCCGCAGATCCAGTTCCAGATCGCGGGTATGTAGCAGATGCGAGCCCCGGTCGATGCCATCGTGGCACAAGGGATGTTTCAGCAGGGTCAGCAGTGCCTCGCTGTCCAGCCGCCGGGCAAACAGACCCGCTACATGGCGCAGGAAACGACCCGGAGGCGACAATTGCAACGGCAGTCCAGCGCTGTCATCGGGCAGGATGTTCCACCGATCCAGCGCGGCGCTGACTTGACGGGTCAGCATGCGATCCGGCGTGATCAGGGCGGCGGTCTGGCCGGTTTCAGCCGCTTGCCGCAGGCGCAGAGCGATGGCTAACGCTTCGGCCCGGGGCGATTGCGCTTCGACCAGCGTCAGGTCCTTGGTGGCACCGTCCAGATCGCTGAGATGCGGACCTTCAGACATCCACGCGTCGGTGATCGGTGCTGGGCGTAACGCCAGTGAAATCAGCTTGTTACGGGATGGAGATGGAGCGGGGTCATCAATCCATTGCGCGATCTGCCGGGGCTGCATCTCAAGCCGGGTCATCAGCTTGCGAAAGCGGTATTGCGGATGATCTTCAGAGGTCAGTGCCTCATTAAGTTCGCGCCAGACATGATCTGGCTGATCAAAATCATAGCCGGGCAGGATCAATGCCCCTTGTGGCAGGCGGGCGACGGCCTCCATCAGCATAAGGGTTGTTCCGCGTGATCCAGTGGACCCGGCCAGGATCACCGGGTGCGGCGGGGGCGCGACCTGCCAGCGATCGATCAGGTTCTCGATCACACGCCGCTGTCGGGCCTGCGCGTCCAGTGCATCTGGGCCCGAGTCGATAAAGTGGTCGGCAATTCCAATGAACGCCTGCGCCCGCGCCCAATGGCCGGACATGTCGCTGACATCCAACTGCCGGATAGCATCGGGTGAAACGTTTTCACCCTGCATCTCATCAATCAGCGCGGCCAAACTGTCGGACAGGTCGAAAAGCGAAGATCGCGCGGCCAAATCTGGCTGTTGTTCCAGAAGTTTGGCGATCAGTTGTGTCAGTTCCAACCTGCGCCGCAGCGGCGGAATGGCGGGCGGGATCTGAGCCAGATCGACACTTTCGCCCAGATCGGTCACCAGTGACAGGCGTGGCAGCAGGCTGGCCGGACCCTGATCGAACAGCTCGCGGACCCTGCGGGCCATGCGGCGGGTGTTCACGACCAGCTGAACTCGGGCCAATGCCTCGGGCGGGTGATCGGCGCTGCGTTGCTGCAACCCATCTACCAGCGCTTTGGGAAAATCCACGCCGGGCGGTACGGCGAATACCCGAGGTGTAGCAGAGGGTTCAAACATCAGCGATCAACCCTTCGGCCAGCGCGATCCCTTCGGGGCGACCAACGTCACACCAACGGCCCGGGTAAATGGTTGCGAACAGGCGTCCCCGTTCATGCATCTGGTCCCACAGCAGGTTCAGCGAGAATGCCCGCTCGGAAATGGACATCAACCCTTTGGTCTTCATGATTTGCGCACCGCCGTAGACCAAACCGGGTCCGCGGGTAATTCGCCCGTCGTCATCCACCGTGAAATCGCCAGGACCGGCATGGCCGAGTGTTTGACCGGTTGGAATGCACATTAGCAGCGCATCCATCCTGTCGGGATCCCAGGCATCGCGCAACAGGGTCAGAGGGTTCGGTCCAGACCAGATCGCATCCGTGTTCAATGTAAAAACCGGGTTCGGCCCCAGCAGCGGCAGGGCCGCGCGCAACCCGCCCCCTGTTTCCAGAATCTCGGGCGTTTCAAGGGATAACAGAACCCCTTTGGGGGCCAGATGGGCCTCTAGCTGGTCAGGCAGATAGTGCAGGTTCGCCACCACACGATCCGGGTGCAAATCGTCCACCAAACCCAGCGCGTGGTCGATCAAGGGGCGTCCGGCAACCTCGATCAGCGGTTTGGGACGATCTTTGGTCATCTGGCCCATACGGGTGCCAAACCCAGCGGCGAACAGCATCACAGCTTCGGGATCATGGGTCATCTCTGTCTGAGCCTGTCCAGATTTTCAGGGGTCGGTGCGGGCAGAGCTTGGCGCAGTAGGTCCGCGACGGTGACAAGGGCAGGGTGATCGAGGTCGCGCATCAGATGCGCCCAGGTGGACGGGATCAAATCAATGTACTGGGGTTTGCCGCGCTCGGTCGCTAAACGGGCAAACACACCCAGAATGCGCAGGTTTCGTTGCGCCCCCAATACGGCGTATGCGGTACGGAAGTCATGATCGTTCACGCCGGTTGCAGTAATATATCGGTTCACCATCCGCATCTCGGTGCCAGGCGCCACATCTCGGCGAACATCTTGTAGCAAAGAGACCAGATCATAGGCTGGATGCCCCAGCATCGCGGTCTGAAAATCCAACAGACCAACGCGTTTTATCCCGTCACGACCGGGCATCCAGATCAGGTTTTCGGCGTGGTAGTCGCGCTGAACGACGACTTTTTTGCCCGAGGTCTCGGAATGCACAATGTCCGAAAACCGGTGTTCGAACCGGGAACGCGCATCCGCGTCATGCTGGCCAAGAACCGCTTGCGCGTATTGGGTGAATGACAGCGCGGCCAGTTCGGTCATCAAAGCCGGATCATAGGATGGCAGGGATAGAGTGGGTGCTTGGTACAGCTCGATCAGCACATCGGTCGCGGCCTCGTAGAGTTCCCGTTCCATCTTGGGGTTATGCGTGAGGACACGGGCGAAAAGGTCATCCCCCAGATCTTCCAACAGCAGAAAACCGTATTGGGTATCTTCTGCGTAAATCTCAGGTGCGCTGAGGCCGATTTTCCGTAGATACATGGCCATGCGCACGAAATCCTCTACCGGTTCGGCCTGGCCCGGCGGGGAATCCATCAGCACTGCCGTGCGACCGGTCTCAGGGTCGGTCAATCGCTCGTACCGGCGGTTAGAGGCATCCCCGGCCAAGGGCGCGCGTGTGGCGTTGGCCCAGGGCGTTTGTGCGATCAGCGCCTCGGCCAGCACTGCCCGGTTTGTCATGTGGAAATCTCCAGTTTCTGGGGCCATTTCGGATCGGACCACGTCAGGTTCAAAAAACGCGTATCCTCAGTATTAGGGTCTGTTGTTAAGTGCATTTTCAGCGCCGCAACGGGTATCAGAGGGCCCAGTTTTTCCGGCCATTCAATCAGGCAGATGGCCGATTCGAAAGCTTCGGTCAGGCCCAGTTCCTCGATCTCTTCCACAGCGCTCAACCGGTACAGATCGCAATGCCATATCTCGCCGGCCTGAGTTTCATAGGCCTGTACCAATGTAAATGTGGGCGAGGGAACATCCTCGGGGATGCCCATCAACGACTGGATCAGGCTGCGCGCGAAATGGGTCTTGCCGCTGCCGATCTCACCCTCAAGCAGCACAATGTCGCCCGGCCGCAGTTGCGCGCCGATCCGAGCGGCCAATTCGGCCGTTTCTTCGGGTGAATTCAGTGTGTAGGAAAGAGAGTGCTCCGTCATGGCGCCACAATGACCCCACGCCCGGTCGGCTGCAACCCGGTTCAGGCGCTGATTTGGCGGATCGGCTGCGGCGCAACCTCGTGTTCGTCGGTGGCGAAACGAATAATCGTTGCGCCATTTTGCATCGGGCTGACAATGCAATTCAGGTTGGTGCCGTTTCGCAACCGAAGACTGCTTGACCATTCTGCGCGATTGTCCCGCATTGCCACAAAGTCGCGAATTTCACCCAGGATCGGCGTGGCAGCGCAATGTTCCTGCCATGCGCGTGTCACATCCAGCACGGAATCCGGTTCAAACCCGGCCTCACCGGAATCGCCCCAAAGTCTCTGATAGGCGAGGTTGGTGAAGGCCAGCGTTCCATCATCACCAAACACGGCGACGGCATCGGCTAGCTTGTCCAGGACGGACTGCATCAGGTCCATCTCTGACCGAAACCGCCGGGTCAGCGTTATTTCGGCGGTGATATCCTCGAACAGAAAAGCGACGGCACCATCGGGGTGGGGGCGTCCGCTGACCGAATAGACCGATCCCGAGGGCAATGACCATGTCTCCTGATAATTTCCGTCTTCAGCGGCCTCCAGCAAGTCATTCATCTGACTGCGCCAGCTGCGGTAATTCTTGGGTTCCGGCATCATGTGCTGATCCCGCAACCGATCAAAAAAACTGGACATTCCAGGGCGGCAGCTGAGGAAATCCGGGGGCAAGGAGGTCAGGTCGATCAGGGCAGGGTTGAACAGCGCCAATTGCCTGTTGCGGTCGAAAATGGCCAGTCCGATGGACAATTGCGCGAAGGTTTTTGTCATGGTCTGGACGAATTTGCGCTGGGCGGTTTCCGCCGCCACAATGGCATTTATGTCGACGGCATAACTCAGGTGCCCCTCGGGATGGGCCACCATGGTCAAATCGAACCAGAGCTTACTGTCGCTGCCCTCGGACGAGATCGAAATGCGGGTTTTTGCGCCCAGCCTTGCATCCCCGTCGGCACCGGGAAACAGCGGCGCAGTCAGGTCTGTGTCCTGACCCCGGACCTTACGCACCAGCGATACGTACGCAGCATTGCACCATCGAACGTTGCTTTGGTGATCCAGCAGCCACACCGGGTAGGGGGCCTGCTCCATCGCCAAGCGGATGGGGTCATGCGAGTCGCGGAGGGCCGGAGTTGGGCGCTCGGTACTATCACGCAACTGTACGCGAACGATGCCGTCTATCCACTCGCACAGAACATCGCGTTCGACGGTGCAGTCTATGGCAGGTATGACCAGAGTCCCTTCGTGTCGGATCCGGTCTGGCGTTTCCGGGAATGTCGGGAAATCCCGCTGCAGCAATCGGCGCAGGTCCTGCCAGTCCCGAACCGCTTCGAACCCGTCCAGCGCGATGTCGGAATGGCTGATCAGGCGGTTGTCATCGAACAGAAACACCGCATCATACAGCGATGCGGGTGATGACAAGCCGAAATTGTCGCCCCGTTGCCTGTGGCGCGGCAACAACCACTGCACCGCCAGACTGGCGGACACCAGGCTGATACCAGCTAGTATGATCCAATCGACCATGCTCTCCTCGGAACTGACATCACGAAGAGGGACTATGCGATCAATTGGTTAACGGGGTCTTAACTCAGACCTGAATGTGTTGGTTGGCACCAGAGGGGACAGGGGTATCTCCTGTTTGTGCGTCCACCAGATTGCGCGGCCAAGAAACCCGGACGATAGCACCCCTGCGTTCAGGATTATTGGACAGGTTTTGATAGGGGTCCGAGCCATTTGCGAAATTCAGCGCCGCACCGCTGCGTTCCAGAAGTGTTTTGGCAATGAAAAGACCCAAACCCATCCCTTCGTATTCCGGGCGGGCACGTTTGTCGGTTTCCGCCCGGCGGCGACGCATGAAAGGGTCTCCGATCCGGCCTATCATCTGCGCGGGATAACCGTGCCCGTCATCCATTATGTTGATGGTGATTTGATCGGTGGTCCATTCGGCCTCGACCCAGACATTGGCGCGGGCGAAATCCACCGCATTCTGGATCAGGTTGCGCAGCCCGTGAATGATCTCGGGCTTGCGCAGGATCGAGGGCTGCTGGACATCACCGTCCTCGGCCGGGCCTTCCAGAAAATGTACGAACTTGCCCCGGTTGATATGCGGTTCGGCTGCCTCGTGAATGACCGTGGACAAGGGCGCCTGCCGCAAATGCAGGTCATCTTTGCCAGCGCGGCCCATATCCCGCAGGATGTCTCGGCAGCGGTTGGCCTGTTCACGGATCAGGGCTGCGTCGTCTTTCAGGTCGGGGCGGTCGTCCAGCTCTTCGATCAACTCGGAACTTGTCAGCTTGATTGTAGCCAAAGGTGTGCCCAGCTCATGTGCGGCTGCGGCAACGACGCCACCCAGATCGGTCAGTTTCTGTTCTCGCGCCAAAGCCATGTGGGTGGCGGCAAGCGCTTCGGACATGGACTGCACCTCGGAGCTGACGCGGTGGGAATAGGCCCCGATAAAGACGATGGCAATCACAACTGCCGCCCAGTTTCCGAACAGCAGGATATCGGGGATCTGAAGCACCACATTCGCATCGGTGCGCAATGGCAGATGAAATTCCGCCAGCAAGGTCGCCAGTACAATTGCAACACCCCCTACAATCAGGGTCGAGCGCGTGCTCATGACATTGGCCGAGATTGTTACCGGTCCCAGCAGCAGCAACGCGAACGGGTTGTTCAGGCCGCCGGTCAGGTATAGCAGGATAGACAGCTGCAACAGATCGAAGAGAACCATCAGGAAGTTTTCGAACTCGGTCAGCCGCTTGTTCTGTGGGAACAGTAGAATGGCGGTCATGTTGCCCATAACCGACACGCCGATGGCCAGATAACACAGCGCCAGTTCCAGCTGAACGTGATAGTACTGCTGCGCGACGGTGATCGCTGTGAACTGGCCAATGATGGCCACCCAGCGCAACAGGATCAGCGTGCGCAGCCGAATCCAGCTGCTGCGTTCCTGTCCCCGCCAGAATGTGATGTTGGAATTCGCCATCGGTCTATTATGTCCTGTTGCATCGGCTGATCAACTTGATAGGTGTCCCGGCCGAAACGATCAACAAGCCCTCTCATATCAGGACAAGTGTCATGATCCGCCTTTACGCCATCCTTGCAACCGTTGTTCTGGCCGTCGGCCTTGGGGCCATGTGGCTGCTGACGCGCGGGGCCGGGTCAGGCGACAAGTTCGCGCAGTGCCGGTCCAGCCAGATTGCAGGGGGCGCCGCGGCCATCGGCGGGCCGTTTGAGTTGATCAACGGCAAAGGTGAAACGGTCACAGACGCGGACGTGATTACCGAGCCGACGCTCGTGTATTTCGGCTATACTTTCTGCCCTGATGTCTGCCCCTTCGACATGTCCCGCAATGCCGAGGCTGTGGATATCCTGGCCGAGCGCGGCCAGTCTGTGACGCCTCTGTTCATCTCGATCGACCCACAACGCGATAAGCCCGAAGTGGTGGGTGACTATGCCTTCAACCTGGGTGGCAAGACCATCGCGCTGACCGGAACGCCCGAACAGGTCAAGGCTGCCAGTCAGGCCTACAAGACCTATTACAAGGCCCATGATCAAAGCGACGAGTATTATCTGGTCGATCATTCCACCTTTACCTATCTGATGACACCCGAGGACGGTTTCCTTGAGTTTTTCAACCGCGACGACACGGCTGAGCAAATGGCTGACAAGGTTGGGTGCTTTCTGGACAAGCTCTGATGCGTTTGACCTTTGGAATGGCGCTGCTATTACTCATGTTTAAGCCAAAGGCGTGAAATAGCGGAAAGAACAGAATATGGCGGACAGCTCTGACCTCGATATCGGCCCCGATAAATCCCTACTTCTGGTGGATGATGACGAGCCGTTTCTGAGACGTCTGGCTAAGGCCATGGAAAAACGCGGGTTCGAGGTTGAAACCGCAGGCTCCGTCGCCGCAGGCCGCGCCATCTCTACCGCCCGTCCGCCCGCTTATGCCGTTGTCGATTTACGGCTTGAGGACGGCAACGGGTTGGATGTGGTCGAAGTGCTACGTGAAAAGCGCCCTGACAGCCGGGTTGTGGTTCTGACCGGATATGGCGCGATTGCCACCGCCGTAGCCGCCGTCAAGATCGGCGCAACCGACTATCTGTCAAAACCCGCCGACGCCACCGACATCACCAACGCGCTGCTGGCCAAGGGCGACGAACTGCCCCCGCCACCGGAAAACCCCATGAGCGCGGACCGTGTCCGTTGGGAGCATATCCAGCGGGTCTATGAGCTGTGTGACCGGAACGTCTCTGAGACCGCCCGCCGCCTGAACATGCACCGCCGGACGTTGCAGCGGATATTGGCGAAGCGCAGTCCACGGTGACGTCAAAACCTGGCTTTATCTGGGTTGTTGTTCGTATCATAGCGTGCACCTGTGTGCTCGCGGCCTGCACACCGTCAAACATGAACAGGTTTTCAGGACCTAGGATTGATAGATCAACTCAAGTGGAAATCGAAGATGAGCAATATGATTTGAGCTTCTCAAATCATTCTATTGCTATTGGATGACTAACCACTGATGACAGAACTGTCATCGAAAACGCTCCACATGTCGTAATAGACGACCACCTCGTTTCAGAGATTGTCGTTACGGGGCATGGGAACATCGATCTAACGGTTAAAGACAGAGATTTTGCAGCAAGTCTAGCAGAGAATTATTGCTCAAAATTGCTGCGAAATGCTGAAAGGCCGGCTTACGACGTGGGCGTGTTTTCCCCTGCAACTTCAGAAAACGCCAGCTTATGGCGATTTCCCGATTTCTGTTAAGTTTTAATTTTACCCTCGTTAGATACAAGTTCGAAATTCTGCGGAACCAGACGTTGTCGCAACATGAAAAATTATAATATTGTCAATAATTGCCCGTGTCGTGCCATATAAGCCTCCCGCACCTCGACCGGCGGGCGCAACGTGATCGTCAGCCCCTCCATCACAGCCTTATCTGGCCGACCAAAGAACTTGGACGCCTCCGCCTCGGAAAACCCGGCAATCTGGGTGGCCTCCATCCAGGCGCTGATTTTGTCGGCCTTTTTGATCTGCCGTTTCACCGTTTTCGGCACCTCGGCAGGCAATCCGAACCGGATGTGGATCGCCGCCGCCAGCCTGTCATCCAGCGCGCCGTAATCAGGGCCAACGGCGGATTTGACCGGCGAGATCATATCTCCGATCACATATTCTGGCGCGTCATGTAACAAAGCCGCGAGCCTCCATTTTGCCGGGGCTTTGGGGGCAATCCGGCCGAAAAGCTCTTCGACCAGTAGGGAGTGCTCGGCCACGGAATAGGCGAAATCACCGTCCGTTTGCCCGTTCCAGCGCGCCACAAAGGCCAGTCCGTGGGCGATATCCTCGATCTCAATATCCACTGGGGTCGGGTCCAGCAGGTCCAGCCTGCGACCCGATAACATCCGCTGCCATGCCCTGGGTTGTGTTGCCATTATACCATGCCTCATCCAATGGGCCGCGATTAAGCCGCATTTTTATGCTATGATGTACCTGTCTGGATCACTTGCTGCCAACAATTTCTTGAGCATTCGTGCTTTGAACCGGCACGTTTCGATCCCGACATAATGGACTGAGGGGGGTGCATACTCCTCCCAGTGTGCCCCTCTCGAACCGAAACACGTATCGAAAGGAGCATGCTATGTTCAAACGTCTCTTTGCAATTGCCATGACATTCGGAATGGCCGCCACCGCACCGCCCGCCCTTGCCAGCACTTGTGCGCAGCGCGATCACGTCATCGCCAAGCTGCAGGACAGCTATTCGGAAGAGCTGACCTTTGGCGGTTTGCAGAAAACCCGCGGCGCGCAAGCAGTTATGGAGGTGTGGACCTCGAAGGAAACCGGAAGCTACACGGTTCTGGTGACCCGCGCGAATGGCATTAGTTGTATTGTCGCCGTTGGCACAGATTTTTTTGAAGCGATCCCAAAGATTAAACTGAAGGGTCAACCCAGCTGATTTTAGCGGTGGAACACCCCGTTTCCGGCTATCCGCGTTGCCACCTGCCCTTAGGAGTGCTACGGGCAGGCCAGACTGTGATTTACCGGAATGGAGCACCTGATGGCCGGGGACTATATCGTCAAAGACATTTCGCTGGCCGGGTTTGGCCGCAAGGAACTGGATATCGCCGAAACCGAGATGCCGGGCCTGATGGCCCTGCGTGCGGAATACGGCGAAGCAAAGCCACTGAAAGGCGCGCGTATTGTCGGCTCGCTGCATATGACCATCCAGACTGCCGTTCTGATTGAAACGCTGGTGGCACTGGGCGCGGATGTGCGCTGGGCATCGTGCAACATCTTTTCGACCCAGGACCATGCGGCGGCTGCCATCGCCGAAGCCGGCATTCCGGTGTTCGCCATCAAAGGCCAGACACTGGAAGAGCATTGGGACTATCTGGACAAATCCTTCCTGTTCGAAGACGGCCCCAACATGATCCTGGACGATGGCGGCGACGCGACGCTGTACATCCTGTTGGGGGCTCGTGCCGAAGCCGGTGAGGACATCATCCCCGTGCCGTCTTCCGAAGAGGAAGAGGTGATCAAAAAGCAGATCGCCAAGCGTATGGCTGCAAGCCCCGGTTGGTTCACCAAAATGCGTGACCAGATCCAGGGTGTGTCCGAGGAAACCACCACAGGTGTGAACCGCCTGTATCAGTTGGTGAAGGACGGACACCTGCCGTTCCCGGCAATCAACGTAAACGACTCGGTCACCAAGTCGAAATTTGACAACAAGTATGGCTGCAAGGAATCGCTGGTTGACGGTATCCGCCGCGCCACCGACACCATGATGGCCGGTAAGGTTGCCGTCGTTTGCGGCTATGGCGATGTAGGCAAAGGTTCCGCCGCCTCGCTGCGTGGCGCGGGTGCCCGTGTGAAAGTCACCGAGGTCGACCCAATTTGCGCCCTGCAGGCGGCTATGGACGGGTTCGAAGTCACCCTGCTGGAAGACGAAGTTGCCCGCGCCGATATCTTCATCACCACCACCGGCAACAAGGACGTGATCCGCATCGAGCATATGCGCGAGATGAAGGATATGGCCATCGTCGGCAACATTGGTCACTTCGACAACGAAATTCAGGTCGCAAGCCTGAAGAACCACAAGTGGACCAACATCAAGGAACAGGTGGATATGATCGAGATGCCCTCGGGCAACCGCATCATCCTCCTGTCTGAAGGTCGCCTGCTGAACCTCGGCAATGCCACCGGGCATCCCTCATTTGTTATGTCGGCCTCGTTCACCAACCAGGTTCTGGCCCAGATCGAACTGTTCACCAAAGGCGATCAGTACAACAACGAGGTTTACATTCTGCCCAAACATCTGGATGAAAAAGTAGCCCGCCTGCATCTGGACCGCATTGGTGTGAAGCTGACGCAAATGGACAGTGAACAGGCGGCCTATATCGGTGTGAAACCGGAAGGCCCCTACAAGCCGGAACACTATCGCTACTGATACCGGCTCAAGATTGAACGGCGGTCCCTTGGGGGCCGCCATTTTTTGTTTTGGGGTCATCGCAACGGTGGGATGAAATCGCCGCGCCCTTCGGGTGTGAGGTCCAGGATATTCCACAATGGCCAGGCGGAATCCACGTGACGTGGATGCCAATTGCTGGGCTCGAAAAACATTTCTGATCCCCAGAAATGATGAATTCCACGCGCATCACGGTGAAACACGTTTAGGATCGGTAACTGGTTTCCCTCACCATTTTCGGCCAGGTAGTCGCGTTGATACGTCGTACCAAGGGCGGAATAGAGCGGAAGATTGTGCCAGCCCATCGCTGTCCTGAGATCACCGAGTTTTTGCGGCGTGTTTTGTGCCACGACAGCGATCGAGACGCTTTGTGAGAGATGGGCAATCTGCCCGTTCAGCCCATCCAGAAATGCCGAACACATCGGGCAGGGCGTGGTCGCATCTGGCCCATACATCAATGAGTAGATGACCAAAGTGTCTCGGGCACCGAAAATCGATGATAAGGGGGCTGGCTCGTTGGAAAGAGTGTGAAAGACATAGTCCTCAGGTATATCGCCACCTTTTGGTAAGGCGCGGCGCAGGGCGGCCACGTCTTCAATTCTTCCGCGTAGTTCAACCTCGGCCGCCAGAAGGGTTGCTCGGGCTGCTCTGTAATCTGCTGTTTCATTTGGGAAAGTCACGGGCATGGGATTCTCCTGCTTAATATTTAACAATAATGTTAAATTAAAAAGAAGCAAAAATCAAACCAATCGGGACAGGCTGATAAGGGTAATTTCGTTTAGGGGGAAAGTGATAAATTTTTCCCTTTGTGGGGGAAAATCTCGTGATTAACCTGCTTGCACCTGTTTCAGGACGTGACCAATCGCGGCTTTTGCTGCCTTTCAGGAGATTACTTCATGGGAAAACGCGACGAATTGATCGCCAAATATGCAGAAGATCTGAAGTCCAAATGCGGAATGGACGCAGATATGGATCTGTTGACCAAAGTCACCATAGGCTGTGGCCCGGCCATCTATGATGCTGATGCCTCCACTGTGGCCGCCAGTCAGGAAGGTGAGATCGAAACGGTCAAGAACAACTTCCTGATCAAAAAGCTGGGTCTATCGGATGGGCCGGAGTTGACGGAAGCGATCAACAAGGTGCTGGAAACTTATGGCATGTCCGAGCGCAACAAGTACCGTGCGGTGGTCTATTACATGCTGACCAAGCATTTTGGCAAAGAATCCGTCTACGGCTGAGCGTAATTGATTTTTGCAGCACCCGTCAGATCTCTGGCGGGTGAATCCAATTTTATGCACTTGGCCTTTGTGTGGACCGCCCGATCTCGCATAGTATCAGACTGTGACTAGGACGGTCAGAGCCAAAGATTTCCATACGCGTGTGGTGAGTAGGGAGCACGCGGGGGTAGGGAAGGTTCTGCATCCGTCGGAACCTTCCCTAATTTTGTCTGAGTTCATCCAGAAGACGGGCTATGAATTCGTCGAAACTTCTTGGTCTTGAGCCTGAGTTTCTTTGCTGGCCGCCTCCGCTGCCAGCCAAGTAAACCTCAACATGACCAGGCCGGGTCTTGCTGTTTGAGTTTGTGAAATCCCTTGAAACACCCCCAAGTGCAGCGGCGGCAAGTTCCGCGATTTCCGCATCAGTCGGGTGGTAAAAACGAACCTGAGTTTCCCTGACCGAGTAAGGAACCCTTGCAGTCGCAACAATATTTGCCCGCCCCGTCGCAAGCGCCTGCAGTGCTTTATCGCTGGCGTCCCCCGAAACCCTGGCCGGCACAAACAGCGAAACATCCAATGTCGCATTGCGCGGTGAAATTGGCAGCGGCTTGACTTCGAAATTGGAGGGAGATGTTGAAACCAGCAAATTCTGTAAAACCTGGTCGTTTATTTCTGAGGCATCGGGGAATGACGTGAACAGAGCTGGCGTGCCAGTGATCTTGGCAAACGTGTTCTCGGGTGCCGGAGAACTTACCGGTGATGCGGTGCCGGAATGGAGCTGCGGAACCTTTGCCCACTCTGAGGGAACATATAATAGCGGAGGATCGAATGGACCTTCCGGCAAAGTCTGTGCTGCCTGTTCGGTCGATTCTGATTGGGCAGTGTTTTGCGAAAGCGGCTTGGTCTGGACTGCATCATTCAAAGAT
The DNA here is from genome assembly GCF_056539305.1 of Ruegeria sp. BC1. Taxonomy (NCBI): domain Bacteria; kingdom Pseudomonadati; phylum Pseudomonadota; class Alphaproteobacteria; order Rhodobacterales; family Roseobacteraceae; genus Ruegeria; species Ruegeria sp. BC1. Next base: position 382,651 of record NZ_JBQFUT010000004.1, read on the forward strand.
GTGTCCCCTGACCCTTCTGACAGTGGCGAGCTGACATACATATTTGGGAGCTCCCCGTCCAAAACCTCTTCGGTATTCCAGTCTGATACTTCTGAAGAAACGCCAGGTTCTGAAGCAAAAGACAGAACCCCTTCCTTCTCGTCGCCCTGAAATTCCTGAGAAGTTCGATCAGAGCTCAAAATAACCGGATCGGTAGCGGATGTCGGCCCCTCATTCGTCGGCGGCGCTTGGGACGAAGGGTTTTCTGCAATGCCCCACTGTTGAGCTATAGCCTGCCAGTCGATTTCGATCCTGTTTGCGGTCCAATGCAGGAAAGCCCCAAAGAACATGGCTGCCATGACGATGGCAACTCCTCGCAGGTGTCTTTTTTGCCGCTTTGGCTCTTTTGGCTGGGTAAGTATGTGAGGGCGATCCACGGCCGTACTCTCGGGCCGCTTTTTTTGGGACGGAAACAGATCCGTGATTTCGGCACCTTCTGGTGCGGATTTTGCTCGCGCAGACCCATTGGCCTCGGCAAGAGCACTTGCCCGTTGTTTCCGCGCCTCTTCCAGACGGGCTTCCCAGGTTTTCGTTTCGCGTACAGCACCGGCGTCTTCGAATGTCCCACTGCTGTCTTCAGCGTCAGACATGGGTTCAAACTTTCACAAAAGATCGAACTGTATTTGGCCCACACCGCCGGGCTTGCGATTGTCGAAAAACCGCAGCTTATCAGCCCCCAATTCGGCGTAGACCGGAAATAATAACATTTTTCCGGGTCTTTGAGAAGGTTTTGGCCTGTACCGGCCGATGGTGTCAGCCTGCGTCGGTCCCTCCGAGGGCGCAGATCACGGCCCATTCCTCGGCGCTGACCGGCTGAACCGACAGGCGCGAGTTTTTCACCAGCACCATTTCGGTCAGTCGTTCATCGGCCTTGATCTGGTCCAGCGTGACCGGCGAGGAGAAGGGTCGAACCGCCGTGATATCCACACATTCCCAGCGGTCATCGTCGGTGGTGCTGTCCGGGTGGGCTTCGGCGCAAACCTCGACGATTCCAACGATCGCCTTGTCCTTTTGCGAGTGGTAAAAAAATCCACGATCGCCTATAGCCATTTGGCGCATGAAGTTGCGCGCCTGATAGTTGCGCACGCCGTCCCATTCTTCGCCTACATCCCCTTTGGCAACCTGTTGATCCCAGCTCCAGGTCGAGGGTTCGGATTTGAACAGCCAATATGCCATCAGCCTATAACCTTCTTCCAGGTTATCAGATCGACGGACTGAAACAGCCCGGCCTTGGCATAGGGGTCATTGTCGGCCCAGCCTTGCGCGGCGGCCATATCCTCGACCTCGAGGATAATGAGCGAACCGATCATCGCATCGCCGTCAAGCAAAGGTCCGGCCTGTGCAACAACGCCGGTTTCCTCGATATAGGTCAGATGGGCAGCGCGGTTATCCAGCCGGGTTTGCAGGGCGCCATCCTTGTCTTTGGCGATGAGGGCGATTAGCATGTTATTCCTCCTTGAGGGGTCGATTGAGCAGGGTTTGAATGGCCTCGGTCACACTGTATGTACCGTGGCTCAGGTCTGCCACTGTGGCACTTATAGGCATGTCCAGCCCCTCAGTCTTGGCGATCTGAGACATGGCGCGCGCGGTGGCGACGCCTTCGACGGTGGTGTGGCTGTCAAAATCTCGGTTTAGACCCAAAGACAGGCCAAAACGGTAATTTCTGGACAGTTCGGACGAACAGGTCAGCACCAGATCCCCCAGCCCGGACAAGCCCATCAGAGTATCGGACTGTGCTCCGCGCATCAGGGCGAACCGCTGCATCTCGGCAAAGCCGCGCGTCATCAGGGCAGCGCGGGCGCTGTCACCCAGACCAGCACCGATGGCGGCCCCGCATCCGATAGCCATGACGTTTTTCAATGCTCCGCCTAGCTCGGCCCCCACCACGTCGGTGGTACGGTAAAGTCGCAGATTGGTGGTGGTCAGCTGGTGCTGCAGGCTGTGGTTCAGATCGGTGTCAGCGCAGGCCAGCGTCAGGGCCGTGGGAAGGCCACGCGCGATGTCATCGGCAAAGCTGGGTCCGGTCAAAAGGGCAGGGTGCGCATCGGGGATTGTCTGCCTGATCACAGAAATAGGACCAAGCCCTGTTGTCAGTTCGATCCCTTTACAGCAGGCGACCAGAGTTTTTTCCGCCAAAGCTGCGGCATGTTCCGTCAGTGCCGCGCGTAGCTTCTGCATCGGAACGGCCAGTAACAAAACATCGGCCGCGACCGCGTCTTGAATGTCAGGCGTAATCGATACGTTGTTCGGCAAGGTCACATTTGGCAGGCGTTCAATATTCTCGCGGCGGTGCTGCATGATCTGGGCGTGCTTGGGGTTGCGTGCCCACAAAGTGACCGGTCCGTTTCCGGCCAGCGAGATTGCCAGCGCCGTACCAAACGCACCCGATCCCAGTACGGAAACGCTCATGCCTTGGCTCCTTTCTTGCCGCCGCCCAACATGGCGGGGCTGGTCTGGTCCAATGGCCAGCGCGGCCGGGCCGTCAGGTCCAGTCCATCCCGTGCACCGGTGCGAAACCGCTCTAACCCGGCATAGGCAATCATCGCCGCATTGTCGGTGCACAAAGCAAGGGGTGGCGCGGTGAAGCGCGCGCCTTTTTCGGCGCAAACAGTCTCTAACGCAGCTCGAATGGGGGAATTGGCTGCCACCCCCCCGGCCACGGCGATCACCGGCTCGGATGGGTTTTCGTCCAGATACAGGTCCATCGCGCGGCGGGTTTTTTCGGCAAGCGTGTCTACGATAGCCTGCTGAAACCCGGCACATAGATCAGCGCGGTCTTGGCGTGTCAGGCCGCCTTTTTCGGCAACGATTTGGTCTCGCATCCGCATCAACGCGGTTTTGAGCCCAGAGAAAGACAGATCACATCCAGGCCGGTCCAGCAGAGGCCGGGGAAACCGGAATCGCTTGGGATCGCCCGACCTCGCTTCGGTTTCGACTGAGGGACCACCGGGTTGCGGCAGACCCAGCAAACGGGCGGTCTTGTCGAAAGCTTCGCCCGGTGCGTCGTCGATGGTGCCGCCTAGACGGGTGAAGCGTTCTGGCCCGTGTACGATCAGGTACTGGCAATGTCCGCCCGATACCAACAGCATTAGGTAAGGAAAGGTGATCCCATCGGTCAGGCGTGGGGTCAGGGCGTGACCGGCCAAATGATTCACTCCAACCAGCGGCAGGCCGGTGGCCGCGCTTAAACCCTTGGCACACATGACACCGGAAATCACACCACCGATCAGGCCCGGCCCGGCGGTTACCGCAATGGCATCCATGTCACCCAAAGTCAGCCCTGCAGCGTCCAGCGCCTGAACAACGCAAATATCCAGTTTTTCCGCATGCGCCCGTGCGGCAATCTCGGGGACCACGCCACCAAAAGCGCTGTGCAATTCGGTCTGGCCATGCACCACCGAGGACAACACCTCGGCCACCTCGGCACCAGATTGGCGCACGACTGCGGCTGCTGTGTCGTCACAGCTGCTTTCCAACCCGAGAACGGTAAGTGTTTGCACCATTGGCCCGATCCGTTACATCTTGATTGCCAAGCGGGGTATCACCCTGCGCCGACGCAAACAATCCCAAGGCCGGGGGCGCCGACCGTTGTATTTGTTGATGACCCGCCCGCGCGCCGCCTCTGAAAGGTTTGTCGCGCAGCTGCCTGCCCGAACTATTTCCCGGGTCCAGGTCATCTATTCTCCGATTCTCGATATCAGATCGTTGAGGGTCGAGGTCGATATGCGTGGCATGAAGGGGCTAATTTTTACGTCGGCAAATGCCGTGAATGCCGCGGTATCCTTGGGTCTGGAGCGTGAAGTGCCCGCCTATTGCGTAGGCTCGGCGACCACCCAAACAGCTATTGGGGCGGGGTGGGCGGCGCAGATGGTCGGCACAACTGCGGAAGAGTTGGTAGCCCATTTGTTACAATATCGGCCCGACAGTCCTTTGCTGCATCTGCGCGGCGAACACAGCCGGGGCGACATCGCCACCCGCCTGACCGAGTCGGGGCTGACCGTCCGTGAGCAGCCGGTGTACCAACAAAGCCTGTTACCGCTGACATCCCAGGCCATAGCTGCGGCCTGCGGTGCAACGCCGGTGATTGCCCCCATTTTTTCGCCGCGCACGGCGCGACATTTTGCCGACATTTGGACCGGGTCTGCGCCCCTGTGGCTGGCCGCCATCAGCGACGCCACGGCCGAATCCCTTTATTCATTGGACTATGCGCGGCTGAAAATTGCCAAAGAACCAACCCCCAAGAAAATGCGGAAAGCTGTGAAAAAGCTTGTAAAACATGCGATGCGGGTTGAGGGCGGCGAGGCCACCGATTAACTTAGGCTGGTCTGTTATTCATGTGAAATTGGATTCGATAAGGGGAATGTTGCGGTGGCTGGGAAAAAGAAATCCGATGAAAAGCCGGTGGAAGATCCCAAATCGGATGATGTGATTGAGTCCGGCCCAACACCGGAAGACGCAACCCTTGACGCGGAAGATGCGCTAGAAGAGGCCCTTTCCGAAGCCGAAGCCGAAGCCGAAGCCGAAGCCGAAGCCGAAGCCGAAGCCGAAGCCGAAGCCGAAGCCGAAGCCGAAGCCGAAGCCGAAGCCGAAGC